>JAOULC010000043.1 GCA_029882215.1 Gammaproteobacteria bacterium | reverse complement strand
AAAGAACATTCAGGATGCCGAAGCAGTCGCCGAGGCTATTAAGAAAGCCATAAAACGCACAAAGACCAAAGTCAAACTGGCAGCGGTAGCAGTGGCAGGTTCTGCCGTCATCACTAAATCAATCCAGATGCCAGCCGCATTAAGCGACAAGGAACTGGAAGAGCAGATCATACTGGAAGCTGATCAATACATTCCCTACCCGCTTGATGAGATAAACCTCGATTTTCAGGTTCTCGGCCCGTCTGCAAAAGCCCCTGAAATGAACGATGTCCTGCTGGCTGCCTCGCGCAGTGAAAACATTGAGATTCGTACCGCGGCTCTGGAGATGGCAGGTTTGGTGGCAAAGATTGTTGATGTTGAAGCCTACACCATTGAAACGGCTACGCACTTAGCGGTTGAAAAGGTACCTGATATTAGCACCGATAGCATTATTGCGGTGATCGATATAGGTGCAACCATGACCAGCCTGAATGTGGTGATTGATAATAAACTTATTTATACCCGTGAGCAGGCTTTCGGCGGTAAGCAGCTGACCGAAGAGATTATGCGTCGATACGCCCTGTCATATGAAGAAGCCGGACGCCTTAAAAAAGAAGGCGGACTGCCTGATAACTATATTCCTGAAGTACTGGAACCCTTTAAAGAAACCATGGCGCAGCAGGTCAGTCGTTTTCTGCAGTTTTTCTACACCGCTGGTCATCACGATAATGTCGACCTCATCGTACTGGCCGGGGGGTGCGCATCAATTACAGGCATTGACGAGCATATAGAAGAGCAGCTTGGCGTTAAAACCATTATTGCTAATCCTTTTTCCAATATGTCTCTGGCACCTAAAATCAATGCGGCAACCCTGAATAATGACGCACCATCTATGATGATCGCCTGCGGTCTGGCATTAAGGAGTTTTGACGATGGCTCACATTAATCTTCTGCCCTGGCGCGATGAACTGCGCGCACAACAAACCAAAGACTTTACCCAGAGCGCTTTTATTGCAGCACTGTTTGCCGGTGCTGTTTTTTTAATGGTCTATACGCAGATTAATGGTGCGGTTGAAAACCAGAAGCGCAGAAACGCCATGCTCACCACGGAAATTAAGAAACTTGATACTGAGCTGGCTCAAATCAAAGATCTGGAAACAACCAAAAGCAAGCTGCTATCAAGAATGGACATCATCCAGTCTTTGCAGCAAAAGCGCCCGCAGATCGTACATATTTTCGATCAAATCGTCAGAACAGTCCCTGACGGTGTCACGCTAAAATCGCTTGAGCAAAAAAGTGATGAATTGACAATCATCGGACTGGCTGAATCAAATGGCCGTGTCTCTGCATACATGCGTAATATCGAAAGTTCTGAATGGATGTCTAATCCACGGCTTGAATATATCGAAACTAAAAAGCAGTCCTTTAGAAACGCTGAATTTAAACTAAAAGTAAAGCAATCTGCGCCTGAAACGAAAAAAGACGGGGAAGATCAATCATGAAATTTTCTGACCTGAATGAAATCGAAATTGGCGACATTATTGATAAGATCAACAATTTAGATGTCAATGATCTTAAAAATATTGGTTCTGCTCCGAAACCTGTAAAAATTTTTGCGCTTGTCGTTATTTTTGCCGGTGTACTGGTAGCCGGCTACTTTTTAAAAATCACAGATCTTAACAAAGAAATTCTTGTACTGGAAAAGAAAGAGCAAGAACTTCGGGTATCCTACGACAAGATGCAGGCAACTGCCGTCAACCTTGATGCTTATACCCAGCAACTGGAAGACATGCGCAAATCGTTTGGTGCTCTGTTACGTCAGCTACCGGACAAAACAGAAATAGAATCTCTGTTAACCGATATTTCACAAACAGGTATCGCAGCAGGCTTAGAAATAGAATACTTCAAGCCTGAAAAGCTCACCTCAAAAGAGTTCTATTCAGAGTACCCGATAAAACTAAAAGTTAGCGGCCGTTATCATCAGTTTGCCACCTTTGTCAGCGGCGTTGCTGCATTACCGCGAATCGTGACCTTACAAGATATTAAAATTGAACCCAAAAAAGAAAAAGACGGTGCAGATTCAGCAAAAATGCTGATGGATTTAACCGTTATTACTTATCAATATCTTGAAGAATCAACAGGTACAAAACTATGATTCAGTCGAAATACTCCTCTCGATTATTCATCGTTGCTTTGCTCATCAGCTTGTCTCAACTATCAGGTTGTGCAAAAGATCATGATGATCTTAACGCTTATATCGCTTCAGTTAAAACCAAACATCAGGGTACTGTTAAACCCATACCACAGTTTAAGCCTTATAAGACCTTTACCTATGCAGCAGGGGATTTACGTGATCCGTTCCAGCAGGAAGCCGAACAGTCTGTTGATGAGGCTAACAACAAGAACGCATTAAAACCAAACAAAACAAGACCTAAAGAACAACTTGAATCATTCCCTCTGGACACATTACGTATGGTTGGCATTCTGGAGCAAAACAACATCAAATGGGGTCTGGTAAAGGATCCTAACAGTGTTGTTCACAGGGTGTTGCCCGGTAACTATGCAGGACAGAATGAAGGACAAATTGTTCTTATTAATGAGAATTCTATTGAATTTTTAGAAATTGTCGCCGACGGCCTCGGTGGTTACATCGAACGAAAAGCATCTCTTGCCCTCGGCAACGAATAATTTCAGGAGTTAATTATGAATAACATATTCATAAACAAAAAAAACACATCATTATTGATGAAAACAGGATTGGCGATTGTTTTACTTATTGGGTTAATGTCAGGCAAGCATGTCTATGCTGAACCACTTGCATCCATTGAATCGGTACGCTATGCCACTTTACCCGGTAACCGGGTACAGATTATTCTCAGCATGGACCGTGAAGTAAAAGCGCCTCTGAGCTTCACAATCGATAATCCGGCACGGATTGCATTTGACTTTGCCAACACTGTCAGCAAGCTTGCCAAGCGTTCAGAACAGATTGGCGTCGGCATTGCGCAATCTGTTACTGCCATTACGGCAAAAAACCGTACACGTGTAATATTAAACCTGACTGAAATTGTGCCTTATCACGTCAGCGCTGAAGGTCGTCAGGTTCAAATCACTCTCGATACTCAGGGCACAACCGACTCCAATTTAATAGCCAGCACAGCAGCCAATAAAGGTAATGGTGCCGGCAGCAGCACTGTTGAAGATACACAGCGATTAACGTCAAGTGGCCGCGGTATTCGTAAAATTGACTTCCGTCGCGGTGAAAATGGTGAAGGTCGTGTCATCGTCACACTCAGCCATGCAAATATCCCTATGGATGTCAGTGAAGAGTTCGGGAAAATAGTCATTAACTTCCCTAACTCCAGCCTGCCTGATGCTTTACGCCAGCGCTTAGATGTTCTTGATTTTGCAACACCAGCAAAAACCATCGACAGTTTTGAGCAGGACAGCGCCACCCGCATAGAAATTATGCCCATTAACAACAACTACGAACACCTTGTTTATCAGTCCGATAATATCGTCACAGTTGAGCTGAAAAACATCACTAAAGATGAGCTGGAACTTAAACAAAAAGAGAAGTTTGGTTTTGTAGGTGAACGCCTGTCACTTAATTTCCAGGATATTCCAATCCGCGCCGTATTGCAGTTAATTGCAGACTTCACCGACCTGAACGTTGTTGTGAGTGATACCGTTACCGGCAACCTGACCTTACGTTTAAAGAATGTACCATGGGATCAGGCACTGGATATCATTCTGAAATCCAAAGGTCTGGCAAAACGCAAATCAGACAAAGTCATGCTGATTGCGCCAAGTGAAGAAATTGCTGCACAGGAAAAAATTGACCTGGAAGCTCAGCAAGCTGTTACCGAGCTGGCGCCACTACAAACAGCATTCTTTACCATAAACTTCGCTAAAGTCACGGCACTGGAAGCCATGTTTAAAGGCGAGAAAAGCATGCTAACGCCACGCGGTTACGTACTGGTTGATGAGCGTACTAACTCGATTATGATTAAAGACACCGAGAGTTCTTTAACTGAAATCCGTCGTGTACTTACCAAACTGGATGTACCGGTACGACAAGTACTGGTCGAGTCCAGAATTGTTATCGCCAATGAAAAGTTCAAAGAAGAGTTTGGAGCACGCTTTGGTCAAAGCACCGTCAACGCAAACGGCAACACGCTTAACACCACAAGTGGTTCACTGGAAGCTACTGATGCCGGTGTGCAAAGTGCGCTTACTAACATCAGTGGCGGTGGCAGCATCACACCGGTTGAACTGGGCAGTCTGGACAACCGCTTGAACGTTAATATGCCGGTTATCAATCCATCAGGTGCATTCTCTCTGGCTATTTTGGGTGAAAACAGTTTAATCGACCTCGAGCTATCCGCATTACACGAAGAAAATGCCGGTGAAATCATCTCCAGCCCTCGTGTGATAACAGCTGACCGTCAAGAAGCCTATATAGAACAGGGTGTTGAAGTACCTTACTTCTCAGCAACATCAAGTGGTGCTACACAGGTATCGTTCAAGAAGGCAGTGTTAGCAATAAAAGTAACACCACAAATCACCCCGGATGACCGTATCATTCTTGATTTACAAATCAATAAAGACGCAGTCGGTCAGGTGTTTGCAAACATCCCAACCATCGATACCAGAGAAGTAAAAACACAGGTACTGGTTAACAACGGCAACACCGTGGTCTTAGGTGGTATTTATGAATCCATCAAGAGCGAGGGTGTGACTAAAGTGCCGTTCCTCGGCGACTTACCGCTTATTGGCGGGATGTTCCGCCACACGCTTGATTCGCATGAGAAAAATGAGTTATTAATCTTTGTAACACCAAAAGTATTAAAAGATTCACTGGAACTCTAGACACAAGACTAAACGAAGCGATGCAACACTATCGCTTCGTTTACAGCTTACTGATTACAATAATTTCACACAGCATGTGTTTGCCTCTCTGCGCAAACAGGAGTGAAGAATGAAAAGAATAATATTACTAACAAGTTTACTTAGTGCATCACTATTACAAGCCTCATGTGATGTTGGTGATACACCGGCATTCGGGACGGGAGCGGACACAACCCCAAGTACTACATCTTATGTAAATAGCACAAGCTTCTTTATACTTGCCAGTCCTCAACAACTGGGAGCTGTCGTTACAACAACAGATGCGACCAGCGGGCTCACAACCACCACACTAACTGAAAAAACTTCCGTCATAACAGTCCGTGTTGGCGATAGAGACAACTTTTTCATCGGTGACAGTATAACTGTGTATTTCGCTACTGATTACGGCTTTCTATCCGATAGCTATTGCGTAACGACTGATGGCTCATGCTCAATAACCTACACGACAGGCGATCTAAATGCTCGACCTGGTGATGATAAAGCATATATAACAGCCTATACACAGGGTGAAGAATCGTTTCTTGATCTGAATAATAATAACGCACTCGATGATGGAGAATCCTTCACTGATACAGATACTCCTTTCATAGATAATGACCATAACGGTACATGGACCGCCAATGTAGATATACCGGTTGGCGCTATCCCATATCAAGGTTATGACGGTGTTTTCAGCGGCGAAACCTGTCTTGATACTACAGGCAGGTGCGCTAGCAGTACTACCACCTATATTTATGACCTCTTGGAGCTCAACCTCTCAAATTAAGAAACTTTTACTTTATAGAAAACAGTCACCTAATGGTGACTGTTTTGTTTCTCGCTTATAATACTTGCCAATCCATTAATTTAAACAAGCTATGAAATCCACCAACATCTTCCTAATCGGCCCGATGGGTGCCGGCAAAACCACGGTTGGCCGCCTGCTGGCACAAAAACTCTCGCTTAGCTTTATTGATAGTGATCATGAGATAGAAAGACATACCGGTGTCGATATCCCACTGATTTTTGAAAAAGAGGGCGAAGAAGGTTTTCGTAAACGCGAAGCTGAAATCATTGATGAGCTGACGCAGCTGAAAAATATCGTACTGGCCACCGGTGGCGGTGCCATTATCAAAGAAGAAAACCGTCAGCACTTAATTAACCGCGGGCTGGTGATTTATCTGGCAGCGGACATCAAACACCTGCTACGGCGCACCCGTAAAGATCGTAACCGTCCGCTGCTACAAGGACCTAATCCGGAACAGAAACTTCGGCAGATTATGCAGCAAAGAGAGCCTTTGTACCGTGAAGCCGCCGATTATGTGATTGATACCGGCAAGCATTCAGTTCAAACCATCATCAGCCAGATTCTGGAGTTACAGAAAAAACAGGACCCGCTAACCTAGCTAAGTTGCGCTAGCTCTGAATCCGTCAGGTTAAAGTATCTGACATACCCTCTTCTCCGCGCCTCATGCCGCCCTGCGCGCAGAATTGGAAGCGGCTCCCTATATCATCAGTTTCAGTTTATAATATGGCTTTATTTCTGGCATCGATAACGACTACGCTTTTATGATTACACTAAACGTTGACTTGGGCGAGCGCAGCTACCCTATTTATATTGGCACTGATCTTTTAAATCAGGCTGATTTACTGACACAACACATCTCCGGCAACAGCGCCCTGATCGTTACCAATGAAACCGTCGCGCCGCTTTATCTCGACAAGATTAAACAACATCTGAGCGGCATCAAACATGAAGTCGTCATACTACCGGACGGTGAGCAATTCAAAAACCTCGATGTTCTCAATCAAATTTATGATGCGTTACTGAGTCATCAGTTTGATCGCAATACCACTTTAATTGCCTTAGGTGGCGGTGTGATTGGCGACATTACCGGCTTCGCTGCTGCAACCTATCAGCGCGGTGTTAATCTGATCCAGATTCCGACCACGCTATTATCACAGGTGGATTCATCTGTCGGTGGCAAAACAGCGGTCAATCACAAGCTCGGTAAAAACATGATCGGGGCCTTTTATCAGCCAAAGGCCGTTATCGCTGACACCAACACCCTGAACACATTAGATGACCGTCAGTTAAGCTCGGGCATTGCCGAAGTGATTAAATACGGTCTGATTCGCGATACAGATTTCCATGCCTGGCTCAAAGCACACATGAAAGCACTGCTGCATCGTGACCCTGCCGCCCTTGCACATGCGATTGAACGATCCTGTCAAAATAAAGCCGATGTGGTCTCAGCCGATGAAAAAGAAAGTGGTCAGCGCGCTTTACTTAATCTGGGCCACACTTTTGGTCACGCCATCGAAACCGGCATGGGTTATGGCGAATGGCTGCATGGCGAAGGCGTTGCCACCGGCATGATGATGGCCGCTATATTATCCTGCAAATTAGGTAACATCTCGGAAGATGACGTGGCCGAAGTCAGACAGCTGTTGCTGTGTGCAAAACTTCCCGTGCATGCACCGGAACAGCTAACCGCCAAAGGCTTTAAAAAACTCATGGCGATTGACAAGAAAGTTCAGGATGGAAAAATTCGGTTAATTCTGCTTCATGCCATTGGCGATGCTTACATCACCGATGATTATGAAGACAGCCAGCTAACAGCCTGCATCAACGCCAGTTACTGTTAGGAATCCACTGCCATCATGACTCAAAACGCTCATCTTGTACTTGCGCCCTATGCCTGCAGCGACGCAACCAGTCGCGGACAACTACACGACGAGAATGCACCCAGTCATCGAACCCTTTACCAGCGTGACCGCGACCGCATTATCCACAGTGCGGCCTTCAGAAGGCTCGAGTATAAAACTCAGGTTTTCGTCAACCACGAAGGCGATCTTTTCCGCACCCGTTTAACCCATTCAATCGAGGTTGCACAAATAGCGCGTTCCATTGCACGGGAACTTGGTCTTAATGAAGATCTCACAGAAGCCATCGCCCTGTCTCATGACCTTGGCCACACGCCTTTTGGTCATGCCGGACAAACGGCGTTAAACAAATGCATGAAAGACTACGGCGGTTTTGAGCACAACCTGCAGTCGTTAAGAATAGTCGACAGCCTTGAAGAGCGTTATGCCGATTACAAAGGCATCAACCTGACCTTTGAATCAAGAGAAGGCATTCTTAAACACTGCTCATTAAAAAATGCAAAAAAACTCGGCGATGTGGGTGAACGTTTCCTGGACAATACTCAGCCTGCATTGGAAGCACAACTGACCAACCTTGCGGATGAAATTGCCTATAGCAATCACGATATTGACGATGGTTTACGCTATGGACTGCTCAGCTTTGAAGAAATGATGGAAACCACTTTATTCCGCCAGCAATATGAATACGTTATTAAAAAATACCCGGATCAGAACGAACGCATTCTGACACATGAAATCATTCGCCGCATGATCAGTCACATGGTGGTTAACCTGATTGAAAACAGCCGTAAAAATATCCTGCAGGCAAAACCCTTATCGCCCGACGATGTAAGACAAAACGGCCGGCCGTTAATTGCTTTTAGCGATGAACTGCAGGAACAGGCGACCGAACTGAAACAGTTCATGTTTAAAACACTTTACCGGCATTACCGTGTACACAGAATGAGTATTAAGGCATCACAAACAATCACTGCTCTGTTTGATGTCTTTGTCAATGATTTACGTATTCTGCCGCCGGAAGCACAGGCACATTGCCGTCATCTGTTTAACAAAGAGGGTGACAATGGCAATATACGCGGTGTGGCTGATTATATTGCCGGCATGACAGACCGCTTTGCTATTGTTGAATATGAGCGTATATTCAACCCCAGACAGTTATCAATGATTAACCTAATCCCTTAAACGTGTTTGCCGACAGAAAATAATAATCAAATAAAAATGGACGCCCTCGACCCCAAAGATCTGCAACCACAAACCATGTTAGGTTTGAAACTGATTCAGCAGCCGTTTAGTAAATTACCCGGCGCTGAAAATCTGTTTGAATTTGATGCGCTAAAACAGACCTGTGACACGGTGTCTCATCACTTACAGTTCAGCAAACTATTAATGGTGGTTCAGGGCCGCAAAGGCAGCGGCAAAAACAGTCTGGCAAACAGGCTGATCATTAGTGACCACCCCGCTCTGTATTTTTTTAATGCCACAGCCAAAACCGGCGAAGACTTATCAGCACTTTTAACTCAGGCTGCAACCAATAATCACGCTGAAAGCATCCAGATACTGGAACAAAGAATTCAGGATATTATGTACCGCGGCCAGCAGCCCGTATTGATTGTCAATGATGCCAGCCAGCTATCCGATGTCGTGCTAAGCCAGTTGATTCAGTACGCTCAGCAAAAAAAAGACAGCAACCAGAAAACTCAGCTAAAACTTTTGTTGCTGGGAGACAACAGTCTTGGCAGCAAACTCGACAGTAACAGCAGCCTGACAAACAACCAGTATTATTCCGTTGAACTACCGCAATTAAATGTCAGCAACACGCGAGCCTTTTTAATGCACCGTCTCACTCAGGCCGGCTTTCGTGATGAAAATCCGTTTACTGATAAAGACATCAGCAATATTTTTAAAATAGCCAATGGCAACCCCGTTGCCACAATGGAGACAGCCGCTGAAATCCTCAACGACAATCGAAGTTTGTTTGTAGAAAACTATTCCACCAATCAAAAATCTAAAAAACTGTTGTTTCTTGCTGCCGCCGCCACTTTGTTCGCCGGTATATTTATTTACAACCTGTTAACTGAACCTGAGCAAAACAGCAGCAAAGAGCAGACACCAGTCATTCCGCAAGCCACCGGCAACAAAGCCATTGACCAGCTGTTCAATAGCGGCAACAACACAATGGATATTAAACAGCCCGGCGCGGATACATCAAAAGCCCTTTCAACAACTCAGCTGGCACCTGACCTCGCAATACCTCATCAAACCAGCCGAAGTAAAGAGAGCACTCAAACCACACTGGCCATTCCCGAGCTGCTCACTGCAAACACAGAACTCAGCGACGACCAGGACAGCCTTGTTACAGAGCCGCCAGAAAAAGCTTCTGCACCAGTTCAGCCAGTAAAACAACAACAGCCCGCTGTTGTTCCGGCAACACCGATGCCGGCTCTTAAAACGCCTGACATGGTTGCCATAAAGCCAGTCCAGACTAAGCCGTTACAACAAACAGATAAAACCACTCAGGCCTTTATTAATACCGGTGCAAAAACCGAAAGCTGGTTATTAAAGCAGCCAGGTAAACTGTGGAGCCTGCAAATTCTTGCAGGGTATGAAGCAGAAACTTTGCTAAGTTACATTCAACAGCACCAGTTAGGTGACAGGGTTGCTTATTTTCGTAGTCATCTGGGTACAAAAGACTGGCATGTGATTTTGTATGGTCAATATAAGAGCAAAGAAGAGGCAAAGTCCGTTATACCTTACCTGCCGGCTTATATTCAGCAAAACAAGCCCTGGCCTAAAGACTTAAAATCTGTACAAAACGCAATTAAACAGTATCAAAAGTAGTGCAATTGCATAAACCTGGTCAATTTTCGCTACTTTTTAATAAACCCTATCACCTTTTTTTTAGCAGTCTCTTCCTGTAAAATGTCCTGCCCCTTAATCAGGGGAGCAAATCACCGGATCTGGGCCGATATATCGTCTAATTCACCGGAATTTAAGAATTTTTATGGTATCTGGGCTTAATACTCAGATATCCAGAGGCAGTTATGAGCGAAGAAAACACGGTTTTTAATCAATATCGACTACCGAATAAGCACGGTTTATATAATCCTGCGAATGAAACCGAAAACTGTGGTGTTGGTTTTGTCGCCCACATTAAAGGCGAGCCTAGTCACCAGATCATATTGGATGCTGACCATATAGCACGTCGTATGGAACACCGTGGCGCTTGTGGTTGTGAAACCAACAGTGGTGATGGCGCCGGTATTATGACCGGCCTGCCTTATGCTTTTTTAACTCGCGTCGCAAAAGAAGCTTTTGCTGCCGAGCTACCTGCAAAAGGCCAGTATGCTGCGGGTAATGTTTTTTTACCGGTTGATGATGCAGAGCGCGCTCACTGCAAAACGCTGGTTAATGAATTAATTGCCGCCTCAGGTCAGAAACTGATTGGCTGGCGTGATTTACCAGTTGACCCGATCAAAGCCGATATCGGCCCTACCGCTCGCCAATCCATGCCACATATGGAGCAGCTATTCATTGCCGCTGCTGATGGTGTCGACTCGGATGATTTTGAACGTAAATTATATATCTTACGTAAAGATGCAGCTCACCAGATTCGTGGCGATCAAAGCCTCAAGCAAGCGGAGCTGTTCTACTTCTGCTCACTGTCTCCTAAAGTGATCGTATATAAAGGCATGATGAACCCGGATCAGGTAATGCCGTTCTACACAGATCTTAACGCTGAAGATTACACCTCTCATCTGGCAATGGTACATTCCCGCTTCTCAACCAACACCTTCCCTTCATGGGATCGTGCACAGCCTAAGCGTTTCATGAGCCACAACGGTGAAATCAACACCCGTTTAGGTAATGCGAACTGGATGATTGCGCGTGAAGGCATGGCCGAAAGTGAGTTATTCGGCGACGATATCAAGCGGATACTGCCGGTTATTGAGCCGGAAGTATCTGACTCTGGCAGTTTTGATAACGTTTTAGAATTCTTATTAATGGGTGGCCGTAGCCTGCAAGAAGCCGTGATGATGATGGTGCCTGAAGCATGGCAGAACGACACCAGCATGTCAGAAGAAAAACGTGCTTTCTACGAGTACCAGTCTGCGCTGATGGAACCATGGGATGGCCCGGCGTCTATCGTCTTTACAGATGGCCGTTATATTGGCGCAACGCTGGACCGTAATGGTCTGCGCCCAAGCCGTTATTACCTGACCCACGATGACCGCGTGATCATGGCATCAGAGGTTGGTGTATTACCGGTTGAACCAGATAACGTTAAATTCAAAGGCCGCCTGCAGCCGGGCAAAATGTTCCTGATCGATTTTGATAAAGGCCGCATGATCTCAGATGAAGAATTAAAGCACGAATTCGCCATGAAACAGCCATACCAGCAATGGCTAACGGATCAGCGAATTTCATTATCGCAGTTAGAACCGTCTAAAGAAGCTCACGGCTTCAACCAGGATGACCTGCTGCCACGTATGCGCGCTTTTGGTTACACCTCTGAAACCATGCAGTTTATGCTGATGCCTTTAGTTAAAGAAGGCCGTGACCCTGTGGGTTCAATGGGTAACGATGCGGCACTTGCCTGCATGTCTGATAAATCACGCATGATCTACGACTACTTCAAGCAGTTATTTGCTCAGGTCACCAACCCGGCAATCGACTCGATTCGTGAAGAAGTGGTGATGTCATTACAGTGCTACATTGGCCCGGAGAAAAATATTCTGGCCGCGACCGAAGAACACGCTCACCGCTTATTATTGCCGCACCCGATTCTGACTAATGAAGAATTAGCCGCGCTTAAGCACATGGACTTCCGTGGCTGGACAACGCAAACCATCGACATGACTTATGCGAAATCTGAAGGTACTGCTGGTCTGCAAAAAGCGATTGACCGTATTTGTGCTGAAGCAGAACAGGCCATTAGCGATGGTCACAGCTTAGTCATTATGTCGGACCGCAATATCAATAGCGACCGTGTACCGGTCAGTGCATTGCTGGCAACCGGTGCGGTGCACAGTCACTTAGTTAATAAACACATTCGTACCCGTATTGGTCTGATCTTAGAATCAGGTGAAGCGCGTGAAGTACACCACCACTGTCTGTTAACCGGTTACGGTATTGACGCGATCAACCCGTATCTGGCTTTTGAAGCATTATGGGATGCGCAGCGTAAAGGCCTGCTAGAAAGCGACGCTCACAATACCGATGAGAAAATCGTAGAAGGCTACCGTAAGTCAGTGGGTAAAGGCATGTTTAAAGTCTTTGCAAAAATGGGTATTTCAACACTGCAGTCTTACAAATCAGCACAAATTTTTGAAGCCGTTGGTTTGGCTGACGAGGTAGTTAACCGCTGCTTTGAAGGCACAGCAAGCCGTATTCAGGGCGTCAACTTTGAAGTACTGGCAGAAGAATCACTGCGCCGTCATGGCTTAGGCTATGCCGAGCGTGAAGCCCGTGTGACAGTACTGCCAAATCAGGGCGACATGCACTGGCGCGCTAAAGGCGACAGTCACATGTGGAACCCGCAAAGCATTTCAGCGCTGCAGGAAGCGGCCCGCACCGGCAACAAAAATGTATATGAGCGCTTTGCAAAAACAGCCAATGCCGACACCGCAAAATGCACACTGCGCGGCATGCTGGATTTCAACACGGCAGCTAACGGTGGTGCCATCGACATTGCTGAAGTTGAATCTGCAAAAGACATTGTTAAGCGTTTTGCAACCGGTGCCATGAGCTTCGGTTCTATCTCACCGGAGTCTCATGAGTCGTTAGCTATTGCCATGAACCGCATGGGCGGTAAATCAAACACCGGTGAAGGTGGTGAAGATGCTGCTCGCTGGACACCTGAAGCCAATGGCGACTCACGTCGTTCGGCAATCAAGCAGGTTGCATCGGGCCGTTTCGGTGTCACCATTGATTACCTGACCAATGCAGACGAAATTCAAATTAAAGTATCACAGGGCGCAAAACCTGGAGAAGGCGGAGAGCTGCCGGGTACCAAGGTTGATGAACTGATCGCACGCCTGCGTCACTCAACACCGGGTGTTGGCTTAATCAGCCCGCCGCCGCATCATGATATTTACTCAATCGAAGATTTAGCGCAGCTGATTCACGATCTGAAAAATGCCAACCGTGCAGCGCGTATTTCGGTTAAATTAGTTGCAGAAAACGGTGTTGGTACCATTGCATCAGGTGTGACTAAAGCACATGCTGATCACATCGTTATCGCCGGTCACGATGGCGGTACCGGTGCATCGCCAATCACCTCTATCAAGCATGCCGGTTTGCCATGGGAGTTAGGTGTAGCCGAAACTCACCAGACGCTGGTAATGAATGACCTGCGCTCACGCGTTGTAATTCAGACTGACGGCCAGATGAAAACCGGTCGTGACGTTGCCATCGCCGCCCTTTTAGGCGCTGAAGAATACGGTTTTGCAACCGCACCGCTGATTACCCTGGGTTGCGTCATGATGCGTAAGTGTCACTTAAACACCTGCCCGGTCGGTATTGCCACACAAGATAAAGAACTGCGTAAAAAATTCAAAGGCAAGCCGGAGCACATCGTTAACTACCTGTTTATGGTGGCGGAAGATCTGCGTCAGATTATGGCTGAACTGGGTTTCCGCAGCATCAATGAAATGATCGGTCGTGTTGACTGCCTGAAAGCAGCAACGGATTCTGAGCACTGGAAACAAAGTGGCATTGATTTAACAATGTTATTAACACCGGCGCAAAAACCACATGCAAATGTAGAAGTACATCAGACCATCAAACAGAACCACGGTCTGGAAGCGGCACTGGATAATCAGATCATCGAACTGGCAAAAGATGCACTGGAAAACGGCAACAAGGTCAATATTGAATTACCCGTGATCAATATCAACCGCGTTGTCGGCACCATGCTGTCAAACGAAGTGTCCAAAAAATACGGCTCTGCCATGCTGCCGGATGACACCATCAACATCAAACTGAACGGTTCTGCCGGCCAGTCGCTCGGTGCATTCCTGGCTAAAGGCATCAGCATCGAAGTTGAAGGCGATGCTAACGATTATGTCGGTAAAGGTTTATCGGGCGGTCGTGTGGTGGTTTATCCGGCGAAGAACAGCTCGTTTGTTGCCGAAGAAAACATCATTGTCGGTAACGTATGTTTATACGGTGCAACCAGCGGTGAAGCCTATTTCCGCGGTATTGCAGCGGAGCGTTTCTGTGTACGTAACTCAGGCGCTACAGCCGTTGTTGAAGGCATTGGTGATCACGGTTGTGAATACATGACAGGCGGTCGCATTGCGGTTCTGGGTTCGATTGGTCGTAACTTTGCAGCCGGCATGAGCGGCGGCGTGGCATACATCTGGGATCACGCAGGTGACCTGACGACCAAATGCAATATGGGCATGGTTGAGCTGGAAACAGTATCTAGCGATGAAGACACCGCCGAACTGAAACAGATGATAGAAAACCACCTGAAGTACACCGGCTCGAAAGTCGCTGAAAGACTGTTAAATGACTGGGACGGCGCATTAAGTCAGTTCGTAAAAGTTATGCCAACAGACTATAAGCGGGTACTTGAAGAACAAAAGAAAAAGGCAGATGCGGCTTAGTTAATTTAAAGCACATCTACAAACAAAGAGCTCCGCACAGACACGCGAATGAACGCAAAAAATATAATGTCTTATGACATTATATTTAACAGCTACAGGACGGCTATATTTGCTTTCATTCGCGTTCATTCGCGGAAAAACTTTTTAAAAAAGGTTTAAGAAGATAATGGGTAAAGTAACAGGCTTTAAAGAATTTGAACGTAAGACAGCGCCATACCGTGCTGTGGATGACCGTCTGCAAGACTATGGTGAAATCTACACAGCTCACGATGAAGCCCAGCTCAATACTCAGGGTGCGCGTTGCATGGATTGCGGCATTCCTTTCTGCCAGTCTGAAACAGGCTGCCCGGTTGATAACCTGATTCCGGAATGGAATGATCTGGTTTATAACAACCGCTGGCAAGATGCCAATGAGCGCCTGCACTCAACCAATAACTTCCCTGAGTTTACCGGTCGTGTATGCCCTGCCCCTTGTGAAGGAGCCTGTGTACTGGGTGTGATTGAACCCGCTGTTACCATTAAGAATATTGAATGCGCGATTGTTGACCGTGCCTTCGACGAAGGCTGGATTGTGGCCAAAACACCGGCATCACGCAGCGGCAAAAAAGTAGCCGTTATCGGCTCTGGCCCGGCCGGTTTAGCAGCCGCTGAAGAATTAAATCTGAGTGGCCACGAAGTCACTGTGTTTGAGCGTGCAGATCGCATCGGTGGCTTGTTAATGTACGGCATTCCAAACATGAAGCTTGAAAAAGCCGTGATTGATCGCCGCGTGCAATTAATGCGCGATGCCGGCATCAAGTTTGAAACCAATGCCGACGTCGGTAAAAATGTAGACGTTAAAGAGTTAATGCAAAACAACGATGCCATGTTGTTAGCGACCGGTGCCACCACGCCACGTGACCTTCCGGTTGCAGGTCGTGAGCTGAACGGTGTGCATTTTGCAATGGAATACCTGACAGCTAACACCAGGAGCTTATTAGATTCTAATTTAGCAGACGGTAATTACATCTCTGCCAAAGACAAACACGTTGTGGTGATTGGTGGTGGTGATACCGGTACGGACTGTATCGGTACTGCACTGCGTCATGGCTGCAAGTCAGTGGTCAACTTCGAGTTAATGCCAACACCACCGGCAGAACGTGCAGAAAACAATCCATGGCCAGCCTGGCCACATATCTTCCGCGTTGATTACGGTCACGAAGAAGCGGCTAAAGTCCAGGGCGAAGACCCGCGTACCTATTGCGTGCTGAGTAAAAACTTCAGTGATGATGGCAACGGTAATGTGAAAAGCGTGACCTCGGTAGAAGTTGAGTGGGAAGCAGACGAAGAAACCGGTCGCTGGAACATGAAAGAAATCGCCGGTTCAGAAAAAACCTGGGATGCTGATTTAGTGTTGTTAGCTATGGGTTTCTTAGGACCAGAGCATTACATCAGCGAAGCACTCGGTGTGGATACGGATGAGCGTTCTAACTACAAAGCGGAATATGGTAATTATGCGACTAGCATAGATGGTGTGTTCACTGCGGGTGATTGTCGCCGTGGGCAGTCGTTGGTTGTTTGGGGTATTAATGAAGGTCGCGGTGCGGCTGAAGCTATTGATGGTTATTTGAAAAGTTAAAACTTTTTGGTTTTTACTTTTATGTGAAAGCCCGACTTGTGTTGGGCTTTTTTTTGTGTATTTATAAATTAAAGTCAAAGGCGTCGGTGGTAGACCGACAGCTACTCACTTTTCTATCAACAGCTATAGAAAAGTAAGCAAAAGAAAGCCGCCCGTTAATCAAGCCCGCATAAAAAGCATGCGGCTACCCTCGTCAGTCGCAATATCGACGGCTGCTGCGGAACTCGCGAGAAAAACGTTCGCTCAAACAGTCACAGCAGAAAGCTCCGCCCATATTACACCTTCCTCGGCTTGGTTAAATGGGAGGGTGAGTCTAAAGAGAAAGACTGGCGAAGAATGTTAAAAAGGGCTCCGACCCGTTTGTGATCTGACTCACACACGATCACAACTCAAATTGATAGTTGAAAAGATTTCCCCCCGCCTGCCAGACAGCATATGACGTGTTAGTGCTATCAAAAAATATGTCTATTCCTAGAGTTACTCCATAACTACTCGTATCAAAGCTGTCTATATTGATATCCCAACTACTCGTATCAGCATAATAATAAGACATTTCTCTATAGCTTCTAAAGACCGCATTGCCATTGCCATCAATCCAGGTTCGGGTTAATCCAGACCCAGAACTATCTGTATAAAGCAGCGTATCAAATCCAGACCATATCCCGTTTGACATAACCTTTCCATAATACTCATAGTTCACTGTGCCTCCATTATTGAATGATTCAACCCATATCACTGAATATTCATTTCCTGAATTTACAGAAAAATCAAACCCATTCAATGCCCCCAGCGTTGATGACTCATAACTATTCTGCACATCCAGCACAAACTCATTATTTAATACCGTCGTTACATCAGAGTCATCAAACGAAAGAACACGTATAGTATTCGCATAATTATAATCGTTAAACTCGCTTGATGCCCGTCCCATGTGAACTGTTCCTGTACTATCTGTTTTCAATACAGGACTAGGTGAATGAAATACAATGTACCCCTGAAAGTCATGTGTATAAAAACTAACCTGATCATCACCCTGATAGGGCATAAGCTCATGTGCAACAGTTATATAATAAAAATCAGGACAAGATGATGCACAAACCCCATGTGTACTACTTTCAGCTCGTAACACATACGCTATATACGTATGCCCATTACCACTTATTGCTACATCCAGCCCTGCATACTCAGGCCTGTCGTAATATGATTGTAGGTGATCGCTAATATAAACAGTACTCCCCCAACCTGCACTACTATCATAGGGTGTAACTGCAATTGCAGTTTTATTTTGCACATCAAGAGGATCATTCCCTCTATGAACTATGTATATACGATTATTTGAATCAATTGATAAGCCTTGTAACCATGTTATATTTGGATTAACACTTGTAGAAATTCCTGCGTCGATATGATAATGAAAAAAAAGCGCTCCACCGTCAGCGGTTCTATCATATTTAGGCGGATAAATAACAGCGTTACCATTATTATTAATACCCACTTTATGAACACTGTGTCCAGTTAAAAATGTGCCTGCACTCTCCTGTGCTATAAGCTCTGACGAAGCCCAGCCAGTTGCAAGACTATATACCTTTACCCATAAATATTCATATGTATCATCTGTAGTTACATAACTATATATTGCATACAAGCGATTAGGACTTGTAGCTATATCACTTTTTGCATGAAGACCATTCTCTATCAATGAATAAGTCGGTGTACTTGCATTATTACCTCCCCCCTCACCACTTCCTCCGCACGAAAGTAAAAAAATTGCCATAGTTAAAATAATAATTTGAAAGTATTTAGTCATATATATATCACTCAAGTAAGCTAATTTATATTCTTAGTATCTTTAATTATTAACTAATCAGGGAGATCTGTCATCACCTAAATGGGTGGGTATTAAAGGTGACGGAGGTGTAACCATCCCATAGAATAGTGACATGGATAAATAGAATGCTCCGCCGTAAACTAAGCAGTAGGAAACGACAAGTAACGCTATGTCGCCAAGCATTACTTCGCCTTCATCGTGGTAGCTGTAATCAACATCGTTAAAGCCATTGCTGTTCATGATTTCTACAATTTCATCTGCGGTTCTTACATTGAATTTGTAATTCACGAATGGCATGCTTTTAAGTGATTTCTCTGAACGCACTCCAAACACCACGCGCGCGCCTGGTTTCATCCACAATTTAAGGGGCCAGAGCCCTTTTCCTATTTTTCTTTTCTTGTTAGCGCTCGTATCCAAACCTTGCCTTCAAACTAAATCCGACCATGTATAATCACAGAATCGACAAGTAACGGCATATCACCAAGCATTACTTCTCCTTCATCGTGGTAACTGTAGTCAACATCGTTAAAGCCGTTGCTGCTCATGATTTCTACAATTTCATCGGCGGTTCTTACATTGAATTTGTAATGCACGAATGGCAGGCTGTTAAGTGACTTGTCTGAACGCACTCCAAACACTACGCGCGCGCCTGGTTTCATCCATGTTTTAAGTTGTTTGAATAAAGCGTCCAGGTCTTGAATGAAATACAACAGGTTTACTGCCATGATGCCATCGGCACTTTTTGCGGGTATATCGGCATGGTGGCAATCGCAATTCATGATCTCGACATTGCATTGGTTTTTCGATAAGCGCTGCTGTGCTGCATTGGCCATGTCTTCTGAAAGTTCGATACCGTAATAGCTACCTTCCGTGCCCAGTGTGTTTAGCATTGCTTCTGATAAGGCACCGTTACCCGGCCCTATTTCGATTATGGTTTCACCCGGACTGGCGGCCAGTTTCTCCAGCGTACGAGCTGTGATAAAGGCATTGAGCAGATTCATTTTATGACCGGTTTCGATACCGGCTACACCCTGAGGGCATGAAAGCTGGCTGGCTATTGCTTCAAGCTGAGATTCTTCCACAACAACTCCCTGTTAATTGAATACGTATGCCTATATTGACAGAAAACAATAAAATCGCAACAGTGTATTTGGCCAGTTTATGACCAAAAAATCAAAAGTACCGGTGGCTAGCGGACTGGGTGAATCAACATGAACTTGTCTGGACATACTCATATTTATCAATCCCAGAATAACTCACTATTTCAACTAGTTACCTGTTTTCCAGGCAGCCCGTAGGGTGGGGCCAACGGACGAGCCGAATAGAATGTCTGAGTGAATCATGTAGTTTATGATTCGCGAGTTCCGCATTAGGGCAGGAGGCCCGTAAGTATAACAACGCAGGAGCAGTTGTCGAGTAGCCGTCGATATTGCGACTGATGAGGGAACCCTTATGTTTTTTATAAGGGACTGGATAACGGGGCGGCACTGTTTTGATTGCTTTTCTATCGCCTACATGGACGTAGGCGAGGGCGTGAGCTGGACGCGGAAGCTTAGCTGTAGATAGAGAAGTGACCTGCTGTCGCTTAGCCACCGACGCCTTTGACTTACGCGCGTGGGTACGGGAACCCACAGCCTTTGACTTTAGTTTAGGAGCTAAAGAGATCAGAACCCTTTAATCATTTACTCAAGCTTTTTAGCATACTAATTTTAAGCTTAAGCCCCCCCCAACTCCGAACCTTAATAACCAGTATTTCAAGTATGACTAATTAAAGAATACCTGGCGCGCATATAAAGATGGAACAAATCAGATCAGACCTTTTTCTTATTCAAACTGTGTCATTTTGTCGCACCTTCTGCTCTGTATCTTGTTCCCTGTTTCTAAATCTGTTACATATTATCTGTTTAACGAAAAAAATAATGAATTTGAGGGTATTTATTATGTATAAGCATGTATTAGGTATTAGTCTGCTTTTAGTTGCTTCTGGTGTTCAAGCCGATTCAGTTCAGCAAAGCCGAATCGTCGTCAAAAACTTTATGGGTGAACTTAAGTCAGAACTGGTAGCTGCAATGAAATCCGGTGGCCCGGTTAATGCAATTGATGTGTGTAATATAAAAGCACCGGCGATTGCAGAAGAAATGTCTAAAAAGCACGGTGTGAAGATTTCCCGCACCAGTCTTAAACTACGCAATCAGGCAAATAAGCCGGATGCCTGGGAGCTAAAAGTACTGAATAGGTTTGAGACCAGAAAAACTAAGGGCGAGAATGTAAAAAACATGGAATTTTCAGAGGTTGTCAGCCAGAAAGGTAAAAACGTGTTTCGTTATATGAAGGCTATTCCTACAGGTAAACCTTGCCTGAACTGTCATGCAACTGAAATAGAACCCGCTGTGATCAGTAAGCTGTCGAAATTATACCCACAGGATAAGGCGCGTGGATTTAAGCTCGGTGATATTCGTGGTGCCTTTACACTAAGTAAAGCAGTTGAATAAATAGGTCTGCCATATAGTTCATTTTGCCCGCCAAAGTGAACTATGTTTTTTAACAAAGTCACAATCACAATACTTATACAGATGATAACTCGACACCTACCTTAAGAAGTTTGAAAAACATCCTCGCCAAACCGGACACCCTATCTTCATGAATCAAAAAATACTCACTATTTCAACTCTTTACGTGTCCTCTTATCATGAGCATTCTCAAAAGCTGTGTACCCCCTCTTCTACAGCATGGAAAAGATGAATAAATACTTTTGTGCTAAAGGATTTATCGGTTCTGATTTACATCATCCCGTTTGATCAAGCCGAAGATGGGGTTAAAAGCAGCGTGTAATATTTCGAACGTCTTGTCCTTCACCCTTCGGGCCAGCTAAAACTGTTCAAAATTGTTCCTACAATTTTGTCTGTGTGGATATCTGAGAGGCTTTTGCGTGTTCTGCATTAGGGCAGAACAAAGCAGGCGCAATTGT
>JAOULC010000007.1 GCA_029882215.1 Gammaproteobacteria bacterium | reverse complement strand
TTCTAAGTCACTGAGGTTTTGAATAAAGATGCTATAGCGCAAAGTATCACCGGGTTGTGCGTTAGCGCCCGGATTCTGTCCGCTGCTGATATTCTGCACGCGTTTTTGCACCAGTATGACGGGAGTTTCGACCGCCACCGAATGGGCATCTTGATGGTCGAGCAGCGTTGTGCTGCCATCGGTTAATACGCGGGTAAAGGTCTTTGTCTCGCCTGTGGCACCGCTACCAGCGGTATTTTGACTGAACCATTGGGTCACGCCGGCGACATTGACTAAAGTGGATGCCGGCGGCGTATCGATATCGAGTGATGCTTCATAAGTGACGATCAAACGATGGTTAGCGGCCAGTGCAGCGGCCGCCGATTGCAGAGTTATGTTAAAGCGACAGGCAGGAGCGGGCTCGAAATTAACCATATAATCGCTGCCCTGTAGCAGCAGGCCAGAAACCGCGGTGATGCCATCGGCAAGGAAGGTTTGCGCTGTAATATTAGCGGGCGCGACATTACACATACCACCAGCCAGCGGCTCAAAGTTGGGTAGCAGGTCTGTAATGGTGAGGTCCCATGCTGTGGCTGTGCCGGTATTTTGCACATCCAATGTAAAAATAGCCGGAATACCAATTCTCATTTCTGCCGGCCCGCTTTTGACTAAGGTTAAGCTGTCCGGCCCGACGATGGTCATATCTGCTGTGGTGGATCCCGTGCCCGCCTGTTGCGTACTGTTGTCGTTTGCCAGCTGGTTATATGTGTAAGTGGCCGTGTTGTTAAACAACAGGCCGCTAATATTAGTGGCGGTATTCATCACCTGCACACTGATGTTCAGCACCACTTGTTCGCCGGCTGGAATATCAATACCGGAGCTGGTGTCTTCGATGATCAGGCTGCTGCTGCTACCGCTGTTGACCGGCGTCCAGTCCAGCGAACCACTGACTTTAGTGGCGTTGACAAAGATAAGGTCGGCAGCCGAGGCAGTAAGATCATCCAGAATCCTGACATCATGCAGCATGGTGGTAATCGGCGTAGCAGGAATGGTTATCTGGTAACTAAACACCTCACCCACCGCTACGGTTGAGGTCGCGGGGTTTTCTTTAAACAATGCGCCCGGGGCCGCTGTGGTCAGGCTGGCGCTGGCAGTACTGCTTGGGCCATAAACTTCACGTACACCACTGGTACTGGCAAGCTGAGGTACAGCATTGTTATCGAAGGAATAATAGTGACTTGCGCTGACCTGATTGTTCAGTGTTAAAGAAGCGCCGATATTGGCATCTGCCTGCAACTGATAAACCAGTCTGAGGGTTTCGTTTGGCGGGATCGTATGGCTATTGGCTACACCGCTATCAAAATCCCAGCTGGCAAGTCCCGTTACGGCATTATAGACCGGCGTAATATTAGTCAGGCTGGTTGCGCTATTAACCAGTGTGGTACTGAGGGTGGTGATGCTGCCATTACGCATGCCAGCGGGAATAATATCTTCAAGTAATAAGTCATAAGCGGGTGCGCTGCCTGTATTGCTAATATCAACGGTATAGGTCACCAGTTCATTAGCAACCAGTACGGTGTCACCGGCGGCTGCAACGGCAGATTTAGTCACGTTCAGTACAGGCTGTAATAAGCTGATATCAGCCGACGATACATTGATGACTGTGCCACTGGCGCTGAGGTAACCGAGCTGAACCGTATTGTTCAAGGTTGTGTTATTGATTTGCGCATGCACATTATCCAGCACACGGGCGGTATAAATAATGACGATTTCATCATTACTATTGTTGGCATCTGCCACATTGGTCACGTTGCCAAAATCAAACGTCAGTGTGCTGCTGCCAAGAGCAGGGTCACCTGCGGCGCTTATGCTGACATCGTTATGAATCAACGGTGTGCTGGATGAGAAGGGTGCGCTGCTGTCAGCGTTGATACGGCTGACACTTTCAAAAACAAGCCCCTGCGGTAAGCTGTCTGTGACAAGTAAGGCATTGGACAGGCCTTGCTGCAAAGCCACGCGCAATTCGTATTGCACAAGGTCACCAATGCGAACAGTGTTATCGGCGGCAGTGAAAGTATCGCTGAGGCGGGTTTTTGTGATGCTATTATTGTCTGCACTGTTAATACTGGTGCTTGCCGGCGTGCTGAAATAATCATTAACGGCGGGGCTGGCAGAGCCGGTTCGCTCATTAATATTCGCCCCATCAATACCGCTCCATTTTGCTACCACGCTGTTGCTTAAGACCTGATTTGCCAGCACAGTATCGAGCACCAGTACATTGTAAGTGACAGTAATGCTGACGCCTTCAGCAATATCAATATCGGCGTTGCCAGCCGCCAGGCTCCAGTTCAGTTGCTGTGCTATTGTTATGCCGTCACCCACTTGTACAGGCTCTGCAATGCTATTGCTGCCACCACTAACCGTGCTCGTGCCAGGCTGATAAAGCAGGCCACTGGACAACTGATCCAGCAGTTCAATATCAAACGCCGGGGCATAGTTATCGCCGGCCCCGGTGCCACTGGCAGTGATGTTCAGGCTATAACGTAAAATATCACCGGCAACAGGCAGGTTACCCGGGTTACTGTTATTGCTGACGGTTTTATTAATGATCAAGAACGGCTCGGTAACTAACAATGGGCTAGTTGTGCTGTCACTGCCGGCCAGAATCGTGGTGCCGCCTGCTGAGTCGGCATGGGTGTAGGTGACGGTGTTGTTAAAACTTGAGCCGGCATTGGCCGAGGCATTATTTGCAACCCGGGTGAGCAGTTCGACAACCAGCTCCTGCCCGGCCGGAATAAACGCGATGCTGAGGTTCACATCTCCCGGTGCGACCGTGTTGTCGGTTAACACAAAGCCATTACCGCTGACTTCAGTAAAGCTTATGTACTCAAGAGCCGGGTCTAATGTATCGGTAATCACGACATCAAATCTGGCGGCGTTACTGGCGGGTAAAGTAATCGAATAAACCACCTCTTCGCCAATGGTGGCTTCCCCATTGGCGGGTGACAGCATGGCTTTAACGGGTGGAACATAGGGGTTGTTATTCATCACGGTAAAGCTGGCGGGGCTGAGTGCAGGATAAAGCTGGCCGGACTGTGAGGCTAACGACCAGTATTCATCGACAGTGACGGTATTCTCCCAGTTCTGATTGGCACCAAAGTCATTATAAAAACCGATGTCATAATCAATCTCAACACATTGTCCCGGGTTAACCGGTGTGATTAACTCAAACAACAGGCTGCCACCACGCGCTGTCGGCGGCGTGTAGAGGTAATCCCCCCCGGCGGTGGTTAAAACGCCATTGATATAAACGTCTGGCTGCGTAGCGCCATTAACCGGCCCGCTGATACTGGCTTCATCGTATTGGCTGGCCAGTAAATCGGTGATATGCAGGCTATAAGCGGGTGCCAGACCGCTAGTATTACAGCTGGATAAGCGGTAATTCATCAGATCCGTAGTAATCGATACATTACTGTTATTAGGGCGGCCACTTCGATCGGTTTTTGTCGGCACGGTCATGATCGGTTGCAACACCGTGATGGTTGCGTTGCTTTCAAGCCGGGCGGGAGCAACCACGGGCGATCCTGCGCCATCAATATAAGCCAATGTGGCAGTGTTACTTAAGCTGCTACTGGCGCTATGATCCAGTGTGTCTTGTAGTACTCTTGCGCGGTAGATAATGGACAGATTGTCGGTGGTCGGGTCAGCAAACGGGTCATTGACCACATCGCCTATAGTGAAGCTTAAATTGCCAGTCTGGCCGGCAACGGGCAATGCGGTGGCACTAACAGCGGCGTAACTAAAGTTGGAGCCAGCCCCTGTGGCTGGCGCGGTGTAATTGTCACTGTTATCGCCATTGATGCTGACTATATCAACAAAGGCCAGACCAGCCGGTAACACATCTAGCACGCTAACCGCACGGCTAGTGCCTTCTTGCAGGTTCAAATCCAGCTGATAAGTGACAAAATCACCCACTCTGAGGGTGGCATCATTGGTCGGCGCAAAGCTATCGGAACTAACGGACTTATTCAGTGTGCTGCTGTCGTCAATGCTGAACACGGCGGTTGCTGGTGCCGCGCAATAATCATCGGGTGCAACGGTTGCAGGACAAGCAGAACCGTCTCTTTCATAAATTGAGCTGCCATTGAGTGACGTCCAGTCTACTTGCACGCTGTTAGTCAGACTATCGCTGGCCTCTGCCGTGGCCTGAATTTGTATCTGGTAACTCAGCACTAGCGTACTGCCCGCAGCGATGTCCAGACTGTCATCGCCATTGTTGCGGCCCCAGACCAGCGGGCCATCGGGGTTATTGGCCGGCGTGCTGATAAAACTGCCAACCAATACCGTATCGATAACGGCGGTCGGTTTAAATGCAGAGTACAGCAAGCTATCTGAAGGCAAACTATCGACGATATTGACATCGTAAGCCGTTGCATTGCCGCTGTTGGAAACGGAGATGACGTATTCAATGATGTCGCCGGCGGTAATCGGAGCTGCGCTGATCGGCGAGGCGGTTTTAGCAACAAGCAGTACAGGCTCGGTGACGGTGATTAAGGGTGTGTCATCGTTGAGGCTTTCAATACTGCCATCTTCACCATTTGAGTAGCTGATAGAGGCGTTGTTTTGCAGGCCGCTGCCAGCATCGGTTGAGAGGTCATTATTGATGTGCGCAAAGTAGTTAATGCGAATACTGGGATTAATAGCCGGTGCGCCGGCAGTATCGTCTTCAGTCATGGTGACTACCGTACCAATATTCCAGCTGGCTGTTGCCGACGTTGCATCCGCTGGAAAGGCCGTGAATGCCGCTTCAGAAGGGGTTGAACCATTGATCGTTGCAATGCCGCTAAAGCTATAAGTAATATCAAAACTCGCATTGTTCGACAGCACATACGATAAACCGGAACTGTCGAGTTGATCATTAACAATAAGATTGTTGGTTATGCCTTCCGGCAGGTTGATCACGATTTCAAAATTCTTATGTGTGCCAATTTCGGTTGCCAGAGCTGGCGACAGGTCATTCTTGCTGATGCTTAAGCCGGGTACGGTGCTGAAGGTGCTGGCGCTGCTTTCGTAATCATTAACCGCATCGCTGGCATTGGGCAGTGAACCCGTGCGCATGCCAGTACCCGAACCATTCGTGCCTATGCTGCCGCTCTGGTTTAAGGCCGTGCTTTGACCGGGTAACGAGGTCCAGCTGGCCTGAATGGTGTTATCTAAGATTTCATGCGGCTTTGCACTATCATTGACCTGTATATCAAAGCTGAAGCTGACACTGTCACCGGCTGCAATGGTGAAGTTTGGGTTGCCAGCCAGCCAGCTAAATATCGGTCGATTGGCCCCCAGCGTGGTGGTATCGGTAATATCCGGTGGGTCGCTGCCAGCGACGTTGTTAAGAAAGGTTAAATTACTGACCGTGGCCAGATCGTCCAGCACACGTAAATTATAGGCGGTCGCGGTGCCGGTATTGCTGGCCGTTACCGTGACGGTAATAATATCGCCCGCATCATTAATGGCCGACTCGTAGCTTTTGCTTAAACTGATCACCGGCTCTCTGACAATAAGGTCGAATCTGGCAAAGTTATTTATCACCTGCACATCTGCTTCATTCAAATAACTGACAAAGGTATTGGTGCTGGGCGGGCCATTACTGATAATGTCGGCGTTATTAACCGCGGCGCTGTTATTGAGCCGGGCTATAAAAGTGACAGGGAAATCAAACAGATTATTACTGCTGGCGCTGGTTAGTTCCTGATCACCAAAGTACCAGTACACCAGATTGTCGTTACAGGTTGGAGTAATGATGCCAGCGGGGAAAAAGCCTGCATCACTATAAGGCGCAGCCGACAGGTCAATGACCGGCGCTTCTACACAGCTGATGCCGGCAGGTAATTCGTCACGAATAAAAAAATCCTTCAGGTGGGCAACCGGAATTAACGTGCGTAGGCGGTATTCAACTTCTTCCCCCACCGAAACCGGCTGAGGTTGTGAGCCCGATAACGCGGTATTTGAAAGCGCTATGATTTCTTTGGGCTGTGCCTGTAGTGGCAAGATTTGTACCGTCGCGGTTGCCGGGCCGCTGTTATAAACACGGGCTCCTGCCAGTTCACTATTCGCACTGGGCAGCACGGTTTGATTGCCAGAAGTACCCTCCAGACTATCGTAGCTTAGCGTCACCGAGTTCGTTAGCTGCTGTAAAGGCGCGATCGCATCATCGGGATTAACCCGGTAATAAAAACTTAAACTGGCACCGGCATTAAGCTGCAGTAGCCCCGTGCTGTGAGTGTGTGAAAAAGTGATGGTGGCGGGCGCGGCATTGGCAATAATATTGTCGCTGATACTGCCTTCTCCATCCAGATCGGCGGCATCTATTAAGCCATCGGCATCATTATCCAGGCCGTCTGTTGCAAAGGCTTCGATCAGCATCAGGTCACTGTTATCGAGAATATCGCTGGCTATGATGTTATAGGCCGGTGCTCTGGCCACACCCGAAGAACTGGCCTGATTCGTGAGCGTGATTCTATAAATATAAGCGTCCTGTGTATCACCATCATCGACCAGTGTGGTGAAGTTACCACAGGCCACGCCGACGCCGTAAAGTGATTCATTACAAGCCTGCTTGCTGAGCAGGATATTGGGCTCAGTGACGGTTAAATCGACACGTCGCACGGCTTCTGTCGGGTAACCGATGGTGCCAGGGCCGAGCGTGAAAATTTCATCCTGACCGCTTGAAGCATTATTGAATACGGCTTCAAAGGTGGAGTTGAGCACGTTGCGGCTGACAGCGGCATGGCGGTTGGGTAAGGCGACACTGTCTATTGGCTTATTTAATATTCGGGAAGTGGCATTGACCACAAACCACTGATCTTTTACCGTGATGCGTTCTGTCGGTACCAGCTGATTAAAGGTCCAGTCAAACCAGCCTTCATCCAGCGCGCTGAGCGCAGCCGGATTAAGGCTGATACCTCTGATGTTGGCACTACTGGTTAATGACGGATCAGTAGAAGAAATATAAGCCTGACCATCGGGCAACTGGTCAACCACCTGTATGCGTTGTACTGCAATATAAGTAAAGCCCGGGGTCTGAAAACCGAACCAGCCACCGGTGTCTATTTTAACGCTGCACTCTTCACCGATTTGAACCTGAGAATCTGGATTGAGGGCTGCCGGGATATTTTCAGAGCAGTTGCCGATTATGTTTTTAGAGAGGTTAAAGCCAATCACTCTGGCGCGTACGGAATCCAGTGAATAGTTGTTGGCACGGTTGCTAATGGTCGCAGTATCGGGTGTTGGGAACCACAGTAGGCTGCCATCACTGAGGGTGACTTCACCCACCACATCGGCACGCAATGATAAATCATCTGCATTCAGCCGTGCAGGGTCGGTGGTTTTCACCACTTCAAAATTCAGGTTACGGGTTTGGCCGGGAGCTATTGTTCCGATACCGGCGCTGGTGCATTGATAAACCGTGGCACTGGCTGGGAGGTCGGCCGGGTCATCCCACACTTCCAGTGCTGGCGGGTTAGTGGTGGCAGCACAGCCGGCTGGCCAGGTAATTACTTCCATGGTGGCACCAAAGGTGATGTAGGCACTGTAGTCATCGGCATAATGGCCACCGTTATTGCTCAGTGAGATTTGTAGTGGCAGTGGTTGCGTGACGTCATTGGTTAAGATAAAGATTAACTCGGTGCCGGTAATATCAATATCGAGGTCTTCGGGGTCAGAAAGGAAATTATCA
Source organism: Gammaproteobacteria bacterium (assembly GCA_029882215.1). Classification (GTDB taxonomy): domain Bacteria; phylum Pseudomonadota; class Gammaproteobacteria; order SZUA-229; family SZUA-229; genus JAUVDT01. The sequence continues at coordinate 80,182 of JAOULC010000007.1, read as the reverse complement.
GCATAAGGGTAAGACGAGGGATTTTGTAAAACCCCGGGGCTACAAAAATTCTCAAAGGTTACAAACAGTTGATTCGCCAGTGTGCTGCTGTTGGCTGGGTCTGTGCTGTCAGCGGTATTTTCAACCCGTACATCAATATTGGCATTATTGTCAAAATAAGCCGGTGGGATCATCACTACCCTGAAAGTGACAACGGCGACGTCACCCTGGCGTAACATATTGATCTGATCCGCATGATCGGGGTGCACGGTTGAGCTGACTAAATCAAACTCTGGCGCGGTATTGGCCAGAGGATCTGCCGGGTCGCTGCTGACCAGAGGAAAAGTGCCGGCTACCGGATTGGTCCAGTTGATGGTATCGATCATGCCATTGTAGGCAGCAAACTGAGGCGTCACAGTAATGGTTGGGGTAAAAGTAGAGTCCACCACGTATTCTGCCGGTAATACATCACGCAGTTTGATATTTTTTATACTGCCGCCGCTGGAATTGCTCAGTGTGATGGTCATCAGGCCGCGGGTTCCAACCGGTTGGGCGGTGTTAAGGCCGGTCAGCGCGCGTTGTATCACCAGGCCATTATTTTGTACCAGTGTACTCAGCGTGGTGCTGGAGCTGGCCACAGCCTGACCGCTGGAGGTTTGACTGATGCCGCCGTCTGCCGGATTGACTTCACAGCCCCATTGCACATTTGAAACAGTGTTAGTGGTGTTGCTATTACATGAGTTGGTAATTTTGCCTACCAAGTAGATAAAGGTGCTGCCACCCTGCGGCACATCAACAAAACTGCTCGGTTCATCATTGGCTGGCGTTCCAAAAGGGTCGTCCACAAAAAAGTCAGTGATGGAATTGCCGGCGGCCACACAGTTGCCCACCGGGCCTGCACCATCAGCGGCTGCGATACTGCTGGCTTCGGCTTCGGTGCTACAGGCAAAATTGGTTTGAAAATTACCATTTTGCATCAGCTCATCAAACTTAAGGTCCTGCAGATCAGCCGAGCCGGTATTGTTAATCTGAATACGCCAGATTACATCATCGTTAATATTGCCGTATACAATATTGGCATAGGAGCCGGCTGCCTGAGCGGCATCGGTATTGCGCCCAAGTTTCACCACATTGGGTTGAGGCTCAAGCAATGGCAGCAGTACCGGGCCGCTACTGGCTGTGGAAGGCACATTGGTATTAACCGGACAATAATCATAGGTTGCGCTGGCGCTGATGGTTCTGTTGGCGCTGATCAGGTTTTCTTCAGTGCCGGCAATACTGCGCTGCTGAAAAATAATCTCTACGGAGTTGTAGTTGCTATGCTGATTAATACCATCAATCTGCGCAAGTGCCGGCAGTTGTGCGCTAGTCCAGGTAAGTTGTGTGCCGTTGATGACAGGGTCGCTGCCACCGATAGTGGAGCCGGGAACGTATTCAAGACCGGAAGATAAAAAGTCGTGCGTGACCTCAAAGTTGGCCATATCAACATGTGAAGGGTTGGTCACCAGCAGGCGTATCTGACCCGTACCGCAGAGCTCACAGTAACTGTTATTGGCGCTTAAGTCGTAGCTAATAATGCCGGAAATGGTATTGGGGTCGGTCGAACAATTGACGACATTAGCCACTGCATTAGCGGCAAACAACAGTGAACCGAGTGCAATAAAGCAGGTACTGAGTGAGTAGCGAACTATTTTTATAACATCAACTTTCAAAAGCGTAACCTTTGAATTCCATATTGATACATTACTGAGTAGCTAGTAGCGAGTCATCCTGGTTATTAACAATACAGAGAAGTAGTTACCAGCTGTAATTTTAGATTCAGGCGACAGTTAATATCTGCGCTTAAATACGTGAATAAACTTCACAATGTATTAGTTAATATAGATCAGTCTTGATCAGGAAGTACGATTCAGCAATTTTAATCTGATTATCTGTACTGTTTGTTTGATGGGTGTATGAATTACTAGCGGCTAAAGTAGTAAGCCACCTGAACGGGTATATCAGTCAGGTAGGCTTGCTATAGCAGCGGTTTACAAATCAGATAAAAGATATTAAATCTTATCTCTGACTGCCTCATCCCAATAGCCGGGACTTATGAGGCAGGCAGGAAGTCTATCGGGTAAAGAATCGTTATCTTGGCAACACCGTCTTTAGCACCGAAATTAAAGCCTTTTACGCGCTGCGTGATTTTCGAAGACAATACGGCTGAATCGAGGTCGGTTGATTCAACCTTACAGGCCGATACGGAACCATCCGGCATAATCGTAATGCGTAAAACCATTTTGCCTTGCAGGGTTGGGTTCTTACGCAGCTCGCGGTTATAGATACGGTATAACACAGCCTTGTAACGGTCGAAGACGATTTGAATTTCTTCATCCGTACGCGACGGACCCGGGCCATCAGTTAGTGGCCTGTCATCTGCATCACCGACGCCTATTTCGCTGGTCACCCGCGAGAAGGCAACTGCACCGATGTTTTTACCGGCATCATTGACTTCACGCGACAAAGAGGCCGTATTAATACCGGCGCTGCCACTCTTAGCCTGGTTCGATATCAGTGAGCGCGCTGTGGATTTCGCTTTAGAGCCACTGTTTGATAGTTTTGCACTGGCACCGAGTTTAGACTCGCTTGCATCATCCATTAAATCGGCAAAGTTATTTTTGAAAGCCAGCAGGCCAGAATTAGCAGCTTTTTCACGCGCTTTCTTGGTTTCCTTTTCAGTTGGCTTGGTATCGGATGAGGCAGCCTTTTTCTGCGTTTTAGCTTCAGGCTTGGGTTTTTCTTTTTCCTTTTTCTTCTCAATAAATTTAGTCAGGCGCTCAGGTATTTTAACTACTTCATCTTTATCAGGAATGGGCTGAGTCCATAAAGGAATAAGCAGAGCGGATGAGATGCTGAATATAATGGCCAGCAACAAAAAAGAGCGGATTCGTCTCTGATCTTCTTTGGTACCGCTCCATGGCATGATGGTTTCCCGGTGCGGGAGTCTGTCTATATCACGGGTAACATTAAAGTCATTTTCTTTGTCAGCTTCCAGTTCCTGCAGTAACTGGAGATCTTCCTCAAGAAATGCCATTTTGTGAATGACATCTTTAATCTTGTGTTCTACGTCCAGTTTTTTCTGTCTGATGGCTTCGATGGCGGCATCGTAGTCGCTTGCTTTTTTACGCAGTACAGCAATATGTGATATCAGTTCCTGCTCGCTTGAAAACAATCCTTCCCAGAAAAGCTGGCCGGCACCGGAGCTGTGTAACTGTTCAAGCTGGTTGCTGATTTCAATCAGTTGCTGATAGTCTGAAAGCTGGCCGAGTTTGTCTTCAAGCTCGGTTTCTACAGTCAGCAGCTTTTGCTTTAACTGCTCGTGCTCACGTGTAGCCTGCTGAATCTGGCTGTCTAAGTCCTGTTGTTTTGATGAAGCTAAGGTCGTCACAATATCACTCTAGCTTTTAGCTGCTTTCTGGATTACCGCCAGGGAGATTTTTTCATACCCTGAACTGGTACTTGTCGTCATAATTTTCTTTAGCAAATAGAAAGGTACCTTTTTATCAGCCAGCACGGTAACCTCGGTGCTCTCGGCAATAGCCTTTGTAGAGACACCAATTACGTTGTCTTTTTGCGCCAGTAGTTTGTCTTTTACCGGCCTGAGAATTTCTGCTTTTTGCTCGAGTGCATCCGCCGTTAACATCACGATCTCACCCTGTACCAGGATGGTTTCAGCGCCGACAAAGATGACAATCGTGGTGCGTGGCTTGGTCTCTATCGACGACTCCGGCAAGGCAATTTCTTTCGGGTTAGTTAACACTTCATCAGATGATGAGTTGGTCAGCAGGAAGAATACCAGTATGGTAAATACATCCATTAATGAAACAAGGCTTAGCCCTCCTGCTTTATGCTTGTTGGTTGAAGACATCCGCTTCATGCGGCGGGAAACTTTCATGGGGCATCGCCAACTGAGATATGTGGAAATAGAATGGTTTGCTTGGTCATTGGTGAGGCCGGATTTGTCATGTCTTTATAAGAAGCACTTCGTACAACATCCATAATTGTAATTAAATGTTCATACTCAAGCGTGCGTTCCATCAAGATGATAGCGTCAGTTTTATCGGGGTAATTTTTTTTAATTTTTTGCAGGTAGTCCGATAATTTTTCAATATCATATTTCTCGTCAATGTTGGCCATGCGGGCAACAACACCTTTGCCGTTACTGATTTCGATCACTTTTTTGCGTACTATAACTTCCAGCTCCAGTGTGGGCTTTTCATTTTTAGCACCACCAACACCGGCTGTTGGAACATCAAGCTCCATTATCGTGATGCGAGAGAAAACAGCAGAAAGCAGCAAAAATGGAATCAATACAACCATCAGATTCAGGAAGGTGGTGATATCCAGTTCCGGTGGTTCTTTATCCAGACCTTTACGACGACGAGCACGGGACATATCAGTACCTACCCCTGACGTCTTGCAGAATCAGTAATGTAGTTCAGTGTTTTTACCGAAACCATTTCAAGACTATTTGTAATATCACTGGTTTTGGAGATTAAGAACGCATGAAAAATTAGTAAAGGAATCGCTGCAATCAGACCAAAGGCCGTGGTGTTCATCGCTACCGAAATACTGGCAGATAACATGTCCGCTTTTTCAGCCGGGTTTGCATTAGCAACCGCGGTAAAGGCCTCGATCAGTCCCATGATGGTTCCAAGTAAGCCCAGCAGGGTCGATATATTGGCTAACAACGCAACATAAGCGGTGCGTTTTTCCAGCTGCGGAGTGATTTCCAGCATGGCTTCTTCCATGCCGATTTCGATATCGTCACGGCGGCGCACAGTGCCCTCTCTGGCCAGTCCCATACTGATCAGTGTGGCGATGGCAGAATTATCACCGGTGGTCATTTCTCTGGCTTTGTCAAAGTCATGCTCAGCCATTACCGGATTAATCTCATCCCAAACTTTAATGTTTTTCTTTCTGACAATAGAAAGGTTGATACTTCTTTCCATTGCAATTGCAGCGCCAATCGCAAATACCACCAGTATCGGGTACATAAAAGTACCACCGTCCTGTATGAATGAGATTATTGTATTAATAAACTCCATCTTTATTCCTCTTAATATATTAAATAGATAAGGTTAAATCATTTTGATTTACTGATTTGATAAAAATCCAGTTCTCTTAAAAACACGTCTTTATCGATGGGATGCAGGCCCTCATTCAGTAAACTTGAGTTCAAATCGGACTCCATACCTAATTCGGCACTTCTCCACGGCACAATATAAAGCGACTTAGGCGCATCTTTATTACCGATTATGGAAATACCGGACAGTGATTTTACTTCCTCAGCCTGAGCAGTAACAGTCAGCAGCGATATAATAACTGCGAAAAGTGGTAACAGCTTTAAAGACATTAGTTTTTACCCGCGCGGCGTTGAAGATCAGTCAGCCAGATTTGAATATTTTTCTCATCCGGAGAATATTCTAAATAGGCAGCATATTGTTCTATAGCACATTCAAGATCATTCATAAAAATATCACATAATATGCCAAGGTTTCTGATAGCAGGAAGAAATCTTGGGTAACGGCTGATGACGGCTTGATAAGCCTTCTTGGCATCTTCAAAACGTCCGCGCTGACGATAAACTATGCCCAGCTCATTATTCGTCACCGGATGAAGCGGGTTGATTTTTAGAGCTTTTAGCAAGTTTTCTTCGGCTTCATCAATTTTTCCAAGTTTTGCATAGGCCACACCCAGATTAACATAAGGGGCACTGTGCTTGTCGGTTCGGGCGGTTACATCGGTTAACAAAGTAACTGCTTTCTCGTATTGTTTCTGGCCAATGAGTTCAACAGCCTGGTTAAATTTTTGTGTGACATCAGCATCAACACCGTACTCTTCTGAAATAACGATATCACGTTCATCGTCAGCTTCCTGCTTAACTTCTGCGACCATGCAGGCGCTCAGCAGGCTTGTCATTAATAGCAGGCTGAGTGGCTTACGGCGATGTTTAATTAAACTAAGCATAGTGATGTTTCAAGTGTGTCGGTGTCCATATCGTTACTTTTGGTCAGTAACTAATTAATTATATTAGATATTACTCTAATGTGAGTAATTAGTGACTAATATGCATATATTCCTGATAAAACAGGCCTTATGTTTAGTTTTCATCGGTTTGCTGACTGTCAGTGACAGTCGCTGCGGGCTCTTTAGTTGCAGGAGCGTCTGCTTTAACTTCCGTTTCAGCATTTGTCGCGTTATTGTTAACAGCGGCATCAGCTGGCACTTTAGCTTCATCGTTGACGGGCTCATTAATAGCTGGAGCCGCTGTTTGTTGATTCACCTCTGCAGTTGGCTCCTTATCACTAACGCCGCTTTGTGCCGTGTCCGTCTTATCAGTGACGGGCGCCTCTGTGGCGGGTTTTACCGGCGCTAATTTTTTAACAATGTAGGTATAGCTCAGCATAGAGTTCAACACGCCGCTACTTTCTTCGTATTTGGCATATCGTCCCGGTACCAGTTGCCCCAGCTTTTTCAGTGACTTATCTATCCACTGGCTATACACGCCGACCGATAAGAGCTCGATGTTTTTCTTGTGGATATTTATCGTTTTTTCTTCAAACGGATAGGCCTGCTCTTCCAGAATGATTTCATATTGTTCCAGCTCCAGATCCGACAGTTTGGCAGGACGCTCAGACTCCATCAGTGAACGGCTAAAGTTGTAATAAGTCTCGGCAATATAATAGGTGGCAGCAGCAGTTACATCGCCGACACCGTAGTCAACCAGATTATTGTAGCGCTTAATATTCGCTTTCATTTGGTTTTGTTTTTTCTTCAGATTCTTCTTGAAGGGTTTAACCAGTTTAAGTGCCACAAAATTTGTGTACAGCGGCTCTATCACAGCCAGCTGTGCCATGCCGGCAAGATAACGTGTACGATCTGTACGTTGTTTTCCGGCTTTCGCGTCGACGGCAATAATGTGCTTAAGGGTTTTTAAGTAATTTTCACGGTCATTAGTTGATTTATATATGGTCGCAATTTTATTACTGATCTCAAGTGAGTCTTCCACCGGATTTGGAAACAGCTTAACGAAGCTGATGTATATACGCAGTTCATTTTGCTGGTCAGGTACTTTCTGGTAAAGGTCGGCAGCAGTTAATAGTGATTCGCGTCGAATGTCATTATCGAGCGTGTCACGCGCAATGCGTTCATATTCTCTTGCGGCGTTGTTGTATTCTTTATTCTCCTGATAAACATAAGCCATTTTCTTGGTAACTTCTTTTTGCAGCTTATGGCTTGGATAGGCTTTTCTGAAGGCAACCAGTACTTCAGCGGCACGTGGCCAGTCTTTTAGCTGGATAAAGGCGGTCGCGGCATCGTAATCTGCCGTTGAGCGTATTTTAGAATGCGGTACTAACTGGCCAACGCGTAAAAAGTGACTGGCAGCCAGTGCATAATCCTCAAGTTTGACGGCCTGTTCACCTTGCTTATAGACGGCAGCTGCCAGGTTTTCCTGTAACTCAAGGCGCTGTTTTTTACTTTCATCTTTAAGGCGGATAGCGAGCACATTAATGAAAGCGGTTTCTGCATCATTGTAAATAAGCAAATCAAAAGAGGCGTAGGCAATAACCAGCCATGAAGAGCGTAACTGCTTCTGCTCAATAGACGGGTAGTTCTTGATCAGCTTATGCGAGGCATTGATCGCCAGCTGAAAGTCTTTCAGCTCATACAGGTAATCTGCAGCGGCTGCGAGGATGCTTACAGCTTTTTTGTGCTGCGGGAAGACATCTACAAATTTAAGCGAGGTACGGATTACCTGACGTTTGATCGTCAGCTTTTCATAGGCAGAGACAACCTTTAAATGCTGGCTATAAGCGTAAACGGCAGAATATCCGGCTTCGGATGATTTTTCGTTTAACTTGTAGTCGTATGCGGTTTTTTCATATTCGACGGCGGCCAGTAAAAAGTTTTTGTTTTCTAAGAATAAATCGGCCAGCTGGTAGTTAATACCAGCGGATTCTTCATCTTTAGGAAACGAAAGAAGAAATTCTCTGTACCAGTGTGAGGCTTCTTTAAAGTTAGCCGGTCGCTTGTCCCGCAAACGTTTGTTTTGATAGAGTGCGTGATAGTGATTGGCAAGGTCAATAATATTTTTCTTTAAGTAGGCAATAACATCTTCATGCTGTGACGGGTTGAAATACTTCCAGTAGTCAGCACGCAAACCATAAGTAACAGAGTAGGCTTTTTTGGCTTCAATAACCAGCCGCGGGAAACCGCCTTTCTGATAAATATCAATCACCCGCATACTAAAGTGAGGTGATGATTTACTGAAAGGATTATGCTCGATAAACGCATTATATGTTTTCGCGGCATCACTATAACGGCGTTTGATCAGGTAATGCTCAGCCAGTTGTGCGTAGACTTCATGTTCATAGCTTCTGGAACCGAACTTATTGAAATAACTGATCACGGCATCCGGGCCGCCGAGATTTGAAAAGCTTAAGCTGATAACCCGGTAAGTGTCTTCATGACGTTTTTTTTCAGCATCATTAGTGCTGGATTCAAAGTCATAGCCGGTGCTGAGTTTGTAATCTAATAGGCCGATAAAATTATGCAGGCCTTCTTCGTATAATTCCTGTTTGTAAAATGTCCAGCCCAGCTTGTAGAGTGCAAGCGCAAAATATTCCGAGCCTTTACCGGTGTCTATCAGTGACTTATAAGCGTCTTCGGCATCAAGTAATTTCTTGCGGGTAAAAAAGTATTCGCCCCGACGGAACTGAACTTCAGGGAAGTGCCGTGAAAGAGGGTATTCTTTGATCAGCCGGTTCATTACCCGCATGGCTTCTTCAACCTGCCCTGTTTCTTCATAGGCGCGTGATAACTGATAAAGCACCTGGTCATTGCGCTCGTAGTCCGGAAATTTCTTCAGTAGCTTTAAATACAGCGCTATGGCCTTTTGTGCGCCCTCGGTTTGCAGGTCTTCAAGGTTTGAACCATCGGCAAGAATCAGCGGCTGGTCTTTTTCTTTAGGGCCTGTGATGGCTGCTTTAGTTGCTGAGTCACCTGCCGTTTTTGTGCTACCGGCTTTGTCTTCGGCAGTTGAAGTTTTGTCTGTGGCTGGGTTTGATGTCGCCGCTTCTGCCGGACTGATTTTTGCTATTTCAGGCTGGCTGAGTGATGTTTTTTCAGTGTCGTTGATGACACCGTATTCCTGTTCGATATTAAGATCGGCTAAACGGCGTATGGCGTCCGGTGTCATTGCCGAATCAGGTGTGCTTTCGAGGAACTGCTGATAGCTTTGCATGGCTTTTTGCGCGCCACCCTGAATATCAACATCTTTGACTTCTATTTCAACATCAAGCAGACCTTCTATGGTTCTTTTATCAATGCTGGAGCAGGCGCTTACAAAGGCCAGGCTGAAAATAAATGTCGCTTTTAACGGCTTCACTTTTTCTCACCTTTATCGATAACCGGTGCGGACTGAGCTTCATTTTCTTTAAGTGCTTTTTCAAGTTCGGCTTTTTGTTTGGCTTTAAGCGCACGGTCATAACTTTCGGCCAGTGCGAAGCGGGCTTTAATCTGCAGTTCTTCGATACGTTTGCGACTGACCTGTAATTCCTGTATGGCCATTTTTTCCAGCATGTAACCTTGCCGGGAAAGCAGTAACTTAATTCGTTCATCGGCGGCTTTGATGCGCACCCGTAGTTGGCGGATGCTCGCGTCATAACCGATGTAACTTTGTGTGGCGGCCTGGCGGGTTCTGACAAAAGAGCGATAAATCCCGTTTAATTTAACAAAGCCCTCATCAAGTGAGCGAGAGCTGTTATAAGCTTCGGTGAATCTGGCCTGATATTGTGTTTCAATGTTCCAGTTAATCACGCCTTTTAAACGCTGTAGTCGCTCGCTGGCCTGTTTGTCGGGGGATTTAGTTTTAGCGAGTTGTTTTTCCAGCGCGTATATTTTATTCATCGCAATTCGTTCATCAGCCGTGGCCAGAAAATCAGGCCTTGGTGCAATCAGCATGTTATTGAGCCGGCTGGTGATTTTTTCTTGTTGTGTCAGTCGCAGCTTCATCCGTGAGTCGAGAGCACGGAACTGATCCTGTACCGAAGGGAATAATGGTGTCAGGTAATTCTTACGTTTTGCAATGATCTCATCATAAGAGTCCAGATAACCATCCCATGACAGTATTTTTTTACCGAGCTGGACCAGGTCAAAATAGTTTTTTAGAGATGCCTGAAAGTCGTTTGATGCCAGCAATTGCATTAAATAGTGCGTTTCCGGGCTGTCCGGTAAATCACGCAGGTTAATCAGCCAGTTTTTATCCTTGTTAAATTCCTCCCTGACAACGGCTTCGAGGAACTTGCCTTCACGGATACTTTTGATGGAGGCATCCAGTTTGACGAGTTCCTGACTGTAGGTTTCAAGTGCGTTGCCGTATAAAATTGCGGCCCTGCCATGCGCTTCTAGCTTACCGTAAGCAAACGGTAAGCCGGATAAGGCTTCCTGCACCGATGACTCTGTCGGTGCTCTTTTACTCAGCATGGTCCATGGCACGAGGGCACGCTTGTAGTTTTGTGCAGCTATATCAGCCCAGCCTAAACCGAGCAAGGCGCGGTTTGAGAAGGGGCCGTTTAAACGGATACGCTGGAAGTATTTCTTGGCTTGCTCGGGTTTATCGTTTTCCATCAGTTTATAGCCGAGAACCAGATTGGCCTTATCCTTTATACCCAGTACAGCCAGATCATTTGAGCTTATCTGGCCGACGGTGTCGAGCTGTGACAAACCTTTATCAATTTCATTATTACCAATAAAAGCGAGCGCCAGATTGTAGGCTGCAAAACCGGCCACTTCAGTATCATGCTGAATACCAGCCAGTAACGAGATGGCTTCTTTGAAGAGTTTGTTGGAGATATAAATCTGCGCTTTGAGTAAAGCCAGGTCGTATTTAATGGTGTCCGGAACAGCACCTGTTATCCGCTGGACAGTGTCCAGAGCTTCCTTAGCTTGTTGTTTTTCATGAAATATTTTTGCCAGCCGGTAAGCGGCTTCATTTTTTATGCTGTCTTCAACATCGCCTTCTATAACGGACTTGATGGCCCGCCCGGCCCGCTTATGCATACGGTAATATAGCTCGAAATCGCCAATGGAAAATTCGGCATTATTAATGTAGTAGTGTAATGAATTTAATTCCGGTTCATCAAGCCCGTGGTATTGGCCAAGTTCAGCATCAAGCCGGCTGATGGCATCAAAATAATTGCCCTGATAGGCGTAATACAGGCCTTCGCTAAAGTATAAATCGGTTTTTTCGGCAGCTGGGACCTGTGCTGCGCCTATAACAGGGGCTGTTACCATGGCCAGCATCATCATGAAGCGATTCATGAGCTATCTTTCTTTAATTTGAATTAAGGCTGAACCGGAGCCTAGCTGTATTTCGACCAGCTTTGCGCCCACTTTCTTTGTTATGGTGAATGACTTTTTGCTGTTATATGCGTCATTCCCTGCCTGTTGGCCGATGACACTCACATCCAGTTTATGCTCACCACCGCGGATATTACCAGTGTAGACACGTTGTACGCCGCCCATTTGTAAGGCGCCGACTTCCTTATAGCTATAGATATGGTGGGCAACATCCTTATCGTCGATCTTAATTTGTACTGCATCAGGGGTATACTGGCTGTCTTTGGCCACGGATATAAAAATGGAAACCTGTGTATTAGAGGGATAGAGCAGTTTTTCCTCCAGCAAGGTTAATTCCGCTGAGATGGCCAGAACATCTTTTTTAATGTCCTGTACCTGTTCATCAAGGCCTTTTATTTGCTCGCGAGAGAGTTCTTCGGCCCGGCAGTTAAGCGAGATTGCTGAAATGATGAGTAATGTGAATACAAATTGTAAGAACTTCATGGCTAAATACACTTTGACAGGCAAAAAAAATGGTCTGTAAAACAAGCTGATGGATTGACCTCTGAAGATCAATTATATATGAGATATCAGCTTATTTTAGTCGTTATAATCGGAAAATACCTCCCTGTTATCGGAATCGGCAATTTCAGGTGTATATAATGCACTTTAGAGCCCTGCTTCAAACTGATAAAATGCGGGCGTTTACTTTACTAAGCTGTCGTCTAAGATTAAGCATTATAATCAGCTGCTTTTACTCTAGTATTTTGATAAATCACTGCAGACTCACTAATAAGACCAGAGGATAAATAATGATATCGTCTTTTGCAAAGATAATTAGACTAATGAGCTCAGACATCGAGCCGGCTCAGTTGAGTCTTGGGATCTGTCTGGGTTTTGTACTGGGGTTGTCGCCTGCGATTTCAATACAAGCATTGCTGGCCGTTGTTTTGCTGATCATCTTGCGGGCGAATCTGTCGGTGCTGATGCTGTCAGCAGGACTGATCAGCATTATTGCCTATCTGTTAGATCCGCTGCTGCTTCAGCTTGGCAGTGCAGTGTTATCAGTTGCAGAACTGAATTCGTTGTTTAGCTGGATGTATAACAATAGTTTCTGGTACCTGTTACGGTTTAACAATACCCTGAATATGGGCAGTTTAGTGATATCACTGGCCGCTTTTATACCTTTATTTCTACTTTCAAATTTTTTGATTAAGCGATACAGGGTGGCGATTGAAAAACACTGGAAAAGCTCGCGCTTGTTTCAGTACATAAGTCAGTCGAAACTGTTAGGAAAGTTAACAGCAGTGGCAGAGCGGGTTAGTTAAGATGAATCTGATAAGAACAAAAGGCCTGATCATACTACTTAGCCTTGCATTGCTAAGTGTTTTAACGCTGGTGTTATTCTCTGCCAGCATCAGCAAAATGATTCTGCAGTCACAGTTGTCCTCGCTAAATGGCGCAGAAGTAAATATTAATGAAGCAGCCGTCGCGTTTAATCCCCTGGTTATTAAACTCGATAAGATTCAGGTAACTAATAATGAAAATCCGCTTGAGAATTCACTGGAGATCAGTAAGGCGGTGCTTGAAGTCGATACCCGCTCACTGTTAAGAGGACGCTTTATTGTTAATGAGCTACAGCTGGACAATATTCAGTTTGCCACTCAGCGAATGCAGGCCGGTGCAGTCTTTGTTGAAGAAGATCAGACTCAAGAGGAGAAGACGCCAGAAACAGATGCGGGCAACGGCTTTATGGGTGCCTCATCTTTAACGATGCCGGATATGGATGAGCTCATTAATAAAACAGGCCTGGATACAGAGAATGCATTTAAAGCTGTTAATGAAAAAGCAAAACAAACGAAAGTAAGCTGGGCTGATATAGAGTCAAGAGTCAGTGATAAAAACAAGTGGGATGGATATAGCAGTCGTTATAATACCGTTAAAACAAACATTAAAAGCGGCAGTGCAAAAGAGAAACTGCAGGCGCTTAAAGATTTCAAAGATTTAAAAAATGAAGTGTCAGATGAACTGCGGGAAATAAAAAAAGATAAAGACAAACTAAAAAAAGATTCAGATGAGCTAAATATTTTATATGCGCAGGCTAAAAAAATGCCGGGTAAAGATCTGCAAAAAATAAAATCTTCCATCAGCCTGAATTCAGGCGGTGTTGCAAATATAAGCCGGCTTCTTTTTAGTGAAGAGATTACAGGTTATATTGAATCGGCCAGAAATGTGTATAAAAAAATTGCCCCCTATGTTGCAGCAGATGAAGCAAGTGAGGAGCAGATTGTCAGAGGTCAGGGCAGGTATGTTGAATTTAAGGATAATGACCCTCAGCCTGGGTTTTTGATTAAAAAGGCGGGCTTTACAGCAAGACTGCCAGCAGGGAAGTTTGACGGCAAAGCCCGTTATATTGCCTTTGATCAGAAAATCAATAATAAACCGGCAGAGATAAAACTAAGCGGTAAAGATCTCATTCATAGCAAATCAGAGATAATGAGTGCGGTGTTAGATCTTAGAGATAAGAAAGCTCCGCGCTTTGCTGTAAATTATGATATTGATCAGCGAAATATAAGACAGTATGAAGTCTCTGCCGGTACAAGCTTGCCGTTGGTAATGGAAACGGCGATGCTGGATATGCGGTCGAAAGCCAGTTTACAGTCGGGTAAATTAAGTGCTGATGTCGATGCACGGTTTAAAAAAGTAAAATTTGATAGCACAAAAGACCCGTCGGACAAAAGTTTTTCATCATTAGTGACGGCCGCCATGCTGAATATCAGCGAGTTTAATATTAATGCCGAGCTGAAAGGTACGCTGAATAAACCGGATATCAAGATCGACTCTGATATTGATAATAAAATCAATAAACAGCTCAGTGCCAGCTTTGCAAAAATCAGAAAAGATTATGAAGATCAGCTGGCATTGAAAATTAAAAATAAGTATGCAGCTGATATTGATAGTATTGAGCAGTCAGTTGCCGGCCTGGATGATCTTAAAAGATCGATTAATACTAAGCAGACAGACATTACTGAAAAATTAAATAAATATAAAAAATAAATATTTTCGTGATCAACAGATTATATGGACAATTAAATGATCAAAACTTTACTCTACACAATTGTAATAACGATTTTATGCTTGCTAGTTCTGCTTGCCGGTGCTGTGTTTATTTCAGTTGATGATAGCGCCTCAGTACCGGCACCGCTGCCACTGACTGATCAGGATGTTGCGAGGATACGACAGCTTGCTTCGGAAAATTCACCGGCAAAAGTAGTATCGGCTGCTAAGGTGCAGTTACAAATAACAGACAGTGAGCTGAATGACTTGCTGCGCTTTGCAAATCAATTTTTAGAAAACAAATTGCGCGCCAGTGTGAATTTAAAAAAGGGAATCATATATTCAGATCTGTCCTACCGTTTACCATCAAATCCGCTGGGAAAGTTTATTAATATTAAACTGACAATGAGTGTTGGTTATGCCAGATATTTTGTGATTGATGAAATGAGCATAGGACATTTATCGGTGCCGTCTGTTGTTCTGCATTATTTGCAACCGGCCATTGCCGATTATATTAAAGAACACTATCCATCGTATTATTTATTGTGGAAACTGGTTAAGCGTATTGATGTCGCTGATTCTGCGATGACAGTTCACTATCAGATTAAGCGCATCGATTACAGTAAGCTGAGAAGTGTCATAAAAAAAGTGGCAGTCGATGATGTTCAGCGAGAGCGTATCAGTGCTTATGCGCTTGAAATGGACAGGATACTTAGTGAGCTTGATACAAAAGAACAGTCGGTTATAAATGTTGTTGCGCCAATCTTTACATTTGCACAGAAGCGGTCGCTGATAAATGAACAGGCTGTTGAAGAAAATCGAATTGCCTTACTGACTTTGGCAGCATATACGATTAATAAAAATCCGCTGTCATATGTCAGTGATGAGACATTGTCCGTGCGCCCGAGAATTGAACTTACTCTGAAAGACCGTGGTGATTTAACAAAGCACTACCTTATCAGCAGTGCCATTAATATGATGAGCGATTCTGTCTGGTCAAATGCGATAGGATTAAGGAAAGAGCTTAAAGATGCTAACGGCGGCAGCGGGTTTAGTTTTGTGGATCTGATGGCTGATATTGCCGGTAATAAGCTGGCGACCTTAGCACAGTCACCGGCAAGAGCAGTTGAAATACAGAGCAGGCTGAGTCAGCTAAGTTCGGAAGATGAAATAATGGCGGATATCAGTGGCCTGCAGGAAGGATTAACGGCCGAAGAATTCAGAATTGAATATGGCAATTTAAGCAGTGAAGAATATATTCAAGTTATCCGCGATATAGAACGACGATTATTTGCCTGTTCTGTCTATCGTCATTAATAAACAGGACAGTCATGAAATCTACTAAGCCATTTTCACAGTCATCTGAAGAAAATAAAACGGTTATTCTCGAGCAATTAATGGTGCTTTATGCAAATTCAGACTGTGTGCTCGAAATAGGCAGCGGAACAGGGCAGCATGCGGTGCACTTTGCCAGGCACCTGTCGCATCTGCGATGGCAGCCGACTGAACTTGCAGAAAATGTAGCGGGAGTTAATATCTGGGTAGAAGATGCCGGTTTAGACAATATTGAAGCGCCGCTGGTGCTCGATGTTGCACAGCAACACTGGGGACTAACAGCTGATTATGATGCTGTGTTTAGCGCCAATACATTGCATATTATGTCGATTTTGCATGTAGAAAAACTATTTGCAGGGCTGGGTAAACTATTAAATAAAGACGCTTTGTTTTGTTGTTACGGGCCGTTTAATAAAGATGGTCGGTTCAGCAGTGAAAGTAATGCGCGTTTTGATCACTGGCTTAAACAAAGAGATGAGGCAAGTGGTATCAGAGACATGTCAGAGCTGACCGTATTTGCAGAAAAGGCCGGTTTTGTTTTGCAGGAAGATATTGAGATGCCGGTCAATAACAGAATACTTGTATGGAAAATGAGCTAGATAAATACAAATGCTTTCAGCTACAGAATATATTTTATTCAGTATATTGAGCAGCTGCAAAGCCAGTGACGCTGATAAAAAGGTTTAGCTATTTAAAATTTTCCACAGTCCGAGTACACAAACCACCAGCAAAGCAACGCCGATAACACGTTTAAACTGCTGATCTTTTTCAAGAATCATATCATGCAGTTTTAAACCGATGATATGACCAATAGCCGCAACAGGTACTAGCATCAATGCGCTATCGAGCTGTAAATCCACGTCGAACACGGTGAACGTCGCCATTTTTATACCAACCAGTACAAACCATAATAATAGCAAGGTGTTGCGTAAATGTTGTGGTGCGATATTTTTCATATAAACCGCAACGATCAAAGGTGCGCCACTTAATGACGTGCCAACGATATAGCCGCCAAGTGCCAGTAAAAAGCGATCTACCCAGCGGTTTGAACTGTGTATGGTAACGCGCAGCATCCACATGATAGCGTAGAACAGCGTGACGCTATAAATAAAAATAAGTATGATTTTATTGGGCAAGCTAATAAGCCCGAAGACACCGGCGATGGTTGTCGGTAAGATGATCGGCATTGAACGTAACAGGTATTCCCAGCTGATGCTTCTCAGGCGGGTCCGCAGTGTCAGTGCAGAAAACAGGAGTAAATGGGCGCCAATAATGGGCATCCAGAAAATCGGCTGATCATAAACGATGAGCAATAAGGGCAGGCTCAGTGCCGCGCCACCAAATCCCAGGCCGCTGCGTACAAAACCAGACCAGATAAAAATCAGTGCGGTCAGAAAAATTTGTAAAGCACTAAATTCAAGCAGCATAACGATGTATCCAAAAACAACAAACCCGCTAGTCTGACGAGTAGCGGGTTTGTTGAGCTAATGAAGTAGCTAATTAGTACAGTAGGTTCACAAGATAGAGGCTAAACCAGGGTACATAGGTAATGATGATTAAGGCGACGATCATGACCCCCATCCAAGGCAGGGCTGCACGTGTTACCTGTCCCAGTGTCATACCGGTTAAGCCGGCTGCGACATAAAGATTAAGACCAACCGGCGGTGTGATCATACCGACTTCCATGTTAGTGGTCATTACAATGCCCAGATGGATCGGGTCTATGCCCAGCGTCAGTGCAATAGGATGGAACAATGGTGCCAGAATCAACAGAATTGATGAAGGCTCCATAAAGTCACCGGCAAACCACAGAATGACGTTCACCATAAACAGGAAGGCACCGGGACTCAGGTCTTGTTCAATAACGATTTGAGATAAGGTTTGTGGTACTTGTTGTTCGGTTAGAACATGCGCAAAGATCATTGCACAGGCAATGATAAACATAATAACAGAAGTCATCTTGGCGGAGTCGAGCATCACTTGTGGTACGTCTTTCAGGGTCATATCATTATGCACAAAGAGTGCAATAAAGGCCGAGTAGACGGCAGCGACCGCGGCAGCTTCTGTTGGCGTGAAAATCCCGCCATAAATCCCGCCGACCACAATGACGATCAAAAACAAACCCGAGAAGGCGTGTCGAAAAGTCTTGAAGATATGAGAAAATCCCTGCCAGGGCTCACGTGGCATCTTTAAATGACGCGCTGTGACCCAGGTTGCAAGCATTAGCAAAACACCCATCAGGATGCCCGGTAAAATACCGGCAATGAACATCTTACCAACAGACTCTTCCACCGCATCGGCATATACAATCATCGGAATGGACGGTGGAATTAAGATACCCATACTGCCGGCTGTGGCAATAACACCTACCGCAAAGCGTTTGTCATAACCGGCTTTGATCATGCCTGGAATTAAGATAGAGCCTATCGCGACAACGGTCGCCGGTGATGAGCCGGAAATAGCGGCAAACAGCATGCATGAGACAACACCTGCCATCGCCAGACCTCCGTGCATCCAGCCAACCAGTGATTTTGCAAACTCGACCAGGCGGTTTGATACACCGCCGGTGGTCAGGAAGTGTGATGACAGGATAAAGAATGGAATCGCCAGTAAGGTGGTGTGTTCCATTGTGTCGAATAATTTTTGTGCAATGATGGTTGGAGAATCATCGGTTGCCAGCATTAAATATGAGAGGCTGCTTAAACCCAGACTGACGGCAATCGGTACACCAATCAGCAGTAAGATTAAAAGGCCAATAAAGAGCAGTGCAATTGTCATTAGTCTATTTCTTCCATAGCGGCGTCGGCTTCATTGGTGTGAATTGTGTCGCGTTGATCGGTAATGATTTCCCAGCCCAGAGTCAGGAAGTGATACAACATCAGGCTTAAACCAACCGGAATGGCAAGATAAGGTATCCACTGTGGTATTTGTAAATCTTCAGTAATGTCGCCCCATTGATAAATTTTAAAGGTATAGATAAACGCATTGTAATCGACGATTGCAACGAAGCTAATACAGCACAGGATAGCAACTATCAGGGTTTTTTTACGCAGAGATTTCGACATTTTAATCAGCAAAATATCAATGCCGAGATGAATGCCGACTTTAACACCATGTGCAGCACCAACCAGAACCACCCAGGCAAACAGGTATTGAACCAGCTCTAATGCCCAGATCAGACCGGTGTCAAAGAAATAACGTAAAACCACATTAGTAAATAATATCAGTGTGGCAACAGCAAAGAGAATGGTAATGCTGTATTTTTCAAACAGATCGATATAACGATTTAAAGTTAGCATAGTATTTTTTTTAGCTTAAAAGTCAGGGGGTAAAAAATCACCCCCTGAGATTCCAGTAACTGGAAAGGTAGATTAACGGCCCAGCAGTTTCTTCACATCATCAATCAGCTCAGCGCCGATTTCATCACGGAACTCAGTCCATACTGGTGCAGTTGCCTGGCGCCATGCAGCACGTTCTGCATCAGTCAGCTCAACAACTTTAGCGTACTTGTCATCTTCGATTTTCTTGCGGTCACCTTTGTCAGCAATCGCTGCAAATTTACGGTTAGCTTCAGTGGCTTCTTTTAATGCACCGCTGACAGTGTTACGGATATCGGCAGGCAGGTTGCTCCAGAATTCATCACTAACAACAACCAGATAACCCAGGTAAGCGTGGTTTGTTACTGAAATGTAATCCTGAACTTCATAGAACTTCTTCGAGTGAACATTCGACCATGCATTTTCCTGACCATCGACAACGCCCTGGCCTAATGCTGTGTAAACTTCTTTGAATGGTAGTTTTTGTGGTGTGCCACCCAGATGCTCAATCATAGAGGCTGCGATATTAGATGACTGGATACGGAATTTTTTACCGGTAAAGTCAGCAGGAATATTGCGCAGTGGCTTATCCGCTTTGATTGAGAAAACTTTCATGCCATTGTCCCAAACTGTCAAGGCACGTAAACCTTTCTTATCCAGGCCTTTAGTCAGGCGCGTCATAAGCGGTGAGTCGACCAGTTTATGCACATCATCTGTGTTATTAAACAGGAAAGGCAGATCAAATGTTTGCAGTGTTTTTGAAAATTTAACAAACTTTGACAGGCTAGGTGCAGCCATGATGCCGGTAGTTTTGCTACCGCTTAAACGCATGGCTTCTAATACTTTATTGTCGTTATAAAGTTGTGAGTTAGGAAAAACTTCAACTTTTACCCGGCCTTTAGTGCGCTCTTCAACGAGCTTAGCAAAAAGATCGGCCGCCTGACCTTTCGGTGTATGAGCTGAAACAACGTGTGACAACTTGATGGTGTAATCAGCCGCCATAGCTTGCATGCTTGCAAGTGCCAATGGAACGGCTAATAAAGTACGAAATAACATTTTCATATAGAAAAATCCTCGATAATTGTGGTTGTATTGGCTCTCAATACGGATAATCCGCAGGAATGACCAAAAATTTTATTATTCATAATTATGAATTATGGTCTTGTGTGGAAGATGAATATACCATTGCAAATCGTTATCTTCCAATAGTTATTGGTCTTTAAAAAGTAGACAAAGTTATATTAGAAAAACCCCATATACTTTCATTGCTGAGCTGACAGAGTAAGTCGCATCTGTTAGCTGTGATTTTATATATAGCAAAAAAGAATAAGGATAAAAGTAAATCGCTATTTTCTTTAGTAATACAATAAAAATGCTATGGCATGACTATGAGTTACCGTATAAATCAGTCAGCATCAAAAAGGCCTGTTCAGCTATCGAAAATGACGGCTATTGTCAGATTTATTTGTAGCCTGATATTTAGTCAGCAAAGCAGCAAAAAATACAGCCGCCTGAACTTGCGGCTAAAGAATCCATCGCTTATTTTTTGAAAGCTAAGCCGCTAAGAAAAATATCCTCGCTGTTGAGATATTTGTTCATAAAAACAAATACTTATGTGTTATATTTTCGCCATGATAGTTAAATTCACAAAAATGCATGGTCTGGGTAATGACTTTATGGTGATTGATGCCATTAATCAAAATCTGGTTTTGACGCCTGACAAAATCAGGCAATGGTCAGATCGTCGATTTGGCATAGGCTTTGATCAGTTGTTATTAGTTGAACGACCTAAAACCAGTCGGGCAGAATTCTTATATCGTATTTACAATGCCGATGGCAGCGAAGTCGAGCAGTGCGGTAACGGCGCGCGTTGTTTTGCCAGATTTGTGACCGAAAAAGCACTGACGGCATCCAAAGTGATTCCGGTTGAAACCAGTTCAGGCTTAATCACGCTGACGGTTCTGCAAGGAGAGCTGGTCGAAGTCAATATGGGTGAGCCGGTGTTTGCTCCTGCTGCATTACCATTTATTGCCGAACAACAAGCCGATACTTATCTGCTGGATGTGGCGGGTGAGACGCTTGAAATTGGCGCCGTATCAATGGGTAATCCACATGCGGTGCTGAAGGTAGATAATATAGATACAGCCGCAGTCGCAAAGCTCGGGCCATTATTGGAGTCCCATGAGCGATTTCCCAGGCGGGTGAATGTTGGTTTTATGCAATGTGTGGATCGCCGGCATATTCGGCTACGTGTCTATGAGCGTGGCGCAGGTGAGACGCTGGCATGTGGCACAGGTGCCTGTGCTGCTGTGGTGTCAGGTATTGTGCGTGGTTGGCTTGATGATGAAGTCGAGGTAAGCTTACCCGGTGGCCAGCTGATTATACGCTGGCAAGGCGCGGGCACTCCCGTGTTTATGACGGGGTCAGCAACAACTGTATACGAAGGACAGATAGAACATTGAAGCAGCAACCAGAAGCAAAAGGAATAACAGCGGATCTCGATGAGCAGACCGTTGCAGAATACCTGGATCAACACCCGGATTTTTTTGACCGGCATGCCGGTCTGTTGAGCAAACTGGAATTATCACATGATACCGGCCCGGCTATTTCCCTGATTGAACGTCAGGTTTTTGTATTGCGTGATAAAAATATGCGGCTGGAAAACAAACTGGTTGAGCTGGTCTCTCTGGCCCGGGAAAATGAGCAGCTAAGCCGTAACATTTTACAACTGGTCGTTAACTTACTTTTGAGTGATGATTTAGAGTCGCTTTTGAGTGCCGTGGTTGATGCAATGCGTCACGAGTTTCAGGTGGATTATGCGAGCGTGCATCTGGTGACAGATGACACGAAGTTATGTGAGCAAATGCCGCAATGGTATATACATAAGGATGATCTGCGTTATCAGTCAATCAGTTCAATCGTAGAGGCCTATAAGCCGCTTTGCGGACGTTTAAGTCAGCAACAAATTGCCTGTATCTTTACACAGGAACATGAAGACATACAATCAGCCGCACTGATACCACTGGTCTCGGGTGCCAATATTGGTTTTATTGGTTTGGGGGGGCAGCATCCCGATCGATTCAATCCGGGGATGGCGACCAGCTTTCTTTCTCAAATCAGTGAACTGGTGAGCGCAGCCATTGCTACTTATCAAAACTGATGACATTACAGTCACAAGTTTTACGATTTTACCAATATCTGCAATCAGAAAAACAGTACTCTGAGCATACCCTAAAAAGTTATCAGCGCGACATTGGTTCATTTCTGAACTATTGTGAGCAGCATTCCATCAAACAATTTTCCGCCTTAGATTCAGCGCACATCCGCGCATTTGTTGCCAGCCGTCATCGTCAGGGCCTGAGTGGCCGTAGTTTACAGCGATTGCTGTCCGCGCTGCGCAGTCTGTTTAATTTTCTTAATAAGCAGCGCTTGCTGGCAACTAATCCCGCTCAAGGTGTTCGTGCACCCAAGGTATCACGAAAACTGCCTGAGTTATTAACAGTTGATCAGTTAGATCAGTTGCTCAATATAAAAGAACAAGATGTATTGAGCATCAGGGATAAAGCGATTATGGAATTAATGTATGGCTGTGGTTTGCGACTGACAGAGCTGGTGAAGCTGGACCTGAATAAAGTGGATAAAAAACAACAGTTACTGGAAGTGATTGGCAAGGGAGATAAGCAGCGACAGCTGCCTTATGGCGGTAAAGCCCTGCTGGCACTGGATGCATGGTTTCAGGTCAGGGCACAGATAGCTGATAGTGAAGAACAGGCAGTGTTTGTCAGCAGCCGGGGTGGCCGGTTAAAACAGCGCAGTATTCAGCAGCGCATGAAAAAATGGGCTATAACACAGCAATTAGACAGTGATTTGTATCCGCATAAGTTAAGGCATTCATTTGCGTCGCACATTCTGGAGTCAAGCGGTGACTTAAGGGCTGTACAGGAATTGCTTGGACATGAAAACTTAACAACAACACAAATCTACACCCATTTGGATTTTCAGCACTTAGCAAAGGTCTATGATGATGCCCATCCAAGGGCGAAAAAAAAATAAAACCGGTTTAGCTTGTCGTTATTACAATGGATGAAATACGGGGCGTGTAACATCGTTTCTTTCAAAAAAGACCAGATAGAGTACCTTTTTAGTCAGGCATACCCAGCCAATATGGCGATGCTGGCTGCCGCTGTTCTGGTTATTTTTTCACTGACTTATCAGGGCGAAGTGCAGCATATCAGCTGGTTTTTTGCTGTTTTTCTCGGTTGTTTTAGCGCCCGCATGCTGTTGCTCCGGCGCTTTAACAAAAAAGACAGAACAACAAGTTATCAGCAATATGCAAATTACTATGTACTTACCAGTCTGCTGCTTGGTCTGGACTGGGCTTTATTAAGTTTTGCTTACTATGATCTGAATAATGATGAGCTGCGTTTTTTTTTAACGATCGTTAATCTGGGCTTAATCACAGCAGCGGTTGGGTCGCTGTCGATGTGGATGAAAGCGTATATCGCTTTCAGTTTGCCGCAAATACTTAGTCTTATGGTGATTAATGCATTAAATAATAACCTGCTGGTAACAGTGTCGTTGTTTATCTTTTCATGGTTCATGTTTGTCATTGCCAGAAATACCAATCTGAAATTTAAGCAGGGACGCCAGTTAATTCGTCAGAATATAAAACTGATTGATAAGATGGAAACGGAAATACAAAACAGAAAAAAGGCGCAGTTAAATCTGGAACAGGCGCAGGAAGTTTTGGAAGATTTGGTAAAAGAACGCACCAGTGAATTGCTGGAAGCTAATCTGGATTTAAAAGAACAAATTGATAAAAGATGTGAGGTTGAAAAAGACCTGCATCATCTTGCGTATTATGATGTGCTGACCGGTTTGCCAAACCGTGTTATGTTAATTGAAAGACTGAAAGCGGCTGTTATAAAAGCCCAGAAAAACGATACGCTGTTTGCTGTTTTATTTGTCGACCTGGATCGCTTTAAAGCCATTAATGACAGCCTCGGTCATGCTGTTGGTGATCAGCTGATACAACAAGTGTCTGTGCGTTTAAAGAATGCATTAAGAGAAGATGATGTTATTGCCAGAAATGGTGGCGATGAGTTTGTAATAATTCTGGAGAAAATGAGCGACGTCAGAAGTGCTTTTGTTGTCGCTGAAAAACTGATTGCATGCACCGCTGCTTTGTTTGAAATTAATGGCCATGATGTACATATCGGAACCAGTATCGGTATAGCGACTTACCCAATAGACGGTATCGATGCCCTGGATCTACTTAAGATGGCAGATACGGCCATGTATTATGCAAAGGATGTAGGCAGTAACAGTTTTGAGTTTTATTCCAGTGAAATGTCTAACCGGATTAAGGGCCGTCTGGAGCTGGAGAATGCGTTAAGGCTGGCGGTTGAAAATGAAGACTTTTATCTGGTTTTTCAGCCTCAATGTGATATTCATAGCAATGCGACAACAGGCTTTGAGGCATTAATCCGCTGGAACAGTGCCGAGTTTGGACAGGTCTCTCCGGCCGTGTTTGTACCGGTGCTTGAAGAGACAGGAATGATCTATGTGGTTGGTGACTGGGTCATTAAAGAGGTGCTGCAGTTTATAAAATCCGGCAAGGCAAGAAATGCCAAGGTGTCGATTAATTTATCCGCACTGCAGTGCGGTGTAAATCAGTACAGCGAAAAGATTAAAAAATATATTGACCAGTCAAACGTCAACCCGGCACAGATTGAATTTGAAATAACCGAGTCAGTACTGATCAAAGACTTTAATAAAACAGAAGCTTTTTTAAACAGTATTCATGAGCTGGGCTGTACGATTGCACTGGATGATTTTGGCAGTGGCTATACCTCGTTTAAATATCTTGCGAAGTTGCCGATAGATATTATTAAAATAGACCGCTCGGTGATTTCAGGAATTGACCATAAGAAAAATTTACAGGACATCGTCAAGGCAATCGTTACGATGTGTCGGGGTTTAGCTATTGACAATGTATTTGAGGGCGTTGAAAGTGAAAAAGAGTTAGAGACGGTGAGGCGATTAGGTGCTAAAACTGTGCAGGGATTTTATTTTAGTAAACCATTGCGATTGGATGCTATAGCCCCGTGGTTTGGTGATGATCACAAAAGAAATAACTTAGAGAAAAATGAGGTAAATAATGAAATTTGATAACGACTTACTTGAAGAGATGAATGTGCTGAGCTGCTATGATCTGGACAGCCTGCAAACGGGTATAAAAGTTCACTCCGATGCCACCGAAGCTAAAATAGCGGCAGCCGCCAGACTATTTGAAAAAGGCCTGGTTAGTCAGCAGGACGGAGGCTACTTAACTGAAAGAGGGCAGATAGCCGCTGAGCATTTACAACATTTATCGGGTGTTTTGCAGCCAGTATAAGAGTGCCGATTAAAGATGAGATGTATTTTTTGTAAACACCCGGTGTTTGGTGAAGAAGGTATTTCAGTTCCGGGCCAGGGGCCTGCACACCTGACCTGCTATCAGGCCAATCAGTCCATGAAAAGAACTTTTCAGTCACTCGACATCACAGCATTAGATGATGCCGAGTTAACCAATTTGCTGGATCTGGTTTTGGCAGAAGTTAACGTACGCAAGAAAAATGACAGCGATGATGATGGCATTGAGCTGTTCTGATCCCCGCGCAAAGCAAAAAGAACAATAACTACGCTTGAAAAGCGCCCTGTTCGGGCTTATATCTGTATTTCGTGTACAATTCGCACCCTGTTAAAAATATTTTTGGAGATTCATGTGGCCACGTTTCATGGTACGACGATAATATCCATTCGCCGCGGTAACTCTGTGGTTATCGGCGGGGATGGTCAGGTCACTTTAGGTGACACGGTTATGAAGGGTAATGCCCGTAAAGTCCGTCGTCTTTACCACAATAAAGTCATCGTCGGCTTTGCCGGTGCCACCGCCGATGCGTTTACACTTTTTGAACGTTTTGAAGGTCAGCTGGAAAAACACAATGGCCAGCTGGTGCGCTCTGCGGTCGAACTGGCAAAAGACTGGCGTACCGATAAAATGCTGCGTAACCTCGAAGCCATGTTAATTGTTGCCGACAAAGAAGCCTCATTAATTATCAGCGGTAATGGTGATGTGATCGATACCGACGATGATTTGTTAGCCATTGGTTCAGGCTCAAACTATGCCCGTTCAGCGGCCCGTGCCTTATTTGATAATACCGACTTATCAGCGCGCGAAATTGTCGAGAAAAGCTTAAATATCGCCGGTGACATCTGCATTTATACCAATAAAAACCTGACCATTGAAGAACTCAGCAACGACGAATAATTTACTAAAGGTTTCAAACACTATGTCTTCTATGACCCCCCGTGAAATTGTCCAGGAACTGGACAAGCACATTGTAGGACAAAGCTCAGCCAAACGTGCTGTCGCTATCGCCTTACGTAACCGCTACCGCCGGCAAATGGTGGCAGAAGAGCTACGCAATGAAATTACGCCTAAAAATATACTGATGATCGGCCCAACCGGTGTTGGTAAAACCGAGATTGCCCGCCGTCTGGCGAAATTATCGCAAGCACCGTTTATTAAGGTAGAAGCGACCAAATTCACAGAAGTAGGCTATGTTGGCCGGGAAGTGGATACGATCATTCGTGATCTTGTCGATTTATCTGTGAAAGAAGTGCGTGAAGCTGAGATGAAAAAAGTCCATTCACAGGCTGAAGATAAAGTAGAAGAGCGCATCTTAAATGCTTTGTTACCGCCATCGCGTGATTCTTTTGGTAACCCGGAAGTGTCAGCTGATAACAGTACGCGAGAAAAATTCAGAACCAAGCTGCGTTTAGGTGATCTGGACGAACGTGAAATTGAGATTGAAGTGCAGGCACAGCAGCTCGGGGTGGAGATCATGGCGCCACCTGGCATGGAAGAAATGACCAGCCAGCTGCAGGGTATGTTCCAGAACATGTCCACTGGCAGTACAAAAATGCGCAAGATGACGGTTAAACAGGCACAAAAAGCCCTGCTGGAAGAAGAAGCAGCTAAGCTGCTGAATGAGGATGACCTCAAACAGCGGGCGGTTATCAATGCAGAACAAAATGGTATTGTCTTTATTGATGAGATCGACAAGGTCTGTCAGCGCAATGAAACCAGTGGAAGTGATGTTTCACGCGAAGGCGTGCAGCGTGACCTGTTACCGCTGGTTGAGGGTTGCACGGTGACGACAAAATACGGCATGGTGAAGACCGACCATATTTTGTTTATAACCTCAGGCGCTTTCCATGTCAGTAAACCCTCAGACTTGATTCCGGAGTTGCAGGGTCGTTTGCCGATTCGCGTAGAGCTGGATGCACTTAAAGCGGAAGATTTTATCCGCATCCTGACCGAACCCGATGCTGCCCTAACCGTGCAATACAAGGCGTTGTTAGCCACCGAAGGGGTGGAGATTAATTTCACTGACGATGGTATTGCACGGATTGCCGATGTGGCGTTCAGTGTGAATGAAAAAACCGAAAATATCGGTGCCCGACGTTTACACACGGTAATGGAAAAATTGCTGGAGGACATCTCTTTTGAGGCTGCGGATAAGTCCGGCAGCAGCGTCAGTATTGATGCCAGCTATGTAGAAGCCATTTTAGGTAATTTGGCAGAGGATCAGGATCTGAGTCGCTACATACTGTAAACAGGGTGTATTTGTCCGGATACTCTGAACAATTGCTGCTTTATAATCAGTTATCGAGTTTTTTAAATTAACAGACAAGCCGGTGTTAGCGGGCTTATCGGAGTACAGAATGCCAAAACCTACCAATATCATGTTACATAAAAAATCACACGTACTGGAATTAGAATTCGATGAAGGTTCTACTTTCAAGCTGCCCTGTGAATACCTGCGCGTGTATTCACCTTCTGCGGAAGTCACAGGTCATGGTCCGGGTCAGGAAGTGTTGCAGCTGAATAAAGAAAGTGTGAACATTGACAGTATTGAGGCTGTTGGGCACTACGCCGTGAAGCTGGCTTTCAGTGATAATCACGACACAGGCCTGTATTCCTGGGATTATCTTTACGACTTAGGCGTAAACTACCAGGAAAAGTGGGATAATTACCTAGAGCGCTTAAAAGAAGCCGGCCATCAACGGCAGAATCCGGAAGCCAGTTAAACCCGGAGACTAAGGCAGCGCAGCCATTTGGAATTCAGATGAAAAGTAACGAAGAAACACATTTCGGTTTTGAGCAAGTCAAAGCCGGAGAAAAAGCCGGTAAAGTTGCCGAGGTTTTCCACTCGGTTGCAGACAAATATGACATTATGAATGATGTCATGTCGTTTGGTGTACATCGCCTCTGGAAGCGCTTTACGCTGGCACAAACAGGTCTGAAAAACGGTCAGCGTGTGCTGGATCTGGCAGGTGGTACCGGTGATCTGGCATTGAAAATGTCACGCATGGTGGGCGACTCCGGTGAAGTGGTGTTATCGGATATCAACGGGTCAATGCTCTCAAACGGTCGCGACCGGCTAACCGATGAAGGCGTGGCGGGTAATATTCGTTATGTACAGGCGAACGCAGAATGCCTGCCATTCCCTGACGATTATTTTGACTGTATCACCATGGCATTTGGCCTGCGTAATGTCACGGATAAAGACATGGCGCTGCGTTCAATGCAGCGCATCTTAAAGCCGGGCGGTCGTTTACTGGTGCTGGAATTTTCTAAGCCGGTCGCACCTGGCCTGTCGCCTGTGTATGACTTTTATTCATTTAAATTATTACCGATGATGGGCAAGGTCATTGCTAATGACGAAGAGAGCTATCGCTATCTGGCTGAGTCTATTCGCATGCATCCGGATCAGGATACATTAAAATCAATGATGCAGGAGGCCGGCTTCGAGCGTTGTGATTATCATAATCTAACCGGTGGTATTGTTGCCTTGCATAAAGGTTTTAAACTTTAAGCAGAAGTTCCGAAAAATTTATAAAGAGTGAAGCGGCGCGGTGAAAGTACCACAGATTGTTATTGCTGGCATAGAAAACGCGTTTAATCGTTTATTGTCACTCGAGCCGGCAGCCGCCGCGCAACTTGCCGCGATGGAAGGCCGTATCATCTGCCTGCAATTCGAAGGCCTGAATATCCGCTTATATCTTTTCCCCGATGCACAGGACGTGATGATACTGGATGATTTTGACGCGGATGCCGACACCACGATCAGTGGTACTCCACTGGCACTCGTCAGGCTGGGTATGGCCAGTGACAGTCAGGCAGAAATGTTTGCCGGCGATGTCAGCATTACCGGCGATCTGAAACTGGGCAGACAATTTAACCGTTTACTGGCTTCATTAGACCTGGACTGGGAAGAGCTGTTAGCTAAAGTCACCGGTGATATGGCGGCGCATACACTGGGCAATATTTCACGCTCGATATTCTCATGGAAAAAAAGAAACAACGACTCCATGCAAATGAATATCGGTGAGTATTTACAGGAAGAAATTCATTACCTGCCCGGACAGAATGAAACCGGTGCGTTTATGCAGGATGTCGATAAGTTAAGAGATGATGTATCAAGGCTGGAAGCGCGGCTGAAAAAACTGCAACAAAAAAAACAAGACTCATCCGATAATAAGGCTAAAAAACAATGATTCGCCCCTCTCAGCTGTTACGTTTGCTTCGTATTAATTATGTTCTGATGAAACACGGCCTTGATGATATCGTATTTGAAATACACTTATTCAGACCGTTTCGTTTTCTTTTATTTCTTATGCCATGGAACTGGCTGCCAAGAAAGCGAGCGGCAAGAGGTGAACGACTGAGAAAAGCACTCGAAGACCTCGGCCCGGTTTATATAAAGCTGGGGCAGATGCTTTCGACACGGCGCGACTTACTGGCCGACGATATTGCAAAAGAACTGGCGAAGTTGCAGGATAATGTACCGCCATTTCCGCCTGAGCAGGCAAAAAGTATTATTGAGGCATCGCTAAAGAGCAATGTTAATGAGGCTTTTTTACGTTTTGATAATGAACCATTTGCCTCGGCATCCATCGCGCAGGTGCATGGCGCACAATTAAAAGACGGCACTGAGGTGATTGTTAAAGTCGTGCGGCCTGGCATTAAAAAAATCATCGAACGTGATGTTGCACTAATGTATGTGATTGCACAGCTGGCCGAGCGCTATTCGAGTATAGGCCGTCGTCTGCGGGTGATTGAAGTCGTGGCCGAATATGAAAAAACCATTCACGATGAATTAAACCTGCAGCGTGAAGCGGCTAATGCCTCACAATTGAGACGCAATTTTAGTGAGTCTGCTGCTTTATATATACCGGAAGTGTACTGGGATTTTGTACGCCGTGATGTCATGGTGATGGAGCGTATTTCCGGTATACCGATTGGCCAGACTGAGGCATTAATCGAACACGGGGTTAATCTTGAGCGTTTGTCTGAACGTGGTGTCGAAATATTTTTTACCCAGGTGTTTAAACATAATTTTTTCCATGCGGATATGCATCCGGGAAATATCTTTGTTGATCTTAAAAATCCGCAGAACGCACAATATATAGCGGTCGATTTTGGCATAGTCGGCAGCCTGAATGTTGATGACCAGCGTTATCTGGCAGAAAACTTTCTGGCATTTTTTAAACGTGACTATCAGCGGGTAGCACAGCTGCATGTAGATTCTGGCTGGGTACCGGCAGATACCCGTGTCGATGAATTTGAATCGGCTATCCGCAGTGTGTGTGAACCGATTTTTGAAAAACCGTTAAAGGATATTTCATTTGGTCTGGTTTTAATCGGCCTGTTCCAGACAGCTCAGCGTTTTAATATGGAAGTGCAGCCACAACTGGTGCTATTACAAAAAACCCTGCTGAATATTGAAGGTCTCGGGCGGCAGCTTAATCCGGATCTTGACCTGTGGAAAACAGCAAAACCATTCCTTGAAAACTGGATGGATGAACAGATTGGTGCGCAGGCCATGTTGCGCGGCTTTAAAAAGAACCTGCCCTATATTGCAGAAAAAATGCCGGAGTTGCCGAGTCTGATTTATGCCGCGTTAAAGCGGGCAGCCGAAGGTGAAAACCATGAAGCACAGCAGCTGGAAATGAAAGAGTTAAGACAAGAAATATACAGATCAAACCAGCGAACGGTGATGTCAATTGTCGGCTCCAGTTTGCTGATCAGTGCGTTTGTTGTATACAGTCTGAACCCGGTGAGCGGAGCGCTAATAGCGGGTGCTCCGTTTATATCATGGGTTTGCGGGGTAGTTGGTACGGTGATTATTTATTTTGGGCTGAAAGATTAAACGACTGGTCTTATGTTGAATGTTTTTCAGTCAGCCACTCGATGGCTTCTTCACGGCAAGTAAAACTTTTGTATTCACGCGTTGGCACTGTCATTAGCGACTTCGCATTGATATAAAAGTCTGCCATTCTTTTTTGTTCAGCAGAAGCTATGAGCATGGCGCATCTGGAATCCGGATCCAGTGAGTAAACTTTGGCAGATTCTGCAGCGATTGTCATAAGTCCGCCATAGTCAATTTGCGACAGGTCAGCTGCAGTATAATCAATCAGCTGGTTATAGCCGTAGACAGCAGGATCAAGCCAGGTTGTTTTTAAATAAACGCAGACTTCATCAACGCTAACAATGTCTGTGCATCGTGTATGTAGCAGATGTTGCTGATGATCTGGTGTTGTGTGTATCGGCATGGTTGATCGTTATTAGTATAAAATAGAGTTAAATTAAGTTTAACTGAATAGTTTGTCCTTTAGATGTCCCAAGAAGATTAAGTTGATGGATGTTACAGAAATATTAGATGGTTTGAATGAAATGCAGCGTGAGGCTGTATCCGCACCAGATACAGCAATGCTGGTGCTGGCAGGTGCTGGCAGCGGTAAAACACGAGTACTGGTACACCGAATTAGCTGGCTGGTGACGGTAGAGAATGTGTCACCTCACAGTATTCTTGCGGTTACCTTTACCAATAAAGCCTCAAAAGAAATGCGCCAGCGAGTTGAAGCGATGCACAGCCGCTCGATGAGCGGAATCTGGGTGGGTACGTTTCATGGTATCGCACATCGCTTATTAAGAAGTCACTGGAAGCAGGCGGGTTTACCACAGACTTTCCAGATTCTGGATTCTGATGATCAGTTACGGCTGATTAAAAAAGTAGTGCAGTCACTGGAACTGGATGAAACACAGTGGCAACCGAAA
Source organism: Gammaproteobacteria bacterium (assembly GCA_029882215.1). Classification (GTDB taxonomy): domain Bacteria; phylum Pseudomonadota; class Gammaproteobacteria; order SZUA-229; family SZUA-229; genus JAUVDT01. The sequence goes on along the minus strand of JAOULC010000007.1, from coordinate 47,938 downwards.
CAGATTCGCGGTTTTATCAATGCCTGCAAAGATGAAGGCGAAAGGCCGCAGCATATTGCCGATAATGGTGACATGGTACGGCGCCAGTTAGTGCGGATTTACTCTGCATATGAAGCGGCTTGTCTGCGGGCGGGAGTGATCGATTTCGCGGAGATGCTGCTGCGCTCGCTCGAGCTGCTAAGAGATAATGATGATTTGCTGCAGCACTATCAGCAGCGCTTCAGACATGTACTGGTGGATGAGTTTCAGGATACAAACTCAATACAATATGCCTGGGTACGGTTATTAGTTGGCAAGAAAAACAATATATTTGTCGTCGGCGATGATGATCAGGCTATTTATGGCTGGCGAGGTGCACGGGTTGAAAACCTGCAGAAATTCCGCAAGGATTTCCCCGCATCAAGAATTATAAAGCTGGAACAAAACTACCGCTCAACGGCCACTATTCTGTCGGCGGCAAACGCTGTTATCGGTAACAATGGCGACCGACTTGGTAAAAAACTGTGGACCGCAGGCAGTGATGGCGAGCCCATTACTTATTATCAGGCATATAACGAATATGACGAAGCACGCTATGTTATTGAAAAAATAAAACAATGGGTTGATGACGGAGAACAGCGGGATGAAGTGGCTATTCTCTATCGTTCCAATGCGCAGTCACGGGTGTTTGAGCAGTCATTGAATGCGGAGCAGATACCGTACCGCATTTACGGCGGCCTGCGCTTCTTTGACCGGGCCGAGATAAAAGACTGCATTGCCTATTTAAGGCTGATGAATAATGTGCTGGATGATACTGCTTTTGAACGTATAGTGAATGTTCCGGCGCGGGGAATTGGCGGCAGAACAATAGACATTATACGTGAACAGGCGAAGCTTCAGGGAATAACAATGTGGGATGCTGCATTGAAATTAATTGAAGCTAAAGTTTTAACCGCCAGGGCCGGTAATGCACTGCAAAATTTTATCGACCTGATCAGTGAAATGCAGGCAGCAACGTCGGAGATTGAACTGCATGAAATGGTTGATCACGTGGTACATAAGTCAGGTTTAATTGAACACTTTAGAAAAGATAAGTCTGAAAAAGCAGAGCAGCGAATTGAAAATATGGAAGAGCTGGTCGGCGCGGCAAAAAGTTTTACAATGCCTGAGGATGAAGCCGAAGAAATGGAAAAAATTACAGCCTTTCTAACGTATGCGGTGCTTGAATCCGGAGAAGGCCAGGCTGAAGAGTGGGAAGATTGCGTGCAGATGATGACGATGCACAGTGCGAAAGGGCTGGAGTTCAAGCAGGTCTTTATCTGTGGTGTTGAAGAAGGCCTGTTTCCTCATCAGCGATCAGTAGAAGATGCGGCCAGACTGGAAGAGGAGCGCCGGCTTTGCTACGTTGGCATTACCAGAGCGCGTGAACAGTTAACCATCAGTAATGCTGAGCACCGTCAGTTGTACGGACGTGATACTTATCCCCGGCCATCAAGGTTTATCAGTGAAATACCGGCAGAATTAATAGCAGATATACGCTTGCATACAAAAGTATCTGAACCAACTATGAGCAATAGTTTTTTATCGCAGGACGATTCATCAGAGTTCAGCATAGGGCAGAGAGTGATACATGCCAAGTTTGGAGAAGGTATGGTAATTAATTATGAAGGCACGGGTGCGCACGCCAGAGTTGAAGTAAATTTTGAATTCGAAGGAACCAAATGGTTAGTTATATCGTATGCTAATCTGACCTCCTTATAAAAAAGAAACACAATAAAGGATTACGCTGTGGCAATTGTTAATACACATATAAACCGGCTGGTTGTGTCAGGACTCAAACTGCTGCTGGGTTTGTTGTGGTTATTTATCGGCAAGGAAGTAGTAGACAGCCTGCTGGAACCGGCAAACGCAGTGCATGCATACTGGTTTATCAGTGGTATGATGCTAGGCCTGGTGTTTAATGCAATATTCTCATTTATACGTGAAATCTTAGTCATTTTTGATGTTGTTACTCTCAACAGGGATATAACAGAGAAGGTCTATCATGAAATATTGAATGAGAGCAGTGTCGCCGTCGCCATTAAAAATATAAAAGGTCAGTATATATACGTAAATGATTATTTTTGTGAAATTTTTGGTGTAACAAAAAATTATATTGCCGGAAAAATGGATGACTGCTTCATGGACGAAATTGAAGTGATGAAGTGCCAGCAGGAAGATGACTGGGTATTGTCAGAAATAAAGCAACATCAGCATGAAGAAGAGCTGATGGTAGGCGGTCAGACAAGGCACTATGAAACAGTAAAAACACCACTCTATAAAAATAAAAAACTGATTGGTTTATATATAATCCGGCGCGATATATCGGTGCAATATAGTCTCGAAGCAAAGAATAAAGAGCTCGACAGACGATATAAACGTCTGTTCGATGACTTACCATTTCCGACGATGATGCTTGATGTTAAAACCACGTTAGCGGCTGAATTTAATCCGGCATTACTGGATATGCTTGGCTATAAGCGAGGCGAGTTTTTTCGTACCAGGCTTGGTCTGTACATGGCAGAGGATGGCCAGGAGATAACGGAATTTATCAATAAACTGGTGGAAGATAAAGGCGGAATAAGAAGCATTCAGCTAATCAGCAAAAATAAAGACGTGTTTGATGTGGAAGCACATTTTAAAGTTGTAGAAATAAAAAACAATACATATTTACACGCTATATTCCGGGATGTTACAGAAAATAAACAGACTACAAACGATCTGATCAGGTCAAAGCAAAATTACTATACCTTATTTAATCACGCAAACGATGCTATCTTTATTATAGACCCTGAAACACTGGCGATTGTCGATGCAAATGAGCTGGCTTATATCTGGCTGGGCTATGGTGAGGGCGAGCTGAATAATTTGTCGATATACGACATTGATAAAGCCGGACTGGAAAAAATTACGCGTGAAAAACTGTCTGAGCTGGCACAACATAAAGATATTTTGTTTGAGCATGAAATGTGTACTTACCAGGGTGACGTTGTTGCTGTCGAAATAAGTGCACACACGGTAGTGTACGGCAATAAGCTGGCCTATCAGTACGTGGTCAGAGATATTAGCGAAAGAAAAGTGGCAGAATGGGCGCTCCGTGAAAGTGAAGACCGTTACTGGTCAATGTTTGAAAATAACAGTTCAATTATGCTGGTAATAGATCCGGTAAGAAATATTATCGAAGATGCAAATGTAGCAGCGATTGAGTTTTATAAAAAAAATAAAGAAGAACTTGTCGGTAAAAATTTTAATACGATAAGCCTGAGTGAAGATGACTTTTTTGCTGAAAAAAATACACACAGTGTGAAGCCAAAGTTATATGAGTCGACCCATAAAATCGGAGGCGATGTGCGTTTTGTAGAAGTCAGTCAGGCTCCGATTGAAATACACGGACGCGAACTCCGCTTTGTTATCGTGCGCGATATTACGGACTCTAAAGAAGTGGTGAGCCAGCTTAACCTGGCGCAGAGAATGTTTGCAAGCAGTTCTGAATCCGTTATGGTTTTAGACTCTGAACAAAGAATAGTATCAGTTAACGATGCAATGCTGCAAATGAGTGGTTATGACGAGGCTGAACTGAGCGGTCAGAAGCCAGAGATTATTCTGGCCGATACGAAAAACTTTTTTATAACAGAAAAGATAAGTGCAGAGCTGGAAGCGAACGGTGTCTGGAAAGGTGTTGTATGGAACCGGCGAAAAACAGGTGAAAGCTACTCGGTAAATACACATATAGAGCTGATAAAAAGCCTGGAGGATAATAAGAAAAAATATGTCATGATGATGACCAGAGCAAACAGCAGGAGTTCTCAGCAGCAGCTTCCAGACTTGCACCGTGATAACATGATTGGTCTGGCAGATAAGGATCACTATGTAGACCGGCTGGAATACGCTTTAAAACGTTCAAAGCGCAGTGGTAAATATATCGCTGTTGTTATTATTGATATCAGACGGTTCTATGAACTGAATAAACGCGATGGCTTTGATGTAGGTGATCAGCTGTTAAGAACAGTCGGCAGGCGATTGCAGTTTGTCAGTCGTGAGAGTGATTACGTCAGCCATTTTGGGGCTGATAAATTCGCTATGCTATTAGAGGAAATTGTAGACGTTAATAAGATTAATATTGTGGCACAAAAAATATTATCCACACTGTCTGAAAACTATCAGGTTGGCGATGAGCTGTATGATCTGATCTTTTCTATAGGCATTAGCCTGTTCCCTGAAGACGGAGCTGAGGCGAACGATCTGATAGAAAAAGCAGAAGTTGCACTGCTCGCGTCAAAACTGCAAGCTGCCAGTAATTACCATCTGTATAGCACTGAACTGAACGAAAAGGCAAAGATATGGTGGGACTATGAAGTCCAGTTGCACAAAGCATTAAAGAATGATCAATTCAGGCTGTTCTTTTTACCGCAATTTAATGTTAATGAAAAAAGCCTGTCGGCGATTGAAGTCTTACTGCGCTGGGAGCACCCTGAAAAAGGTTTGCTGGAACCGGCCGAATTATTGGTTGAAGCAGAAAACACAGGCTTTATTGTAGCAATAGGGGACTGGGTCATAAGACAGGCTTGTGCCGAACTGAGTCGCCTGCAGAAAGCCGGTTCTACTATCCCTGAAATTGTTATCAATATTTCAGCGCTTCAGCTTGATGAAAACTTTTTAGAGTTTCTGCAACAGGTATGCGATGAAGAATCTGTATCGATCAGTCAGATAGCGATGGATATGAACGAATCAGCTATGCACAGCCTGTCCTATGATCAGATAGCGATAATTGAGCTACTGAGAAAGGCAGGTGTGAAATTTCAAATTGATAATTTTGGCAAAGGATCGACGCCAATCTCACTTTTGCTGGATATAGGTTTTGACCGGGTAAAAATGGATGCCCGTTTGATTAACCAGCTTGCGGTTAGTGATAAAGCACGCCGTCACTGTGAAATGATGCATGCCATGTCTGAAGTGATGGGATTTAAAATAATTGCGGAAGGTGTTGAGGCTGAAAGCCAGCTGATAGAACTTAAAAAAATAAAATGTGAATTTGCTCAGGGACATTATTTTAGTGAGGCAATGGACCTGCTTCAGCTAAACGAATACCTTAAAAAAGTACCTATATTAAGTCCTGATCATGAGTTGACAGAGTAAGCTGTCTTTGCTGGGCCGGGCATTATTTTCCGCAGTATGTAAATATAAGCTGAGAAGTTAAAAGTTACAGACACTTTTCTGTTATAAAAAAATCAATGTTAAACGCTTGCGCAACTGTTAGCACAGGGCAACAGTTTTATAAACGTACTGCTCTGTGCTTCAGTCTTGCCTTCTGAGTGGCTCTGGCTGCTGCATTTTTACGGTCATTAGAGGCAGATTTTGTATTTAATCAGGCTGACCGCTCTGGGTAGCTTACTGTATTTTATGGCACCCAGTTGTCGAGAATTTTGCTGCTTTCGTTTCTGCGGTGTAACAGAATGGTTTTGAATTCCTGAGGATCTTTCTGGTGTGTCATTTCACCTTCTTTCGGAAAATGAATCGCATATAAACGCGATAGCCAGAAACGCAGTGCAGCAGCGCGTAGCATTACCGGCCAGAGTGACTTTTCTGTCTCAGTAAAAGACCTGTGCTGATGGTAGGCTTTTAGCAGGCTGCTTGTTTTTTCAAAATTCAGGCTGCCATCGGGGTTACTGCACCAGTCATTAACCGTGACCGCTACATCATATAAAAGCGCGTCTGTGCTGGCGAAATAAAGATCAATAATGCCGCTCAGTTCGTTATCGTGCCACAGGGCATTGTCTCTGAACAGGTCGGCATGAATCAAGCCGCGGGGTATATCGGCATGGCTCTGTGTTTCCTGAAATTTCATTTCTTCGTGTAACACAGCAAGGTCATCGCTGCTTAATTTGTTTTCCAGCAAGTTTGTGGTTTCATGCCACCAGTGTGGGCCACGGGTGTTTTCCTGCTGCTGATCAAAGCTCAAACCGGCGCTGTGTAAGTCACCCAGAGCAGCGCCAAGTTTGCAGCAGTGTTCGGCAGTGGTTTCTGTAATGCTGCTGCCTTTTAATCTCTGGACTAATGCGGCGGGTTTATTTTTTAAATTCTGTAGCATACGCCCCTGTCTGTCGATAATCGGGTGTGCGCTCGGTACTTTGTGCTCGTTGAGATGAGCCATCAGATCGAGAAAGTAAGGCATCTCATCAGCATCATGGGCTTCAAAAATGGTCAGCACAAATTCGTTTTGCTGGCCATCTTGGCAGGTGGTGACAAAGTAGTTGGTGTTTTCAATGCCAGCACTGATGCCCTGATAGGAGACCAGCTCGCCTACGTCATAACGTAATAAAAAGGTTCGCAGCTCGTCTTGTTCGATGGTGGTATAAACCGACATGGTAATAACTTGTTATTTGATTAGTGCGTCATTTTAGCAGCCTGCCCGCACATGTTAAAGCTGTAAAAGTATTTCCTGTTCCTGCAGCGACGGTTCAAAGTCACGGTCTTCATAATGATCAAAGATAATCTGAAGTACTTCTTCGGCTGTTTCGGCGATCGAGATGAGCTTCAGGTCTTCAGCATTTATCATGCCCTGTCTAACCAGTGTGTTTTCAAACCAGTCGAGTAAGCCGCTCCAGAAGGCGCGATTAACCAGAATAATGGGTATGTGTCTGGATTTCCCTGTTTCTACCAGTGTCAGTATTTCCGCCATTTCATCGAGTGTACCAAAGCCACCCGGGCACACCACATAAGCCGATGCGTATTTAACAAACATGACTTTACGGGTGAAGAAATGGCGGAAATTAAGCTCAATTTCCTGATAGTCATTCGGCATCTGCTCTTTTGGTAGCATGATATTCAGGCCGATGCTGGGCGACTTGCCGGCTTTACCGCCTTTATTGGCCGCTTCCATAATACCGGGACCGCCGCCGCTGACAATCGAGAAACCGGCATCGGATAAGCTGCGGGCAATGATTTCAGCATTAAGGTAATCAGGGTGATCGGACAGTGTGCGTGATGAACCAAAAATGCTGACCGATGGCTTGATGGTAGCGAGGCGTTCAAAGCCTTCAACAAACTCTGCCATGATCTGAAACACTTTCCATGACTCACGGATCAGTGTGCCGTCGGCATTAACAGGAGCATCGGGTAAATCCGGACGATTTGTTTTCTTCATATATGGCCTTGGTGCTTCATATCGGTGAACGCCTCTGAGATAATTCGGGCTCTTTAATTGGACTATACACAACTCATGGCCCCCAAATCCAGCAACAAAGCAAAGCCACCTATTATTCTGGTCGACGGATCTTCTTATTTATTCCGCGCCTTTCATGCAATGCCGCCGCTGACTAATAGCAAGGGGAGGCCGACCGGTGCAGTTTATGGCGTGGTTAATATGCTGAAAAAATTGCAGGCCGATTATCAGCCGCAATCGATGGCGGTGATTTTTGATGCCAAGGGCAAAACCTTTCGCCATGACTTGTATCAGGACTACAAAGCCAATCGCCCGCCAATGCCGGATGATTTGAGAGAACAGATCGAGCCATTGCATGAGCTGGTCGAGGCGCTGGGTTTTCCGATGCTGGTTGTTGATGGCGTGGAGGCCGATGACGTGATCGGTACGCTGGCAAAAAAAGCCACCGATGCCGGTTCAGAGATGCTGATTTCAACCGGTGATAAAGACATGGCGCAGCTGTCCAGTGAGCATGTAACGCTGATTAATACCATGAATAATAGCCTGATGGATCCGGCCGGTGTGGTAACAAAGTTTGATGTTAATGCCGACCAGATCATTGATTATCTGGCGCTGATTGGTGACACCGTTGACAACATTCCCGGGGTACCGAAAGTAGGCCCAAAAACCGCTGCCAAGTGGCTGAAGGAATATGGCTCATTGCAGGCGATCATGGATAATGCCGACAAGTTTAAAGGCAAGATCGGGGAAAACTTACGCGACAGTCTGGCGCATTTACCGTTGTCATATGAACTGGCCACCATCGACTGTAATCTAGAGCTGGAACTGGGACTGGATGAGCTGGCACTGCATCAGCCGGATAATGAGCGTTTAAAAGAACTGTACAGCGAACTGGAATTTAACAGCTGGTTACGTCAGCTCAGTGAAGGGTCCAATGATGAGGCAGATACAACTGACCATGTCGTAGCAGTTAGCGCCGATGTTGAATATGAAACCGTGCTGGAGCTGGCACAATTTGAAAGTTGGCTGGAAAAACTCAACATGGCTGAGAGTTTTGTGTTTGATACCGAAACCACCAGTCTCGAATACATGCAGGCTCGGGTGGTCGGTGTCTCCTTCGCCGTGGAAGCCTTTAAAGCCGCTTATGTGCCGTTTGCTCATGTTTATGAGGGCGCACCAGAGCAGTTGACAGAAGAGCAGGTACTGGGTGCATTAAAACCCTTATTGGAAGACCCGAACAAAGGTAAGATCGGTCAGAACCTGAAATACGATAAACACGTTTTGATGAACCACGGCATCGTCATGCAAGGCATCAGCGATGACAGCATGCTGGAATCTTATGTGGTGGATTCTACCTCACGCCATGATATGGATACGCTGGCGCAAAAATATCTGGGGGTGACCACTATTCATTTTGAAGACGTAGCCGGCAAAGGTGCAAAACAAATCACTTTCGATAAAGTCCCTTTAGAGCAGGCCGGGCCATATGCTGCCGAAGATGCCGATATCACTTTGCGCCTGCATCAGGTGTTACAGGCAAAACTGACAGCAGAAGCCAGCCTGCAAAAAGTCTATCGTGAGATAGAGATGCCGCTGCTCGATGTATTACAAAGAATGGAGCACATCGGCGTGAAAGTGGATGTTGCTATGCTGAATGCGCAAAGCGAAGAGCTGGCCATTAGCATCAAGGCACTGGAAGAAAAAGCTTATGAAGTGGCCGGTGAAGAATTTAACCTTGCGTCACCAAAACAAATTCAGCACATTCTGTTCGAGAAAATGCAAATCCCGGTTATCCGTAAGACACCGAAAGGTCAGCCTTCTACGGCCGAAGATGTACTGCAGGAACTGGCAGAAGAATATGAATTACCGAAGCTATTATTAGAAACACGCTCATTATCAAAGCTCAAATCAACTTATACCGATAAGCTGCCTAAAATGGTGGATGCCGATTCCGCACGTGTACACACGTCATACCATCAGGCGGTGGCAGCAACCGGGCGTTTATCGTCTTCGGATCCAAACTTACAAAATATTCCGATTCGCAGCGCTGAAGGCCGCCGAATTCGTCAGGCCTTTATTCCAGAGACCGGTCGCATCATGCTGGCTGCTGATTACTCACAAATCGAATTACGTATCATGGCGCATTTGTCAGCCGATGAAGGTCTGTTGCATGCCTTTTCAAATGATATTGACGTACACAGTGCAACCGCGGCAGAAGTTTTTGGTCTGGAGTTAGATAAGGTGGGCACTGAAGAGCGCCGCGCCGCCAAGGCGATTAACTTCGGCCTGATCTATGGCATGAGCGCATTTGGGTTGGCAAAACAACTCGGTATTACACGCTTTGATGCGCAGGATTATATCGATGTGTACTTTGATCGCTATCCGGGTGTTAAGGCTTATATGGATAAAACCCGTGCCAAGGCACATGATGATGGGTATGTTGAAACGGTGTTTGGTCGTCGTTTATATCTGCCGGAAATTAATTCCCGAAATGGCATGCGTCGTCAATATGCCGAGCGCACGGCCATCAATGCACCAATGCAGGGTACAGCGGCTGATATAATTAAACGTGCAATGATTGCGGTTGATCAGCAGATGCAAAAAAGCGACTTTGACGCGCTAATGGTTATGCAGGTGCACGATGAGCTGGTGTTTGAAGTGGTAACCAGTCAGTTAGCCGATTTTAGCGCGATGGTGACTGAAAAAATGCAGTCAGCCGCCGAGCTGACCGTGCCCTTAATCGTTTCAGTCGATACCGGTAAAAACTGGGATGAGGCACATTAAAGCCGTTAAACTTAAGTGCTTTTTACTTTAAATGAGGCTTTTTTGTAAGAAAAATGCTGCAATTGTTACAACAATGTAATGAATGTTGCCTTTCATCGGAACTCTTTTGACTTAGGCTAGTCATAGTCTTTAATTAGGTCAGTAAGTCATTTTATGATTTCTTTTGTAGCAGCGCTGTAGCCCAGCGCAGTCCGTTCATCTCCCTGAGCGGACAAATTGGGTCTGGTTTCCCCAAACCGGCCCTTACTTGACCTCGGCCAACCCCAAAGGCCGAGGCTTTTTTTTGCCTGAAATTTCTTCCGTGACCAATTAAAACTTCAGTATAGTCATTATATGAAAAGCGTGTGAGCAACCGAGGGCTTCAAAAGTCTGTGGACAAAATTAATACAAAGTGTATGAGTCGCCGGGAGAGTACAGAAGTGAGTAGCGGCCGGGAAAAAGATGACCCTCTCCTCATTAAGAGGAGAAGGCAGGATCAGGGGGGAATTCTCTGGTTATTGTTTACCAGTTTAGAGTAACCCCTGTTCTAATTTGCTCCCTGAGCTGTGCTAAAGATTACTTGAGCGGTTATAAAAATACAATAGGTTTTGTGTTTTTATTTGGCTTTATGACTATAAAGAGATAAAGCGGATTGATTTTGTGCATCTAGGGAGAGGGTTTTAGCGATATGAAAGCAGCTACTATATTTTCTGAGCACGTAGAGAGGGAGAATTATAGGCTGTTTGTTGTGCTTAATTTCGTATCGTATGTTGGTTTTTTGGCCCATTTGTTGTTTATCACCCTGTTCTTATGGATTAATCTAAATTTTCTTGCGATTTTTAATGTTTTTAGCGTTTCTGCCTGGCTGGCGGCTTACCTTTTAAATCGACACGGGCGCCATGTGGAGGCGGTACTTCTTGTTTCGATTGAGGTGTTTTCTCATGCCATAGTCGCAACCTATTTTCTGGGTTGGGATAGTGGTTTTCATTATTACTTTATGCCATTTGTGCTTTTTGTCTTTATTAACCACAAGCAATCTCTATTAATGCTATGGGCGCAGGTATTTACGGTCTTTTGTGTGTATTTATGGTTATTAATAAACACCAGCGGAGCAGCTTATCAAATTGTCGTTGACAGTGATGTTATTGAAAGCTTTCAGTTTTTAAATATTGCGGTGAACTTTTTAGCCATTGGTCTGCTGGGTTATGGCTTAAGAAGCTCTTCTGTCAGGGCCGAATGGGAGATGGAGCAGTTGGCGATAAGGGACTCTTTAACCGGGTTATATAACCGCCGCAAAATGCAGGAAATGATAGAGCTGGAACAGGTTCGTCTGCAGCGTAGTGCTAAGACCAGTGTATTGGTTATATCCGATATTGATTTATTCAAAACCGTTAATGACCGATACGGCCATGATAGTGGTGATTATGTGCTGAAAGAAATATCAGCACTGATGCGCTCGGTTTTACGCCAACAGGATATTTTATCACGCTGGGGTGGTGAAGAATTTACCATGTTATTACCAGAGACAGATGTAGCCGGAGCGAGGCAGGTCATAGAGATGTTAAGGGAGGTGGTTGCGACACATACCTTCAAACACAATAAGGAGCAGATCCCGGTGACCATGACATTTGGTATGGCACTGTTGGATGGTCGGCAGAGTATAGAGGGTGTGCTAAGACAGGCTGACCAGCTATTGTATAAAGGCAAAGAGCAAGGCCGAAATTGCATTGTGACCTTGCTGGAAGTTAATCCAGAGTATTAGCTGAGGTGTTCAATCCCAGCCACTGATCCAGCTTTTGGTGGGCTTCACTAACGCCTTCTTTTTTTAATGCGGAAAAAAGCTGCACACTGGCTTCAAGTCCGGCTTCTTTAATTTGTTTGGCAACCTGTAGCATGGTGGATTTTGCCGGGCCTTTTTTTAGTTTATCGGCCTTAGTCAGTAAGACATGGGCTTTAATTTTGTAATGTTCACACCATTCAAGCATTTTCCAGTCAAAATCTTTCAGCGGGTGGCGGATGTCCATAATGATGACCAGACCAGCAATATTGGGTCGTGCTGTGAGGTAGCTTTCCATCAGCGCCAGCCACTGTGCCTTAACAGCGGGCGGGACTTTAGCGAAGCCATAGCCTGGCAAATCAACCAGTAAGCGGGTGTCATCGAGCGAGAAAAAATTAATCAGCTGTGTACGCCCGGGTGTTTTACTGGTGCGGGCGATGGTTTTATTGTCGGCTATGGTGTTGATTGCACTGGATTTTCCTGCATTTGAACGACCGGCAAAGGCTATTTCAACGGTATCGGTGTCAGGAAATTGTGTTTTTGCAGCAGCGCTTATTAAAAAGCGCAGACGTTTGTAATATGTATTCATACGGGAATTATACTAAGGTTTGGTTTTATTAGCGAAGATCTATTGCTTTATCAATATATACTAATTTATGGGCAAATATCTTTGATGCCAGCGCTGCGGTGGTGTAAACTCGCCGCACAAATTTTTCTGCACCTTATAGAATGTAAGGTGAATTTTCATCCTGTCGGAGAGTAGAGAATGAAAACTAAGTTATTAATTGCTGCATTATGCGCGTTATTAGGTTCTAACGTTTCTGTATTTGCTGCTGGTAATGCAGCAGCTGGTAAAGACAAGTCGGCTATGTGCATGGGCTGTCATGGTGCAGACGGTAATTCACCTGCGGATGCTTTTCCAAGCCTGGCTGGCCAGCACGCTGATTATCTTGTGAAGCAAATGGCTGACTTTAAAGCCGCAACACATCGTAATGATCCAACAATGTTGGGTATGGTTGCTGCCTTATCGGCACAAGATATGGAAGATCTGGCAGCCTTTTACGCGTCACAAACCGGTAAAGCGGGCATGGCTGATGAAAAACAGGTGGCTTTAGGTAAAGCCATATACCGTGGTGGCAACATCTCTTCAGGTGTACCAGCATGTATGGGTTGCCACTCTCCAAGCGGTGCAGGTAACCCGGGCGCAAAGTTCCCTTCTCTGAAAGGTCAGCATGCCAAGTATACGGCAAAGCAGCTGCGTGACTTCCGTGATAATAATCGTAAAAACGATGCCGGAAAGATGATGCGTAATGTCGCGCTGCGTATGACCAATGAAGAGATTGAAGCAGTAGCTCAGTTTATTGCCGGTCTTAAATAAGTCGAAGCAATAGCGTTTTAAAAAAGGGTGGCTTTGGCCACCCTTTTTTTTATGTTCGAATTTTATACGAGAGATGTGGTCAGATTATGGATATAAAGATAACAGTGTATGGCATAATGCGGCCTCGTAATGTTTTGAAGTAAGGTTAATAGTGTGGCCGAAGTTGTACAAAACCTAAAAAAATCAAGGGCTAAACGGTTTATTGAATTTATCGGTTCAATGGAGCTGGCCATTACTTTGCTTGCAGCATTAGCCATAGCCTCGGTCATTGGAACAGTGCTGCAGCAGAACCAGAGTTATAATGATTATATTTTAAAGTTTGGTCCTTTCTGGTTCGAGTTTTTTGAAAAAATAGCCTTATACGATGTCTATGCCGCGATCTGGTTTCTGTCTATTCTGGCCTTCCTTATTTTATCGACTTCGGTTTGTGTTTACCGTAATGCACCGGTTTTTTTACGTGAAGCCAGACGCTTTCGTACCAATGTGCAGTTAAAGTCATTACAAACCTTCAAACATCAGCAACATTGGCAAACAGAACATAGCGTCGCGGATGTTATGGCGATGGGCTCGAACTTCTTTCATTTTCTTGGCATGAAATCAAGAACGTCGGCGGGTGAGGGTTATGAGTTAATTGCCGCAAAAAAAGGCGGTATTAATCGCTGGGGTTATATCCTGACCCATATGGGCGTGATCATAATCTGTGTGGGGGCGCTGTTCGATAGCAAGATTCCAATGATGGTGGCAGAGTGGTCCGGTAATCTGAAGCCGGAAACTCGGAATATATCAGCCTCAGAAGTACCGGATATTAGCCGTATTGCACCGAGCAATGCGTCATTTCGCGGTAATGTACAAATACCGGAAGGCGGTAAGGCTAACATTGTATTTCTGAATATACGTGATGGTTATGTGGTACAGGAACTACCGTTTGCGATTGAATTAAAAGATTTCAGAGTCGAGCACTATTCAACCGGTGCCCCGAAGTCATTTGAAAGTGACCTGATTATTCATGACGATGTGCTGGAAAAGCCGATTGAGGCGACGATCGCCGTTAATCATCCGTTTATTTACAGAGGCTTTGCGCTGTATCAGGCCAGCTTTGCGGATGGCGGAACAAAACTTGACCTCAATTTATGGTCGGTCAGAGACAAAGCCGGTACGGTGCTAAATAAAAAAACCGCTATCTTTGATGATTTTAAAATAATCGCCAGCAACGAAACCTTGAGTGTGGAAATGAATGATTTCCGCCTGTTTAATATTAACGGGGTTATGCAGCCGGATGGTTCGACTAAGCAGACTAATATCGGTCCAAGTATTACCTTCAAGTTAAGAGATGAATCCGGCGTTGCTAAAGAATTTGTTAATTACATGGTGCCGGTGACATCTGAAGGTGTCACCACCTATCTCAGTGGTGTCCGATCCGACCCGACTCAGCCTTTTCAGTATTTACATTTACCGGTTTCAGAGAATGGTGTTGAACAGTTTATGCAGTTATTAGCAAGACTGTCGGATCAGGCACAGGTCGAAAAAGCGGCCATTGAGACGGTAAGCAGAACCATGGGAGCCGCCTTGCTAAAGGACCAGGCATTAGCTGCGGATATCAGTGGTTCGATGCTTAATCTGGTATCGTTATTTATAGCCGGTGGTTATGAAGCCGTCGTTAATGATGTTAAAGCCAGGGTGCCTGAAGATAAACAAAAGGCTGTCATCGAGACTTATCTGAAATTATTACAGAGTGTCGTTGGCACAGTGTATGAAACTATGTTGACGGAACAGGGTCATAAGTCTGTCAACAATGCTGACTGGGCATGGTTTGATATTGCATTACAGGCCCTGAACACACTGCCATACTATGGCTCACCGATGTACGTTGAGCTGAGCTCATTTGAACACATTCAGGCGGCCGGTATTCAAATCACTAAGTCTCCCGGAC
Organism: Gammaproteobacteria bacterium; assembly: GCA_029882215.1. Taxonomy (GTDB): domain Bacteria; phylum Pseudomonadota; class Gammaproteobacteria; order SZUA-229; family SZUA-229; genus JAUVDT01. Next base: position 32,910 of record JAOULC010000007.1, on the reverse strand, counting down.
AGGATATTGTCTACTTTGGTTGTGTATTACTGATGATTGGTGTGTTTTTCCTGTTCTATATTAACCCTACGCGTTACTGGTTGTGGCTTGAGCGGAAAGATGACAAAACAAGAATCCTGCTGGCGGGTGTCAGTCATCGTCATACACAAGATTTTGATAAACAGTTTGATAGAGCTGCAGCAGATTTTGAGGCCGCTTTGAATAAAAACAAGAGGTAGTTATGTCGGAAGCAGAAAGCTTGAAATTTGGTGAACTCAATAAACCAACCCTTCTGAGCTTAATTAATAGCAAAGACTGGGCATGGTTTGGACTGTTAACCATTGCCTGTGTTGCGACGCTGACATTGTATGGCGCAATGATGGATGGCTATGAAGTTGCTATATTGATTGGTGTGGCTGTACTAACCGCTTTTGTTGGCTGGTACTGGAAAAGCAGCATTTTTTACGCTGTGTGTGTTGGTATTTTTAGCCTGTTCTCAATCTGGTTATATGGTGATAGTCTGGCAGCCGGTGAGCAAAACTTTTTTCTCAAATTCTTACTATCGAGTCAGTCAGCATTTGCCTGGATGGGTGCGCTGTTTTTCCTTGCAACAGCTAGTTACTTTCTTGGTTTGATGGCTAACTCAGAGTTTGCACTAAATGTGGCCTCACGCATGACCTGGATAGCGACAGGTTTTGGTTTTGTTGGTCTGATGGTTCGCTGGCGTGAGTCATACCTGTATAACCCGGAATACGGTCATATACCGGTGAGTAACTTGTATGAAGTGTTCATCATGTTCTGCATCATCACCGGCCTTATGTATCTTTATTATGAAGGGCGTTATAAAAACAAAAATATGGGCGGCTTTGTTCTGCTGATTATTTCCGCTGCGGTCGGTTTTGTTTTCTGGTATGAAACCAGAGGCGCTGCTGACATTAAACCACTGGTGCCTGCACTACAAAGTTACTGGATGAAGATTCATGTACCGGCAAATTTTGTTGGCTATGGCGCTTTTGCGATGAGTGCCATGCTGGGTGTGGCCTATCTGATAAAAGAAAAATTTGCTGATAACAGTGTGGTTAAGCGCCTGCCGGAACTGCAGATCATCGACGATATTATGTATAAAGCGATTGCGCTGGGTTTTGCTTTCTTTACCATTGCAACCATTCTTGGCGCAATGTGGGCAGCTGAAGCCTGGGGTGGATACTGGAGCTGGGATCCGAAAGAAACATGGGCGCTTATTGTCTGGTTAAATTATGCCGCCTGGCTGCATATGCGTCTGACTAAAGGCTGGCGCGGTGCGCCAATGGCCTGGTGGGCTATTATCGGCTTGTTTGTTACCTTGTTTGCTTTCCTCGGGGTGAATATGTTCCTGTCAGGCCTGCATTCATACGGCGAGCTTTAAAGCCTGGATAATTAAACGAGGCATGGTTAACATAACAGCAGAAACCATGCCTGAAAAATAAAAAATATGGAGAAACTAAGAGAATGAAAAAGATCGTAGCGTTAGCAGTAATGTTTTTGTTTTCAGGTACCGCGTGTTCAGAAAACTACACGGCCGGTTTTGAGTACCGCAGTATCAATCAGCAGCCTACTGCCAGCCCGGAGCGTGTCGAAGTGATAGAGTTTTTCTGGTATGGCTGCCCGCACTGCTTTTACTTTGAGCCAACCCTGAATCGCTGGCTGGCTGAAAAGCCGGAAAATGTTGAATTTATCCAGATACCGGCACCGCTGAATAAAAAATGGGAAATTCACACAAAAGCATTTTATGCACTAGAATTGATGGGTATGCAAAAAAAGCTTCATGAGAAAATTTTTGAAGCCATACACATGAAAAAAATGCGTTTGTTCGATGAGAAATCATTAACTGACTTTATAGTGCAACAGGGTGTTGATCGCGACCAGTTTACTAAAAACATGAATTCATTTGCGGTTAATGGCAAGCTAAATAAAGCCCGTAAAATGATGAAAGACTATGAAGTCAAAGGTGTGCCCCAGTTAGCAATTAACGGCAAATACATCACCAGTGGCAGTATGGCAGGTGGTAATCAGCAAATGATTGATGTCGTTAATTATCTCATCGCCAAAGAATCAAAAAAATGAAACCGATGATGAGAAAAAAACATGGCGAGTATAGAAGGCCCTGAAGCCGAAAAGTGGAAAGGGAAGTATTACGGACTGCTGGATAAATTTGAAAAGCAGCAGTCTGACTGGGTTAAATCTGAAAAGCTACTGTCATCGGCACTGAGCCGTATCAGCCTTCTAGCCGAAGGGGTTGAGCCTCAAATCGACAGCCACTTGCAGGCCTTGCGGGTGGTTCTTAAAGAAAAATTTAATCTCTACCGCGTTGAAGCAGTGCTGGTTGAACTGCTTAAGCTGGTCACAGAAACAGAAAAAAAATCAAGTAAAAATAAAAAAATGCAGGTAGAGCTTGATGCTGTCATTGATATGCTGGATGGAATTAAGCTGGCAAAAGAAGCACATAAAAAGAAAAGCCTGCTAGTCAAAGAACTAAAGAAAAACCCGGCTTCCATCAAATCAATTGCAGTGGAACTGCAGGCTTTATTTAAAGATATAGCAGAGGCAGGCTCAGCAGCGGAGAGCGGCGGGTTGCTGGCAAAGCTATTTTCGAATAAAAACAAAGCTGAATCGTCAGAGTCACTTCTATTGCTGTCAGAAGCTGTTGCATCCATAGCATGGCCCGAAACACAGAAGAGCCAGAGCAAAAAACTATCTTTGGCAATCGCTAAATGCAGTGATAATGAAAACTTTGATGAATTGCTAAAGAGTTTTTCTAAGCTGGCTAAGCAAATGTCACCGGCGGGCGAAAATAAGACACCGAAGCTGTCTGCCGGCGATGAGGAAACAAGCAACATCAATGTGGATAGCATAAAAAAAGATACTCTCAGTGAATTTGTCGCAGATCTTAAAAAAAACCAGCCAGCTCACAAAAGTCTGCAATCAATAGAACTGTCGTTAACAGACCTAGATGATGAACCTGCATTATTAGCGCAGGCCATATCACAGTTAATTAACCTGTCACCGTCAGCTGTATCAGATATCGAGATGATAAGTGAAGCAAATGTGACGGCTGACAGTATGCCAAAAATGCGTGAAATATTTATCCAGCTACTTGAGCGGCTTGTTGTACCAGTGGCGCTGCTGAATAAAGTTGAAACGCTAAAGACTTATCTTGAAGCCGGTGAAGATAAAGACTGGCAGTCAGGAATGAAAAAAATCGTTCACTTTATTAATGAAGTGAGGTTTTATCAGTATCAGGAAGATGGAGGTTATGAGGATTTTCTGCAGGAAATTACCCGTCGTTTGCAGGAGATGGTGCAGTTCTTAGTGAATGAAAATGAGGAAATTGATAAAACTGAAAAAAATGGCAGTGAATTTAACCGTGCAGTATCGAAAGAAGTAGATTATATGAGACAGGGTATAGAGTCTGCTACCACACTGCCGGCGTTACAGTCAGTGGTAAATAGCAGACTGGATGCAATCGGTGAATTTATGAAGCAGCATCGACAGCTGGAGCAAGGCCGCTTTGATTCTGCTAAAGATAATGTTGCAAAAATGCAGGATAAAATTATCCAGCTTGAGAATGAAACAAACGAACTTAAAGTCCGGCTTGAGAAAAAAAATAAAGAGGCAATGTATGATGCCCTAACAGAAATACCTAATCGTTTGTTTTATGAAAAAAGAATTAAAGAGGATATAGCGCGTTGGAAACGGTTTGACACGCCGTTGTCTATTGCGGTGTGGGATGTTGATAAATTTAAATCAGTAAACGATACGTATGGGCATAAGGCAGGTGATAAGGTGCTAAAAGCCATCGCTCAGATTCTCAATAAGCGTATCCGTGAGACTGATTTTCTTGCGCGTTATGGTGGTGAAGAGTTTGTTATGTTATTGCCGGGTACTATTGAAGAAGAAACATTACGACTGGCAAATGAACTGCGCAAGGCAGTAGAAGATTGTGCGTTTCACTATAAAAATGAAGCGGTGAATATAACCATTTCATGCGGAATTAGCGGCTTTAGAACAGATGATACTCTGGCTAAAGTTTTTGAACGGGCGGATAAGGCCTTATATCAGGCCAAAAAGTCGGGCAGGAATCGTTGCGTGGTAGCGGGATGTCGAACTACCTAGCCGGCTTAAAAGCGGCTGGCAAGCTATTACAGCTTGCCAATGCCTGCTTATTTGACCGGATACAGCCAGGCCCAGATGCGGTCTCGTGGTTTGTCATACCAGAGAGCCCGGACATGAGCCTTTACCGTTTTGTTTTTTAAAACTTGTGTCGATGCAGAGTCCAGCATGATGTTGCTGTGATTATTACTGGCATTGATATTAACAGTTTGTACCTGGTCTATGGTGACACCCATAGCGGCAGCAAGGCGTGTTCGTGCAAGACCAATAGCGACTTCTTCCTGAGCATGTCTGCCCATCAGGTGTGTACCACATGAGCCCACGGCGCCTTCTTGCGGATTAAGTATCCAGCCAGGTCTGGCTTCTTTTTTTATCGTGCCAGACTGGCATGCAATCGCTAAAAAACATAAAAAACTGATCAGTATTATCTTCATTTATGGGTTCGCCTTAAAGTGCTTTATATTTATCTATTCTTGTTCTTATATTTTTGATGTAGTGCTGTGTTTCTTTATGTGGCAAGTTCTGTTGTAAATAACGGTAAACCTGTTCGGGTGTTTTACTATTTATAATGGAAAATGCATGTTTTTTCCAGTTTGATCGATTGCCAAATTTTGAACGACGATATTTCCCTGCAAATGTTATAAGGACATTGCCTGCGCCGGTGTTATAACCGGCAATAGCGGCCCATGTACGCGCCTCGGGGTGGATTATTTCAGACAGGTAAGAATAATAAAGCTTATGAATAAAAGCAGTGCCCATTTTTATATTGTTATCCGGGTTGTATAAATAACGGTCACTGACCACTTTGTCCTGATTATATAGTAAGCGATACGCATCACGTGCACCACTAGTGGGTACTAGTTGCATCAGGCCAAACGCCGGGACACTTGAACGTGCGTTCGGGTTAAAGGCACTTTCCGTTTCCATGATGGCAAAGACCAGCTCAGGAGGTAGCTTCATATTATTCGAATACTTTTTAACCGGCGCCAGGTATTTTCTGGCTCTGACTTCAAGGTGAGCCGGTATCATAGGGAAGCTTGTGCTGGCGATGATGCGTGGCCTGTTATCCGTACCGCGTGTTGATATCAGCGAAATTTTTTGACTCTGTTGCTCAATGAAATGTTTGTTGTTAGCGGGATTTAATGGTTTGCCGTTAGTGTCCTGAACAAGTTGGGATAACAGCGCAGGGCCATTATTGGTGGCAACAGCAGGTTTCTTAGCAATGTCTATTATGGAGCGGGTATCACTGCCTCTGTTTAATGTGGTTTTAAGCGCCTGCTTCATTTTGTCCTGAACCCGCTTCGTGTTTGTTGTTTCATCAGGTGATAAAATAATATCAACGGTTATTTCGCCGCTTTTATAGTCAATAATACTGCGTTGATTAAGCTTGTCCCGATAGCTAACGTCTTGCAAGCTTGTAGGCAGGGTGGTCTGATTTTTCCCCCAGACTTTTGCTACGGATTGCTTATATAGCTTGAAAGCATCCTGAAGTTGCTTCTTGTAAGTCTCGAATTCATCATCGGTGGCTGACTTATACTGTAAAAACTCCTGCCCCGATTTATCTTGCTGTTGCTTCATATAATCAGAAAATGACTCTGCTAATAATGAAGAAGGCGTGAAGCTAAGAGAAGCTAAAATAAATAATATATTGATACGAGCGTGCATAACTATACCTGTATTGACTCTTTATTTAAGATTAGCATATTGAAATACATGAAATGTGATCAACTTCAATAAATTAGTTTTCTGAAATGGCTAATATAATACTCAACATAGGTATTGCGAATTAGATGACTCTCGGCTATGTTTAGTCTAGAGTTTACCGGCACTGGGTTATGGGGTGTATCAGCTGACCTGGGCGAATGTAACAAAACAAGCTCGCTAACCGGGCAATAAAATTATAATTTCGGAGAAAATATTATGAATACAGGACTAAAATTACTGACAGGTGTGGCGTTGATATCAACACTGGCAGCTTGTGGTGGAAAAAAAGATAATGTTGTGGCGATAGAGTGTGCACATAAAGATGCGCCAAATATTCCGGCGCCAGCTTGGATTTGTGACCGGGTTCATCAGGGCTATGAAGCGTCGGCAGTTGGTTTCTCTGAAAAATTAGCAGCTGGTCCGTCTTTAACAGAAACAATTGCGACCACACAGGCAAGGGTTAAGCTGGCCAAAGAGATTGGTGTGCAGGTAAACAATATGGTTAAAGCACATATTGAAAATACCGGTACCGGCGATGCCCAGACTGTTGACCGCGTATATACTTCTGTAACTAAAGAGATAACTGGTGAAAGACTGGTTGGTGCAAAAGTCATTAAAGTGACTCAGTCTCCAATGGGCGGCACTTATGTATTAATGGGCATGAATGTGAGTGCTGTTAAGCAGGCTGGCGCAGCAGCACTTAAGTCAAGTATGAATAACGATGCAGCTTTATGGCAGCAGTTTAAAGCGAAGAAGAGCCAGGACGAACTGGCAGCTGAAATTTTAAATTACAACAAATAAGTCAATCTAAAGAAGCCGGTTAACACCGGCTTCTTTGTCTGAAGACTCAGCCTACAAAATTCAAAAAACTAATGATAAGTCTAATTTTCGGGTGATGATATGAGTGCAAATGATTTCAGGTCAGCTGCCGCTTGCGTTATATGCCTTTGCATGATCCCGGCAGCCAGCTCTGTTGCAGAGGGTGGCTTTGCAGAGTGGATGCAGCAACAGCAAACAGAATACCAGGAATATAAAGATCTGCGGGATAAAGAGTTTACCAGTTTTCTGCAGTCTCACTGGAAAGAGCTGGATGTTGACCGGGGTATAAAACGAGACCCAGCGCCTAAACCAGTGGTGATGCCTGTGGCAAAGCCTAAACCTAAACCAGTCGTACAGAAGCCCCCGGTTCCTGTTGCAGATCCTGTCACACCTCGTCCAGATCCGGAGAAAACACCGCTTCAGACGCAGAGGCCTGAGCAGCCTGTCATCCCTAAAGTGATAGTGGAAACGCCTCCTGCCATTGTGGTTAAACCTGTTGAGATTAAAACCCCTCCGGCAATAGCAAAAAAACCGGTTGTGTTGCCGGTTGTAGTAAATGCCCCAAAGGGCAGGGCAGCAAAAATACATTATTACGGACGCGATTTACTTTTTTATTATGACCCAAAATTAAAAGCTCAGATGCGCGGTGCGATTAATGAAAACACGATCAGTAACTTCTGGTCCGATTTAAGTAAGGCGGATTATGATGGCTTAATTGAGCAGTTGAAGAAACAGCGTGAGCCGCTACAACTGAATGACTGGAGCTATGCTTTACTGGTTAATGAGCTGGCGAAGTCGATATATACCGGGCAGAAAAATGAACAGTCATTATTTACCTGGTTTTTACTGGTTAAGACAAGTTATCAGGCGCGTCTGGCGTATAGTGATAATAAAGTTTTTCTTTTACTGCCAACCGAGCAGCCATTGTATGGCGTCGCTTACTTTACCTTTAGTGGTAAGCGTTATTACGCATTAGCGATGGATGGAAATAAAGCAAAACCTGGCAAGGTATTCACTTATGATGGTCAGTATCCTGGTGCAGAAAACTCTCTGGATATGTCAGTTAACAGAAGCCTGAACACTGGGGCGAGTAAAAAAAGTCGTCAGGTCAGTTTTACGTATGATCATAAACGCTATAAGGTCATGCTGGGTTATGATCAAAATACTATTGATTTTTTGAGTACTTATCCGCAGATGGATATAGATCAGTATTTCAAGTCACGTGTTAATGCGGAAATTGGCAATCCTGTGCTGAGACAGTTGAAAGATATTGTTGCCGGAAAATCTGAAGAAGAAGCCGTTAATATTATTCTGTTATTTGTGCAAAATGCGTTTAAATATAAAACGGATCAGGGTCAGTTTGGCGAAGAAAACTACCTGTTCCCGGAAGAAACTTTATATTACCCGTATTCAGACTGTGAAGATCGCTCGGTTGTATTTGCATGGCTAGTACGGAGTTTAATCGGACTTGAAGTGGTTGGGCTGGATTTCCCCGGTCATATTGCTGCAGCAGTTGAGTTTAAGGCTAATGTAAATGGTGATAAGGTGCGTCACAACGGTAAGACTTATGTAGTGACTGATCCTACTTATATCAACGCAACTGCTGGCATGACGATGCCAGAGTATAAAAAAGTGAAGCCAAAAGTGATTAGTTTCCGGGCGTTTTAAACATATCGGTTAAAATATTTGTAGCATAGAAATGGCCCGTTAGCGGGTCATTTATTTTTGTATAAGTCGTTTTCAAAATCATAGGAGGATCGCAGGCTTATTTTAGAAAATGTTTTAATATATTGAGCACCTGCTCTTCGGTAAACGGCTTTCTTAACCAGCCGTTAGCCCCGAGGGATTTTAGTTTCTCTTTTTTATAGCCATCCGATTCTGTGGTAACCATAACAATAGGTGTACTTTTATAAGTCTCCAGTCGCCTTAGCTTTGGCACAAGGCTGGTGCCTGACATATTGGGCATGTTGACATCACAAAGTACTAAATCAACGGTTTCATCACGTGCAATAGCCATTGCCTCATTGCCGTCGGCCGCTGTGAAGACAGTGTGCCCCTGATTTTCAAGAATTTGCTTCAGTAGCCGTCTCATCACGAGGGCATCATCAACGCATAGTACTTTAGCCATGAATATTTCTCTGGATTGCTAATTATATATTCAGTATAGGTCAATAAATTGCTTTTTCAGATCAGTAGGTGATGATGTTGAAAAAAATAGGACAAAACCACAGTCGTGCCAGCGGCAGCAGTCAGCTTAAGTTTTATTATAGTTTAAGGCATGCAGAGCACAGAACAGGGTAATTTATTGGTGATTTTTAGCATGATGTGTGGAAAATATTATCTTTAGCCGTTCGCGACAGTATGGTTTAATGCGCACGGTGTTATTGATACAAAAGTTAATTATTCAGCGTGGAGTTTGATAATGATTGGTGCAGTAGAGGCGTTACAACGATTAAAAGAAGGTAATCAGCGTTTTGTGAAAGGGCTGCGTTCAATTGAATCAATGACAACACATACACGACGTGATGAGCTAACCGGCGGGCAAACACCTTTTGCCATTATTCTGGGTTGTTCGGATTCGCGCGTACCCGCAGAGATTGTGTTTGATCAGGGGCTGGGCGACTTATTTGTGATTCGCGTGGCCGGCAATATTGTCGCCCCCTCACAAATCGGCAGTGTTGAGTTTGCCGCCTCTCAGTTTGAAACCCGGCTTGTTGTTGTATTAGGTCACTCACAGTGCGGTGCTATCCGCGCCACTGTCGATGAACTAAAGCGGCCTAATGCCGAGCAGTCACAAAATATTAAATCCATTGTTGATCGAATTCGGCCATCGGTCGAACCGTTTAAAGTCACTGAATTATGGCACGATGATGATGAACTGATTGAGCAGTCGATGCGTGCAAATGTCCGCGCATCTGCCAATCAGCTGAGGCATGGTTCGAGCCTGCTCGAAAAGCTAAGTGATAATGACGGCCTGTTAATCGTCGGTGCAGAATATTCGCTGGAGACAGGCGAGGTTATATTTTTTGAGGGCCTGCCAGAGTAAAGCTGGAGCAGCCAGAAAACCTGTAAAAGCGTTGAAGTCTGCTGAGCATTAATCAGCAGACTTCAACCTCAATGATAATTTCATCGTCATGTTCTTTAGTGCTGAGTATTTTATGGCCATTAATCCGGCACCAGGCAGGGATGTCATTTAGCACACCGGGGTCGGTACAGCTGACCACTAAGGTGTCACCGGCTTGCAGCTCATTCACTTTGTTTTGCGTACGTATTACCGGCATCGGGCAAAGTAGCCGGCGTACATCCAGTGTGTGCGCACTCATACGTGCCACTCCTGCTTAATTTCACTGGCCGCTAGCGGCTTAACGCTGACTTCGTAAGGTTCAGCATTAGGCTGGTTAATTGAGAGAATGACATTGTCTTCGTTTTTCCCCTGACTATAGCGTGCAACCATCTGCGCAGCAAATAGCAGGTCATCTTTATCGGCGGGGCCGTCAATTAAACAAAGCGGCCCGGCATGGCTCACGGTTTTTATATTGGTATACGTTTTGGTATAGCCCTGCATGAATTTGTTTTCACCTTCTTCACGACCGACAATGAGTTTGAAGTAAGGTTTGGGTCGTAGGTGGCGGCCAATTTTAAGCAGCATGATGTCATCCATTTCGTAGTCACGGCTGCTGCGAGCCTGCCATAAGTCAACCAGCTTGGTTGAATAGTTTTCATCGGTGAGAAAACAGCAACCACCGGCCGGTGCGGCATAATCCTCAAAACCAAACTCTTTAGCCAGTGCCATTTGCGGCTTGCGATTACGACCATGAAAAGCGAGTAATTTGTCACGATCTACCCAGCCTTCAATTTCGGGCCGTGTTTTAGGCAGGTTCTTTGCGCACAGTGGACGCAGTAATATATCACCGGCACCGGATTCGTTTACCACAACCGGCATGACCTCTTTACGCTGCGACATCGGGCGCTGACCCATGACTTCACCGGTGATGATGAAATCGAAATCATTCTCTTCAATCCATTGTTTGGCTTTTTTAACCATAAAGATTTTACAGTCGAGACACGGGTTCATATTGGCACCATAGCCGTGTTTTGGATTGATCAAAACATCTTTGTATTCTTCAACGATATCGACAATGTGTAACTTAATGCCTAGTTGTTCGGCTGACCACAGTGCGTTATTGCGTTTGGCTTTGTCCTGATGTTTTTTGCGAATAGCGGCGGTATGACCCTCAACGCAAAAACCGGTGTAGAAATTAATGCCTTCAACATGAATACCCTGCTCCAGCATCACTTTTGCGGCTAATAAAGAATCGAGGCCACCTGATATCAGGGCGGCTGCTTTGTATTGTTTGCTCATATTAATCCACAAGAATGACGATAAGGTATAGGTAGTAAGGTCTGCCAGATAGGCTATTTTAGTACATTCAGAGAGATTAAAGAACACTCGGATAATAAGCTTTAAGTGCTATAGCGGTTTGAGCAGATTGAGAGGGTTATTAGATTATGCTAATATTGCGGGCTACTGGCTTTCTGCTGGATACTCTTCAGGCCGGTCTCCGTTATAAATCTTCTCGGCAGTGTTAACGGAATATACTTTCATAATACGGAGCCTGTATGACGAACACGCAAAACAAAAAATCACAGCCTGACTGGTTTTATAAAGTCTTTCCTTTTCTTTTATGGTGGCCTCGGGTCACTGGTCAAAGCTTACGCATTGACCTGATGGCCGGGTTAACCGGCGCCGTTGTGGTGTTGCCGCAAGGCGTTGCCTTTGCAACCATTGCGGGTATGCCGCCTGAATATGGCCTTTATGCGGGTATGGTGCCGGCGATTGTTGCGGCATTGTGGGGTTCATCCTGGCATCTGGTGTCGGGTCCGACCACGGCGGCATCTGTGGTACTGTTTTCTTCGCTGAGTGTGTATGCCGCGCCCGGTTCAATGGACTTTGTGGTGCTGGCATTAACACTGACATTTATGGTCGGTATCATTCAGCTGGTGATGGGTCTGGCGAGAATGGGGGCGCTGGTTAACTTCATTTCTCATTCGGTGATTGTAGGTTTCACAGCTGGCGCAGCTATTTTAATTGCCAGCAAACAGTTAAAGAACTTCTTTGGTGTGGAAATGCCAAGAGGCGGGCATCTGAATGACGTCTTGGTGAGTTTTTACCAGCAGATTCCCAATATTAATATCTACGTCACGGCAGTGGCGCTGGTTACTTTATTATCCGGTATCGCAATAAAGCGCTGGTTTCCAAAACTCCCTTACATGATTATTGCCATGTTAATCGGTAGTGCTCTGGCTTATGTGCTGAATATGATGTTTGGCAGCGAAGTCACTCAGATTGCTGTGGTGGGTGCATTACCGGATACCTTGCCACCGTTATCATCACCCAACTTCACATTAAGTGTTATCCGTGATCTGGCACCGGTCGCACTCGCCGTTACCCTGTTTGCACTCACCGAAGCGGTATCCATCGGTCGTTCTATTGGTTCGCGCAGTGGTCAGCGTATTGATGGTAATCAGGAATTCATCGGTCAGGGCTTGTCTAATATTGCCGGCAGTTTCTTCTCTGGTTATGTGGCGACTGGCTCATTTAACCGCAGTGGCCTGAATTATCAGTCGGGTGCAAAAACGCCATTAGCGGCTGTGTTTGCTGGCAGTATGCTGGTTGTGATCGTGGTTATGGTAGCACCTTATGCCGCCTTTTTACCGAAAGCAGCGATGGCCGGTATTTTGTTTCTGGTGGCCTGGGGCTTGATCGATTTTAAAGAGTTAGGCCATATTCTGCACAGTAACCGCAGTGAAATCAGTATTATGGGCGTTACCTTGCTGGGTGCTTTATTCCTCGAGCTGGAATTTGCTATCTTCGCCGGTGTCTTATTATCGCTGATGTTGTACCTGATGAAGGTTTCCAAGCCTCGCATCGTAACGCGTACACCGGATCCTCGTCTGGAGAAACATGCGTTCTCCAGTGATCCGGGGCTGCCGCAGTGTCCCCAGCTACACTTTTTACGTATTGATGGCTCTGTTTTCTTCGGTTCAGCAAATCACATAGCAGATGCATTTGCAAAAATAGAAGACCAGTATCCGGAGCAAAAACATCTGGCAATTAATGCACAGGGTATTAATTTTGCCGATATACAAGGTGGCTCTGCATTGGTTAAAGAAGCCAAACGCCGGCATGCCATTGGCGGGGACATGTACCTGATCCACGTTAAAGAAGGCTTATGGGAGTCACTGGAAGCTTGTGGTTGTCTGGATGAGATGGGCGGGCGCAATGTGTTCCAGTCCAGAGAAGTGGCTATCAGAGGTATTTATCAAAAGCTGGACAAGACCATATGTAAAGCCTGCGATAAACGCGTTTTCAAAGAATGTCAGGAAGATCCAAAACTAAAGTAAATTAACACATAAACCGCAAAAAAAAGCCGGCCTTGATGCCGGCTTTTTTTTTGCCATAAATTAAGTGCGCCGATCAGTAGAGTTACAATCTCGTTAAAAGGGAGTAATTCAGGGTATTTAGTCGTCAGAGTGAAGTAGACTTAATCAGTGTTTGTATCAGTTTGTAATAATAAAGCGTCAATAGCTGTGCTGATACGTGTATTTACTTTGCAGCTAAAAAAATAGAACCGGCTGCTTACGCATGAAAAATGTCTGTAATAACAGAGACAGTTAGCAATAAGAGTGGCAGAATGTTTAGCGAAGTCAGCAGGGTTTAATAAATGAAAATAAGTATTCGCTTACGCTTAATGATTAGCTTATTGACTGTAATGGGAGTGGCTCTGTGGCTGACAGCAGTAGTGATCATTAAAGATGCTGATGAAAACATGGATGAGCATCATAAAAGTATGGCTTTGCATCACGCTAAAATTCTGGCTGAAGGCAGTATTGATGCACTGGTAGCAGAAAATTATGAGCTGATGAACCGGGGGGTGAGTTTGTCCTTACCAGAGGACGGCTATGCTTACGCAGCACTGGTGCGGCCAGAAGGAGAAGTGCTGGCACATACAGACTTGCCGGAAGTCGGGAAAAAAATGGTAACCGAAGCAAAACCTGTTGTACAAGTGACAAAAAGAAGCATGTATCAGCAGCGACCAGTGACGGAGGTTGTTTCTTCAGCTGTCTCAGGAAACACACATCTGGCTAATGCTCATGTTGCTTATTACATGGATTTTAGCCACGATCATGATGAAGAAAAATTATATCGCTTAATGGCTATTATGCTGATGGCCAGTTTACTGCTGATGGCTGGGGTTTATATTATCGCGGATAAGATCATCAGGCCGATAAGACAACTCACCCGTGCAGCAGCGGATTTTACACTGGAGCAAGGTGTTAGGTTTTCTCCTCATATATTTAATCGCCAGGACGAGATCGGTGAGCTGGCGCGAAGCTTTGATGCAATGTCTTCGCACCTCGTCAAGTCTTTTGAAGCCTTAAAAGTCGCACGTGATGATGCGCTTTCAGCGAAGCAAAAGGCCGAGTTTGCTAATAAAGCTAAAAGTGAATTCATTGCTAACATATCACATGAGCTACGAACACCAATGCACGCCATTCTTGGCTATTCAGAACTTGGCGAGAACAAGGTGGCTTGTTCTGTGAGTGAGAGCGAATATTTCAGCATGATACGAAAGTCAGGAATTAGGCTGATGGTTTTAATTGATAAGCTGCTGGATCTTTCAAAGCTGGAGACCGGCGGCTATGAAGTTTTTTATGAAATGCATAACTTAAAAACACTGACTGATAGTTGTTGTGATGAGAGTACGGTGTTGTTGCAAGAAAAGCAGCTTGTTGTTTCAGTGCAGAGTGATGTTGAAGCGCTTGCTGAATTTGATTTAAAAGGGATTTATACAGTGATAATGAGCTTGTTAGCTAATGCAGCTAAATTTTCTGAGGCAAGCTCAAAGGTTGAAATCATAATAAAAAAAGATGTAATAAATGAGCTGAGTATACACTTTCAGATTCAAAACAAGGGTCCGCTAATACCCGATGATGAAGTATCAAATATTTTCGACAGCTTTGTTCAGAGCAGCGAAACCAAAGATGGCGCCGGTGGTGCCGGACTGGGGTTGTCTGTTAGTAAAAAAATTATCTTAGCGCATCATGGCAATATCTGGGCAGAAAATGCCAAAGATCAGACAGGTGTTATTTTTCATTTCACCTTGCCGTTAATGCAACCGCAATAAAATGCAGCGTGTGAAGTATCCGTCGTTAAAATAAAAAGACGGGCTTACTGAGACAAAATTATTTTATAAAAAGTCCTGTCTGAGTGCACAGCGGGTATATCCTGTTTGGTATAGTCGCTTCAAATTGCACCGGGTTTAGTATATATTGAGTCTGTTTTTTCCTCAGCTTTTCCGTCTATGAGCCATCTGAAAGAGTGTTTCTAACGGCCAGTCTGAGCACACTTTTAGTATTTGGAGGCCATAGTGGCAAATTTTTTTGATTCTAAAGAGAACATAAAGCAGCTGGTTGCCGCTGCCATTTTCTCTGTGTTAGCTGTTTATCTGTCGACGGTTGTTCCCAGTATTCAGATTGCCTGGGTAACAGCGATTTTATTGCTGACTATTTACCTGTTTGCTTTTGAGGTGGTTGATGTTGATGTTGCAGCCATTACTGTCATGGTGTTGCTGGGTTTAACAACATTGCTGGCACCTTATATGGGCCTTGACAAAGGTCTGGTTGACACCTCAATACTATTTAATGGTTTTGCCAGTAACGCGGTTATGTCGATTGTCGCGGTTATGATCATAGGCGCGGGGCTGGATAAAACCGGCCTGATGACAAAAGTGGCTGCGTTTATCTTGCAAATAGGTGGTACGACAGAAGCGCGTATCATTCCAATTATTTCAGCAACGGTTGGTTTTATTTCATCATTCATGCAAAACGTTGGTGCCGCGGCGTTGTTCCTGCCGGTTGTCTCACGTATCTCTGCACGCTCCGGTTTGCCGATGTCTCGTTTATTAATGCCGATGGGGTTTACTGCGATCTTGGGCGGTACCATGACCATGGTGGGTTCTAGTCCGCTAATTCTTTTGAATGACCTGATTCTGACATCAAATACCGCGCTGCCGGCTGATCAGCAAATGGGTACCTGGTCGTTATTTTCAGTTACCCCGATTGGTATTGTGATGGTAACGGTTGGTATTACCTACTTCGTGATTGCCGGTCGCTTTGTTTTGCCAGTGGTTAAATCAGATGGCTCGGAAGGTACTGATACGCTGGATTACTATAAAGAAACATATGGCGTTCACTACGATATGTATGAAATTAAAGTCACGGAAGGCAGCCCGTTACTGGGCCGAAATCTGATGACACTGGAGCGGGCTTATAAAGTTCGTATCGTCGCAATATGTGCAGGAAGTCCTGCGCCAATTTTACCGAACCGTGATACTGAATTAGAAGTAGGTCAGACGCTGGGCGTGGTAGCTGATTCTGTACAGGTAACAGCACTGGCCGATGCGATTGGCGCAGATGTTTCGAGCGAACTGGTTGTCTTCAAGGAACTACTCGACCCGTCTAAGAGCGGTATGGCTGAAGTGGTGATTGCACCGGGCTCGAGCCTGATTGGAAAATCAGCAGTTGATGTCTGGATGCGTAAAACCTATGGTCTGGCTGTTATGGCTATTCACCGTGGCGGCGAAACAATCCGTGAAGGCGCCGGCGTGCGTGATCTGCCTTTTCTGGCAGGTGATACCTTAGTTTGCCACACAAGCTGGGATGCATTGTCGCGTTTAGAAAAAGACACTAAAAACTTTGTTGTGGTGACCACTGAATACCCGCATGAAGAAAGCCGCCCGCATAAACTGGGTTTTGCGTTGTTCTTCTTTGCGGTTGCCCTGTTTATGGTGCTGTTTACTGATTTGCGTTTATCGGTGGCATTATTAACAGGTGCGATCGGCATGATTTTATCGGGTGTTTTAAGTATTGATGAAGCCTATGAAGCGGTAAGCTGGAAAACGGTATTCTTACTGGCCAGCTTAATACCATTGGGTTTTGCCGTTGAGTCAACCGGTACCGCTAAGTGGATTGCCGATCAGACACTAGTACTGATGGACGGGGCACCTATCTGGGTGATTCAGTTAGCAGTTGCCGTGCTGGCAACGTTCTTTACGCTGGTTATGTCAAATGTCGGTGCAACCGTATTACTGGTGCCACTGGCGGTAAACATTGCAATTGGTGCCGGTGCGAACCCTGCGGTGTTTGCTTTGACCGTTGCACTGGCTACATCTAACTCTTTCTTAATTCCAACTCATCAGGTGAATGCGCTGATCATGGGGCCGGGCGGTTATCGGGTTCCAGACTTCATGAAAGCCGGCGGTATCATGACGGTACTGTTCCTGATTGTATTAATGGTAATGATGAATTTAGTTTTCGACGTAAAATTATAAAAATAATAAATCTTACTATTATTTTGAATTTGTAAAAGCATCCCAAATCCGCACTGCCAGGGACGGCAAGGCGCGGACTCTCAAAATTAAATCTTAGGGGAAGTGTTTTGAAACTTTTGTCAATTCTCGGTTTGCTGTTCATGCCGATGCTTGCAAGCGCATCCACAACGGCTGCGCAAACTCTTGATCTCACCACTAGTGCAGTGGGTTATGCATCAATACTGATTTTCGTGATTGCTTATTTGTTTGTCATGGCAGAAGAGTTTACCCATCTGCGTAAGTCAAAGCCGGTTATTTTAGCAGCCGGTATTATCTGGGCTATGATTGGTGTTATCTACGCTAATAACGGTATGTCGCATACAGCGGAGCAGGCCGTACGACACAATCTTTTAGAATACTCCGAGCTAATGTTGTTCTTACTGGTGGCAATGACCTATATCAACGCGATGGAAGAACGACTGGTTTTTGATGCACTGCGTTCATGGCTGATTCGTAAGGGTTTTGGCTTTCGTCAGTTGTTCTGGTTAACCGGTATACTGGCATTCTTTATCTCGCCGGTAGCCGATAATTTAACCACGGCATTGTTAATGTGTGCTGTGGTTATGGCTGTTGGTGGTAGCAATACTAAATTTGTCAGCTTATCGTGTATTAATATTGTTATCGCTGCCAATGCCGGTGGTGCCTTCAGCCCGTTTGGTGACATCACCACGCTGATGGTCTGGCAAAAAGGCATTGTTGATTTCTGGGGGTTCTTTGCCTTGTTTGTACCTGCAGCTGTTAACTTTCTGGTGCCGTCGGTAATTATGCATTTTGCTATTCCCAACGAGCAGCCTACCGCCAGTGGTGAAATGATTCATATGAAGCGTGGAGCCAAACGCATCATTATGTTTTTTCTGTTAACGATTGTTACCGCCGTCAGTTTCCATAACTTTATTCATCTGCCACCGGTTATCGGTATGTTAACCGGCCTGTCGTATCTGCAGTTGTTTGGCTATTACATCAAAAAAACGCAGCATCAGGACGCCGGTGCACGTATGGGTGATATCGTGCCGTTTGATGTTTTTAGCAAGATTGCACGCGCTGAGTGGGATACCTTATTGTTCTTCTATGGCGTGGTTTTGTGTGTGGGTGGGCTGGGATTCCTCGGCTATTTATCACTGGCATCAGAGATTATGTATAACCAGTGGGGTGCAACTTCGGCGAATATTGCAGTGGGCGTGTTGTCAGCCATTGTAGATAATATTCCGGTGATGTTTGCCGTTTTAACGATGAATCCTGACATGTCACAGGGCCAGTGGTTGTTGGTGACTTTAACCGCCGGTGTCGGTGGTAGTTTATTATCCATTGGCTCGGCTGCCGGTGTGGCATTAATGGGCCAGGCTCGTGGTAAGTACACGTTCTTCGGACACCTGAAGTGGGCACCGGTGATTGCACTGGGTTATGTTGCCAGTATCTGGGTGCATATGTGGATTAATAGCAGCATGTTCTGATGACTTAGCAATAGCTGTTAATAATCACGCTGCCCGTGATGTATCACTGTCAGCCTGCCCCCGAGCAACTGAATAGTAACAATAAAAAGGCCGTTAAGCTGCAAAGCGATTAACGGCCTTTTTTTTAGTGCGGAAATAGTTGGTTAATGCAGTTTGATTTCGGGGTGAACCGAGGCGCGAAATAAATGCGCAATGCTTAAAAACATGGTCCGGTAAAAACCAAACAGAGCAAACTGGTGCAGTTTGTATAGCGACAAATACACCATTCGAGCCATAAAACCTTCCACCATTACGCTGCCTGTCAGGTTGCCCATTAAATTGCCGACTGTGCTGTATTTACCCAGTGAAACCAGCGAACCGTAATCATAATATTTGAAATCAGGTAGTGTTTTGCCGGCCAGTCTTCGCTTCATTGTTTTGACCAGTAGTGCTGCTTGCTGATGAGCCGACTGTGCGCGGGGGGGGACATTCTTATCCATCTCAGGCCAGGGGCAGGCAGCGCAGTCACCCATAGAGAAAATATTTTCATCAACGGTGGTTTGCAGGTTCTGTTTAACGACCAGCTGATTAATGTGATTGGTCTCAAGCCCGTCGATATTTTTCAAAAAGCTGGGTGCTTTGATGCCGGCAGCCCATACTTTAATGCAGGCGGGAATAATACGCCCTGTGTCAGTGAATAACTCTGTTTTTGTGACCTTAATAACCCGTTCGTTTTTCAGTACGCTGATATTTAGCTTGCTGAGCTGATCTTCTGTGGCCTGTGACAGTTTGGGCGGTAAGCCGGGTAAAATTCTGTCAGCAGCCTCAACAATGCTGATATTGATGTCACTGGGATTAATTTGATCAAGCCCGTAAGTGGTAAACAGTCGTGACACCTTATGCAGCTGTGCGGATAACTCGATGCCAGTGGCACCGGCACCGGCAATAACAACATCCAGCTGGCCGGGTTTCAGTGGCGCGTTCTGGCTGTTGGCACGGATATACGCTTCAAGTAATTTATTCTGGAAGGATTCGGCTTCCTGATTTGTATCAAGAAACATGCAGTGTTCTTTAACGCCTTCGATAGCAAAATCATTACTGACACTACCGACTGCAATGATCAGTGTGTCATAGGTAAACTGGCGTTCAGGGATGATCTCTTCGCCCTTGCTGTTATGGGTGGAAGCAACAATTACCGTGCGTGTTTCTCGGTTCAGGCCGTTCATTTTTCCAAGCCGGAAATGAAAATGGTTTTGTTTGGCCTGAGCCATATACTCAATCTGGTTTTCATAAGCATCGAAAGTGCCGGCGGCTACTTCATGTAATAGCGGCTTCCAGATATGCGTACGATTAGCATCAATCAATGTGATTTGAGCTTTTTTCTTTTTACCCAGGGTTTTGCCCAGACGAGTAGCAAGCTCAAGTCCGCCAGCGCCACCGCCTACGACGATAATGTGATGTAGTGAATCTTGTGTCATAGCTATGATCCAAATAAATAAGTATATGGTTATACTCTAAAGCGAAGTGATTCACTAGAGCAAGGGATATTTGTAATAAGAAAGTAACGTGCCGATACGAAGAGTATAGTGCGAGTATAGCCGTTATGTGATGAGCTATGCACACGCAAAGTAACAGAGAGTAAATATTGTGTCCGGCATAGAGCTTGATATGCAGTAGCGTTAAAATAAAGTCGGTTGTTAGCAAAAATAGAGTGCTATTTTTTTAGCTGCTTTTCTGCGGAGGCAGAAAAACACACGTTTAATCCTCATCGAGGATAAAGCTTTGGTAATGATGAAATATTTAGTCAATATTTTTTTAATAATGAATGCTATGTGCCTCATAACAGTGCAGGCAGAGCCGTATGGGGCGCAGCGTGAGCTGAGCAGAATAAGGGCTGAGCAATCCCTGTTAGAATTGGATAAGACATTTCATGCTGTTAAGCGTTTGATGATGAGTACCGTGATGACAGGAGACAGCGAGCATGATGAGCGTTCTGTTGAATATTTTGAGCAGGCGTTTAATAAATGGAAAGCGTATCGCTCAGCGACATGCGATTCACAAACACATCTGGACGTTTATCCAATAGAGAGCAGGCTTTATATGCAAACACTAAATGACTGCTTGTGGGCTATGAATAAGCAGTATATTGAATACCTGAATAATGTAAGCAGCGGTGTTATAAGCTATATAAAACAATAAAGAGTAAGTGTTTGACTTGTCACATTAACAGCAAGCTCTGCTTTATTGTTTTTTGCCATAAACAGGCTGAAATAAGCAGTCATCAAATACCATGCCTGTGTCAGTCGTCCGGTGTAAAGCTGAGTTAACTGATTGATTTTAAAAAAAGATAGATCAGGTCTTGGCCTTAATATCAAGTGGTCTGGGAAATAGGCTTGGTGTAAAATGCGCGCAGTTTGATTTCATCTCATGTGGTTTTATAGCCGCACATTTCCAGGGTTTAAGCATGCAATTAATAAATGGTCTTCACTTCAAAAACATTCGTGGTGATATTTATGGCGGCATAACGGCTGCGGTGATTGCTTTGCCACTGGCGCTGGCGATGGGTGTGGCTTCGGGTGCCGGTCCTATTGCCGGTATTTATGGCGCTATTTTTGTGGGCTTTTTTGCTGCTCTTTTTGGCGGAACGCCCGCGCAAGTGTCCGGTCCAACCGGCCCGATGACCGTGGTGATGGCACTGATATTCACCGAATACACCTCGATGTTTCCTGATAATCCTGAAACGGGTGCTGCCCTGGCGTTTACTATTGTCATTATGGGAGGGCTGATACAGATTGCTCTGGGCTTAGTAAAAGCCGGGCGTTTTATCGAGCTGGTTCCGCATTCTGTGGTCTCGGGTTTCATGAGCGGTATCGGCGTGATTATCATTCTGATCGAAATTGCACCGTTATTCGGTCATACATTAATACCGAAAACGCTGGAAGCAATAGACTCCATGGGTGATGTGTTTTCCGCGCCACATCATGGTGCATTGACCTTAGGTATTATCACGCTGGCGATTGTCTATGCTGTGCCGAGGTTTCTGCCACAGCTAAATCGTTTGCTACCATCGCCATTACTGGCGCTGATTGTTTGTAGCGCGGGCTATATGCTGTTGATACCTGCCGGAAGCGGTATCCCGGTGCTGGGTGATATTCCATCCGGCCTGCCGCAACCCATAGCGCCGGTAGTTAGTTGGGCATTGCTACCGGGCATGCTGTCATCGGCCTTGATATTAGCGGCCTTAGGTTCGATAGATTCGCTGCTGACGTCTCTGGTGGCCGATAATGTGACCAAAACTCATCACAAGTCTGATCGCGAACTGATCGGTCAGGGTATTGGTAATGCTATCTCCGGACTATTTGCCGGTTTACCGGGTGCCGGTGCCACCATGCGCACGGTGGTGAATGTGCAGGCTGGCGGAACAACGCCGATCTCTGGTGCCTTGCATGCGCTGATTTTGTTAGCCATGGTGCTGGGTGCCGGTGGTCTGGCAGCTGCAATACCTGAAGCGGTTTTAGCCGGTATTTTGATTAAAGTGGGTACCGATATTATCGACTGGAGATACCTCGCAAAACTGCGTCATGTGCCTAAAAAAAGCGTGGTCTTAATGTTTACCGTACTATTGATGACGGTGTTTGTTGATCTCATCATGGCAGTGGCGACGGGTATGGTGATGGCCAGCCTGATTTTCTTGCAGCGCACCACAGATTTACAGCTTGCCAGTATGGTGATCGATTCAAAAGCGGCTGAAGAATTTTACCTGAGTGCTGAAGAAGCGGCCCTGTTTGAGCAGGCCAGGCAACGCACGGTGCTATTACAAATTGGCGGTGCGGTGGGTTTTGGTGCGGCCAGGGGCATGATGAAGCGAGTCGCCGGGTTTGAAGACTATGACGTGCTGATTGTCGATATGACGGCGGTACCGGTGATTGACTCATCCGCCGCCGATGCACTTGATAATATTATCAAAGACGCTATTGCCGCAGATCGTGAAGTGATGTTGGTGGGGGTGCGCTCTGGTGTGACTAAAACCCTGAAAAGACAAAAAATTCTTGATCGAGTGCATTCAAATTTTATTTTTGTTAAGCGCGTCGGCGCATTGCGGGAAGCCTTAAACTTTATTAAAAATAAAAAAATAAATGCCGTGCTTTAATGCTTGTAAGCCTGACTGATAAAGACCTCGTTTAGCGGTATGCTGCGGCGGTTTAAAGTCAGGGCCTGATATGCCGTTTTACTGCCGGTGTCTGACCATAGTTCCAGCGCCTGAATTAACGGCATGGCGGGTGAGCCATTAAAGGCACGAATCGTCACTAAGATATCCACCATGTCGACAAATAAGTCGGACAGTTTGTTATAAAGCGCGCTGTCATCAGCAGCGACCTGAGTTGCCAGCCGGGAAAAACACTCGCGGCCCATTTTTATATAATGACCAATGCGTATTTCCTGCCGCTCAAGACGGGCAGGAAATAAACCGGCTAAAATCAGGCAGTGATCGGCTCGAGTTTTTAACAGTTGAAACGGCTTGCGCGTAACGCTCTGACTTTCATGTTGCCAGCTCATTTCAAACGCCTGTTCGGCCAGCGCTTCATTTTGCATATAACGAATCAGAGTTAACAATAAGTAGCTCTGACATTCAGCCGGTAATTCAATGTTAGCAAAATCACAAGCCTCCTGAATCAGCTGATTCCAGTGATAAAGTGCCAGTTTGTAGTGGTCGTGATGATTCATGGAGTTTGTATTGAGTTGTCTGGGTTATGTTTAATAGCGGCGGATGAGCAGAAAAATCAATGTAATTGGCTTAAATAAGTGCATTTAACCGGTATTAAGCTGCATCGGAGAGTCCAAAAGTTTATAATTGCGCGGATTTTTTGTGGAATTGACCAATAACACTATGGCTTACGATGTATCGACGTTTCAGGGGCTGATTCTTGCTCTGCAGAATTACTGGGCGCAACAAGGTTGCGCTGTGTTACAACCACTGGACATGGAGGTCGGTGCCGGCACCTTCCATCCGGGTACCTTTCTTCGGGCAATTGGTCCTGAGCCCTGGCGTGCTGCTTATGTGCAGCCATCGCGTCGTCCAACTGACGGGCGTTACGGTGAAAACCCTAATCGTTTGCAGCATTATTATCAGTTTCAGGTCATGCTCAAACCCTCGCCGGATAATATTCAACAACTCTATCTTGATTCATTGAAGATGCTGGGTTTCGATCCGCTGGTGCATGATATTCGCTTTGTTGAAGATAACTGGGAGTCACCCACCTTAGGTGCCTGGGGCTTAGGCTGGGAAGTATGGCTTAACGGCATGGAAGTGACACAGTTTACGTATTTCCAGCAAGTCGGTGGGCTTGAGTGTAGGCCTGTTACCGGTGAAATCACTTACGGCCTTGAACGTCTGGCTATGTATTTGCAGGAAGTGGACAGTGTCTATGACCTGATCTGGACACGTGGCCCGCAGGGTGATGTGACCTATGGTGATGTGTTCCATCAAAACGAAGTAGAAATGTCGGCATACAATTTTGAACAGGCTGATACCAGCGCTTTATTTGGCTGGTTTGATAGCTGTGAGAAAGAAAGTCAAAAATTAATCGAAGCCGGTCTGGCTTTGCCTGCTTACGAGCAGGTGCTAAAAGCCTCGCACACATTTAACTTGCTGGATGCGCGTCATGCGATTTCGGTGACAGAACGTCAGCGTTATATCTTAAGGATTCGTACCTTATCGCGTGCCGTTGCAGAGTCATATTATGCGGCGCGTGAGAAGCTGGGTTTCCCTATCGGTCAGCCAGCCAGTCAGGCCACTAACAAGGAGGCAAAATAATGAACACAGCCGATTTGTTAATTGAACTGGGTACTGAAGAATTACCACCAAAAGCACTGACTCGTTTATCGAATGCGTTTGGAAAAGGCGTTGAGGAGGGCCTGAAGCAGGCCAATATTCCGTTTGAAAAAATACAGGTTTATTCCGCGCCACGCCGTCTGGCGATCATTGTAAAATCGCTGGCTGCTTCACAGCCTGATCAGGATGTTGAAAAGCGCGGCCCTGCTGTACAGGCCGCGTTTGATGAGGCCGGCTGCCCAAGTAAAGCGGCCGAAGGTTTTGCCAGAGGCTGCGGGGTAAAGGTGGATGAGCTGGAAACCATAGAAACAGATAAAGGCGCCTGGCTGGTATTTCGTAAGCTGGAAAAAGGCCAGTCGACCGCTGCGCTGATTGGCGAGATCATTAACCAGAGCCTGGCAAGTCTGCCGATTCCTAAGCGCATGCGCTGGGGGGGCAGCGATGTTGAATTCGTCCGCCCGGTGCACTGGCTAATCGTCTTGCATGGAGAACAGGTTGTGGACGTCAATGTACTGGGTCAGCAGGCCGCTAATAAAACCTATGGTCACCGTTTCCATCACCCGCAAGCGATTGAAATAAAGCACGCGGATGAATACGTCGGTGCATTAAAAAATACCGGTTACGTGATTGTCGATCCGGCAGAGCGTCAGGCGATTATTAAAAAGCAGGCCATTGCTGCGGCTGATGCACTGGGCGGATTTGCATTAATTGATGATGATTTATTAACGGAAGTGACTTCGCTGGTTGAATGGCCGGTTGCGGTGGCTGGAGATTTCGATCCGCAGTTTTTAGAAGTACCGGCAGAAGCGCTGATCAGTTCAATGCAGGATCACCAGAAATACTTCCCGGTGATTGATAATAAAGAAGAGTTGTTGCCACATTTTATTACCATCAGCAATATCGATAGCAAAGACATGAGCCAGGTAAAAGCCGGTAATGAACGTGTTATATCTCCGCGCTTATCAGATGCGGTTTTCTTCTGGACACAAGACCGTAAGATAAAACTGGAAGACCGTATTGCCAGCTTAGAAAGCGTCGTGTTCCAGAAAAAGCTGGGTACGCTGGCTGAAAAATCAAAACGTGTTGCGGTGGTTGCAAAAGCCATTGCCGAAAAACTCGGTGCCGATGTTGAAAATGCTGAACGCGCTGCACTGTTATCCAAGTGTGATCTGATGACAGAAATGGTATTCGAGTTCACCGATCTGCAGGGCATCATGGGACGTTACTATGCCGCACTGGATGGTGAACATGAGGACGTGGCGGCAGCATTAGATGAACAATACATGCCGCGCTTTGCCGGTGACGAGCTGCCATCAAGTGTTACCGGGCAGATTGTATCCGTCAGTGACAAGCTCGATACCATACTCGGTATCTTTGCCATTGGTCAGAAGCCAACGGGTGAAAAAGACCCGTTTGCATTGCGCCGTGCCACACTGGGTGTTTTGCGAATTATGATTGAGAAAAATCTGGATCTTGATCTGCAGCAGCTGCTGGAAATTGCCGCGCAGGCGTTAAACGAAAAAGCAGATGCGAATGCAGCCATCAGTGATGTGATTAAATTCATGCTGGAACGTTTGCGTGCATTCTTTGCGGATAAAGATATTTCCGCTGATATTTTTGATGCGGTATTAGTTTGTCAGCCGACAAGGCCGGTTGATTTCAGCCGCCGTATTGAAGCGGTAAATGTTTTCAAGGCGTTGCCCGAAGCTGAAAGTCTGGCAGCGGCTAATAAACGCATTAGTAACATCCTGAAGAAAGTTGAAGGTGAGATCTTAACGCAAGTTAACGAGTCTTTGTTACAGGAAAAAGCTGAGAAAGAACTGTATAGTCAGGTCAGTGACTTAACGGCTGAGGTGAATGCCTGGTTTGCCAGCGGTGATTACCAGTCGGCGCTGACAAAACTATCGGCACTGAAAAATCCTGTGGATCAGTTTTTTGATGATGTCATGGTGATGGCTGATGATGCAGCCTTAAAAAACAACCGCATTGCATTGCTAAAACAGATCAGTGATTTATTTTTGCAGGCTGCAGATTTGTCCAGATTGCAGTGAGTTTTTTTACAGATAATAAAAAAAAGATGGTTGCAAAAAGATGGGTTTAATAATTCTTGATCGTGACGGCGTGATTAACGAAGACTCCGATGAGTATATTAAAAATACAGAGGAGTGGCTGCCCATTGAGGGAAGCCTTGAAGCCATCGCGCAATTTAATCATGCCGGTTATAGTGTTGCTGTTGCTACCAATCAGTCAGGTATCGCACGGGGATTGTATGATGTAGAGACGTTGCATGACATGCATAAAAAAATGTCGAGTATGCTGGATGCTATCGGTGGCCGTGTTGATGCTGTTTTTTATTGTCCGCACCTGCCGTCAAAGCATTGTTCATGCCGTAAGCCAAAACCCGGCATGCTGCTTGAAATAGCAAAACGGTTTAACTATGAAAGCCTGCAAGGTGTTTATTTTGTCGGTGATACCTATCGCGATGTTGAAGCGGCAAGAGCAGCAGGTGCGACCCCGGTTTTAGTAAGAACAGGAAAAGGAGTAAGGACACTGCAAGTGTGTACCGATGAACAGCTGCATGATGTTCAGGTATTTGATGATTTACTCGCAATAGCAAATGAATTACTGGTTATTTAATAATGTATAAACTGTTTCTGTATTTTCGTTCGGCAATCTTCTGGCTGGTTTTTTTAGTCTCGACAATTATCTTTGCGCCGGTCTCACTGTTAACCTTTCCATTACCGGTATTAAGCCGTTATCGTTTTATTATTTTGTGGAGCCGGTTTAATATCTGGTGGTTAAACGTCACCTGTGGCGTCAGGTTTGAAGTCGAAGGCAAAGAAAATCTGCCGGAAGGCGGCGCGATTTTTCTTGCCAAACACCAGTCCACCTGGGAAACAATGGCGTTTCAGCAGATACTGCCGCCACACGTCTGGGTACTAAAGCGCGAACTATTTAAAATCCCGTTTTTCGGCTGGGGCCTGAAAATGCTCAGGCCAATCGCGATTGACCGCACGGCCGGACGGCGGGCAGTAGATCAGCTGGTGACTCAGGGCATTAAAAAGCTGGAAGACAACTGGTCGGTGATGATTTTTCCTGAAGGCACGCGGGTAAAGCCGGGTAAAGCGGTCAGGTATAAACTGGGTGGCTCAATACTGGCTTCACAGGCACGTTTTCCGGTAGTGCCTGTTGCGCATAATGCCGGTGAGTTCTGGCCAAAACACAGCTTTATCAAATGGCCAGGAACCGTCACGGTGGTGATCGGCAAACCGATCCAGGGTTTTGAGCGTAAACCGGAAGAGATTAATGAGGAAGTTAAAGACTGGATTGAAACTCAGATGGAACGAATCAGCGACAAAGCCCGCTGGGGCAGGTGATTTTTCATATCTATAACATAGATGCTATTTAGCCGGCTATACTTAATCGAATATCCGGGTTTATAAAATAGTGTTCTATTAATGAAGCATTCATCAGGCTCTGCTGTCGGCTCTAGTCAGTGGCTTATTGGTACGTTTGTACTCAGTGCACTCGCTCTGGCGGGCTATTACTTTAGCATTACGATCTTTTTTGGTGCTTCTTTTGTTTTTGGCGCGATTGCAGCGATTCTGGCAGTCGCGCTATACGGTTCTGTCTCCGCCGTTATCGTCGTATTAATAGGCAGTGCCTATACCATCATTCTTTTTAATCACCCCTATGCCATGCTGGTGTTTACGCTTGAGGTGGTAAGTGTCAGTCTGCTTTATCGCAAAGGCATGCGTAATCTGGTTTTGTCCGACCTTTTGTTCTGGTGTACTTTAGGGCCAGTCGTGGTGTTGCTGATCTATCATAATGTGATCGGGTTATCGTGGACGGCATCTCAGCTTATCTTCTTTAAGCAGTTCTTGAACGGTGTTTTTAATGCACTAATAGCCAGTATCATATTGCTATTAATCAGTATCTTTCCGCTTGCATTTTTACCTCATAAGCAGGCTAAACCTACTACTCAGAACATTTTGTTTATTCCAATGCTAACGACAATATTGCTGATAAGTATTGTTCCGTCGGTGTTTTACAGTGATTCAATGCAGTCTGATAAAGAAGCGATACTGGCCCAGCGCTTAGCTGATAAAGCCTTTGATATTGAACAAAGTATTAATGACGGAACTCACACTGCACTGCAAAGAATCATTAACCTCGAGTATTTTAGTGACGGCATGGGTGTGGCAATCGTCGGTAAAGATGAACAGGTGCTGGCAAGTCGTGGTTTAATCGTGAGTTTAAAAAAGTCTGGTGAAGTGAGGTTGCGTGCGGATAATTTTGCGATCTGGCTGCCATCGGGTGAAATGCCTGCAATGATGCGCTGGAAACAGGGGACTTATGTTTTAACATTTCCGCTGGAGGAGCATGCTTATGCATCGAAAATACTGATTGAATATAGCGCATCCTCAATGGTGGATTCGATAGAAGCACTGAATCTGGATTTATTCAGGCTGGTAACGATATTCATACTGCTCAGTATTATTGTTGTACAGGCTATAGCCTACTGGTTTGCGAGGCCTATAAATAAACTTGCCGCGACAGGGCGAGGTTTGGCGGCTGATATTTCTAGCGGTACAGAAATCGTTTTTCCTGTTAGTCCTATACAGGAAGTAGAAAGTCTGAGTAGCAGCCTGCAAATAATGTCAGCCAATCTCGGTGAAATAATCAATGAATTACACTGTGCTAAAGACGGCCTGGAAGCTCAGGTTAAAAAGAGAACCAAAGAACTGGAGTTTGTTAATAGCAGTCTTAAAGACCGCCAGTTTGCACTTGACCAGCACGCGATAGTAAGTATCACAGATGCCGCTGGTACAATTATTTTTGCCAATGAAAAGTTTTGTGAAATTAGCGGGTACACTTACGAAGAGGTGGTGGGGAAAAATCACAGGCTGATCAAATCTTCTCAGCACAAGGCGTCATTTTATGCGAATTTGTGGACGATAATTTCACAGGGAAAAACCTGGTCAGGTGAAATTTGCAACCGTCGTAAAGATGGCAGCTTGTACTGGGTGCAATCGACAATCACATCGTTTCTTGATAGCACAGGAAAACCTTTTCAGTATATCGCCATCCGTACCGATATAACGCATGTGAAACAAGCTGAAAGTGAACTCAGAGAAAAAGAACAGCGCATGAGTCTGGCCATAGAAGGTGCCGGCGATGGCATCTGGGACTGGAATATTATAAAAGGCAGCATGAGCTTCTCCCGGCTGTACGAGCAGATGTTAGGCTATAACGAGCATGAATTGAAACCCTTGCCTTCAAGCTGGGAAAGCAGGGTGTTTGTGGATGATCTGGCACCGACACAGGCAATAATACAGCGATATTTAAGCGGGGAAATTCCGGACTATATTGCTGAATATCGCATGCGGTGTAAAGATGGCAGTTATAAATGGATTATGTGCCGCGGCAAGTTGGTTGCAAGAACTCAGGCAGGACTGCCTGAACGGATGATTGGCATCCATACCGATATCAGTGAGCGGAAAGAATCTGAACAGGTTTTGGTTAGTGCAAGGGAAGAGGCAGACCGTGCTAACCGCGCAAAATCTGAGTTTCTGTCAAGTATGAGTCATGAGTTGCGGACTCCGATGAATGCCATACTCGGTTTTGCTCAGTTGTTAGAAATGGATCAAGATCTGAATGAGCATCAGCTGGAAAGTGTCAGTGACATCATGAAAGGTGGCGAGCATTTACTGGCGCTAATTAATGAAGTGCTGGACCTTGCAAAGATAGAGTCAGGCAATATCGACCTGTCGCTCGAGCCGGTCGAACTGAAGGGTATTATTGCTGAATGTTTTGAATTAATGCTGCCACTGGCCGTTAACAGAAATATTACTATTGAGCACAGTGAGTTCAAAGGCGAAGTGATTCGGGCTGACCGAACTCGCTTAAAACAATCGTTAATAAACCTACTGTCAAATGCCATAAAATATAACAAAGAGAATGGCAGTGTGCTGGTTGATGTTGAGACGGCAGAGAATAATCAGATACGAATTAAGATAACGGATACCGGGTATGGCATCGCAGAGGATAAAATAAAAGATTTATTTGAGCCTTTTAACCGCTTAGAGGCGGATAAAAGCGGAGTCGAAGGAACGGGTATCGGTCTGACGATCACTCGTCGCATTATAGAATTAATGGGTGGTGTCATCGGTGTTAACAGTGAAGCGGGTATAGGCAGTACATTCTGGATTGAATTACCTCTGGAATCTGTTTCGGTTGCAATAGCAAAAGCCGAGCGAAAACAGGATGCTGCTGAGCAAAAAGTTGTCGTACAAAGGCAGAGCACGGTGTTATATATCGATGATAATCCGGTGAACTTAAAGCTGGTTAGCAAGGTTTTAGCGTCAAAAAAGCATATCCATTTACTCACCGCGCATACCCCGGTATTGGGACTGGAGCTGGCTGACGAGCACGTGCCGGAACTTATTTTGCTGGATATTAATATGCCGGGAATGAATGGTTACGAAGTGCTGGCCGAGCTGAAGAAGGACAGCCGCTTTAAAGATACCCCTTTTCTGGCCTTGTCGGCAGATGCAATGCCAAAGGATATTGAGCGCGGTCTGGCGGCGGGTTTTAATGAATATTTAATCAAGCCACTGGACTTTAAAAAATTTAATCTGACGATAACGCATTATCTTTCATCACCCGAGTGAAGCATATCGTGATATTGCAGAATGAAAAAATTCGCTTAATAAAGTCAGTGATATAAGCGGCGGATTAAATGCTGTGTTCTAAGGCAACTTTTCTACCGGTAAGCCGGCCAGTTTCCATTCAGGAAATCCATCTTCCAGTCGTTGCGCTTTTATGCCTCTTTTCCGGCATTGAGCAACAGCGTCAAAAGCCAGAATACAATGTGGCCCGCGACAATACGCTACCACTTCCTCGCTGCCATCGAAGGCTGCCAGATGGGTTTGTAGCCGATTAAGCGGCACATTAATAGCGCCGGGCACATGACCGGCTGCGTACTCTTCGGCGGGTCTTACATCGAGTACGGTCACCAGGCCGTGTTTAACACGGGCGAGTAATTCCTCACGGGGAATGGGTTCAAGCTGATCTTTAACCGTGAGAAAGGTATTAACCAGTTTATCGACTTCAGCAATATTGCGTTCGGCAACAATCCTTAAGCCACCAAGCAACTGGATAACATCGTCACCACTGAGCTGATAATAAACTTTAAGGCCTTCTTTACGGTTGCTGACCAGACCTGCCTGACGCAGATGTTGCAAATGCTGAGAGGTGTTGGCGACTGTCAGACCGGATACTTTGGCTAACTCATCAACACTTCTCTCACCCTGAGCGATAAACTCTAATAACTCAAGCCGGTTGCCGTTGCTCAGCGCTTTGCCGACACGGGCAAACTGAGTAAACAAATCCTGTTTGAAGTTTGAGCTTGACATATTTGTATTTTCCCTTATTCTACTATTCAAGTAAATGCTTGAATAGTATGTTTTATTAAGCCTAAATTATATAGTGCAATGGAACACGGGCAAGGAAAGGCTGTCGATCATAGTGTAAAGAATACATTGAGGAAGCGTATGTCGCTGAATGAGTTTGTAATAAGTTATGAAAAAGAGATTCGCATGGGTTTCTTTTTTGGCATGCTGGTAGTGATTGGTCTGTGGGAGATTGTTGCGCCACGCCGGGCCTTAACCGCTTCTAAAGCTGTACGCTGGATTAATAATCTGGGGCTGGTGTTTTTCAATAGCTTCATTGTGCGTTTAGTCTTTCCGATGGCGGCTGTTGGTGTGGCAACCGTCGCTCAGCAAAATGGCTGGGGGCTATTTAATATCATTGAGTGGCCTTTAATGCTGGTGGCTGTTTTATCGATAGTCATTATGGATTTTGTGATATATCTTCAGCATGTCATGGTGCATGCCATCCCGGTATTGTGGCGTTTGCACCGGGTGCATCATGCCGATCCGGATTATGATGTCACCACCGGAGCACGTTTTCATACGCTGGAAATCATGCTGTCAATGGGCATTAAGTTTTGTACCATCGTGTTGTTAGGTCCACCGGTGTTTGCGGTTATTATTTTTGAAGTTATTCTGAATGCAACGGCGATGTTTAATCACGGCAATATTGGTTTACCGAAAACCATCGATAGAATATTGCGCTGGTTTATTGTCACTCCGGATATGCACCGTGTTCACCATTCAATAGAAGACGATGAAACTAACAGCAATTTTGGCTTCAGCTTAACATGGTGGGATCGCATATTCGGTACCTACAGAGAGCAGCCGCGTGCAGGTCATAAAGGCATGACGATAGGCATACGCCAGTTTAAATCAGCAAAAGAGGTTTCATGGATAAGCGGCATGTTAACACTGCCTTTCAAAGGAAAAATTACTGACTATGCGATAAACCGCCGTCACTGGAGTGACAGTGATAATGAGAGCAAAGACTAAAATATCACTCGCGCAAGAAGTGGCAGATCTCTTCCTGAAAGGGAAGAGATTTTCTATTTCTATGCAGATAAAAAAACCTGAAAATAAAGACAAAATTAAATGAATAAAAAACTGATAAAACTTTTAATATTTTT
>JAOULC010000042.1 GCA_029882215.1 Gammaproteobacteria bacterium | reverse complement strand
TTGAAAGTGTTGCAAACGGTGCTGCTCTGCTGCCTGCATAAGTATCAAAGCCGGTGTTAGCATCGACAAAAACTGCGTTATTACTATTTTTCATAACATACACAAACGTGGTTTGTGGAGCCGAACTACATCCATTATCCGCCCTTGCTACAACACTGAACTTGTATGTGGTGACCTGCGCTGGTGCCGTCAGATTTACCGTGGCTCCGGATAGCGAACCCGCTCCTGATGTAAGATCGTCCTCACTACCAACAATAGATTGTGTCCAGCTTATATCGCTAACTGTTCCGTATAGGTAGCTAATATTTTCAGCCGTCAGGTTAAAGTTTTGAGACTGATTAACTTCTAAATAAGCCACCGTATCAAAACTTGGTACCACCGGGCAGGATGACGCACTAACAAAATACTCACTCTGACCAATTGCGGAAGTAAGACCGTTAGCGTCACGCACGATATAGCGCAGTGTATACGCACCTTCTGCAGGACCAATGGTTACAGTACCAACCCCACTTAAAATCTGTGTACCGTTTCCTGCAAAGTCAGGCGCACTACCGTCCAGTGTATAAGCGATAGAATGGCACGCCACATCATCCTGACAGGTAATTGTAATTTCTTGTTCGCCACCAAATATTCCGCCAGTAAGATCGGTAACAACTGTTGGTGCCGTCACATCATTTGCCATGGATGTTAAACTGTCATCGTCAACAACGCCGTCACCGTTGCTGTCAAAACCTAAAAGCACACCGTCTATTGTTGTGGTTAAAAATACCCGGCTGCCCTTACCATCTTCACGGGTGTTTAAGTCATACCCGCCATTACCATCAGTATACATATAGTAATCTGAAATGCCGTCACCATTAACATCCAGACCAGTTACACCTGCTGTTGATGTTGCTTTAAATAGAATTTCTGCAAAGCCATCAGCATTAAAATCGATACCGTCCGCTACACCATCCTGATCAAGATCAAGCTGCGCCATTGCACGACAACTATTAACACTCCCATCAGTGACCGGAATTTCATCTGCAGCACACGTATATTGCACTGAAAAAACAGCGGGAGCAGGACTACTTCCGCCACCACACGATGTAAGAAAAGCACTAGCGGATAAAAACACAGCCGCTGCGATACGTGTTAAATGGGTATTGTTTAAATTGTGGCCCATCTCATTATTTCCTCTTGTTATAGTTTTTAAACTCAACTTATCATATCTATTTGCTTTAAGCTATCCCTTACATCAGGGGGGGGTATATCAAGAAGAATTCAGCCTTTACAGGCCAGCAAACAGCACCATGGTTATTAATATTTTCTTTGTTTATCCATCATAAAATTTCATTAGCATAAATGCTAAATCAGGCGCTCAATAGCGCCTTCAAAATACTGTTAAAATAAAGGAGTTCGTGATGAAAAGTTTAAAAGGTCTTTTGCTTGTTTTTTTAACTGCCATCCTTTTGTCTGCCTGTGCAAACAATGCGGCAAAGGATAATGATAATTCTGCTGCGCTGATTGAAAAGGCAAAGCAAACATTTTCACAGGTCGATGCTCTTGGTTATGCCTGGAGTGAGGCTGAAGACATGATAAAAGAAGCCGAAGCTGCTTTACTGAATGCTGAAAATGATTCAGCTGCAAAGCTGGCGGAGCAAGTCATCATGCACAATGAGCTGGCAATGAAGCAATATGAAAAAGAAAAGAATGCCGGACCTTTATAAAACTGAATCAAAACATTAAGTAGTGACTTTGTTTCAAGTAAGTCAGGTACATTTAATAAATGTACCTGACTATGCTGGCGGGTTAATTTAACAATTATCTTTTGACTGAATCAGCTGTTCCGTCTTCACTTCATTAAAAAAAGCCATTCAGCCTCAGCGCTTTCTATATTTCAGTAGAACACATCATTACAGCTATTTATGTAAAATTTTAGCTCGCTTTCAATACCAGCCGGTACAAACCTCAGCCTGCATAAATATCGCTAAACTACAATTCCATTAAGACAAATTATCTGTCAGCACAATCACATAGATTGTGGAAGTTAGGGCAATCCAGGGTGTAGTCTTCGGGGGAGGATAATCCTCCCCTTTTTTATTGCTTAACCGGCAAAGCTTCATTTTATTTAGCAAGCCGGTGAATTGTCAGTTTGATAACTGTCTTTTATGCATCGCCGTCAAGTATGCCATCCTGATCACGATCAATACCCATACGAATACCTGAACCAGGTGTCGTACAGGTAAATGTAACAGGATGATCAGATGATCTTACAAGTGAGCGCGCACTAACCGCAGACCGCTTAATACTATCCGGTGTAAAGCGACCGTCCTGATAAACATAACCTTTTTCACGACGCTTCGATGACTGCTTTGCAATCAGGTCACATTCACCAACATCAGCACGTGACATTAACAAGTCCAGTCGCGCCATTGCTGCCCTTGAATTATGACGACTAACAGTGACCTGTTGGCCTACTACCGGCGCCATGTTACTCGGGAATGCCAGTATAAACTGCTCTACTTCACGGCGCTGCTCATCACCTTCTTCACCCAGTGCAAAACCACCGGGGTTAGGGAACGGGCCACTCTCAGCATGCTGAAAAACAATAATATTTAAAAAACGTTCTATGGTGTCGATACTGCCATCATGGATAAAGCCTGAACCACGTATCTGATCTCCCATAAAGGCATTGTCGATATCGGGATCTGATGATTCAGGATTGATGAAGCCTCCGGGTGTTTTTGGCATACCAAACATACCGACCTTCTGGTACAGGTTACGCAGATGTGGCACTTTAAAAATCTGCGGACCCAGCTCAAAGGTTGCACGTCCGTCAGCACCAAAGAAGCCCGGCTTACTCACAGCAAATTCTGCATTGCCTGCCGGATCAGTAATATGGCAGCCATTACAGCTAGTAAATGGATCGGATAAACCAAAAGCAGTTCTCTTGCCAAAGAAGAAATCATGACCTGCCTGTTGTTTTTCATTCAAAGAGTTATCTAATGCACGTATCGGATTTGGCGGGTAAGTCAGTTCAAGTGCAAAGTCAGTAAATGCCTGCATCTGTTCTGAAGTTAACTGATCGGCTCGCCCTAACAGACCGGTGTAGGCAGGATTGAACTGACGGAAAGCTTCGGCTTCATTATAAACACCGCTATCAGGTTGCTGATTAGGCTCACCAAGATGTCCGCCATTGCGATCACCACGCCAGTGCTGCGAACCATGATTAGCAAGACCACGCAAACTTTGCGTTGTCATCGGCCCTTTCATTGGACGGAAGTGAACGGGTACGTCATACCCAACTTCTGCAGGATGCACAACCAGCGGACTGGTATTTTCCATGGTAGTGCCATCAGGGTTACCAAGGTCCCAGCTTAACGCGTCCATATCACCGAATACATGGCAACTCGCGCAGGCTGAATCACCGTGACTTGAACTCAGACGTGCGTTGTAAAGAAAATCACGGCCTTTAACAATATGCTCCGGTTCAGGGTTATACATTGAGATATGTTTCACTTCTTTACGAGATGAGGTATCAATCACCGAAACTGAATTATCAAAGCGCGTCAATACATACAAGCGATTGTTTTTGTCATCCAGTACAACGCCACTCGGGCCGCCACCGCTTAATTCAATGTGATCATTTTCATCCGGAGTAAAACTGTCATTTTCAAGTTCTCTGGTATCAAATACGCCCACTTTACTCGAACCATAAGCGGCTACGTAAAGTGTTGTGCCGTTACGGCTAATCGCCATGTCGACAGGGAAAGCTAAACTGCGGTCATTCTCTTTATTTGGCAGTGGTGCACAACACTTACTGTAATCGATATGTTTATTCAGGTGACGTGGCGTGACATCGCCGTTTTTCAGAATACTTATTTGACTGCGATGCAAACGACCACGGGTACTGCTGCCGGTAAAAGTACCAGGCCCTTCAAAACGCACTTCATTGGCTGCATCTGTATTTGAAACATAAACAGCGCCTGAAACAGGATTGGTTACCATATTAAAAATAACGGTTCCTACTTCGCGGTAATCACTACCCGCTATTTCAACCGGAGGATTTGCTGTTGCATCAATGACAAAAACATCTTTATCCGGTAGATTAAATTTTACATGATCATCCCAGCTGCGACCCGTCTCATCACGCCAGCTTTCACCATCGTGTTTAACAATCAAACTGGTTGCCGGCTGTAACTCACCGCCAATATTTGTTTCAGGACCGGGCAGTCCGCCATTTGCTCTGACATTATGTTCATACACAGTCGTAGTACGGTTACCGGTATAAAAACCTGCAACATAAACCTGCTTGCCATCTGCCGATACGGTGAGTGCACGCGGTGTATCCGTGAATAAGCTGATAATATTGAGAGGTGAACCACCCAAGTTCTTACCTGTTTTTTCAGTATCGAACACCCAAACGTCAGCACGACCGATGCCAGGTGTAGTTAACTGAGGATCCACTGGTGAATTCTGACCCCGGTGAGCGGTAGTAATAAATGCCCGCTTATTTTCTTCGCCTGCAAAAACAATATCACGAGGCTCGTCACCAACCAGTAATGTTTTGACAACCTGACCAGGTACTGAATCGTGACGACATGCCTTAGTTGATATTTTAACAATGCTTATACTGTCAGAAAGATGGTTAACCACCCATACTTCTGAAGACTTTCTGACTGCTACGGCAACCGGCTCGAGTCCAACAGTTACAGAACCACAATGCTCAAGACCGGACTTTTTAACGGCAAAAACTTCCAGACGATTATCCGGTGTATTGGCTGCAAACAGCATACGACCATTTTCTGAAAGCGCCAGCGGCCTAACCTGCCCGGACTCAAAAAGGGTATATGAATTGTTTGAAGCAGCAAAACTATCGGGGCTATAAGCAGCGCTTAATACTGTTGCAATAGCCGTTAAAACTGAAAATAGAGGTGTAAATTTTAAAAACGGAAGTGTGCTCATATGCAAAATCTCGCTTTATTGTCTGTTTTTATGATGCGAGCTATCCGATGCAGGTCATCGTGTGTCAGGGTAAAAACTCACCTTTAAAATAAAAAACATTGGTACAAAAATTTTATTAGATTTATTTCTAACCCGGACACTATCACACAAAATTTGTCCGGATATAGCAAGAAGACAAGTGGAACATTTTTCATCATAAACGGCACTTTTTATCAACATGGCTATTAATAATTTACACAAATTTTTTATGCACTATCAAAGCTATTTCATAGACCTCTAATATTTGCTTTAAAACAAACATCAGATTCAACGCATATAATTTTTAATTTGACCACCATAGACAAACCGCTTCTAATGCAAAACGATTCTGGCTAAAGCACCTCAGTTAATTTCACTTAATAAGTACTTTATAAAAATATTTTCGTATAACACTGAGAGTCTTGTAAACAGAAAGTACTTTATTGGTTTAATTAATTTCAGCTGACATCTCCACTCATCAACAAATCAAAACCCTTTATCTACACCTCTAATTATTCAGACTGAAAATCTGTTGTTAATATTTTCCATCCCAGATTAAATATAAACATTGAAAAAACGAAAAAAAACCCACCCAATCAATTACTTATTTTTTATCTTTGAAAATCTTTCATTCACTATCACTTATAAAGTAATAAATAAATTCTTATGCTACATAACAACAACAGTCATTAGGTCGATAGTCCAAAAGATTTTAATATGCTACTGTGAGGGAGATCACTAATTAAAAAGTGAATGATTTATATGGAAAAGCATTGCATAGACGCAGAACACTAAACTTCTACTAAAAAATATATAAAGGTCACCAAACCATGATAAATCTTTCTGCTGGCGATAATGCCCCGGACTTTCAGGCAACCGACCTGAATGGTACTACGATACAGCTATCTAGCTATGCCGGTAAAAAAACATTATTATGTTTTTTCCGCTTTGCAAGCTGCCCGTTATGTACGGTTCGTTTTACTCAGCTATTACAAAAATACCCGGAATACAAAGAAAGCGGTCTTGAGATTATTGCTGTATTTGAATCAAGCCCTGACTATATTCGAAAATACATCAGTCATAACAACCAGATCCCGTTCCCTGTTATAGGTGACCTCGAAGGCAGAATTTATAAACTTTATAACGTGAAAAAATCATTTCTTGGAATGATGCTTGGCATGTTCAGAATCTTTAAAATGATAAAAGGCATGTCCACACCCGGTTTTAAAATGGGAAAACCCGATGGCAGTGTTCACCGTGTGCCTGCTGACTTTCTTATTGACCCGTTACTAACCATTGAGAAAAGTTATTATGGCAGCGATATTGGTGACCATATTCCATTAAAATCAATTGACGATTTTATCAGCAACAAAACCATCAATATTTAAGCAACTGCTAAGCTTACTTAGCACAAGTAAACACTGCTTGAATAAACTGAAATAACTGTCCCGCTTAAATAGTTAACTATTTAAGCGGGACATGCATTATTGACAGATAACGATTACTTGCTTTACTAACCAAGCCCTTTTTCACAGAGGGATACTCAACACAAAACAAACAACAATGAAAAATCAAATACACTGTTATATTTGCACTAACTTTATCAAAAAAGCGGACATCAGCTTTCACTACGGTATTAATTGTCGCTGGCAAATAAACCCTTAGCAGTGTCTTTTTTAATTTTCTTTGTCTCTTTATTTAATTTCTGCTCTCTACTCATGACATCTGCCTTTAAATACCAGTAAACACTCTTCAGGTGAGTCACAGCATTCCTGACAAAATTCATGTCTGCCAGTAATCTACAGTTTGTCTCAGGCATACGCTGATAAAGATATTCTGTCTTGAAGTTATATCTGTTAGTGCAGTATTAGAAAAAGTGATCACTAAAAACATTCTAATTTCACGATAAATTTTTCACTGTAGCTCATCCAGTTCTAATGCTCTTGGCTAAACAGATATTGTTTGTCTGAAGAATTTTAGCATAAAAAAAGGCACGATCTTTCGATCATGCCTTTTTTAAAACTACGATTTATTTGCCTGCTGTTAATGCAGGCATCATCGAAGAATTATTTAGACGGCTACGATGTTCTCAGCCTGTGGTCCTTTAGGGCCATCAGTCACTGTAAATTCAACCTTTTGGCCTTCAGCTAAAGTTTTGAAACCTGTACTGGCAATTGCACTGAAATGTGCAAAAACATCCGGGCCTGATTCCTGTTCGATAAAACCAAAACCTTTCGCTTCATTAAACCACTTTACTGTACCAGAAACTGTGTTAGACATAATTTATCCTATAAATTTAGTAAATAATTAACCCGTAATTGAGTCATTGTGCGAGAAAAACAGACTGGACTTTAAAAACTACAGGACGAGGGATTATGATAAAACTTCGATACAGGAGAGAATAAACAATAGACTTTCTTCTAGCTATGTTAACTATATAGGTATATTTGTAAAACACAATAGCAAATCAGCATTTAACGTCATTGTTCACCGCGCATCAACGTCATTTAAAAACTTTCAGTACAATGCCTTCACTGTTAACACAGCCAGCCAATCTGTCAGAAACTCTGATTTATAACACAATTATACTGCCTGAGATATCTGATATTTATATCAGACAACTATTTGCATTCTTACTCCAATAGACTGAAGCCGAATCATATTTTGGCCAATAACCGCTATGTTGTGATTTTTTGTCAGCTAAACTGAGACCGCCACTAAGGTTCAGTTATTAGCATAATAACTGAACCATTGGTTTCACTCGTTATGCCAGCTGTCTCAGCAAAGAACACATCTGGCACAAGAGCTGCCTGTAAATGTTAACTGCTCAGATATTGCCTCCACCCACCCAGCTGGCCTATTTCACGAGCACCTTCAACCGCAAATCCTTCACAGATAAAGCCGGGTAACCAGCGGCCGTCACCTGTTTCTACTTTTCCAATGCCGAGTGGCTGTGGAATACCGGCGACAAAACTGCCAAATTCCGCTTTAGGCACTTGCCATATTTCTATATCAATCACATTGCCGGCTTTATCATCACGGATCATTCCCGGTCTTTCCTGCTGACCTTCAATCACAAACATGCGATAGGCTTTCGCCGATTTTGTTTTTTCCTGTAAAGTTGCACCGCGCTCAGTTAACTGCCAGTTCAAGGCCAGACCTTCTAAATGCGCACCACAGACAATCACCGGAATAGACTCTGAAAAACTGATATCGCCGACAGCAGTCGGCACTAAAGGTGCTGGCAGGTTACCCGGATTAATATTATTAAACTGCTGCCATTTATTCGCATAAGACAATAATTTTCTGTCTTTCATGGCGGTGCTGACCAGACTGATACCCCAGGGTAAACCGTTATCGAGAAAACCAGCCGGCACAGCAACACAGGCACAATCCAGCAGGTTCATATAGTTTGTGTAATAACCCATATTACTGTTCATTTTAATCGGCTCGGCATTGACCTGATCAATGGTATAAATCGTTCCGGCAGTCGGTGTCATTAGAAAATCAAATTCAGATAACAGCTGCTTTGCCTTTGCCCGGTAAGTCTGCATCTGATATTCAGCTTTAAATGCATCACTTGCTGTTTTGTCTTTACCGCTGCCAATGATTGTATTGATCACCGGTAATAATGCTTCCGGCTGCTTAGTAATCATTTCTTCAATCGCTGCATAGCGCTCGGCTATCCACGGGCCTTCATAAAGCAAAATTGCTGCATCAAGAAAGATACTAAAATCCACTTCCTGCTTAATGCCGCCTATGCTTTGCATCTTCAGCACACTCTCTTCGAAAAGCGCCTGCGCAGAATCATTGCCAAAAAAATCCAGTTGATCCGCTTTTGGTACTGCAAATGTAAATGACTGATTCGGTAATCCATACTGTCGAATATTATTATCAAACGGTACCGGACGCGCATACTGATCATTAATGTCATAGACCGCTGCCTGCTCCAGCACCTTATTGGCATCATCTGTTGTCAGTGCAAAAATGCTCACGCAATCAAGACTCCGACAAGCCGGTAGTACACCGGTCATGCTCAGTAAACCGATTGAAGGTTTTAATCCAACCAGATTATTAAACGATGCCGGCACCCGGCCAGAACCTGCGGTGTCCGTGCCGAGTGAAAAACTTACCAGACCCAGCGCAACAGATACTGAAGAGCCGGCACTCGAACCGCCGGAAATATATTCTTTATTAAATGAATTTTTACAGGCTCCCCATGGCTCAGGTGATCGCGTACCAACCAGACCCGTAGCAAACTGATCCAGATTGGTTTTACCCATCGGTATCGCCCCGGCATTAATCAGTTGCTGCACCACAAAAGCTGATTGCTCTGGCGTATGTTCAAATGCAGGGCAGGCAGCAGTAGTCGGAATACCGGCAAGATTAATATTGTCCTTAATTGCAAACGGCACACCATACAATGGCAAATCATCAATATTTTTAGTTTCAAGATTATCCAGATACGGTTTTAACTCTTGCATACTCAACTGGTGAATCCAGATATTGTGATCGCTAAACTCTTCGCTACGCTTGAGAATATCTTCTACCAGCTGTGTTGGCGTCAGTGTTTTATTTTTATACGATTCAATGAGGTTGCTGATATTTAAATTCATAATCACGTCTCTTATTCTGATTCTTGTAAAATTAATAATGCCTGACCGGCATTAACCTGCTGACCTTCTTCGCGATTCACGGCGAACACTACACCCGCGTTTGGCGCGACAATTTCTATTTCCATTTTCATAGATTCGAGTATCATCATAGGCTGGCCTTGTTCCAGTACATCACCCGCTGTCACCAGCATTTTCCAGACATTACCGGCAACCGGACTTTCAATTGCAATGCAATTTTCTGGCAGGGCATCTTCCAGCCCGCTGTCACTGACCATGTCCTTGTCCGATTCAAAATTAATCTGTCCCGATTCAATCCAGCGCTGTAGCTCTTCGTCAAAGGCTTTTTCTCGTTTTTCTGTAAACTGATTAATTTCAGTTTCATTCTCATTCAGAAATCCAAGATACTCTTTAAGGTTAAACCGTGTTTCTTCGATTTTTATACCGTAACGGCCTTTTGGAAAATCACTGCGGATATCTTTCAGTTCATCAGCACTGACTTCGTAAAACTTGATCTGGTCAAAAAATCGTAATAACCACGGCTGAGTAAACTCACGGGTTTTGTTATAACGATTCCACATTTGTAAAGTACGACCAACAAACTGATAACCACCCGGCCCCTCCATACCATACACACACATATATGAACCACCGATGCCAACCGAGTTTTCAGCCGTCCAGGTACGTGCAGGGTTATATTTGGTGGTCACAAGACGGTGTCTCGGATCCATTGGCGTGGCCACCGGTGCTCCCAGATAAACATCACCCAGACCCATCACCAGATAGCTGGCATCAAAAACTATTTCTTTAACTTTATCGATATCATCAAGACCGTTAATTCGGCGGATAAATTCGATATTACTCGGACACCATGGTGCATCTTTACGAACCGACTGCATGTATTTGTCAATCGCCTGCTGGCAGGCGTCATCATTCCAGCTCAGTGGTATGTGCACCACACGCGCTGGCACATCCAGATCATCAATGTTTTTCAAATTTGATATGGTTTGATCAAGCTTTTTTATTAATTTTTCAACTGAAATAATCTGGCTTTCGTAATGCACCTGTAATGAGCGAATACCCGGCGTTAGTTCCAGTATGCCATCTATCGCTTTTTCTTCTAAAGCCAGCATCAAGGCATGCACCCTAAAACGTAATTCAATATCCAGCATTAACGGGCCGAATTCCACCAGTAAATATTTATCACCGGAAGGCCGGTAAACAATCTGCACACCAAATTCTTTTTCATCGATTGTTTTTATTATGGGTGTTGTTATTTCTGCTGCTTCGGTCTCTTGTAAAACATGATCCAACAAATTTATCGATCGCAGCATGGCCGCTTCAGTACTGACCGCTGATATCATTGTTACCGGCTTAAACTTAACTTTATCACCGGCTTTTAACTGTCCCAGTTTCCACAGATCTGCAGTA
Source organism: Gammaproteobacteria bacterium (assembly GCA_029882215.1). Classification (GTDB taxonomy): domain Bacteria; phylum Pseudomonadota; class Gammaproteobacteria; order SZUA-229; family SZUA-229; genus JAUVDT01. The sequence continues at coordinate 11,294 of JAOULC010000042.1, read as the reverse complement.
ATTACTGTTGCAGGACAGACAAAACCGCCCAGCGACGGTCCATCGGGACCAAGAATCACCGGCATGTCACCGGTAAAATCCACTGTACCGACTGCATAAGCATTATCGTGAATATTTGACGGATGCATTCCTGCCTCACCGCCATCACTTCGAGCCCACTCAGGTTTTGGTCCGATCAGGCGAATACCAGTTCGGCTTGAATTGTAATGAACCTCCCATTCGCTCTCAAAAAATACTTCTATGTCTTTATCCGTGAAGAAATCCGGAGCGCCATGCGGACCATAAATAACGCGTAATTCCCATGAATTATTTATCTCCGGTTTCAGCTCTGCCGGCAGGTAACTATTATCTGATTTTTCAGTCAGCGCATTGAAGTGTAAAACATCACCGACACGAATCGCACGACCGGCGTGCCCGCCAAACTGGCCCAGCGTAAAGGTCGATTTAGAGCCTAAGTAGTCAGGACAGTTAATACCGCCTTTAATACATAAATATGAACGCGCCCCTGCTGCGGTTGTTTTGCCAATTTTTAAAGTCTGACCGGCTTTGATATCAATGACCTGCCAGAAGCTCACCGCTTTTTCATCCAGATGGGCATCCATTTCTGCGCCGCTCAGAACTACCTGAGTATCACTGTTAAAGCGCAGAGTTGGTCCGTTCAAGGTAACTTCCAGACCTGCGGCTTTCTCATCATTATTAAGTAAACGATTAGCCAGATTAAATGAATACTGATCAAACGGACCCGATGGTGGCACGCCAACATTCCAGTAACCTGTTCGCGCCGGATAATCCTGAATCGTGGTTAAGGTACCTGAACTAATGATATCTATTGAACAGGGGTGCGTTACAAAATCATTAAGATAGCGCGTAAAGATGTCGCCTTTCTGGAATATATCCGTGTTTAAAATCTCACGCACGTATGGCATATTGGTTTCAATGCCATACAAAGTTGTCTCAGCAAGAGCAGCATCGAGTTGTGTTATTGCATCTTTTCGATTGTCAGCTGTTACAATCACTTTCGCCAGCATCGGATCAAATAACGACGGTACTTCGATCCCCGTTTCCAGCCAGTGATCGATGCGCAGATTGTCGCTCTTAGGAAACACAACTTCACTCAATAAACCGGCACATGGCTGAAAATCTTTATTCGGATCCTCGGCATAAACACGTGCCTGAATTGCATGCCCTGCTGGCTCCAATCCTGCACGCAGGGCAACAAGCGGCTCCATTTCACCGGCAGCCAGTTTGATCATCCACTCTACAAGGTCAACATTAAATACCTGCTCGGTAACACCGTGCTCAACCTGCAGGCGCGTATTCACTTCAAGAAAATAAAACTGCGACGATTTCTGGTCATAAACAAACTCAACCGTACCGGCATTACGATAGTTAACCGCTTCTGCCAGGCGGATGGCTGTTTCTTCTAATTCGGCTCTTACCTTGTCAGTGATATTCGGCGCCGGTGTTTCCTCGATTACTTTCTGATTGCGTCGCTGGGTCGAACAGTCGCGCTCACCCAGCGCAATGGCTTTACCAGCGCCATCGCCAAACACCTGCACTTCAATATGACGCGCGTATTCAATAAATTTTTCTATAAACACACCGCTGTTAGCGAAATTATTTTCACTTAAGCGACGTACAGACTCATAAGATTTTTCCAGTTCTTCACTGTTCCAGCAAAGCTGCATACCGATACCGCCGCCACCGGCAGTACTTTTTAGCATAACAGGATAACCAATAGATTCAGCTTCTGTTAACGCTGAATTAACATCATCCAACAAACCGGTGCCTGGCAGTAACGGGACATGATGATCTTCTGCTAACTTACGTGCGGTATGCTTTAAACCAAATGCCAGCATCTGCTCTGTGGTCGGCCCGATAAAAGCAATGCCATTTTTTTCACAGCGTTCTACAAAGCCGGGGTTCTCACTTAAAAACCCATAACCGGGATGTACCGCATCGGCACCACTTTTTTTAATGACATCAAAGATCTTATCCTGATTAAGATAAGTATCAACTGCACGCCCTTCTCCCAGAGAATAACTTTCGTCGGCATGCTGCACATGTAAAGAGTCCACATCGGCATCGTTATAAACAGCCACCGACTGACACTGCATTTTTTTAATTGTTCGGATAATACGTGTTGCAATAGCACCACGATTGGCAATAAGAATTTTTTTAAACATGATGGCTTCTTTATTATCTGGCAGGCCGTCCTGCTGTTTGATAAATTAATTAACGGGTCGTCCCGTCAATTAAACTTGCATGAAGTTAGCCCCAGATGATGACTTCAACCGGTGTCGGGTTATAACCGTTACAGGGATTATTTAGCTGCGGACAGTTTGATAATAAAACAATCGTGTCCATACTGGCCTTCATCTCCACGTATTTTCCTGACCCGGAAATACCATCTTCAAACGTAAGTCCGCCATCTTTTGTCACCGGCACATTCATAAAGAAGTTAATATTATGAGTAATATCACGTTTGCTTAAACCGTATTCTTCATTTTCTGCCACCGCCAGCATCCAGCTGTCACGACAGGCATGCATGCATTTTTTTTCTAATGCATAACGCACGGTATTACTTTCTGTGGCACAGGCACCGCCCAGCGTATCATGACGTCCACAGGTGTCGGCGACGATTTCCAGCATCACATTGTTTTCGTTCGACAGCAGTTTACTACCTGCCGTTAAATACACATTACCCTGTTCTCGAATCGTATCCATTGCCGAATAGCGTTCAGCAGGATCATTTGCATTGTAAAACAGCGTGTCTGCAGCCTGATTGCCTTCAATATCCAGAATGCGAAAGGTCTGCCCTTTTTTCACCACTTTAATAAAATAATCACCGGCTAAAACCTGCTGACGGAATACAGATGAATCAGCATGCAGCTTACTTTCTTTAATCATGACAACAGCCTCCGTCTAAATGAAATATTTCATTATTTTTAAAACCACGCTGGTTTTCCGCACGGAAGTTCATGCAAAAATCATTAGCTTCTACCGGTTCGCCTTTAATTATCTGATACCTAACCGGCTTTTTCGGATATTCTGCGGCAGGATTTAACGGATGAGGACAGCTGTGTAATAACACCAGCGTGTCCATTTCAAAACGCAGTGCTACTGAATCACCGGCTTTGCTGTTGTTCTCTACGTACTGTAAAGCGCCATCATCATTCACACTGACGGCACTGAACAGGTTAAGATTCGCGGCCATGTCCTTTTTACCGAGACCGTATTTAGCCAGTTCCACCAGAAAGCTGCTGTAGCCATTCTGATTCCAGTCATTACGGTAATCCTGATAATTTTTTTCACCCCATTTGTCTTTAACAATTTGTTTAGTTGTATTACCACAAACCGTTTCATGCCAGCCAACACTGTCTTCGATAATTGAACAGAATATTCGTCCCATGTCTGAATACAGGCAGTTGCCTTTAGTTAATTTAAACGTATGCTGACATTTCAGGGTATCCGGCGCGTTATATCGCTCTAGTAAGTTTTGCGGATTATAAAACAGCATACCCACGTTGGCACCGCCTTCTGTATCCGTTAATTTCAGCACCGAGCCTTTACGCATGATTATTGACCAGTGACAGCCTGATGCCAAACTGTCTTCGTATAAAACTGTACCCGCTGTTGCAGTCAATGACGCCGTTGTCATATTCTCTCTCCAGTGATCACTCGTAAGTGATACTCATCATAAATCGTAGCTATATTCATTCCGTCTCAGGAAGGGGATGCACCTGTGGCAATAAAGCCGCAGACAACTGTAACTTTCCTGAAATTACACCGCGACAAGACTCCATCTTATTCGCAATCATTTTTAATTTTGAAACCGGACCCTGCACCAGAATCACCTGCATCGTTTTTGCCTGCATCAGATATACATGTAATGAGCTGATCACTTCATCAATATATTCATGTTGTAAATCAGTCAGTTGTTTTTGCAAGCCCGGTGTCGAGTGGTCGTACACAAGATTAATTGTTCCAGCCATTACTTCTTCACCAAACTCGCAGCGGTGCTCTGTTATCTGATGCTGAATCATGCTGGCCATTGCCTGTGAACGGCTTTCAAAGCCACGCTGTTCAACCAGCAAATCCATGTCTTTTAATAACTGTTCCGACAAGGAAATACTGATTCTGCTAACTCCCTGTTTATTCGGCATTTCTAGAACACACTTTCAACTTCATTATCAACCCGTACCATACGCACCATATTTAAGTGATCTTCATTGATCCCTGTATCGGCTTCGGGCGGATGAATCAATTCTTCCAGCCGTTTTCTGGTTGCCAAAAATTCAGGCTGTAGTATCTGATCCGGTGAACGCGGATGTGGCACAGGTACTTCAATCACTTCCTGAACCTCACCGGGATTCGCTTTTAATACCAGTACACGATCAGCCAGAAAAACCGCTTCATCCAGATCATGTGTAATAAATAAAATTGTGATATCAATATTTTTCCAGATCTCATGCAAATAACTTTGCATTTTTGCCCGCGTTTGTGCATCCAGTGCACCAAACGGTTCATCCATTAATAATATTCTCGGCTGATTGGCCAGTGCGCGGGCAATAGCCACACGCTGCTTCATGCCACCGGATAACTGATGCGGGTAAGCATTTTTAAACTTTCCAAGGCCGACCAGATCTATCCACTGAAACGCCTGTTCTTCCGATGCTGCTTTACTGTGTCCGGACATTTCCAGACCGAACATCACATTATCTTTAACACTTAGCCACGGGAACAGTGTATAGCCCTGAAACACCATACCGCGATCAGGGCCGGGACCACTGACTGCTTCACCATCCAGCAGCACTTCACCGGAGCTTTGAGTTTCTAAACCTGCCAGTATGCGTATCAGTGTCGACTTACCACAACCCGACGGACCGATAACACATACAAACTCTCGTTTATAAGTTTCAAAATTAATATTTTTTAGTGCCGTCACTTTTCCCTGTGGCGTATCAAATTCCTTATTCAGGTTTTTTACCTGCAATGTCACCGGTCGTTTTTTCATTCGTTCAAAACGATCCCTTACAGCATCGCTCTGCTCAAGATAACTGGGTAATTTAAGTTGATCCATATTTCTGCCTTCGATTTGTGTTCAGGCTTTCGCCAGCCCTTTTTCCCAGGGAAATATTTTTCGTCCAATTGCGGCAAGAACCAGATCTGTTGTCAGACCAATAATGCCGATAATAATGATTGCTGCAAAAACATTGTCAAAATTTTTATAACGAGCCTGCTGTGTAATAAACCAGGTAATGCCCGAACTGGTACCGATTAATTCGGCCACTATTAAATAAGTCCATGCCCAGCCAAGCAGCAGTCTCAGGTCCTTATATAAATGTGTAATAATCCCAGGCACTACCACACGAAACAGTAAGGTTAATTTTTTAGCACCCAGTGTCATTGCTGCCTCCAGCAATGCAGGGTCGAGTTTTCGCGTGGTATTTGACACCACCAGTACCTGCTGAAAAAAGGTACCGATAAAAATAATCGCTATCTTAGGCGCGTCATAAATCCCTAACACGGCCACCGCCAGCGCACCAAAAGCCGGTGCCGGAAGATAACGAAAGAATTCAATAAAGGGCTCAAACAATTTTGCAAAGACGTCATAGGTTCCGGCCAGTATGCCCAGCGGCACGCCAAACAGTGACGAAATTACAAACCCCCAGAATATTACCTGAATGCTGTCCCATAAACTTTCATGCAGCCATTTTTCACTACGCCGTTTAGGCTCAGTAGTAAAGGCTGTGTACAATGCTGTTGCCACTTCATGCGGCGCGGGTAAATACACCGGGTTCGCCGGCTTACCCTCAGGAACAGATTTTGATTCACTGATCGCCGTTTCAACTTCCCTGTCGAAAATTTCACGGTCGATTAATAAACCCTGTTTAAAATAACTGACATCACCCGCTGAATGTATCTCCACCTTTGGATGCCATATAAATGGAACATAACTCACCAGGCTCCAGACTAGCAGCGGCAATACAAAACTAAATACCGACATGGTCAGTCGTTGCCGGCCGCCCAGCTTTGTATTTACTGCAAACAATTTAGAAATCATCATCATTTCGTCCGTTCCCAGGAAACTACAGTTACATTCCTAAGGTTAATGACGGATCAATATATGCGTCGACGTCTTGCGCCTTGTCATATACTTTGTTTGCTACATTAAAATCATCTGCAATTTTGGTTGATCCATAAACTGATTTAAAGCCTGCAGATTTTTTGAACATTGTCTGCGCTTCTTTAAGTGACAGTATCTTGGTTCCTTTTACAAACGATTTATATTCATCTGCTTTTAAGCCAACCCGTGATGCCATAATGCTGACTGCATCATCAAAAGTCTTAGGATCATTGACATAGTCAACAATGCGATACCAGACTTTCATCACTTTTTTCCAGTCTTCTTTTCGTGCTGCATAACTTTGTGGTGATACCGCATACAGATCATAAATTAAACCTGGCTCATCAGCACTGCTATAAATTGCTTTTGATCCCGGTACCTGCGTCAGCGCAATACCGGAACTTGGCTGCCATGCAACAATTGCATCAACATCACCGGATGCTAAAACTTGCGGTGTTTCATTGGTTGGTACATTAATCAGTTCTACGTCTTTTTCAGTCATGCCATTCTTTTCAAGTGCATTCAGCAATAACAGGTGGCTAACAAAACCCACTTCAACACCAACTTTCTTACCTTTTAACTGCTTAACCGAAGTAATACCCGGCTTACCAATGATCATGTCATTACCATTACTGTAATCATTCATCAGTATCATGACGCTTTTCGCACCGGTAGCACCGGTCACCAGCGCATCACCATTGGTCATGCCTACTGCATCCAGCTTGCCTGCCGCAAACGCATCCATAGATGCAACATAGTCAAACCATTCAAACTTAACGTCGACACCGGCTTCTTTAAACCATTCCTTTTCAATGCCCACTTCCCAGGCAACCCATCCCGGCCAGTCGCTATATCCTATTTTTAATGGCTCTGCTGATACACTGCTGAATGCGCCAATCAACAACACAGCAGACAATGTCTTCGATAGTGCTTTAAAGGTATTTTTCATTATGAGCTCCGAGTATTACTAAAGTTAGAATTAGTAATACTGCTAAGTGCAAACGCTATGCCAATGTCTTGACCACGCTGAAACTGCCAAAAAGACTGCTTTTACACTAAGCTTATCTTTTTTTATGCACTTTAATTGTGCGCACAACCATCTCCACGCCTCACGATAAAGCACAAATATGAGCAGACACCTCTGCTACCAGTTGTTTTCTCTGGTACAGCAATTGCAGATCTCTTAGCATTATTATTTACCGGCAGACCATTAATGAAATTACAAATATTCAAAACAATGTGGGGAGCGACCGGCACAATATCTGATGCGATTGATCAGTTACTAAGCGCCGGTATGAATGGTATTGAAGCACAGGCCCCTAAAAGCATTCCTCAGCAAAGAGAACTTTCAGAACTGCTGCAGAAAAACCGTGTGCTGTATATTGCAGAAATCACCACTGCCGGCTCATATGTTCCTGATCGTAAAGCATCATTACAGCAGCACCTCGACTCACTAGAAATTAAACTAAATCATTGCACAGATCTTAATCCTTTGTTTGTCAGCTGTCTTGGAGGCTGCGATGCCTGGCCGGAAAATCAGAGCATAGAATTTTTTCAGCGGGCCATTGAACTCGCCGCACGCTATGACTTGAAAATAAGTTTTGAAACACACCGCAGCCGGTCATTATTTAACCCATGGGTTAGTCAACGCATAGTAGAACAACTGCCAGAAATTTTATTAACCGTTGATTTCAGCCACTGGTGTGTTGTCTGCGAGCGGCTAATGGATACAGAGCTTGAAGTCATCCACGCAATTGCCGATAACGTCCAACATATACATGCACGTGTTGGTTATGATCAGGGACCACAAGTACCCGACCCTCGTGCGCCGGAATATCAATATGCCCTGCGAGCACATCAGCGCTGGTGGGAAATCATCTGGCGTTCGCAACAGGCTCGTGGACTTACAAATACAACCATGACACCTGAATTCGGTCCCGATGGCTATCTGCATGAAGCTCCCTTTAGCAGAAAGCCGGTTGCGGATTTATGGGATATAAATCAGTGGATGGCTAAAGAAGAATTAAACCACTTCAAACAGTTTATTACATAATATCCAAGCCAGTTCTGTTGACTGATATATAGCTTTAGGATTATTCATTTCTAAACTTTGTAATGCTCAACTTTTTCAGCTAAGCTTTTGCTAAACAACAAGAGTATACAAATGGATTCTACCTGGCTGGCTATCAACCACGCATCTACCGCAATGATCGCTCTGGTCTTCGGTCTTGGCTTACTGGCAAAATTAACGGGTTTACCACCTCTGGTGGGTTTTTTGATCTCGGGCTTCGTATTGAAAGCAATCGGCATCGAAAGTATTCCCGGCCTGCATACCTTCGCAGATTTAGGCATTACCTTATTACTGTTCACCATCGGCTTAAAGCTTGATCTCAAAAGCCTGACCAGAGCGGACATATGGGGCACTTCCAGTCTGCACTTGCTGATAACCGTCGTTATCTTTGGCAGTTTTATCTCACTGATCAGTTACATCGGCATACCGATGCTGCGTGACATTAACCTTCAAACTGCCATCTTACTGGCTTTTGCCTTGAGTTTTTCAAGCACTGTTTTTGCCGTTAAGGTACTTGAAGAAAAAGGTGAACTTAAAGCTAACCATGGCCGGATCGCAATCGGTATTCTGATCATGCAGGATATTTTTGCAGTAAGCTTTCTGACCATCAGCAGCGGCAAAATCCCATCACTCTGGGCTATTGCTGTTTTACTTGGCTTAATCGCCATACGCCCTGTCATTATAAAAATGCTCCGACATGTCGGTCGCGGTGAACTGCTGGTTATAGCAGGCTTTATCCTTGCAATGGGCGGTGCTACCCTGTTTGAAATGGTTAACCTTAAGGCTGATTTAGGCGCATTAGTCATCGGCATGATTCTGGCGCGCAAAGAACGCTCATCTGAAATGGCCGCCTCCTTGCTGGCGTTTAAAGATTTATTTCTTATCGGTTTTTTTCTCAGTATCGGTTTATCAGCTACCATCAGCCTTGACGTTATCTGGGTCGCCTTATTATTACTATTGATCATGCCGGTTAAAGTCATTATTTATTACTGGTTGCTGAGCCTGTTTCGACTGCGGGCAAGAACCTCATTCCTCACCAGCCTGAGTCTTGCCAATTACAGTGAATTTGGTTTGATTGTCAGTGCCATTGGTTACAGCAGCGGCTGGCTAAGCAGCGAATGGCTCGGGGTACTTGCCGTCGCCATGTCACTGACCTTTATTGTTGCCTCTCCGCTTAACGTGTCATCACATCGCTTATATATGCGAACCGATAATTTTCTTGCGCGATTTCAAAGGAGCGAGCGCAAAAAAAGCGAACAGCTACTCACCACGGGATATGCAGAAATCATCGTATTTGGAATGGGAAGAATCGGTACATCCGCCTATGAGACCATGCGCTTTCATTACGGCGATGTTGTGCTAGGCATCGATAACGACTCTGTCATTCTCGAACAGCATCGTCAGCAAGGCAGAAACGTTATTCAGGGTGATGCCACTGATCCGGAGTTCTGGGACAATCTTGACACGAATAAAATCAAAGTCATTTTGCTGGACATGCCAAAGCCGCAAGAAAACCTGTTTGCATTCAAATTACTAAGAGCTACCGGTTTTAAAGGAAATGTTGCCGCCACTGCTAAATTCGATGACCAGGTTGAAATGTTAAAAGCGGCTGGCCTGGATGCTGCCTTTAATATATACGGCGAAGCCGGTGCCGGATTTGCCAATCACGTTCGCGAACAGGTCATCATGAATCCGAATGACCATTAGCCTGATCTGGCTATGAAGCTGAAAGTTTGCTCAGCTTATCACCGGACAAATATTGCAGATCTTGTTTACGTACCTAACCAGCAAAAACAATCATTTGAAGCCGGCTCTATGAGATAGCATTATCCATCTACCTAACGATTCGATCTTTTGTAGTTCCGCTACAGCGGCATCCTTTTGTTTCTGTATACATTAGTCGCTGGTTGACGCCGGGCTGAAAAAACCTTTCAACTTCTGCATAATCTGATCAGCTTCGTCTAACAATAATGTTTTTATCTAAGTTAACTAATTTATAAATTTAAGAGCCACAGTTGCCAGCCATCATAAAAAAATACAATTAGATGATCTGTTAAACTGATGCGTCTAAACAATTTTAGTCCTGATCTATTTTTCAACATTACTAACCTGAATCTGCGTCGCCCATAAACCGTGCGCAACACCATAGATTGACAGTTTCATGTAACCTGTTGGTGCGAGCAATGTGAGCCAGATAAATAAAGAAGGATATTAAACGCTACTAAGAGCACTTAATCACCCGGTCTATTTACACTGGCATCCTTTTTGCTTCTTAAATTATATAAAATTGTGTCGAATATTTAGGTGTCATTTAGTGACATATATTTGATGCTGATAGCAGCATAAAACGTAGTTGAGTCGTTAAATCAACACTGTTTTTAACTTGCCAGCAAGGCTTCGTCTGAATAGTTTTTTGTCCGATATGCCGGTAACTTAACAAGATTTAATAAAACAAATTGCAAAACCCATATAAAATACTTTCTAAAGTACTAACAATCAATAAAGAACACCCGTCATAAATAGACTATACATTAATTAAATTTTTTAACAGTTACTCAGGAGAAATATCATGACACCAAAACAAATAGGTTTAGTCGGAACTACATGGGACAAAGTTGTTCCTATTGCCGAGACAGCAGCCGATCTCTTTTATGGAAAGTTATTTGAGTTGGACCCGACTTTAAAACCGATGTTCAAAAATGACCTGAAACAACAGGGTCGAAAACTAATGACCATGATCAATACGGTTGTTAAAAGCCTGGATAATCTTGATGCCTTAGTTCCTCAAATAAAAGCATCTGGCGCACGTCATGTCGCTTATGGTGTTAAAGATGAACACTATAATACAGTGGCTCAGGCATTATTGTGGACCCTTGCCCAGGGGCTGGGCGACGCTTTTACTGATGAAGTTAAAGAAGCCTGGACGGCCGCTTATACTATTTTGTCAGAGACGATGATAGCCGGCGCAAAAGATGCAGCGTAGGTAAATAGTAGTCGGCCATTTTCATCATCAGACCATTTTTACGTGGACACGTCTTTACATAGCTCAGATATTACTTGATTAAGATTTTTTAAATTTTATAGTAATATTTT
>JAOULC010000087.1 GCA_029882215.1 Gammaproteobacteria bacterium | reverse complement strand
GATTCAGTACGAAGCTAATAAAAAAAACCATTCATGAAGATGCGAATGCTTTTCGTTTGAATGTGATGTTAAATGCTAAATTAATAGAACCAAAAACACTTAGTGACTTATACCTAGCAATAAACCACCTGAACCCCCAAGTTTTCTTTGGTAAAATATACATTCATTCAGAAGGTGCTTTAGGTATGTCTTATGAAATACCTTTAATTGCTGGTATCACTCAAGAACAAATACTTATTTACACTAGAGAATTTGATGATGCAGTAAAAAATGTTATGGCGTATATGGAGCAAGAAGGATTTCTAGATGTGAATGATAATAATGATGCATTTGTTGATATTTCAAAAATGTGACACCTAATAATATGCTTATAACAAATCGTTCAACTTCGCCCATAAAATGCATGGGCCGGACGCTCCGCAAAAGACGCGGTGCGCCCGTTAACTCAACCGTTAGGCAGAGGAATCAAATAAAATGGAAAATAATGGAGACCCGATTGTAGGATTAATTTTTCTAGTCATAAGTGTACTTGTGTATTTCATTCCAGCGTGGGTAGCAGCATCCAGGAAACATCACAACGCTAAAGCAATATTTGTTACTAATCTTCTTTTAGGCTGGACACTCTTTGGTTGGGTTGCATCGTTAGTTTGGTCCTTTACATCTCTTGATCCTAAGGCAAAAAAAGAAAATATTAATAACACAGTAAGTACTGAAGAGACAAAAAAGTGTCCCTTTTGTGCTGAAACTATTAAGTGTGAAGCAAATGTTTGTAGATACTGCAATAGAGAACTCTCTGAAGAGGTATCATCGCTTTGAAATGCCTAACAAGCGGTTTGAGCTTGTTCGCTACGCTCACGGGACTCGCCAAAATGCGGCTCGCCCCTCAACCTAGACGTTAGAAGACTATGGAAGAAATAAAAATAATCGGAAAGAATAAACCATGGCGTACTCAGATAGCTCTTGCACCAGCTATCGGCTTATTACCAATTGGTTACCTTCTTATCAAGAACTATGCCTTAACGCCTATGTCACTTATAAGTATCCCATTTGTTTTGGGCGGCTTATATAATGTTTGGTTTTTTATAAAGCTCAACTTAAAGCCAACCGTCATAATAAACAAAAATCATTTAGTTATAAGCAATATATTAGGTAAAGAAACTAACATAGCACCTATAACCGAGTATAGTCTCATTAACAGCAATGATTACTTTGGCTTCAGAAAAGGCGATAATCAAGACATAATATTAAATAGGAACTTCTTCAACCAAGAAGAAGCTGCAACAATAATAAATGCACTAAAAGAGCTGTCATTTAAACAAGTTATTGAGGGTAATTAATGAATAATCGTCTTCTAACAAGGCGCTTAAGTTCGTGCTTCGCACGGGACGCGAAAAAGCGTCGCGCCCCTTAGCTCAACGTTAGGTCTATATGTCATCATGAAGCATGTGAGCATTAATGAAGGGTAAAATACTACCAATATTTGGTTGTTCATTCAGTGTAGTAATTATATCCGTACTCGCAGTAATACCCGTGAGTGGTATTTATTATCTAGGTAAGTCTATTTGGTATGTTTCATATTATGAAAATAGTACTGGCAAAGTTGTTTCTTGTTCTGAAAATAACATAAAAATGCGTGGAGTCTTATATGCTATGGTCATAGAATCTGATTCAGGATTACATATCACGGCAAATCACCACGTTAACAAAGAAATGTGCTTTGATGCGCAGGGCGAGACTGTAAATATTTTAATCAACCCTAACAACAAGAAAGAAGGAGTAATAAACACTTTTCGTGAAAGATGGAAGATACCATTTATTTTTTTAGGCTTACCTGTAATTATATTAATAATTTATTTTAAAAAAAGATTTTGGGCAGCTAAAAATGCCTAACAAGAAAATTAAATACACTCGCCTTGCTCGTCAGACGAGCTACCGCGCGACCTAAAGGAGTCAGACCCCTTACCTCCTCTTAAAGCCGCGGTGAAACTGTGGAGAGGATAAATAACGGATCTATAGGATCAGGCTAGAATGATTCATTCAACCAGAAAAACATGAAACACTATACGTCATAAAAGTGCTGAGATAATATACATACTTATTACTAAAGACTGATTCAATTTTAAGCTAAATCCAACATTACGACGATAATACCTTGATAAATACAACTAAAAAAATGCAGATTCTATGGTTATTCGTAGCAGCTTTAATTCCACTGCTCTCTATTTATGGAAGATCTATCCAGAAAGCTTTAAAAGAGCACCTCTCTTCCAATCAACTTACAATACTACTTGGACTCATACTTCTTATCATTTCACTAAAGGCCATATACTGGTTAATAAAAAATCATTCTTATCGACGTATTTGGCACTTAACCTGGTTTGCTCCTCTGTTTTTGGTGGCGCCCTATTTGATGCCTATTATTGAAGAACGCGCACACTTTATCGTCTTCGGCAGCTTCGGCTTTCTTAGCATGCTTGCTTTTTCTCCAAAGATAGCCCTTACCATATGTATCAGCACTTCCGTACTGGATGAAGGATTACAGTGGTATCTCCCTGATCGTGTTGGCGACTGGTTTGATGTAGCTATTAATATACTGGCCTCAGTTGCTGGTGCTATTTTTTCTTTTATCTCCCGAAAGCAATGATATTGAAAATATTACTGTTATCTTTATTTTTATTACCATTACAACTACAAGCTGAATCAAGTATCATTGTTCTTGATGTCAAGGAAGGTCAGTCAGTATTAATAAAGAACAACGACGAAGGTTTGTTAATTGACACCGGCCACATGGGTCAAAGCACCAGCATTCTTAACAAACTACATCAGTATGGAATAAAAAGAATTAACAGCATTATTCTTACACATCTTCACCCTGATCATGCAGGCGGATATTTCAGATTAAAAGAAGCATTCTTATTTTCAAATGTTTTTTCAAACTGCCAGCCGCTTCCGGATAATGTTCAGCCAGACTCCACAAGATGGATATACGAAACGCTGCAGTCCACACAAGAACATCATTGCCTAAAGGCTGGTGATGTCCTGTCTTTTCATGATGCAAAGTTAACCATCCTATGGCCTTATGAGTTTATAAATAATAATCTCAATCGACATTCACTGATTATAAACATTACAATAAATGAAAATGATGTACTTTTAATGGCTGATACCGGACTAATAGTAGAACAGGAATTAAGCTCCAGAGCCACACTACCCAAAAACATTTCAACGCTTATTGTTGGACACCATGGTGCAAATGATGCAACGAGCATGGGATTGCTGCGCAGAACAAATCCAGAATTCGCCGTGATTTCTGTGAATAAAAATAATATACGCGGATACCCTTCAGGTGACGTAATTAAACGCCTTAAATTAATGGGCATCAGAATATTAAGGACGGATACACACGGAGATATACCTCTACGCTGATTTAACAGTCCACGACAATATCAACTAATATCTGATTTTTAATCCTGACTCAGCAATGGCTTATCTGAACTCAGCATATTTCATTATTTTGATACTAAAGCCTTTACCTGTGATGATTATACTAATAATTTTATTTTCTCATTATACCAGCCATACGCTTGCCGGCTGATTACTGAAAAATACTGCATAGATTTTTTATAATGATGAGCTTATACTGAAGCCACAAAGTGTCGATACCTTTACAATATAAGCCATCATGATTTACTGGAAGGACCCATAATGAATCAGTTATTTTCTCAAAAAACATTTTCAACTGCTTTATTGCTGGTTGTCTTTTTCTTTCTCTCCTCCTGCGGCGGACAGTCCGGATCAAGCTCAAATTCTGCTCCCACTACACCAGCAACTCTCACCGGCATACAAATTTCTCCCTATCAAATCAATATGGCAAATCATTCATCGCTGCAACTTCAGGTCGTTGCAGCTTATTCTGATAACAGCACATTAGACATTACAAACCAGATTAACTGGTCACTACAGCATAATAGCATTGCTGCTATCAACAGCTCAGGCAGCCTCACGGCTACCGCTGCCGGATCTACTGTCATTACAGCCAGTTATTTAAATCAAACCGCAACAGCCAACTTAACGGTCAGCAGCGCTGTCCTGACATCAGTCAGTATCTCTCCTGCTACGGTGTCTATTACACAAGGTGCTGAGTATCAGTTTACAGCTTCCGCTCATTACAGTGATGGCACATCACATGATATTACACAGCAGGCTAACTGGTCGGTTAATAATTCTAACTCGCAGCTCGTAACTGGTGTAGCCGGCCGGCTAAGAGCCATATACACCGGTTCAACTGTTTTGCAGGCTTCAGTAAACGGCATATCTGATACTGCACTGGTAACGATTACTGATGCCATCATTAACAGACTTGAAATCAGTTCGGCAACAAGCAATATTGCAGCCGGATCAACTCTGCAATTACAGGCTACTGCAATTTTTAGTAACGCAACTAGTCAGCCAGTTACAGATCAGGTGTTATGGCAGAGCTCAGATCAGTCTATTGCCAGTGTAGATAGCAACGGCTTATTAACTGGCCATAGCTCAGGTTCAGTGACCATCACATCTACTCACAACACTAGTATCTCCCAGATTCTGCTTTCCATTAGCAATGCGACACTCAGTCGTATTGAGATAACTGCCGCCACACAAAACCTCGCTGCTGGCATTAGTCAGTTATTTTTTGCTACAGGCATATATTCAGATAACTCATCTCAGGACATTAGCACTTTAGTTAGCTGGAACTCATCACAACAGAGCGTTGCCATAATTGATAACGGAACAGCTAACAAGGGTTTATGCACAGCGCTTGCTAATGGCCAGACTAGCATCACAGCCAGCCTTGCAGACGTCTCTGCCAGTAAAGCGCTGACGGTCACGGATGCTGTTTTAACAGACATAGAGATCTTTCCTTCCGAAGCGCTGATCAGCAACGGTTTAGCTCAGGTCTACACAGCTCTTGGTCATTTTTCAGATGGCTCAATCAGTGACATTACAAACCAGGCAAGCTGGTCAACCTCAGATGATGCTGTTGCCGCTAGCAATATTAGTCAGCCATCAGTCATTCAGTCATTTGTCACTGGCAACGTGACCGTCAGTGCCAATATCAACGGACTATTCGGCTTTAGCCGCCTTACTATCAATGATGCAGTGCTAACGGCTATTTCTATCGAGCAAACAGATATAACGATTGCGAAAGGTTCCGATTTTCAATTTACAGTCAGCGGAACTTATTCAGATGGTTCAGTACAAGATCTTAGTGAACAGGTTATCTGGCAAAGTGATATAAGCGCTACGGCAACAATTCAAAATGATCAGATTAACAAAGGACTGGCAAGTGGCATTCTTGAAGGTACGACCACAATCACGGCAACTTATAATTCGTTTGAAAGCAGCACAACGCTTACTGTTACCCCGGCCATTCTTACATCTATTTCTCTCAGCAGCACGAGCACCCAGCTACTGGCCGGTCATAGCTTGAAGATAACCGCGACTGCTATTTATTCTGACGACAGCATGCAAGATATATCAGACAGCGTGACCTGGCACAGCAGCGCAAATAATTTAGCAAGCATAAGTAATGCAGATTTAAATAAGGGAGAGGTCACCGGCTATGCCGCCGGCAGTGTAAACATTACTGCCACAGTGCAGCAAATACAAAGCAGTGCTTTTACTTTAGCGGTCCTGCTTGATCCGGACGCGCCGTTATCAATCAGTAGCCACGCATCACCGAATGTCATTCTCAATAACGCAAGTGATAGCTCGACCATCAGCGCAATCGTACAGCCAACAGGATCTGCTGGTGTAATTGCAGACGGTACGTCCGTCGTGTTTCA
>JAOULC010000006.1 GCA_029882215.1 Gammaproteobacteria bacterium | reverse complement strand
ATCGTACTTATCTTCTTCTATCTGTTGTGGGTAGTTCTGCCCATGTTCAGTCCGGTTGAAATAAAAACTGAGCAACAGTACTCAATGCCCTCAGCTGATTCTGGTAAGACAATTTTATTGCTGCCGGAAGAAAGCGGTAAGCTGGCGCTGCGCTTAACCGATAAAGGACAGGCTGTCTTCTTCGATCTGAAGGACGGTAAGATTGCTGAAACCCTCGAGCTTGAACTGCCCGAAGATACGGTTATCACAGGCGCTCAGGTTGTTGGTCTGAATGAAAGCTGGCTGGCACTGGAGCTTGATAACAACAAGTTGTTTTTTGTGCGACTGTCATACCGTGTCAGTTTTGTAAAAGACCTGCGGGTATTGACTCCGGCGATTGATTATCTATTTGAAGATTCCTTTATTCAGTTTGAAGAGACGATTAAACAGGTATCGGTGACCCGTGATGAAGACAACCTAACGGTAGGCCTTTTGCAGACGGATAATACGATCAAACTGTATCGCTATGAAATCGAAGAAGGTGATACCTTTTCTGAGCCGGCTTCTGAAACAGAAGTGGAAAGCCAGAGCATAGCCGATTATATGCTGCTGGATGCACAAGCGCTGTGGTTATACACCGCTAATGAGCAGGGTGAGGTTAGTGTCTTTGATATCTCTGACCCGGAAGAGCCAGTGCTGGTCAGTCAGACCAATATATTGCCACCCAATGAAACCCTGTCAGCATTTAAAATGTTATTAGGCGGACTGTCGGTACTGGCAACCGATCAACATGGCGGTTTTAGTCAATGGTCATTACAGCGTGATCCGTCAAATAATTATTCAATGAAACGGGTACGTGGTTTTGAAAATAAAAGCAAAATCATTCGCGTTCAAACAGAACACCGCCGTAAAGGTGTTCTGGCTGTTGATGAAAAAGGTAATTTATTAATTTACCACACCACCGCCGACAGTCTGCTTGCAAAACAGCACTTAACAGATCAGCCGATACGCCACTTTGCACTGTCAACCCGTGCCAATGTGCTGTTGATAGAAGACGACCAGCAACAGATATCAGTTACCAGAATACATAATGAACACCCGGAACTGTCGTGGCAGGCATTATGGGGGCAGGTGACTTACGAAGGCTACGATAAGCCGGACTACATCTGGCAGTCATCTTCGGCGGACAATGATTCAGAATCCAAGTTCAGTCTGGTGCCACTGGCATTTGGTACGCTGAAGGCGGCGTTTTACGCCATGCTTTTTGCCACACCAATCGCCATTATGGGTGCAATTTATACCGCGTATTTTATGTCCGCAGGTATGCGAAGCTGGGTTAAACCCGGTATCGAAATCATGGAAGCATTGCCTACCGTTATATTGGGCTTCCTTGCCGGCTTGTGGCTGGCGCCGGTGGTTGAAGATAATCTGACCGGTGTGCTGAGTGTGCTATTGATATTACCGATTGGGGTTTTATTGTTTGCAATGCTCTGGCAAACACTGCCCAAAAAAATTCAGCATCTGATTCCAGTTGGCTGGCAGGCGGCGGTACTGATGCCGGTTATCGCGCTGTTAGTCTGGTTTGCGATTGCTGCAGGCCCGGTTCTTGAAGCCTGGTTCTTCGACGGCAGCTTAAGAGTCTGGATGGGAACGGAATTTGGCATTGGTTATGATCAGCGAAACTCACTGGTAGTGGGTATCGCCATGGGTCTGGCCGTTATCCCGACAATATTCTCGATTACTGAAGATGCTATTTTCAGTGTGCCTAAATATTTAACCAACGGTTCACTGGCATTAGGTGCAACACCGTGGCAGACATTAACGCGGGTGGTTCTGTTAACCGCCAGCCCGGGTATTTTCTCAGCCGTTATGATCGGGCTGGGGCGCGCTGTTGGTGAAACCATGATTGTGTTAATGGCAACCGGCAACACAGCCGTCATGGATTTCAGTATCTTTGAAGGCATGCGTACCTTATCGGCAAACGTCGCGGTTGAGTTACCGGAATCTGAAATAGACAGTTCACATTACCGGATATTATTCCTCGCATCCTTTGTGTTGTTTGTTGTGACTTTCTTTTTCAATACGGCAGCTGAGATCGTGCGTCAGCGTTTACGTAAACAATACGGCAGCTTGTAAGCGGATTTTATGAAAATGATGAATGAATTTAAAAGCTGGTGGCAAAGCGGCACTCCATGGGTCTGGTTAAATGCCGGTGCAGTGAGCATCAGTCTGCTGCTGGTACTGGGCATACTCGGCATGATCATGGTTAAAGGCATGGGGCATTTCTGGGTTGCTGATGTATATGAGATGCAATACAGCGATGGTAAATCTGCGCAACGCGTTATTATCGGTGAGCTGGTTGAAAAAGCTGAAATACCGTTGAAGATGTACAAAGAAGTAGAAGCAAAAAAACTGCCTGAAGGTCTCGATAAGATTGAACGCTGGTTAATAAAAAGCGGTAATCGTGATCAGGCATCGGCAGATTTTCAATGGATTTATGCACATAAAATTGATGCACAAAAAACACCTGAAAACCTTATCAAGCTGGAAAGACTGGAGTGGGGTAATTTTTATGGTTACCTGAAAAATGTTCAGGAAAATGGCAAGCTGATAGCCGAAAATGATGAAGCATGGAGTGAATTAAACAAACGTTTTGAACGTGTGTTAGTGCTGCGTGAAGAACTCGAAGAACTTGAAAAAGGCCGCATCAGTTCCATTAATTACGGGCTGGAACGCATCCGTTTGCAAAAGCGAAAGCTTGTACTGGATAAGGAAGATTCGGCA
Source organism: Gammaproteobacteria bacterium (assembly GCA_029882215.1). GTDB lineage: Bacteria > Pseudomonadota > Gammaproteobacteria > SZUA-229 > SZUA-229 > JAUVDT01. The sequence goes on along the minus strand of JAOULC010000006.1, from coordinate 87,010 downwards.
GAAAATCTTAAACGGCTTGATGATGAAGCTAAAGCTTACAATGTTGAATATGATGTTGTGATAAAGCGTCTCAATCATTTACGCGAAGAAATTCAGCGCGACAGAGCAACATTTACGACCGATAATGGTAAAGAAGTGATTATCTCATTGCACATGATGGTCTCCATTCTTAAACCTAATCAAATGGGTGTAATGACTAAACTGGGTCATTATGCATATAACTTCTATCACTTTATTTTTGATGCACCGCGTGAAGCAAATACCGAAGGTGGTGTTTTTCCGGCTATTTTTGGCACGGTGATGATGGTGATGTTGATGTCAGTACTGGTCACGCCCTTTGGTGTGGTTGCCGCTGTCTATCTGCGTGAATATGCAAAGCAGGGTGTTGTTATCCGTCTGATTCGTATCGCTGTTAATAATCTGGCCGGTGTACCTTCGATTGTTTACGGGGTTTTTGGTTTAGGATTTTTTGTTTATTTTCTGGGCGGAAATCTGGACCAGCTATTTTATCCGGAGGCGTTGCCTGCGCCTACCTTTGGTACACCCGGTTTAATCTGGGCGGCATTAACATTGGCACTGCTAACCGTACCGGTGGTCATCGTATCGACAGAAGAAGGTCTGGCACGTATACCGATCAATTTGCGTGAAGGCAGTCTGGCTTTGGGTGCAACAAAAGCAGAAACGTTATGGCGGGTTATTTTACCGATGTCGAGTCCGGCAATCATGACCGGGCTGATTCTGGCCGTTGCACGTGCAGCAGGTGAAGTCGCGCCATTAATGCTGGTGGGCGTGGTCAAGCTGGCACCGGAGCTGCCGCTGGATGATAACTTCCCGTTTTTACATATGGAACGGAAGTTCATGCATCTGGGTTTCCACATTTACGATGTCGGCTTCCAGAGCCCTAATGTTGAAGCGGCCAGACCACTGGTTTATGCAACGGCATTTTTACTGGTACTGGTAATAGTTTTACTGAATTTAAGTGCGATTATGTTACGTAATCGTTTACGTGAAAAATACAAAGCACTTGATGCTGGTTAGTGAATTAAAGGCGGAGCAAACTCGAATGAGCAAAGAAGTTTTAACGCACGGTATTGATAGAAGTATTCTCTCGTCTGGCGGGCAGGCAATGAAGCTTGAGAATGAAGATATTTGCATTAATGTAAATGACCTGAAACTGTCATACGGTGAAAAAGAGGCCTTGCACGGCATTAACTTACCGATACCAAGAAAACGTGTAACCGCTTTTATCGGCCCGAGCGGTTGCGGAAAATCAACTCTGCTGCGTTGCTTTAATCGCATGAATGACCTGGTCGATAAGGTAAAAATTGACGGTGAAATTCAAATTGACGGTGAAAATATTTATCACCCTGATATTGATGTCTCGGCACTGCGTCGTCGTGTCGGTATGGTATTTCAGAGGCCAAACCCGTTTCCAAAATCAATTTATGAAAACGTGGCATACGGTTTACGTTTGCAGGGAATAAAACAACGCCACATTCTTGATGAAGCGGTAGAGCAGTCTCTAAAAGGTGCTGCCCTATGGAATGAAGTAAAAGACCGTTTACACGAAAGTGCACTGGGTTTGTCGGGCGGTCAGCAACAACGACTGGTGATTGCTCGTGCAATTGCTATCAAACCCGAAGTTTTATTGCTGGATGAGCCGGCATCAGCGCTTGATCCGATCTCGACCTTAAAAATTGAAGAACTGATTTATGAATTAAAATCAGAGTACACCATCGTCATCGTGACACATAATATGCAACAGGCAGCGCGTGTATCAGACTATACCGCCTTCATGTACATGGGCGATCTGATTGAGTTTGGTGCAACTGACAGTCTGTTCACAAACCCGACAGAAAAACAGACTGAAGATTATATAACCGGCCGCTATGGTTAACAGTCACGGCTTAATTAAAGGATACCAGCATGGATTATAAACACATATCTCAGCAGTTTAATGAAGAACTGGAAGATGTAAAAAACAAAGTACTGATCATGGGTGGCCTGGTTGAAACCAATGTGCAAAATGCGATTACTGCACTGGTTGAAGGTAATATAGAACTGGGTGAGCGGGTCGTTAAAGAAGACTACAAGGTTAACGCGCTGGAAGTTTCCATCGACGAACAGTGTATGCAAATTATTGCCCGTCGTCAGCCGACGGCCAGTGACTTGCGCCTGGTGATGATGATTGTAAAAACAATTACAGATATCGAGCGCATTGGTGATGAAGCTGAAAAAATCGCCCGCATGGCGATAGAATTAGCCGATATGGAACGGCCTAAAAATCAGTATTCAGAAATTCAGCATCTGGGTGATCATGTACGAAAAATGTTACACGATGCACTCGATGCTTTTGCCCGTACCGATGTTGAAGCAGCATTACATTGCGCCGCTGAAGATGAAAAAATTGACGCCGAGTATGAAGCCGCCATGCGCCAGATGATTACTCTGATGATGGAGGATACACGAAATGTAAAACGTGTTCTGAATACTATCTGGTCGGCACGTTCACTTGAGCGTATTGGTGATCATGCGAAGAATGTCTGTGAATATGTTATTTATATGGTCAAAGGCAGGGATGTCAGGCATACAACGATTGAGCAGATGCAGGTAGAGGCACTAGGGAAGTAAATAATAAATCCGGTCTTAGTACCGGATTTATTATTTTAAAATCAAAATCAAAGGCGTCGGTGTTGACCGACAGCAACTCACTTTTCTGTCAACAGCTACAGAAAAGTAAGCAAAAGAGAGCCGCCCCGTTAATCAAGCCTTCATCAAAAAGCGATGAAGGTTCCCTCGTTACTCCTTATTTCTGTGGCTGCTGCGGAACTCGCAAATGAAAAGCACATTCGCTCAGACAGTCCTCGCAGAAATCCCCACAAAAATAACTCGCGCCTCGGCTTGCTCAAATGGGTAGATAAATCAAAATCTTAAAGACTGAAAACTTCAATGCAGTATCGGTTTTGATTTACCTTTCCCTTTCCCGTCTCAGTGTTTGCCGTGCATTGTTTCAACAAAGAGGGGATTTGCCATGGACGGCAAATTAAGTTTTCTTGAGCAGGGATGCGAATGAAAACGACCCGTTATCGAGCTTATATCTAATTCAGTTATTTAGGATGATATTGGCTTGCATATACAATGCACGGGTACCCGTAGGGCAAACAGTGTTAGGGCGGCTTTTTTGGGTACTTTTTCAGCTGTAGGAAAAAGTGCCTCGCCCGCCGGTGCGAATACCGGCAATGCTGAGACAAAGCTAAATATATAATCTTGTCTTGATGCTTATTTATCTGAAAAAGTGAGTCGCTGTCGGTCGACTACCGACGCTTTTGTTTTTGTTTCTGATTTTAATTTTAAATATTTAAAGGAAGTATCAGAATTGTATTTAAATTTTAATTGAAACATCCCTGTTTCAATTAAATAATCATGCTGCTGTATCAAACCGTTTACTATTACGCTTCTTCCACATCTCTTCAGCTAACTTAAGACCCGCTTCCGGAGAATCGGCTTTACCCATTAAACGCAGGGCAATCGCAGTGGTACCAATTACAGCCGCTGCTGCGTATTCGTTATCAGCAGAACCATTCCAGACAGTAATTAAATTATCTGCATCGAGTTCTTTTTCTTTAACGTGCCGGCGTTCAAACATCGCCGGCAACTCTTCTTCACTCATGACCTTGTTGTGCACATAAGAAACAACACACTTGGTATCTGGATTACGTTCGACTTCACCGGCTTCGCCTTTAAAGACTGCCATGTGTTTTTGATCCAGAATTTGTGACGCCTCCTGATGTACCGTCTGATAACCCGGATGGAAAATTGCCTGGATGGAATAATCGCTGCTGAACGGGTTAATCATCCGTCCTACAGTGTGCAAAGGTGAACGCAGGCCAAGTAAAGGGCGCAATTCCAGAATATCTTTTAATATGCTGCTCATTGCCTGTAGTGGCATGTAAGCAAAGTTAGTCTCTGCCAGTGCCTGTTCGGCTTCCTGCATTGAATTACACATATTAATACCGAGCGCCGCTAAGGCTTCACTGGTGTACATGCGTCCCGGTGTATGGCCTTCCGCGCCGTGCATGCAGACCTTATAACCATTTTCTGCCAGCAGCAGGGCACTCAGGATATACCAGGGAGAATGGCGGCGTTTACCGGCATAAGAAGACCAGTCCAAATCCACATGAACACCTTGCGGTAGATCCAGGTTTGCGCGGATAGCACGTACAAAACCGGCCACTTCTTCGGCGGTTTCTTCTTTAACACGCAGCAGCATTAAAAATGCACCTAACTGTTCAGGTTCTACTTTACCTTGCACAATCATGCTCATTGAATCGAAAGCTTCTTCTTCAGTTAATGAGCGAGAGCCGTTTTTACCTTTACCCAGAATGCGGATATATGGAGCAAATAGGTGTTCTTCTTGCATGGTTATTCACCTTCAAATACGAAAAGGCCCCGTCGGATGACAGGGCCAAATGTAAAGCGTTTAATGTATTGCTAATATTGTACTTAAATTAGTCGCTGTGGCCAAGTTTCCTGACAAATTACTGCACCATCATTATGAGCAGGATAACAAAGCCAATCACTGCCGCGATAGGAATGATAAAAGACATCCAGTCGCCTTTTTCAGCTTTAGGGCTGTTAGCAACAGCATGTTTTACACGCGGGAAAAGAAAAACAACCATGGCACCCAGAAACAGCGCGCTGGTAATTTGCATCCAGTCCATATTTACCTCGAAAAAATAGTTTTTGTGTATCTTTGGCGGCTGTAATCTGATGCCAGAGATGGTGGGGGTACAGGCAAAACAGGGTTACTCTGCATTTTGCGGCTGACCATAAAAAAGCCCCGCCAAACTATTGAATGGCGGGGCTTTTAATCAACTAAACTGATGAGATGTTAATCATCATTACCACTAAAAGCGCCAAGCAGGTGTAACAGTGCCTGGAACAGGTTCAGAATAGATAAGAACAGGCTGGCAGTAGCCATGATGTAGTTAGTCTCACCGCCATTAATGATGCTTGATGTTTCATATAAAATAAAACCACTCATGATCAGTACGATAGCCGCATTTAAGACCAGAAACATAACCGGCATTTGCAGGAAGATATTAGCGATAGCTGCCAGCAGTACAACCAGCATACCGACCATCAGGAAGCCGCCCATGAAGCTGAAGTCTTTCTTAGTGGTCAGTACATAGCCCGACAGGCCTAAGAAAATAACACCCGTGCCACCAAGAGCGGTCATCACGATATTGCCGTTCATCGCCAGGTAATGATTAATAATTGGGCCAAGACCAAAGCCTAACAGGCCGGTAATCGCAAAAATAACCGGAATACCGGCACCAGAGTTAGCCGTACGCGGTAAAACAAACCACAGCATTGCAATCGCTACGATATCAGCAACCAGTGCCATACCGTGTCCGATGCCAGTCATAATGCCAACAAATGCCATAACACCGGCAAAGATCAGCGTCATAGAAAGTAGTGCGTAAGTATTACGTAGTACTTTATTTGTAGCCAGTTCAGAAGTATGAACTGAAGTGTTTGAAATATTCATTGGATTCATTCGGGTTGTCCGTAGGTTGTTGATTTACAATAATTAAACTTTAACATAACTGATCAGACAAGCCAATTTAAAAAAGGTTGCAAATAACGCTGGCCATAACCGAAGTTTATAGGTATTATTGCGGCCTTCAAAAATCTGCTCACAGTTATTGCTTGGCAGATTGCAGTGAAAACTGCCATGTTTGAACAGGAGAGGTGGCAGAGCTGGCCGAATGCACCAGTCTTGAAAACTGACGGCGGTTTACCCCGCCCGAGGGTTCGAATCCCTCCCTCTCCGCCATATCAATAAATTAAGGGTCTAGACGATACACGTCCAGGCCCTTTTTTTTGCTTAAAATAAAAAATGATTAGATAATACCGCCACAGTATTGCTTCAAAATAATAAATAATTCGACATTAGGTGCATATATATAAAGTATATGCGTAATAAAGCTCACATTGACTGGCTGGTCTGGTGTCTTTGTCATTGTTGAAGATGGTATTTTTAAATCTGGCAGCAATGGCTATTTTATTTAAGTCGATAAGCTGTTTTATTGCTACCATGGATCAACTTGATACAAAAATAATTAAGTGATGGCTTTGATCCGTCATAAAGATGTAATAGCAGGGGGCATTTTGGAAACATTTGAACATCGCTTGCAGCGTTTTGATCCGGGCGTTGTCTGGCTTGATGCTAATAATCACATTATGGGGCTCAACCAGTCGGCCAGTAAGATATTAGGTGCTGAAGTGGATCTGGTAATTGGCCAGGAGATACTGCAGTTTCACCCTGAAAATAGCCGTGCAAAGGTTAAATGGCTACTGGATCAGTCAGCCTGCCCGATTGATTCGCCACCGCCTATGACAATGATGATCAATATTCCTGACAGAGTCTTGTTAATTAAAGTCTCTAAAATCATGGCTCATGATAAGGGCGTGGGAACCTGTATGGTATTTTATGATCTGACGGACCTGACTACCACGCCGCATGAGCAAATTGATTCTGATAAACCGCGCCTGCTGTTCAAGTTGCCGGTGCATAAAAATAAGAAAGTCATTCTGGTTGATCTGGATGATGTGGTTTATTTTAAGGCCGAGGGTCACTACACCACCGTTTATACCAAAACTGAAGAGTTCCTCTGCAACCTTTCCCTGTCTGAACTTGAGTTGCGTCTGGCAGCGGATAAATTTGTGCGCATTCACCGTAGTTATATGGTGAACATTAGTTATGGCCAGTCGTTTGAGAAAGAAGACGAGCAATGTTCTATCGTGATGATAAATGATGTGAGGATTCCTATCAGCCGAACTAAAGTGAAAATGCTCAAAACCATGCTGGGGCTGTCTTAGTCCCTGACTGCTATTAATCGTATAGCAAGCAATAGCTTATCTATTTACGGTATTCAATTACCCTCATAATTTAAACTTATACCAACATATCAACTTTAAGTTGATATGTTGCACATTAAGTCTCATTTCTGCTGTTCATGCTTTCTTCGTTGTAAAGAAATATCAATCAATTAATCTAATCCGATTCGCAGTGCCCGCACTGCTAAAAGCCGTTCAATAAAAATAGACATAATAAAGACGTATAAACATCCGTGGAGGAACTCATGATACCAGGTAACTTTGAGTACCATGCACCGACAAGTCTCGCAGATGCGCTGGCTTTGCTCGGTCAATATGGTGACGAAGCAAAAATAATTGCAGGAGGGCACAGTTTGCTGCCGATGATGAAGCTTCGTTTCGCCGAGCCTGAGCACTTAATTGATATTAATGGCATCAGTGAACTACGTGGCATTCGGGAAGAAGGCGGCATGATCAAAATTGGTGCTATGACCACTGAAAATCAGTTAATTGCATCAGAGATATTGTGGGATAAATGCCCGTTAATTCCGACCGCAGCAAAACTGATCGCCGATCCGCAGGTTAGAAACCGCGGCACTATCGGCGGCGATATCGCCCACGGTGACCCGGGTAATGATCATCCGGCTATTATGCTGGCACTTGGTGCATCATTTGTACTGGCCGGTCCTGATGGTGAGCGCACGGTTCCTGCTGACGGTTTCTTTCTTGGCACGTATTACACCCAGCTTGAAGAGGGTGAAATCATGACCGAGATACAGGTACCGGTTCCTCCGGCTGGTAGCGGCTACGGCTTTAGCAAATTAAAACGTAAAACCGGTGATTTCGCGACAGCCGCTGCGGCTGTGCAGTTACAGCTGAACGGTGATAGCTGTACGCAGATCAATATTGCTCTGACCAATGTGGGCCCTTGCTCATTTAAAGCCAGTGATGCAGCAGCGCATCTGACGGGTAAGGTGATTGATGACGCTTTGATTAGTGAAGCGGCAGAAAAAGCGATGGCAGATTGCGATCCTTCCGAAGATCTGCGCGGTAATATTGAATACAAAACAAGCATGGCAGGTGAGATGGTGCGACGCGCTATTCGTTCCGCTTTGTCGAATGCAAAAGGGGAATAATAATGGCTAAGACACATATTCAATTTACTTTGAACGGCCAGGCAGTAGAAACATTGGTAGAGCCGCGTGAATTATTAATACATGTAATTCGTGAGCAGCTTGGTCAAACCGGCAGTCACATCGGTTGTGAAACCAGTCACTGCGGTGTTTGCACGGTTGACCTGAATGGTGCATCACTGAAGTCATGCACGGTTCTGGCAGTGCAGGCCAATGGTGGTGATGTCACAACGGTTGAAGGTCTAGCACAAAGCGGTGAGCTGCATGCTGTGCAGGAAGCCTTCATGCAGGAACATGGTCTGCAATGTGGTTTCTGTACGCCGGGTATGCTGATGCGTTCATATCGCTTCCTGCAGGAAAACCCAAACCCGACGGAAGAAGAAATCCGCGTGGGTATGTCGGGTAACCTGTGTCGTTGCACGGGCTATCAGAACATCATTAAATCTATTCAAGTAGCTGCACAAAAGCTGCAAGCTAAATAACGGAGCGGATCATGTCTACAGAAGATACACGCGAAGAAGAATTAAAAGGCGTCGGTTGTTCAAGAAAACGTAAAGAAGATCCGCGTTTTATACAAGGTAAAGGTAACTACGTTGATGACGTGAAATTACCGGGAATGCTGGTTGGTAAAGTAGTACGTAGTCCTTATGCACATGCAAAGATTGTTTCTATTAATAAAGAAGCCGCTCTGGCTCTGCCAGGTGTTCATGCCGTGTTAACAGCGGAAGATCTGAAGCCACTTGGTCTGCACTGGATGCCTACGTTAGCAGGTGATGTATGTGCGGTACTGGCTGATGAGAAAGTAAGTTTTCAGTATCAGGAAGTGGCTTTTGTCATTGCCGATAACCGTTATATCGCGGTTGATGGCGCAGATCTGGTTGAAGTGGAATACGAAGAATTACCGGTTGTGGTTGATCCACACCATGCAATGGATGCGGATGCTGCCATCGTACGTGATGATTTAGTCGGCAAAGACGAGGCTGGTCAGGGTTCTCGTAAGCACAATAATCATATTTTTAACTGGGATGTGGGTGATAAAGACGCGACTGATCGTGCGTTTGAGTCTGCCGAAGTGACTGTAAAGCAAAAAATGATTAATCACCGCGTACATGCATCACCGCTGGAAACCTGTGGTTGTGTTGCATCCTTTGACAAAGTTAAAGGCGACATGACGGTTTATATGACCTCACAGGCACCGCATATTGTACGTACGGTTATTACTTTGTTATCGGGTATACCGGAAAGTAAAGTACGGGTTATTGCACCAGATATTGGCGGCGGTTTTGGTAACAAAGTCGGTATCTACCCGGGCTATGTTTGTGCCATTGTTGCGTCTATCGTACTGGGTCGCCCGGTTAAATGGATCGAAGACCGTATTGAAAACTTATCGACCACTGCCTTTGCACGTGATTACCACATGGAAGGCGAACTGGCGGCAGACAAAGACGGCAAGATCAAAGCATTACGGGTCAACGTATTAGCTGACCACGGTGCCTTCAATACACACGCGCAGCCCACTAAATGGCCTGCCGGTTTATTCAGTATCTGTACCGGTTCTTATGATATCCCGGTAGCTTATGCCAATGTTGACGGTGTGTTTACTAACAAAGCACCGGGCGGTGTATCGTATCGTTGTTCTTTCCGTGTAACCGAAGCGGTTTATGTGGTTGAACGAATGATTGATGTGCTGGCACAAAAGATTGGAATGGACCCGGCTGAAATTCGTATGAAGAATTTCATACAGCCAGAGCAGTTCCCGTACCAGTCGGCATTAGGCTGGGAATATGACAGTGGAAATTATCCGGCTGCACTGAAGAAGGTAATGGAAGCGGTTGACTACGAGGGTTTGCGTAAAGAACAGGCAGAGAAAAAAGCGCGTGGTGAAATCATGGGTATCGGTCTTTGTACCTTTACCGAGATTGTTGGTGCCGGTCCAAGTAAAGCTTGCGATATCTTAGGTGTTGGCATGTTCGACAGTGCCGAGATTCGTATTCACCCAACTGGCAGTGCCATTGCTCGCATGGGTACCATCAGTCAGGGTCAGGGTCATGAAACAACCTACGCACAAATCATTGCCACTGAACTGGGCCTGTCATCAGATGATATCCAGATTGAAGAAGGTGATACCGATACAGCGCCTTATGGTTTAGGTACTTACGGTTCACGTACGACACCGGTGGGTGGCGCTGCGACGGTTAAAGCGGCGCGCAAGATTCGTGAAAAAGCCCGCAAAATCGCTGCTCACTTATTAGAAGTCAGCGAAAACGACCTTGAATGGGATGTTGATCAGTTCCGCGTAGTGGGTTCGCCGGATCAGGCTAAGAGCATGAAAGAAATTGCATGGGCCGCCTATAACAACGTACCCGATGGTATGGAAATGGGGCTGGAAGCCGTGGACTATTATGATCCACCAAATTTCACCTTCCCGTTCGGTGCTTACCTTGCCGTGGTTGATATCGATAAGTTTACCGGTGTCACTACAATAAGACGTTTCTATGCACTGGATGATTGCGGCACCCGTATCAACCCAATGATCATTGAAGGTCAGGTACACGGTGGTCTTAACGAAGGTTATGCTGTCGCCATGGGGCAGGAACTGCCATACGACACTGAAGGTAACCTGTTAGGTAATACCTTTATGGATTACTTCTGGCCAACCATGGTGGAAACACCCAAGTGGGAACTGGACTACACCGTCACCCCATCACCGCATCATCCTATGGGTGCTAAAGGTGTGGCAGAATCTCCGCACGTCGGTAGTATCCCTTGCTTCTCGAATGCAATTAACGATGCATTCATGCAGTTTGGCGCAGAGAAACATATCGATATGCCACACAATGCATTCCGCGTCTGGAAAACATTGCAGGAAATGGGCCTTAACAAAGATTAGGCGCAGACTAAATGCAACAGTCTGAAGGAATTATTTTTTTCAGGCTGTACAGACAAGGTCAGGTTTGCAGTGCATGTCATTGCAAATTTGTTTTGCTTTATAAAGTTATTTAATTGAAAGAGAACAGATTGTGAAAGTAGATATAGATAAAGTATTTCCAATTGATGGTCCATCGAGTAATGCATGGACATTTTTACAGGATATTCCCGGTGTTGCCGGCTGTATGCCGGGCGCTGAAATTACCGAAAAAGTTGATGATTCAAATTACGTTGGTAAAGTAAAAGTAAAAGTCGGGCCGGCAACCATGGCCTTTAACGGAAAAATCGAACTCCAAAATATTGATGCTGAAAAACGTGAAATGACCATGCAAGGTAAAGGTCAGGACACTAAAGGCTCATCATCGGCGACAATGGATTTAACGGCCAGCGTTCGTGAAACTGCAAACGGTAAATGTGAAGTAGTGGGTGTTGCCACGATCACTGTTACCGGAAAAATGGCCAGTCTGGGTGGCCGCATGATGAACTCGGTTGCCGATCAGATTCTGAATCAGTTTGGTGCAAATTTTGTCAATAATGTACTGGCCATGGGTGAAGGTGAAGTGGCTAAAGAAGCGGCAGTAAAAGCCGCGGAACAGCCTAAAGAACTCAACGGTCTGGCATTTGCCTGGGGTCTGATTGTTACATTTTTCAAGAACCTCTTTGGCGGCAAAAAATAGTATAGTGCAGCAATAGATGACTGAGCACAGCCACTAAAAAATGTTGTCTCAGTCTGCTTAAAATCAATTCATTTATCTGGCCATACAGGCATATAAATACAGTATGAAAGACATCACTGATTTCCAAATACGCCTCGCTGAGGCCGGCTATGTTGCAGAGAAAGATCTGGCGGCAACCCTGTTATTACAGAGCCGGTTAGAACGTCCTTTATTACTTGAAGGCGATGCCGGTGTTGGTAAAACTGAAATAGCAAAAACGCTGGCCAGATTGTTTGACTGCGAACTGATTCGTTTGCAATGCTATGAAGGACTGGATGTTAACTCGGCAGTTTATGAATGGAATTACCAGCATCAGTTGCTGGCCATTAAAATGCAGGAAAGCAGCGGTGCTTCAGCAGACAGCAAAGAACACGACATTTTTAGTGAAAAATATTTACTAAAACGTCCGTTACTGCAAGCCATTACGATGGCTAAATCGCCGGTATTGCTGGTGGATGAAATCGACCGGGCCGATGAAGAGTTTGAAGCTTTTTTGCTGGAAGTGTTATCAGATTTTCAAATCAGTATTCCTGAGCTGGGCACCATTAAATCGGTTACTAAACCACTGGTGATTTTAACTTCAAATGGTACCCGTGAACTGAGTGACGCACTACGCCGTCGCTGTCTGTATCACTACGTGGATTATCCTGACTTTGATAAAGAGCTGCGCATCATCACCACTCGCATGCCACAAGTCAGTCAGAAACTGGCCGGTCAGGTGGTTGAATATGTACAGGCTTTGCGCAAACTTGATTTGAGAAAAATACCGGGTGTGGCAGAAACACTGGACTGGACCGCAGCATTGTTAAAACTCAATCTCTCGTCACTGGATCAGGATCCGGAGCTGATCATGAACACCCTGATGTGTCTGATAAAAACCAGGGAAGATCAGGATCTGATTAGCCGTGAAATGTCTGACCGATTAATTGCCAGAGCAGGCTGATGACTAACAGCAGTGAACAAAATGATTTTGTGCTGGAAGATACACTGTTAGACCGGTTACTGGGTTTTTTACAGCATCTGCGCAGCAATGGCTTTCACCTGGGTATCCAGGAAGAACTGGATGTCATGAAAATTGCAGACTCAGGTGCGTTACTGCAACAGAAACGGCTGCGCTGGGGACTGCGGGCATTACTATGTTCATGCACTGACGACTGGCAGCGCTTCGACCGCTTATTTGATACCTACTGGAAACCGGCTAATAGCAAGCGCGAGCAGGCCGCCAGTTATGCAAAAAAGATGGACAGTAAAAAAGGCCTTGATGGTGGTCAGCCAGGCGGTGGCGGTGAAGCGGCCGAGGCCGATCATGCTGAAGAAGGCGATGACAGCGATGCCGGTGATGGTGGCAGCAAAGGTGGTGCCAGCCTGCAGGAATCATTTGCCCGCAGTGATTTTCGCCAGCTGTCTGATGAATCACAAATGCGTGAAATGGAATTACTGGTTGAACGCATGGCAAAAAAAATGCGCCGTCGTATGACGCGCCGGCAGCGCCTGCAACGTCAGGGCAGCAAAATTAATTTGCGAAAAACAATCCGTAACAGTTTACGTTACGGTGGCACGCCTTTAGAGCTGGCGTTTATGAAACGCAAACAACAGGCACCACGCTTGATTTTATTGCTTGATGTCAGTCGCTCGATGAGTCTGTACAGTTTTTTGTTTTTACGTTTTGCGCGCGGTATCGTCGAAGCCTTTAAAGATGCCGATGCGTTTGTCTATCACACACGTCTGGTGCATGTAACAGATGCACTGCGTGAACGAGATATGACCAAGGCCAAAGAAAAATTAGCACTGATGTCATCCGGCTGGTCCGGTGGTACACGCATTGGTGAATGCTTACAGATGTTTAACCGTGACTATGGCCGCCGTATTGTCAATTCACGTTCCATCGTGATGATTGTCAGTGATGGTTATGACACCGGTGAGCCGCAGCAGTTAACGCAAGAGCTACAGCAGTTAAAACAGCGTGCCAGAAAAATAGTCTGGCTCAATCCCTTACTGGGTCGTGATGGTTATGAACCGATTGCAGAGGGCATGAAAGCAGCTTTACCACTGCTGGATCTTTTTGCATCGGCACATAACCTCGAAAGCCTGATGAAATTAGAATCAAGCTTGATGAAGTTATAGCAAGCTATGAAATAGGCAGGCTGGGGTGAGATACGAACCCCGACAATAATTGATAGATACCAGGTGACAGGAATGAAACGACCATGAAAATGGACAATGATGCAGTATTAGATAAAGCGGCCAGCCTCAAAGCCGAAGGCAAATCGTTTGCCATGGTCACTGTGGTGCGGGCGGTTTCACCCACCTCTGCCAAAGCGGGCGCAAAAGCGATTGTTGAAGCCGACGGCATTATACAGGGCTGGATCGGTGGCGGTTGTGCACAACCGGCGGTGATTAAAACCGCTAAAAAAGTCATTCAGCAAGGTCAGGCTCAGTTGATTAGAATCAGCCCGACTAAAGATGCCAGTGGTAATGGATTTGTAGAGGAAGGTATTACCGATTTTGGCATGACCTGTCACAGTGGAGGCACCTTGGATATTTTTATTGATCCCGTTATCGCTCGTCCCGTTTTATTACTGATTGGCGCAGCACCGGCGGCACAAACTTTGTCAGCACTGGCATCACGTGTTGGATTTTCGGTGACGGTGGCTTTTCCTGCTGCCGATGCGGAAATGTTTCCCGATGCCGACAGCATCATAGACGGTTTTGATGTGAGCGCTGTTAAGGCCGATTTTATTATTGTTGCAACCCAGGGCAAGCGTGACGAACAGGGTCTTGAAGCAGCGATCAGTATCAATTGTGATTACATCGGTTTTATTGCCAGTAAAACCAAGGCCGACAAACTTAAAAACTCACTCAAAGCCACGGGCAGTGATGCCGAACGAATTGATGCCATTATCTCACCTGTTGGCCTTGCAATTGATGCAGTGACTCCCGATGAAATTGCACTGTCAGTACTTGCAGGCTTAATTAAACAGCGCCGACAGACAGTCATTGTTGAAGACGTTGAACCAGAAACTGCAAGTTGTTGTGGTTCAGCTAAAGCAGTAGAAAAACCGGCAGAAAGTGGCAGTTGTTGCGCTGGCAGCAGCAAAGAGGCGGGGACTGATCCGGTCTGCGGCATGACAGTCGAGATTACAGGTGCTGAGTATCATACTAGCTACAAAGAAAAAGATTATTATTTTTGCTGCGGCGGTTGCCTGCACAATTTTGAACATGAACCGGAAAAGTATTTAAGCGCATGAATACCGTGTCTGCAATTTTATTAGCTGCCGGTGAATCACGCCGCATGGGCGAGATCAACAAGCTGGAGCTAATGGTGGATGGCAAATCACTGTTACGCCGTACAGCAGAAACATTGCTGGCATCAGATTTAAAAGAAATTGTAGTGGTAGTTGGCCACGAAGCAAATAAAACACGCGCGATACTCGAGGGTCTGCCAGTTAGACTGATTGAAAACGAAGCCTATCGTGAAGGCCAGATGACTTCGGTTTACAAAGGTTTGTTAGCACTGGAAAAAGAATGTCACGGGGTGATGATCTGCTTATCCGATCAGCCTTTATTGCAGGCCGCTGATGTAAATGTTTTGATAAATGCATTTGGCGAGCGCAGTCACGGTTCCATTCTGGTACCGACGTTTTCAGGTCAGCGCGGTAACCCGATTATTTTTGACTACCGGCATCGTCAGGCTATTTTAAACGGCGAGCGTAATCTGGGTTGTAAAAAACTGATCGAAAAAAATCCGCAACAAGTGTGCAGTTTTGAAATGAATAATAATCATGTGGTGGTCGATCTCGATACGCCGGAACAATATGCAGTATTTACCGCAGCGGCTAACAAAGAAACCGCCTGATAAATCTGTTAAGCATTAAAGAGACGAAGGTTATGGCTAAAGAAATTATTGATGTATTAAAAGAGATGCGTGAAAAGGGTGAACCCTACGCAGTTGCGACCGTGGTCGAAACCACCGGTTCAGTCTCGGCCAAGACAGGCTCAAAAGCGGTTATCGATAAAGACGGTCTGGTTGTGGCCGGCTGGATTGGTGGCGGCTGTGCTGAATCGACGACATGCGAAGAAGGTCTTAAAAATATTGAAAGTGGTCAGTGCACAGTCATTGATATTGATCTGGACGATGAAGTGCTGGGTGCCGGTATGCCCTGTGGAGGCAGTATGCGCGTTTATGTAGAACCTGTTTTGCCGCGTCCTACTTTGTGGCTGATGGGTCATGGCCGGGTTTCAGAAGTGATCTGCCAGCTGGCAGATTTAATGGGCATGAATGTGATTGTTAATGATGCTGTCATTAGCTGGGAAAAATATCCGGCGGCAGAAAAATTAATCACTGACGATCTGGATTATGATCAGCTATTACCGGAAGCCGGTGATTATGTGGTGATTGCAACCCAGCATAAAGGTGATCATGAATCTATGAAACGGGCGTTAGCATCAAAAGCAGAATACATTGCACTGATTGCCAGCCGTAAACGCTCACGCCTGGTGATGGATTATTTACGCCATGAAGGTTTTAGCGGAAAAGATTTGCAGCGAGTCATGGCACCATCCGGTCTTGATCTGGGTGCCGTCACTCCGGAAGAAATTGCGCTTTGTGTGATGAGCGAAATTGTTATGGTGCGTCGTCAGGGAACAGGCATGCGTATGCGGGAAAAGCTGATGCTGGAAGCAAAGCTTAAGCAGGTTAAGGCCTAAGCTTTGTCTGACCCTGTTATGAAAATAAAACCCTTTGATGTGTTTGACAGTGCACCGGTGCTGGCTGATGTTCCTTTGCTGGCAGCAGCGGGTGAGTCGTTACACTATCTTGATAATGCGGCGACCACGCAAAAACCTAACGCAGTCATCGATGCGATCAGTGATTGTTACCGGCAGCATAATGCACCGGTACATCGTGGCCTGTATGATCTGGCAGAAAATGCCAGTCAGCTGTATGAGACTGCACGCCGGACGCTGGCAAAATTTATTGGCGCAGCCAGTGATCAGCTGATCTTTACCCGCTCGGCAACCGAATCAATCAACATGGTGGCGCAAGGCTGGTTACGACCGCGGCTGAATAAAGGCGATCAGATCTGGCTCACGCGCATGGAACACCACGCCAATTATTTACCCTGGCAGGCTTTGTGCCGTGACAATGGCGCACGGTTACGCATTATTGAACTAAATCAGGATGGCACGCTGGATCTCGAAAACTGTACCGGCCTGTACGATGCCAGCACAAAACTGATTGCCCTGACGCAGGTATCTAATGTACTGGGTGTTATTAATCCGCTAAAAGAAATTTGTGCAAAAGCTGCCGGCCAGGGCATCGCTGTAATGATCGATGCCGCTCAGTCTGTTGGGCATATGCCGGTTGATGTGACTGAACTGGACTGTGATTTTCTGGTCTTCTCAGCACACAAAATGTTTGGCCCAAATGGTATCGGTGCGCT
This sequence comes from Gammaproteobacteria bacterium, assembly GCA_029882215.1. Taxonomy (GTDB): domain Bacteria; phylum Pseudomonadota; class Gammaproteobacteria; order SZUA-229; family SZUA-229; genus JAUVDT01. The sequence continues at coordinate 69,910 of JAOULC010000006.1, read as the reverse complement.
TTATGGTAAGGCCGAACGGCTGAATCAAATGGAACCGTTATTGCTCGGTGGCGGCATGGTCGATCATGTCAGTCAGTGTGACAGTATATGGATGCCATACCCGACAAAATTTGAAGCTGGCTCACAAAACCTGGCCGATGCATTAGGGTTTGCAGCAGCAGTCAACTGGATCAGACAACATGATATGCACGCAATGCATGCCCACGTCACAGAGCTTACTCAATATGCGCTCGACAGCTTGGCGAAATTAAATAACGTAGAAATTTACGGCCCGCGTGATGCAGAACAACGCGCCGGTATTGTTTCATTTAATTTAACCGATGTGCACCCGCATGATGTTGGCCAGATTGCCGGTGAACGGGGTGTTGCCATTCGCGCCGGTCATCATTGTTGCCAGCCATTAATGCAACAGCTTGGTATTGCGGCCACAGCCAGAGCCAGCTTTGCCCCTTATAACAACCGGAATGATGTCGATGCCTTAATCGAGTCGCTCCATGCAGCACAGGCGTTGATGGGCTGAATATTTATGAGCAATAGCAGTATTTACAAAGACGTATTAATGGATCACTACCGCAATCCGCGTAACCGTGGTGATTTAAGCGAGGCCGATATTGTGCGCCGTGGCAGTAATCCGCGTTGTGGTGATGATATCGATGTCGGTGTGAATTTTGATGCCGAAACATTAGCAAAAGTGATGTTCCGCGGCCGTGGTTGTTCGGTTTGCCTGGCCTCGGCGTCCATGATGACCGAAACAGTCAGCGGCAAAAGTAAAACCGATGCGCATCAGTTAGTTGCAGCCATGCGAAACTGGTTTACAGCTGAGGGTGCTACTGCTGATGACAGACCCGCTGACAACTTAGCAGCACTGGATGCGGTGCGCGGTCACTCGGCCAGAAAGCGTTGTGTGATGCTGGCATGGGAAGCACTCGATGAGGCGCTGGAAATTGAGTAAAAGCATTTCATTAATGCCATTAACTAAAGAACTGGTCAGCGCCATGATCATGATGCAGGTAATACTGGCCTGTTACTTACTCGCGCTTGACATGCAAACAGCATTGCTCATCACAGCTGTTTTTGGTCTGCCTGTTACCTTGCTGTGCGCGTTCTTATTGAGAAAAGAACAGGGTCATCACCACACAAAAATGGCCATCGTTATGCTGGCTGTGAGTGGCTTAGGTATGATGCTTGGCTGTAATGCCGATCTTGGCCGAACCGGATTACTGAGCCTGTTATCCATGTGTCAGTCAACGCCACTGACATTGCTGTCGGGGCCGGGGCCGGTATGGCAAAAAATTCAGCTCACACCCTGGACCTACATCGGCATGTTTATCGGTGGTAATCTGGCGATGTTATCGGTCAAAGAATTACGTCCCGGTGCGGATCTGAGTTTGCAAAAAACGTTTTACCTTTACACTATATGTAATCTCGGTATGCTGATCGGCATGTTAGGCGGCGAGGCGATGGCCACTCAGATCGTCAATGATATCAACCAGTTTATTGCAGCCGCTCTGATGATCGCTTTAATGCTTACCGGTATGAGTCTGGGCATGGTCGCTATTTTAGCGGTAGGTAATAATCAGCGCACGGTAACTGCCTTGTAAAGGATAAAAATGAGTACAGAAACTAAAAACCCAAACATCCATATGCTGTGGCCAACGCCGTTACTGAGAAAAAAGTTTGAACAGCATGAAGCAGTTAACGCTGAATTAGTTAAATTATTTTACCAGCATAAAAGTAACGATACCCACGCGGTTGCAGATGCGCCCATCTATTCCAGTAGTGATGATCTGTTAATGCGCTACGACAATGCCGCACTCAATCAGTTGTTTGCTTTTATCTCGCAGTCAGTCTTTGAAATTTCCAGCCAGATGAACGCTGAAATCTGGAAACATAGCCAGTCAAAAAAAATGAACATGGAAGTGGTCGGTGCCTGGTTTCAGATCCAGAACGGCCACGGTTATCACGAAACACATACACATGGTAACTGCGCCTGGTCCGGTGTTTATTATGTGCAGGTAGATGACGATGAAAAACGCGAGAGCAATAAAGCCCTCGGTGCTAGGAACGGCATTACCCGTTTTTACAGTCATCAGATGGATGTGATTGGCGGTGGTTACATGGATTCCGGTAATCTATATCTGCAAAACACAGCCTTCGACTCAAAACCGCAAGAGGGCGTGCTATGTGTATTCCCGTCACACCTCAAACACATGGCCATGCCCTATATTGGCGATAAAGACCGCATCATCATCTCCTTTAATGCACAGGTGCATGGTGATCAGGGTGATGGTGTTTTTAATTACAGTTTTTATTAACAACTCTAAGCGCAGTCAGGCATCTTTAGGTTTTAGACTCAAGGCTTCTGACTCTAGTTACTCCCTCTGCTCTATACCTGCCCGTTAAATATTTTGTCATTCATTAATGAAGAATATCAACCAAAAACATTTCTTATATTTTCTGATATGTTTTATTATCCATACAAAAGATAATGTTAATATTTATACACGGATTTAGATATGATTTTAGTTTTACGAAAATTTATTATTTTATTATTTCTCACATTACCATTAGCTATTACATTTTCAGAGCCACTGAAATTTATCTCTGCTCGTACACATCCAAAGGAGCTGACCCAGAAACTTTATACCTCGCTGCTGAGTTACCTTTCACAGAACATTGGCAAAAAGATTGAACTTGTATTACCAAGAGGTTATCTTGACTATATCAACAAGATGCGTAAAGGGAATTATGATATTACATTTGATGGACCTCATTTTTCCAGCTAGAGAATTAAACATCTGGGAGATACACTGTAGTGGTCAAGTAATTTTGGTCATAGTTTTATAATTACTCTCCTCTATAATAAAGCTTGAATTTTCATTTTCACGAGTAGACCATAAAATAGCTTGTTAAATATATTATGCGCTGGCATATTGTATTCAATATTTTAAATGTTCATATTACAAATATAAGGATATCTCTATGTCTTCGAGCTGGGCTACTTTGATTGTTATTGCTGTCGTGCTGTTATACTTCATTTCTATTTATAACTCGCTGGTTGGTTTAAGAAACCGCTTTAAAAATGCTTTTTCACAGATTGATGTCCAGCTCAAGCGTCGTTATGAGTTAATTCCAAACCTGGTAGAAACTGCAAAGAAATATATGCAGCATGAGAGCGATACCCTGGAGGCTGTTATTCAGGCGAGAAATTCAGCGGCATCTGCGGGTAAGAATGCGGCGGCTCATCCCGATAATGCCACTGCCATTAAAACATTGATTGGTGCAGAGACGGCTTTAGGTGCCAGTATGGGCAGCTTTTTAGCGCTGTCTGAAAGCTACCCTGATCTTAAGGCGAATACAACAATATCTGAACTGCTTGAAGAGTTAACCTCAACAGAAAATAAAGTTTCTTATGCCCGTCAGGCTTTTAATGATGCAGTGATGCGTTACAACACTAAATGTGAACAATTTCCTGATAATATCATTGCCGGGTTCTTTCGGTTTATGCCGGCCGAGATGTTTGAAATAACCAACCCGCAAGAAAAAGAAGCCGTTAAAGTATCCTTTGATTAAGCGGATATAAAATGGATTTTTTTGGAAGGCAGGATCTTGCAAGGCGCAAAACCAGATTACTGGTTTTGTATTTTATACTTGCTGTCGTTTCTATTGTTATTGCCGTTAACCTTATTTTTGCATCTGTTTCAGGCTATGGGCTGGTTTTTGAATATCGTAATCCGTTACAGGCCGGGTACTGGCTTTCAAATCGATTTGTCATTGTTACATCAATAACTCTTGGTGTTATTTTATTTGGTAACCTAATTGTTTATTTTGATATTCGTGATGGCGGCGCGTCTGTTGCAGAATATGCCGGTGCAACACAAGTTGAGATGAGCAGCGGGGATAAACTATTAAAGCGTTATATTAACATTGTAGAAGAAATGGCCATCGCTTCAGGTGTGATCATGCCGGTGCTTTATGTGCAAAAAAATGAGCAAGGTATTAATGCGTTTGTTGCTGGTCTTTCCGCTGAAAATACGGCCATGGTTGTTACTCAGGGAGCGCTGAATAAACTGAATCGTGAGCAGCTGCAAGGTGTGATTGGTCACGAGTTCAGTCATATCTTTCATGGTGATATGCGGCTTAATGTTCGCATGATCGGTATTATTTATGGCATTACTATGATTGGTGAAATCGGTCGATCAATGTTGAGAGGCTTATTTCATTCAAGACGGCGCTCATATCAGCAAAAAAAATCTAACTCTATTGGTGCGGCTGCAGGCTTTATCGGTTTAGGACTTTTTCTTGCGGGATATCTGGGGTTGTTTTTTGGCCGCTTAATCAGGGCTTCAGTATCCCGTCAGCGCGAGTTTCTGGCAGATGCTTCATCAGTACAGTACACAAGAAACAAAGACGGCATTGCCGGCGCGCTGACAGCAATTATGTACGACGGAGCCGGTTCGCATCTGCAATCAAAAAAAGCTGAAGATATCGCCCATATGTGTTTTTGCGAGTCAATGTCTTTAAACGGGCGGTTTGCAACACACCCGCCATTAGCAGAACGAATCAACGCTATTTCGCCGGGTTTTTTGCCACAGTATAAAATCAGGGATAGAAACTCGTTACATAACCAGGATATTGATGCATCAAAGAGTCATGTTAATAGCTATGTATCATCTTTTTCAGAACAACAAACCCCTGTTAATATTACTAATAAAGAAGTGGCAGATTCAGTCGGTCAGCCGCAACCAGAGCATCTGCTACAGGCTCATGACCTGTTAAATACTATACCCGACAAACTTCATCTCGCGGCATATAATGTTGAAAGCGCCCGTGCATTATTTTATGCGATGATTTTATCTTCAATGAAAGATCAGTCAATGGTTTCTTTTTCAGCAATTGAAGATTCAGAATCTGAGAGAATCGCTGCACTGACCAAAGGTTTTTATCCTGAATTTTGTAATATTGGTGCCGCTATTCGTTTACCGTTAATTGAACTGAGCCTTCCTGTTCTTCGAGGGCTTAGTATTACTGATAAAAATAAATTCATCGATATCTGTGTCAGTTTGTCTGCACTGGACAATAAAAAAAATTTATTTGAGTTTATTATTGTGACTATTTTGCGAGCCGAATTACTGGATCGTATAAAGACCAAACAATTATCTAGGTATAAAAACATTAAAAGTGTTTTAAGTTCGATAGAGCGACTGCTCTCGTTGCTTATATATGCAGGACGAAATGCAGCGCCTGATAAGGTCTATAAGCGCCATATGTCGCGCTTCAAACACACAGATCTCGACATTGTTCCTTTGTCTGAATGTAAATTAAGTCTTATTAGTAAAGATATGCTGGAAGTTTCCCGTTTAAAACCAGATATTAAACGTAATGTTCTTGAAATCTTTATTGACTGCATACTTGATGATGACCTTGTGATGCCTGCTGAGGCAGAGATGCTACGGGCGGTTTCAATGATGCTGGATTGTCCTATGCCACCAATGGCCGTCAAAAATAATCGTCGTGGCCAGTAAATCTGATAGCCAGGCAGAAAACATAACACGCATAGGGCAGAGTGGCAGAACTTACGAGTCGGTAGGAACAGTTTAGCGTGACAGTAAAAGCGATAAACTGATTTAGATTGGTGATATGCTGATTCAGGGTTTACCGATAGTCTTGTTCTGGCTTTGTCTGTGCTAATGCCTGAATATCGTGTCTGCCATCAAAACTGTTCACGCTCATTATGATTGTAGTGGCTTTTTTAATCTTCAGGCAAGTGTATTGTTAGCTGTTCTCATCCTTTTTATACGGATATACGGTATGGCCGTAACGATGGACAAGAATGGCAATGGCAATTAATAATATGGCGCCCGATACACCCAGCATGCGCCAGTTATCCATGCTTTTCATATCCAGAATCATGTAGCGAGCTAGGGCAACAATGGCAATGTATAGCGGCATTCGTACCGGTAGCTTTCCGGAATCAAGATACATGGCCACCATTGCCAGTACTTCGAGGTATATGAAAAGCAGCAACAGGTCGGCTAGTGTGACAGCTCTTGCAACTATCATGGAATAAACTTCCGTTCCAACCGCTATGACAGTAGCAAATGCAATGATAATCAGGCCGATATTTTCTGCTAAGACAATTGCTTTTGTTCCATATTTATTGATGTTATTCATTGTTTAATTCCGGGTGTATATATCGGTGTGACAAGCGGAAAGCAGTTCTGTTCGAACCATCTTATCTAGCTGTCGGCTAATTGTTAAGTTGATAAATCGTTTGTTCACTCTTCTTTATTGTGCCTCATCAGTGTTTTCGGAACTCAGGTTATTAAGCTGTCTCCCAGTAAGCCCCTTTTGATCATTTTCATAGGAATACTCAGTTACTAAAACAGTGAGTTAGCTGATGATGATTTACTTCCTGTATAGGCTGCAGCTGGCCATGTTTTTTAATACCATAATCCTAGCAGGCTTGGCATTAACCAGCGAGTTTTTTATAAGTCGTTATGTGTTAATACGCTCACAATGGACAATTATCAATGATAAATATAAGCCTTATGCTAGTATTTGCACTTGGGTTTTATTTTACTTAAAAGAGTAATATCTGATCATATAAAACCAGATTGGTTAGACTGGTATCAGATAAATTGACTCGACTTTAACAGAGGTCTGTAATGAAAGTATTTCATAAACATAGAATATACCAATTTATTTCGTTTGCATCACTGTCTTTAATCGTGCTGTTAAGCGGCTGCAGTACGCTCAAGATAGGGCGTGATTTTGATATGCAGGTATTTGAGAGCATGGTTAAAGTGGGTGAGACCACCAAGTCACAGGTGATGACTAAAATCGGCAGCCCTAAGAGCACGGGTGTGGCAATGAATATGGAGGGTGAGCGGATGCAAGAGTGGGTGTATTTTTATGCTTCAGGGCAGCTACCGGGAATGAAAGATACCCGCTTAAAACTGTTACAGATGCGCTTTGATCAAAACGGTATCTTGCGCAGTTATAACTGGTCTAATAGCGAATAAGCTGCTTTAGACAATAGCAGTCATTGGCTGGCGCTGATAACCCGCTTATTTCTGGGCGGGTACAAAAAATAAGGCAAGTGCGTTTCTAAAACCAGACAAGGCTGATACGGAACTAGTCAGCGCGTATTATAAACCCTGAAATCCCCTGCGTGTTTGTTCCTGCATGTTTGTTATATAATAGCCGGATTCAGTCTATTCAATACCTGCCGGTATCTTCCACAGAGCACATTTATGAGTAACCCCGAGAGCGATAATACCGCGCCCGATAAAACCTTTATTAAGGGCAAAGATCTGGATCTTGAGTCCACCATTGAGACCATGCATAGCAAACTTGATGCACTGGGTATCGAGATTGAAGAGGTGTCCTGGTTAAACCCTGTACCGAATGTCTATTCCGTCCATATCCGAGATAAAGACTGTGAACTGATGTTTACCAATGGCAAGGGTGCAACGAAGAAAGCCTGTCTGGCGAGTGCTCTGGGGGAATATTTTGAACGCTTAAGCTGCAATTACTTTTTTGCAGATTTTTATCTAGGAGAGGCGTTTTCTAAGGGCGAGTTTGTACATTATCCGGATGAACGCTGGTTTGAGGTTGTGGATGAAACAATTCCTGCCGGTTTACTGGATGATGGTTTATGGGAATACTACGACCCGGAACAACAGCTTAGTGCCAGACATTTGTTCGATATTAACTCGGGTACCGGTGAACGGGGGATTTGCGCCTTGCCGTATACTCGCTTACGTGATGCTGAGAAACGGTGGTTTCCGGTGAATATCATTGGCAATATTTATGTTAGCAATGGCATGTCTGCGGGTAATACAAAAAACGAAGCGCGTGTGCAGAGTTTGTCTGAAATTTTTGAACGCTATGTCAAAAATAAAATCATTGCCGAAGGTATCTGTTTACCTGAGGTGCCGCAGGACGTGCTAAACCGTTTTCCGACGATTATTGAGGCGATCAGTAAGCTGGAAAGTCATGACTATCATATCCGTGTTGCCGATGCTTCACTGGGTGGTAAATACCCGGTGATGAGCGTGACCCTGATGAATGAACGTGATGCGACGGTGTTTGCATCGTTTGGTGCGCACCCGAGTTTTGAAGTGGCACTGGAACGAACGGTCACGGAATTATTGCAGGGCCGTGATCTGCATGAGCTGGATGGTTTCTCAATGCCGAGTATGGATCTGGATGAAGTCGCAGACCATCATAATCTGGAAACGCATTTTATCGATTCCAGTGGTCTTCTGGCCTATGACTTTTTTAAAGACAAACCCGATTATGAGTTTTATGACTGGGATCATGATGCCAATACCCGGGATGAGTTTGAATATCTGAGCAGCATTATTCATCAAATGGGACATGATATTTACATAGCCGATTACCAGCACCTTAATGTGTACACCTGCCGGATTATTGTGCCGGGCATGTCGGATATATATCCGGTGGATGATCTGATCTGGAGTAACAGTAACGAGGGTGCTTTATTTCGTGAAGAAATTTTATCGCTGAAGAATTTAGATAAACCACAGTGGCAAAATATTTTTGAGCGCCTCGAAGAGGGTGGTTATCACGATATGCAACGTGTAGCCGAATTTATCGGCGTCGCACCCGACCGGGGGTCTGTCTGGGCCGGACTGCGAATTGGTGAGCTAAAAGCCATGCTGAACCTTGCCATTGGTGATATTGATGAGGCCTTTAACTGGGTGGACTGGTGTCTGAATATGGACCAGCTCACGGTATGCCGTTTGCATTTGTATAACTGTCTTAAAGTATTAATGGATATACAGCTCGATGATTCGCGTGATATCAATGATTTTACTGATGGTTTAAATAAACTGTATGGTAAAGAGTATGTTTCCATCAGTAGCAAAGTGCTCGATGGCAGCAGCGTTTTTCATGGTTTACACAGTCCCGGTTTATCACTTGACGGATTTCATCTGCATAAAGAGCTGTTAAAGGGTTATGCAAAGCTACACCGGTTTAAACAGAGCAATTGGGAATGAAAATCGGCTTTTCTAATAAATATTTCGTTTTGAAAAACTGGCTCAAAAGTTAGCTGGTGGAGTGGTGATATGAATCGAAAGAAAAAGATTCAGGGTTTGTTTAAAAAGCGCCTTAAGCGTGCGCGTGCCAAGCTGGATAGCCGGCCTAAGGGCGAGCCTTATATCTCCAAGGCGGAAAGAGCAAGGGCTGAATCTGAAACACTTGTTGCGGCAGAGAATTTATCTGACGAGGCTGGCACAGAAAAAAAATAATCCTGGAGAAAAGCACAGCAGGCTTTTTATAGTAGTTTGGATTTATCTTTACATTGTTTAATTGACAAATCACTGGCAGACTTGAGAATTGCTAGTATATTATAATGCTATTATAAATAGCTTGAACCGCTTAGAAAACACATAGCTTGCAGAAAGAGCGGCGTTATTGTGAATATGGAGCTTATGCACAGGCCGGGAATAAAAAATAATTATGAGTACTCAAAAAACATCTGACCTTCACCTTAAACTTCGTAATCTGACGAATGACGATTACCCGCAAATATCGAAACTGATGGAAGAGATCTATTCAGATATCGGCGGCGCCTGGTCATACCACTCTTTATCCGCACTGATCAAGGATTTTCCGGAAGGACAGATCTGTATAGAAGATAATGGCAAAGTCATTGCTGTTGCACTGGCAGTAAAGTGCAGCTATGACCGTTTTAGCCGTACTCATACCTATGATGACCTGATTGGACGTAGAGATCGCATTCAGCACGATATCCAAGGTGATGCGCTTTACGGTATGGATATGTTCGTTAGTAAAGATTATCGCGACTTACGTCTGGGTCGCAGGCTCTATGATGCACGTAAAGAGCTGTGTCGTAACCTGAATTTACGGGCCATGCTGGCCGGTGGCCGTATTATTCGTTACCACGAACATGCTGAAATGCCACCGGCAGATTATCTTGAAGCAGTTCGCCGGCGGGAAATTCATGATCCTATTTTAAGTTTTCAGCTGGCGAATGATTTTGAAGTAAAACGCTTAATGAAAGGCTATATGCCGGAAGACAAAAAATCGCTGGGTTATGCGACCTTACTCGAATGGAATAATATTCTGTATGAACCGGAAACCAGTGCAGCTGATTCAATTCGTAAAACAGTTGTACGCGTAGGTATCGTACAGTGGCAAATGCGATTAACAGAATCGTTTGAAACCTGGCTAAGTCAGGTGGAGTATTTTGTCGATTCAATGTCTGACTATCAGGCGGATTTTGTCCTCTTTCCGGAATTTTTTAATGTGCCACTGATGGGGATCGGTGAACACGACAATCAGTATGATGCGATCCGCTTTCTCGCGACATTTGCCGATCGTATTGTTGAGGCAATATCACAATTTGCCGTAACCTATAACATTAATATTATTGCCGGCAGTATGCCGGCTATGGCAGATGGCAACCTTTACAATAATGCCTATCTTTGTCGCCGTGACGGAACAGTAGAGGTGCAGCCAAAAATCCACATCACACCACATGAAAGACGTGACTGGGTTATTGAGGGCGGTAATCGTCTTCAGGTTTTTGATACCGATGCGGGTCGTATTGGTATATTAATTTGTTACGACGTAGAATTCCCTGAGTTGTCACGCCTGCTGAATAAAGAGAATATGGAAATCTTGTTTGTACCATTCTGGACTGACACAAAAAATGGTTTTCTGCGGGTGCAGCGCTGCTCTCAGGCCAGAGCCATTGAAAATGAATGTTATGTGGCAATAGGCGGCAGTGTTGGTAACTTGCCACAGGTGGAGAACGTTGATATTCAATATGCACAATCAGCGGTTTATTCACCGTCTGATTTTGCATTTCCACACGATGCGATTATGGCTGAGAGTACACCGAATACTGAAATGGCACTGATTGCCGACCTTGATCTTGATAAACTGGCGCAGCTAAGACATGAAGGCTCGGTGACGAATTCAAAAGACCGCCGCGATGATTTGTTTGACCTGCAGTGGAAAGGCATGGGATTAGGTAAAAAATAGATAAACTGACTGCTTGCTGACTGAGGTAAGCTCAGTCAGCCCGGCTTTAATAGTTACAAATAAATGCTCCGTTTTTAATTGTTCTCAGGTAAAGCTGTTATTGAATCTTTCATATCGGCCATTATTGACTCTTCCACATCGAGTAGGGACGCTCTATGGTTTGTGCCAGTTGTTTGATACCGAAAGCACGTACTTCTTCCGCTATTTTCATACCTTCTATATAAGCCTGAACAACCGGCAGGCTGAATACACTGTGCTGTGCACAGATGTCCGGTGATTTTTCACAGTCGACATAAACAGCTGTCATGTCCGGGAATTGTTGTTCGAGCATTGATACCAGTAGCGGGCGAATGCTCTGGCAAATGCTGCAATGCGAGCCGCCAAATAAAATAAAGACAGCCGAGTTTGATTTTATATCGTTGAGTAAGTTGATGTCGGTGATTAACTGCATGGATTTCGCCGTAAGTAAAATAATGAATATGCTGTTATTTGTTCAATAAAGTGTAGTTAATTAACGCGTACTTATTATAGAGCGTGGTTCATTAATAGATATGCCACAGTTCTTCAAGGTCGCGATTAATCAGCGCCGGGTCATGCAGATTATATTCGATCAGTTTTCGCAAGTTACTCATGCTATCGATATCAATTGACTCACAGTGAATACCAACACGGTTTTCTCTTTTGTGGGCAACTCTGCCCTGCATAATGACCTGTACTTCCTCGGCTTGATCGAGGTTAATAATCAGTGTGCAGGGTGTGCCGGGAGCAGGAGTTGCACCGCTGCAGGCTGCTATCAGTGCACCTTTGAGCGAGATATCGAGCAGTTCACAGGTATATTCGTAATCCGTAAAGTTGAACTGAACAAAACTGTCAAAACTGACCCGGTTATAATTTCTGCTATCTTTCATCGTTTCCCCGGTAAAACAATGTATTAAATATGAATGTAGTAATACAAATTAATGTGTAAGTATACAGCTTTGCGACTGCCTTAGTTAAAATGTGAGCTAGATCTTTTAATACACAATTCTCTAAAATAGTATAATATTTAGCATGTTTTAAAAAAATAATAATGATTAATCTAAGCGTCAGCTTTTATACATTAGTTTACTCAGTTTGTAAGCTTGAAATGGTCTGTTAATAATTGTAATTGATGACAGACTTTTTCATAGCATTGCACTGATTTCTCGACTGCTTTACTTGTAGCTATATGCTGGCAAAAATATAAAAATCACATATAAATCGTAAAAGTCTGCGTCTGATATATGTACAAATAAGGATAAGGGATAGAAACAAATGGCAGTGACTTCTGGTAAGAAAGCAGTACAGAAAACAAGTTTAATTGAGAGAGCCGTTGTAGCTAGTGCACAGTTGACTCGTTATGCCATAAAAGGCAAAACGGTTAACAAAGACAAGCCGGTAATGACGACTAATGGCCTTGAAGCCTTTGTAGAAAAGGGTGTTACTAACTGGACCTTTGAGCTATCAAACACTAAAGTGATCTCGCCTCAGAAGATTAAACTGCCGTTTGTTAGCGTGTCGGCCGACTGGTTGAGCACTCAGCAGGCTCTGGAAAAGGGCGTGGACGTGGTGTATGGCAACTCTGCGAATAGCTTTGGTAGTCTTGGTGCTTTGTTATTGCCCGGAGATTTTAAAATCCCGACTGTATTGGCTAGTATAGATAACGTGAAGCATTATGGACTTAGCTTGATAGAAAACAACAGTGAGTTTGCCATTTCGTCTGAACAATACCAGATTGCGATGATGCGCTACGATTACAATAAAGATTACAAAAAAGACTTTCTGATGCAAAAATATGGCGGTGGTGGTGTATTTGTCGAGACTCATAATTTTCCACATGTCCATATTCCGCTTTCTAAAAAGTGTGGTGGTTATATTGTTATCGGTAAACAAATCGCTGCTAATGAATATCACTTTACCGCTTTTCAGATACCTTATGGCTATGCGCTTTATACACCATCAAACACTATTCATGGTGATGGTACACTGGTCGGTGAATACGCGTTAACAGTGGCCGACGGCGCATTCTGTCATGCTGAAACCGTACTAATGTATAACCGCGACACGCTGAGTATGAGCAAAGGTGTTGTAGCCGACTGGAAGATATAGACTAAAATGATATACACTGCTTAAAGCATAAATAAGGAAAACGGCCGATGTCAGATAAAAGTACTAATGATGTATATAAAACACTGCTTGAATCTACCAAAGCGATCCCGTGGTCAATTGACTGGGAAAGCAAGCAGTTTGAATATATTGGCCCGCAAATCAAAGAACTACTGGGCTGGTCGTCAGAGAGCTGGGCCACTGCACAGGACTGGATCGACAGAATCCATCCGGATTTCAGAGAGGAAATCACAAATTACTGTATTACTCAGTCCGAAAGCGGGGTTGATCATGAGGCTGACTACCCGGCCATTGCAGAAAATGGTGATTATATCTGGATACGTGATGTGGTACACGTGGTGCGAGAAAATGGTGTAACAAAAAAGCTGGTCGGCTTTATGTTTGATATCTCTGAACGTAAACGGCTTGAAAATCAGTTGCTTGAGGCAAATAAAAGGCTGGAAGCCTATTCTTATCAGGATGGCCTTACTGGCCTGGCAAACCGACGTTTGTATGATACAACACTTGAGGCAGAGTGGGCGAGAGCAATACGTAATCAGCAGCCCTTATCGATGATTCTGATTGATATAGACTTCTTCAAGGAATTTAACGATAAGCATGGCCATTTAGAAGGTGATATATGCCTGCAACGTATTGCCTGTACATTAAAAACAGTCACCACACGATCAACGGATTTATGTGCGCGTTATGGTGGCGAAGAGTTCGTAATGCTATTACCGGGTGTTAATCAGCAAAAAGCACTATTACTTGCCGAAAAAGTGCGAGAATCTGTGCTTGCATTGAAAATGCAACATGGCAAATCTGATGTCTCAGATTATGTTACCATCAGCGCAGGCGTGAGTTCGTTAACGCCTAAATTAAGCCTTGATGTTACGACATTATTTAATGAGGCTGACAAAAAGCTTTATCAGGCAAAAAGTAACAGTAGAAACTGTGTTATGTGTGCATAGTATTGTTTAATTATTTTCATCATATTTATAATGACTGTCGCGCTCGCCTTATAGCGTTTATATAACGTCACTTCACAAACAGAAAGTTCCTGTATATAATATTAATTTAAAGGTTATTTAATAAGAGGCAATTGAAAAACACCAAAGGAGAATTAACATGGATTTTACGCTGCTACATATCGTTGCTTTATCTCTTGTTGTTATTTATGCATTTGACCGGTTTGATTCACCATCTAATAAACAGGATCATTCCCAGCTTTCCTGGAAAAAATACTCCACCACATCCACAAAGTATTATACCGGGCTGGTATTATATATTGTTGTTTACATTCTCTTTTATTATATTCTTATTGTTGTTGGTAAAGAACCATTAGCAAAAGTTATTGATCCAAGCTTGCAAAAATTACCCATAGAATTATTCAGTGCCCTGATACTGACTGTGCTGCTGCCGTCTATCAGAGGTATTAAGGAGTTTGATGGTTTTATAAAAGGGAAAATATATTCACTTGTTAATATCCCGTCGGAAGTCAAATATATGGCCAAGCGTATTGAGTCGGCGGAACTCGTCATTACGAATCATGAACAGGATAACATTGTCAAGGCATTCACTGAAAACGGAATGAATAAAGACAGCCTTAACAAGCTCTTGGATGACAATATTATTGATAAAGTAATGAAGGCTGAATTTCTCATCCGTCAGCTTGCCCGCTGTCTTACAGAGAAATCATATAAAGATTTTTCAATGCATTATTCTGCTAATTTTAAACGTTTGCGCGAATCACATGATGATGTGCTCTTGCTTGTAGAAACCTATGTAAACAGCAGTGCTGCAATCAGACAGGATAAATCCATCCTTAAAAAGCTTAATAAGGATACCGATAAAACACTGGAAGATATTTACAATCTGATTGGTATGGCTGTGATTTCTCGTGTGACTACGGATAAAGGTCGTATAGCCAGATTGAGTGAAATAGGAATACAAATAAACAGTGAGGACAGACGTTTTAGCTGGGATATGGTTGCCATGATATTTATGGGAATATTTATTCTTTATTTTCTAAAGTATACTTTTGAAACACGGGTATCTGATAGTAAAAGTAACCTGACTCTCAGTGCTCAAATCGCACTCGCTTATTGCCTTGCTGTGTTCTGGGCTGTATATCCAAAAACAAAAAAATGGGAAGTGGCAAAACAGGTAAGCTCTAGTCGCAACTATTCCTATTATTTGCTGGCCAGTGTACTGACATTTGTCAGTTATGGTGTAATACGCTTTCTGGCTGGTCTGTCTGGTGCGGAGGATGTCAGTGAGTATTTTAGCGGTGCATTTTTAACGTATATGCCTTATCAGATACCGTCTACTATGACTGCGTTGTTTCTTTGTTTTATGCTTGAGTCAAAGATTACCAGTAAAGTACGGTACTTTGATCTGGTTCTTGGTTCAATCGCACTGCCCACGTTTATGTTTGTAGCTAAATTTATTATTAGCAGTAATACCGGTAAAGCATTCAACTTTGACAACAATGATATTATTGTTTCTGCTCTTGCCGGAATGCTCATTTATTATAATGTTCCCTACTGGTACAGCCGTGCGCAATCATCTGGGCCTGTGGCTGATACGTCAGTAACATCTGTAGCTGCAGAGACCTAGGCTTTGCAGCTCATCAACTCTGATTAGCTGAGGAAGCCATATCACCAGATATGTGAATTTTTTCATGTAGCAGGTGATATGGCTGTACTAGAGACTGCAAGTTTCATAGCTGTATTCTCTTTGTAATTCGTGACGTTATTCAGATACGGTCAAGCTCTCTACAAACACCAATCTCTTAATTACTTGTTTAATTTTCTGCCATGTCGCGCTGATATTGCATGCTTAATATCTGCTAATATAAGGTCTATGAGAATTATATATTGGCCAAGGTGATAATGACAAATAAGCAGGAGACTAAAAAATTTCGCTTTATTCCGTACCGAAAACACGATATTTTAGAAATAATTCTGCAGCAAGGAAAGCTCTCCGGTCAGGAAAAAGACTTTCGTCAATTGTATCGTATGCTAAGTAGTGTGCTGCATTTTGAATTTCATGAGATTATTGAGTCGTTAAAAGACAGTTATGCCTGTATCGACCCGGATGCAGACACAGGTGAATATAAGCAAGCTGCTCCATTAACAGGTCTTAATCTTGTAGAACTGTTAGGTGAGGTGCTTAATAAAGCGAATTATGAGTGCATCACTGAAGCCGATTTGAATCAGGCAATGAACATAATCCTCATTATTTAAAATACGCCTGCAGATTGCTTTCAATGATTTCTCAGATGTCCTTCTGTTCTGCCGCGGGGAGGCTGTGTGCAAGGAAACACTCACTGGCTGACCTGATCAAAAAAACATTGAGTTCACCAATTATGAACGTGTCGTTATTTACCTTCGTTATAAAGATGAAATTCAGAGTGCTAGATCATAAGAAAATCACAAAGCCGGTACGGCCTTGTTGAAGTTATTTCAAAATGTGCCTAAGGCTGACCTGGAAATGTTATTCCCCAACACTCAGGTACGCATGTGAACAATTGATAAATTACTTATCGGGATTCCGGCCATTATCAGTGGCGGAATTGTCATCACTACTGAACTTGGTGCCTCGCTGGTATTAATTGCTTTACTGATCGGTTTCTGGCTGGGCCTGAGCAGTCACCCAGTTGAACTAAAGCAGACAAGTATCATGGTTCTGCTTGCCGGCATGACAGCGCGTGGCGCTTATTTGTGGAAGCAGTTTAATAATTTTAAACATAGAAAATTAGGTTTTATGCAGATGTTGACACAGAATCTGTATTTTAAAAATCTGGACAATAATGCCGGTGTTTTCTACCGGCTGCTCAATGATGCGGAAGAGGAAGAGTGCAAGGAAGCCTTACTGGCATATTATATTCTGCTAACATCGCTACGAGCCTTAAAATGTGCTGAGCTGGATTGCGCAATAGAACAATGGATGCCGGTTAATTGTCAGTGTGAGATCGACTATTGAAATAGATGATGTCCTGGCTAAACTTCAGGCCTTAAATCTGCTGCAAACCGATAACGACGGCTTCACAGCTAGAGCCATCAGTCAGGCGATAAAGTCTCTTAACCGGCACTGGGATGAGTATTTTACTCCGCTTTAAGATAGTGTACTTTACGTGGATTAATCAAGTGAGCTAAACGATCAGCCTCAGAAGCAAAATATGCTACAGGTTTAATCGATGATTCTAAGACAGGGTTTCCACATGTTTTTGCAGGCATTTCATCAGCAAAGTTAAGCTAAACTTAAGTTTCAATTTTTACCTTATTCGAGATGACCATTGATAAACCTTGTCTTCAAAAACAGATATCTGGCACTGGGTGAGGGGTTTTATGACAAATGTAAACCCACTCCGGTGACACAGCCTGAACTGATCATATTTAACCATGCTCTGGCTCAGCAGCTCGGAGTACCGGCTGAGGGGCTTGATGAAACTGTTCTTGCCGGTATTTTTTCCGGCAACCTTATTCATGAGGGCTGTGAGCCACTGGCCATGGCTTATGCCGGGCATCAGTTTGGCGGCTTTAATCCGCAGCTAGGTGACGGACGCGCTATTTATCTGGGTGAAGTTGAAGTGGCTGATGGCCACTCGCTGGATCTTCAGTTAAAAGGCTCAGGACCTACGCGATACTCACGCAATGGCGATGGTCGAGCTGCACTGGGGCCGGTGTTACGCGAATACCTGCTCAGTGAGGCAATGCACAAGCTGGGAGTGCCGACTACACGGGCACTGGCGGCGGTGACTACCGGTGAAGATGTAGCAAGGGAAAAATTGTCACCGGGTGGTGTGATTACCCGTGTCGCCTCCAGCTTTATTCGTGTCGGCAGTTTTGAATATTTTGCCAGGCAGGGCGATCAGTTGTCGGTTAAGAAGCTGGCCGATTATGTTATCGAGCGTAATTACCCTGAACTGACGGCGGCAGGTAATCGCTATCTCGCTTTATTTGAAGCGGTAGTGATACGTCAGGCCGGTCTGATTGCAAAATGGATGCAGTTGGGGTTTATTCATGGGGTGATGAACACGGATAATATGTCGGTTGCCGGTGAGACCATTGATTATGGTCCCTGTGCCTTTATGGATTTCTTTCAGCATGACATGGTATACAGCTCGATTGACCGGCAGGGTCGTTATGCCTATAACAATCAGCCGAATATTGGCGTGTGGAATTTATCGCGCCTGGCAGAGGCCTTATTACCATTATTTGCTGATGAGCCGGATCAGGCAGTGAAACTGGCAGAGGATATACTGCAACGCTATGCTGATCTTTATGCCAATGAGTGGCTGGCAGGCTTCAGAGCAAAATGTGGTTTAAGCGCCAGAGCAATGCCCGAGGCGGCTATAAAGCTGGCAGAAGATGATACGGCGCTGCTGCAGTCGCTATTAGACATCATGGCACAAGGTCGGGCTGATTTTCATCTGACATTTTATTATTTGTCTCAGCTGGATAGCGAACCGGGTGACAGAGATGTGCAGCTGTTAGCGTTATTTAGTGATGCGGACACAATGTCTGCATGGCTGCTTCGCTGGCGCCAGCGTTTAAGCGCAGAAACCCAGAGTGATCATGAAAGACAGTTTAGCATGCTGTCTGTCAATCCAGTGTACATACCCCGCAATCATCAGATAGAAGCGGTAATCAGAGCCGCTGAAGATCATAATGACTTTAGCGCGTTCCATGCACTACATGCGCTGTTACAAAACCCTTTTAGCTATCAGTCAGGCATGGATAAATATATGCTGCCACCAGCCGCTGGAGAGGTTGTGCATCAAACTTTTTGTGGAACCTGAGTGCTACAGATAAACCGTCGGCACTGTGGCGTGGCTTTTTATAAGCCCTGTTGGACGGCTTAAGTCGCGCTATCTAATACTAAAATCGGCAAGGCCGGTAGTTGAGGGTTGTATGATAAAGATTATTCAGGCCGATATTAGTCAACTGGATGTTGATGCCATTGTTAATGCCGCAAATAACACTTTACTCGGCGGTGGCGGTGTTGATGGCGCAATACATCAGGCGGCTGGAGTGCAGTTACTTAAGGCATGTAAATCTCTCAATGGATGTGACACTGGTGATGCAAAAATCACCCCCGGTTTTAAGCTGCCTGCGCGCTATGTGATTCATACCGTTGGTCCGGTCTGGCAGGGCGGTACCGGGCAGGAAGCCGGTTTATTAGAAAGTTGTTATCGCCGTTCATTTGAAGTGGCTCTGGCACAGGGTGATATTAAAACGATTGCATTTCCGGCTATCAGTAGCGGTGTTTATGGCTACCCGAAAGAACAGGCCGCTGATATTGCCGTTAAAGTAATGAGGGTTTTCGAAAAGGATTTTGCATCAATTATTGCTTGTGTGTTTAGTGCTGAGGATTTAGCGTTTTACCGTAAGCGTTTGTAAGACGCACTGGCAAGTTAATTTGTATTTATAACAGCAGAGGGTTTCGGAAAATTGCTTATGAACATTGATTACTCCGTTGTGATTCCAGCTTATAACGAAGCCGACTGGTTACCAGCAACGCTTGCTGCATTAAAACAGGCCATGCTGAAAATGCCTTTACAGGGTGAAATTATTGTCTGTGATAATAATTCTTCCGATGCGACTGCGGCCTGTGCGAACTCACTGGGTGCGGTCGTCGTGACAGAGTCTTATAATCAGATTTCACGGGCACGAAACACCGGTGCCCGTGCAGCACAGGGGCAATATCTTATTTTTCTTGATGCGGATACCATAGTGCCTGAGGCTTTACTGGCTGAATCTCTGAAACTATTACAGTCCGGAGATTGTAGTGGCGGTGGAGCGGTTGTTAATTTTGATATTCCGATAAACAGAGTTGGCCTGTGGGGTTTAAAAGTCTGGACCTGGGTGTCGGTAAAGTTAGGGCTGGCCGCAGGTTGTTTTATTTTTTGCTCGCGAGAGGACTTTGAACACAGCGGTGGGTTTAGTGAAAAGGTTTATGCCAGTGAGGAGATCTGGTTTTCCAGGGCACTGCATCGTATTGGCAAAAAACGTGGCCAGCATTTTTCTATTATTACAGATTATCCGGTGCTCTCATCCGGCAGAAAAATGCAATGGTTTAGCATGGGTAAACAGGGCATTCTGCTGTTGATGCTTATTGTCTTTCCTTTTGTTATTCGCTACCGAAAATTTTGCTGGTTCTGGTACAAAAGACCGGATAAGTAACAAATGAGCTTAAGCAGATTGCAGGGGACTTCACTCACCAATGCAGTATGCATGCGGATGTTTTTTTAAGGAGAAGTAAATGAATAAGATCAGCTGTCTGTTTTCTTATGAATGTCCGAAAAAATGGGATGAGCTAGAAAGCACCAACTCAGCCAGTATAAAATTCTGTCAGCACTGTCATCATCCTGTTCATCTGGCAAAAAGCCGGGAGGAATTTGCAGCTTTTTCAGCCGAAGGAAAATGTGTGGCGATTGAAAGTGAAGAACGACTGTATCTGGGAATGCCGGAAGAAAATATCTACGAGTCTGCTAATGTCAGCGGTGCTGATAAAGGTAAGTAAAATGGATTCTGCTTTGTGGCCTGGTAAATGATGACTCTCAGCGTTGCGTGAGTCATCCCTTAGTTATATTTTTAAAACAATAATGTTTTTAAAAACTATTCACTTTTAACGGTGATACCTGAAAGTTGCTCCTGTAGCTCGAGTATGGAGATAGAGTCATTCTCCCCTTTACCTTGCCCGACCACAGCATTTAAATACTGTGTTACCTGAGCGGCTCCAGGTAAGGCCAGACCCAGTTCATGCGCAGTTTCCATCGCAATGCGCATGTCTTTTTGATGCAGGTGTGCTTTAAATCCCGGTTTGAAATTTCTGTCCAGCATACGCTGGCCATGTGACTCCAGTGCACGACTGCCGGCAAAACCACCCAGCAGTGCCTGCCTGACTTTTGCAGGATCAACACCGGATGCCGATGCCAGCACAAAAGCTTCACCAATAGCGGCTATGGCCTGACCGATGACAACCTGATTACAGGTTTTTGTAACCTGACCTGCACCGTTACTACCAATATGAACAATGTTTTTTCCCATGGCTTCAAATAACGGTAAGACACGGTTAAATATAGCTTCTTCTCCGCCGACCATGATAGAAAGTGTGCCATCAATAGCGCCTTGTTCGCCACCGGAAACCGGTGCGTCTAACATGTGGCACTGGTGCGCTGCTAAAGTTTTTGCCAGTGATCTTGTTGCCGATGGAGAGATGGTACTCATGTCGACCACAACACTGTCTTTTTTAATCGCACTAAGAATACAGTTGTCACCTAAGATGACCTGTTCAACGTCTTTTGTATCTGAAACACAAATGAAAATAATATCTGACTGAGCGGCGAGCTCTGAGATACTGGCACAGGCTGTTGCGCCAGCATCCGAAAGTGCGCTCATCATTTCAGCACGACGGGCGTGAACATGTACCTTATGGCCTGCCTTTAATAAGTTTAAAGACATGGGGCGACCCATAATACCTAAACCAATAAAACCAATATTCATTTGTAAAAGTCCTTTGTAGTACGGCTGCTTATCTCTGATTTAATAAGAGCACAGCAGTTGTTTTTTCGCTGGATGAATATCAAGATAACTCTTTTTTAAACAGTGGAAAAATCGACGGCTTAAAAAAGAGTGCTCCTCTCTCAGTCTGTAAGAGAGGAGCAGGGCTCTTTAAGTGTTACCCATATACCAGGCTAGGTAAGAAAGTTACGATGCCAGGAAGAAGAACACATAGTATTAAGCCAACAGTTTGTAAGCCGAGGAAGATCAGTGCAGATCTGAAGATTGTTGCCATACTGATTTCTGGCGGACAAACACCGCGTAAGTAGAACAGTGCATAACCGAATGGCGGGCTGATGAATGACATCTGCATGTTCACTAAGTAAAGTACACCAAACCATAACGCGACTTTGTCACCCGGAACCGGTGGTAAACCAAACAGTCCGTCAAACGTTAATGACTTAATAATCGGTACAAAGATAGGCACAGCCAGTAATAAGATACCAACCCAGTCCAGGAACATACCCAGAATAACCAGTAAAACCATCATCAAGAACAGAATACCGTATGATGACAGACCGGTACTTAAAATGGTTTCAGTGATGAACGCCTGGCCACCTTGTAAGATATAAAAACCTACGAAGATAGAGGCACCGAAGATAATCCATAATACCATTGCTGATGCTTTAGCAGTACTTACTGAGGCGTCTTGCAAACCTTTCAGGCTGAAACGGCCATGCATCATAGCCACTACAATGGCACCAAATGAACCGATACCTGCCGCTTCAACCGGTGTTGCAATACCACCAAACAGTAAACCTAAAACGGTAAAGACTAAAATTAAAGGCGCTATCAACTGACGTAGCAGTATCAGTTTCTGTAGCAAGCTAAGACGTTCTTCTTTTGGAATTGCAGGCCCTAAGTCAGGGTTTCTCCATGAACGAAATAATACATAGAAGATATACATGCTGGATAACAGGATACCCGGCAGGATAGAACCCAGATACAGCTCACCAACAGATTGTTGTGCTACAACCGCATAAAGAATAGCCAGAATTGATGGCGGAATCAGGATACCTAAGGTACCACCGGCCATAATCGAACCCAGTGCGATTTCATGATTGTACCCGCGCTTCAGCATAGCCGGTAATGCGATGATACCCATGGTAACAACGGCGGCACCGATAACACCCACCATCGCAGCAAGGATAGTCGATGCAAGAATGGTTGCTGCAGCAAGGCCACCATTCAGGCCGCCCATCCATTTGTAAACCACGTCAAACATTTCTTCAATCAGGCCAGCGCGTTCCAGCATAGATGCCATAAAGATAAACAGCGGTATAGCGGCCAGATCCGAGTTGGTCATCATTGGGAAAATACGGCTTGGGATGATATTCAGCATTGTCTGATCACCGACCAGATAGACGAAAACAACACCCAGACCACCGGTAACAAACGCCAGTGGCAGCCCCAGCATCAGAGCAACGAACAGGGTGCCAAACATGACCCAGGTCAGACCACTGATGTCCATATCAGCCAGCATACCGGCAGTACGGAAAAGAAAATATTCTTCTTCGTAAGGATCGTAGAAAACAATATTAATTAATTCAACGATAACAGCGAAGCTTAAGCTTGCTGTGGCCAGGATTAATATCCAGGTCCACAATTTACTGGTATCAAACTTACCAGTATTTTGGCTATTAGTAACAGCAGTATTCATTATTGTTTACCCTCGCCCATTAGACGATATAACATAATATCTTTTATTAATTTTGAGATGCCGGCCAGTGTCAGCAGACACGCACCAACAAACATCAGTAATTTAACAGGCCAGTACTGGATACCCCATGTCTCAAGAGAAATCTCACCCATTTCAAAAGAACTGATAAAGAATGTCCATGATGTACCCATCAGTGCGAGGACAAAGATAAAGAAAAATACAGAAGTAAAGATATCCATACCAACGCGGCCACGCGGTGGTAATTTAATGTACATTATATCAACACGTACATGAGCACCATGAAGCATGGCGTATGCACCTGTCATTAAATATTGCATACCAAATAACAAGAAAGAGGATTCGTGAACCCAAATTGTTGGCATATTAAACAAATAACGCATTACCACTTCATAGAAGTATGCAACAACGGCAGTTACGGTCCAGAAAGCGATAAAAACACCGGTAAATTCACTGATTTTGTCAATGATTTTGGTAACAGCGTTGCCTTCAATTGTATGTGTAGGGTCTTCCTGAGCTAATAATTCAAGCGCAAGTTCCTCATCGGGGGTCAGCGGAACTTCAACTGTATTCGATGCGTTACGTTTTATCAGGTACATCAACACCAGTGGCATCAAAGCTAGCCAGCTCCAGTACGCCCAGTGTGGTACGACAAAACCGAAGCCTTGTAATTCACTCATCTAACAATCTCCAAAACTAAAAAATATATGAATGAGGAGGGCATAAGACTATGCTCTCCTCATTACACTTTAAGCTAACTTAAATTACTTAAGTGAATGACCTTTAAGATCTTCTGGTGTTAAATAACCCATAATGTCGTTAGTCATATAATCAAGTTGCAGTTTGAAAACAGCTTTCGAGTCTGCATCTTTGTTAGCCCATTTGTACCAGATTGGAATCGCTTTACGACGCCATTCTGCTACGTCTTCTGCACTCAGGCGGTTTACAACACTGCCTGAATCTTTGAACTTAACCAGTGCATCAACATTACGCTTCTGAATAGTAGTGTAATGCTTCAGTGAGTAAGATTTAACCTGCTCTTCAACCATTGACTTCATTGCTGGAGACAGACGGTTCCATGCACGCTGGTTAACAGTCAGATCCATTACGTCAACTGCCTGGTAAATAGACATCATGCCCGGAGGTCCAAACATAATGTTGTTAGTTACCTGACCAAAGCCAAGATCCCAGTTTACCGCAGGGCCAACGTAGTCAGCTGCATCGATTGTGCCTTTTTCAAGAGCAGGGAAGATGTCTGAACCAGGAATACTTACAGTGCTCGCACCGAATGCCTGGAATACTTCAGATACCATGCCGCCTGGAACACGTAGTTTCAGACCATCGAAATCTTTTAAGCTGTTTAATGGCTTTTTAGAGTGGATGATATTTGCATCATGGTGAATCGGACCAACATAAACCAGACCTTGCTTAGCATAGATCTTACGTGCCATTTCTAACATGCCAAGACCGTAGAACATTGTGTCCCACTGCGATGGCTGGTCAGGACCGGCAGGGTATGATGACAGGAATACTGTTGCAGGAATTTTACCAGCCCAGTACAAAGTAAACGGGTTCATACCTTGTAATACACCAGTTTTAACAGCTTCAAATAATGCATTGTTATCAGCTGCAACTGATTTAGCTGCGAAAGGTTTAACTTTCAGTTCGCCGTTTGACTTTTCCGCAAAACCATTACACCATTCTTCGAACAGAGTGTAACCAGTTGTACCGGCATCCCAGGTCGTCTGAATTTTCCAGGTCTGGCTTTTCGCTTTTGCGTTTGCAATCATAGGTGCGCCTAAGATTGCTGTTCCGCCGACTGCGGCCGCTGATTTAATGAAATCGCGACGATTAGTGGCTTTTTTACCACCGTCCGTGATAATGACTGACTTCTTATCCTCTTTCATTTTTCGACTCCTCGTTGGTCGTTATTACATCGGGTTTGGGAAAACCCAGCCCGAATTTTTATTGCCTTGCTATACTATAATGATACAACTCTCTAGGCTAAGTTTTTTTAAAACTTATTTACTCAGATTAGAAAATAATTTCATTTGTTCTGTAATAGCACTGCTCCATTGGTTAGAAATTGTACGTTTAAAGCTTAAATAATCATTACTCGTTGTATTACAGAGTCTGACTTCATTCATGGCGGTTTGTAATAAACCAGAAAAATAATTTATTTTTCTGATGCCATTTTCGACAGCAATTTGTATTGCTTTATCTGAAACTCCGGTAGCGCCGTGCATTACCAGAGGAATATTAGTTATTGCTGAAATTTCTTTGATCACATCAAAATTAATATGCGGCTCACAGTTGTATATACCATGAGCAGTGCCAACAGCAATGGCGAGTGCATCCACTGATGTTTCATTAATAAATTGTT
This sequence comes from Gammaproteobacteria bacterium, assembly GCA_029882215.1. Taxonomy (GTDB): domain Bacteria; phylum Pseudomonadota; class Gammaproteobacteria; order SZUA-229; family SZUA-229; genus JAUVDT01. The sequence continues at coordinate 44,112 of JAOULC010000006.1, read as the reverse complement.
GTGCTTCAGCAACATTAGTATAAGGTGTTTCTTCCGGTGCATCCTGATCGGTATCAGCGACACCTTCTTCACCGGCAATACCGCCAATTTCGCCTTCAACGCTTGCATTGTAGCTGTGGCTAAGCTCAACCACTTTCTGAGTGACCGCGATGTTTTCACATAGTGGCAAAAGAGAGCCGTCAATCATGATACTGGTGAAACCTAAATCAAGTGCTTTTTGAATCATCTCTAGCTGATCGGGAGCAGCATGATCAAGATGTAATGCAACAGGGATTGTTGCAGTTTCCATTGCTTTTAAAATTGAGGGTACTAATAGCGGTGCGCGTATGTCATCAAAGTGACGACTGGCAATACCAATGATGACGGGTAATTGTAACTCTTCGGCACTGTCTAAAATACTAAATGCCATATCAAGATCAAGTATATTGAAAGAACCAGCCGCTGACTGCGACTGGAGTTTTAATACCTGAGCGAGATTATTAATCATGGCTCAATCCTTCTTAGCAAGGCGTTTATAGGCGGTGGCAAGTGCCTCATCATCACCGACATTGCCGGGGAAAATAACTACCGGCATATCAGCATAACGCGGATGGTCGGCAGGGCAGCAGACAACAGAGCAGCCGGCTAAAATCTGGCCAACAACGCGGGATGTTCGCAGGGCTAAACCACTGCTCAGTACATCGTTCGATGTAATGCCGCCCTTGCTGATAAGAAAGCCCAGAGTCGTCGGTAAGTTACGTACAACATCCATTAAGAAAGCTGAGACTTCTTCACCAAATGCCAGACGGGTTTGCTGATCGGCAAATACTTTTTCAACGCGGCTGGTATACACAACCATTGTTAAGTTTTTGCTGTGTGCGTCGTTTGCCTGATTGATGACTTCTTCAAGTAATGATGCACGTTCAGTAGCAATTCTCTGCACATCGACTTCCAGTGCATAGATGCCTTCTTGTTTCAGAAGATGCCCCAGTTGTTGTGTTGTCTTTTTAACATGAGAGCCGACAATGATAGCGCCGGCTTTGCCGCCTCTAACATAATCAGACATAGATTCAGCCGCAACCGGTTGCGCCGGTAAATTAGCAAGTGATGTTAATAAACTGGCTGCACTACGGAATAAAAAGCGTTTGCCCTGTGCAGCGGCGGCTGTCAGCTGGCTGGCAAAATGATTCAGATCAGCCTGTGTTTCACTGTCAACTGCGCAGCAGACATTGCCCTGTAAATTTAATAAGCGGTCCATGCAGTCACCGCGTACATCATCTAGCAAAAAGCGTTCTACCTGACCGGCTTTGATTTTGCCGGTTGTTTTTTCTTCTACATAGTCCGGTAAATAACTGTGTGAATAACCGAAAACAGAATCATTGGCAAATTCGGTTTCATGTACCGGTATTTCTTTACCGTCAACGATCAGGTAATGAATGCTGTCACGCGTGATGCGACCTCCTTCAAAGAAAGCAGGCACCAGAAAGTGCGCGTCGAACGGACCTAACTCATCGGCAATTACATCTGTCTCGACGGGGTAGTGGCCACGCAGAGTTGAATCGGAGCGACTAACAAGAATCGGGTTAATAATCTGACCCTTGTCTTTTAATTCGTTGAGGACGATCTGAACATTCTGGCACACATCGCGGGTAATACTGGCTGCATTTTCTGCATCCATACCGCGAGTGTTTGTCAGCACGAAAAACAGCGGGGCTGAGTCAAGCATTGCTTCACGCAATGTATCAACATCCCAGCGGGTGACTAACAAACAGCTATGAACAGTTTGTGAGCCGGTTGGATCGTCATCTAAAACAATTATTTTTGTATTATTCATAATTTTTTAATCAAATAATTCGTCATTAAAATTAAAAAACCGTGCAAAGGCTAAAAAAGGTCAACGCTATGGCGACGCAAGAGGAGGTGTTGCCTTTGCACGGAAAAATTCACTATTTATTTAGTGAACGTTTTAACGCGGTTACACATGGCTTCAGCAGTAATGCCGTTGAAGTTCATGATCTCTGTTGGAGAGGCAGTGGTTTCACCGCGCTTCCAGCAGAAAGTGTCACGTTTTGCAGCACGAGTACGTAATACAACAGGCTCTAATGGAGCACTTGGGCCACCACTGACGGCGAATAAAATATCGGCGTCAAACAGGGCGTTAAAGTGATCATCGTCCATAAATGTGTTATCCGGCTCTGATACCGTATCCCATGCAACATCCGTCGGGCGATATAAACGGCGAGGGTTTACAACCGCAACAATACGTACACGATAACCATCGGCTTCAAGCTGGTCTTTTGCTTCAAACACTGGCAGGAATACCATGTCACCTGTGACTGCAAAGACTATCGTACCTTTATCACCTGACTGACTTTCGTAAATTGTTGCCGCACCCACTTCGATTGCATGCAAAGATTCTTCAAGTGTCATGTAAACGGGTAACGGGCTCTTAGAAGCAATAATCACCATGCCTTTGTTGTAGGTGTTCGTTGCCCATTCATAAGCCACCTGAATAGAGTTCGCATCGCAAGGGAATAACGGGTAAACATTACCATTACGCATCATACCGGCAAAAAAGTTTTCAATTTCAGGGCGCTGATGAGTCCAGCCGTTACGGCCCTGCTCCAGTGCACCTGCTGTAAACATGCTGACAACAGACGGTGTTTTACGACGCAGTTCAGCCATTGCCTGAGTAACAGTCTGAACAATTGGCCAGCCGTTGATGGCAAAGCTTTCATACGATAACCAGATCGCACGTGATCCGAATAATGACAGACCAGCCGCAAGACCGGCACAGGCATCTTCATTTAATGGCTCGTAAACCTGACCGTTTGGCTCCTGGTTATAAAGCGGATCAACAGTCGGGTGACGAATTTTTAATGCATCATTAATGTTCTTCATTGCAGATGCTTCATTACCGTCGGCATTACAAACCACGTAACGTTTGTCGATTTGGCCAACAGCGGCAACTAATGCGCCCATTGCAGTAGCCGGAACGGCTTTTTCTTCTTTGCTAAATTCTTGTGCCGGTAATTTTGGTAACGGCGTGAGTTCAAGAACATGTTCGGTAACAGAGGTTTTAACAGCCGGACCACCACCTGCGCGTGAGAAATTATCACGTACAATTTGCCATGCATCCGGGTTAAGCGCACGACGCTGTAAACCGGCAATAATATGTGGCTGATCTAAAGTGTCAGCAGGGTATAAGTTATGTGACTTAGCACCTAGTGCATGAACGCCGGCACCTTTTAATTGCTTGATGATCAGTACAGTTAATGTACCGTTCATTGCAGAAGTTGCTGCTTTGTTTGTACCTTCAAGCATTGCCTGGCTGAATTTCAGACGATTTTCAAATGAGAACTGAGTGCTATCCACATAAGCACCTTCCTGATTTGCATCATCAAATTCTTTAGCATCAACAATAACCACTTCTTTAAAGCCGTGGCCTGTCCAGTAGTTTGTCATCTCTTCATTGGTCATACGTGAAACCATTGAATGATGTTCCTGACTGTAACCATTCCATACTAATGTTGGCAGGAAGTTAGTTGACTCAGGGTATGCGGTGTTGAAGTGCATCATGGCTGACAGGATGTACGGTTCGCCCATACCACCATCACCCATTGTGAACGGGAATAATTTATCAGGGTGTAACAGAGCACCGGCCATCGCAAAGTGCTGACCTTGTCCTAATGGACCTGCAGGAGCCAGCAGGCCAGGAACTGCGCCAGATAAGTGACCTAGCAGACCTTCGCGTTCACGAAAGCGTGTGTGCATATCAGAAACGGTGTTAATGCCCATTTCTTGTAAAGAAGTATCAAGGAACATTGCGCTGTAAAAGCCAGGTGCGTGATGACCTACCTCGGTAACGATATTGGTGTGGCCTAACATAACCAGCGATGCATAAGCGTCAGCGCTTGATGCAAAACCACCCGGATGACCGGAGCCTTTAGAACCACAAACCTGTAGGGTCAGGTAGCGCAGGGCATCAGCCATTAACTGAGTCTGAAATACAGCTTCCGGAGTAGTACAGTCGCTGACAGCACTCTGACCATCTGCAATAACAGCCGTTGTAGCCTTTTCACTATATTGAGGCCATGCATCGCCATAGTGCTGGATACCTTCACAAAATGAAGGTGCGGTTGTTGCTTGTGATACGTTGTCTGTACTCATCAATTATCTCCTAACTGTACGAGGTTTGCCGTACGGGTTGGACCTGATTTTTCGCAGGTATAACCTTAAAACATGTAGTTGAATTTCACAATCCATAATCGTTTTCACAATATGAAAAGTGCGTAAAAGTTCCTTGTCGATTTTTAACTTGGTTTTGGGAACACATGTAGAATAAAATAAGATACAGTATTTCACAATACGTAATCGTTTTCATAATGCGAGAACGAAGAAAGAGTTCCTGTACATTTATATAGGCGTAAATGACTGGAACAGCCAGAAAGATAATGTATGATATGTAATATCACGATACGCAATCGTTATCGTATTATGAAATGGGGAAGGTATGATAAAGAAATCGGCGATTCAAGTTATTGACCGGGCAGCACTATTATTAAATATCATTGCCCGATATGACGACACAGTTAGTTTGAAAATACTCTCAGCAGAAAGTGAGCTGCACCCGTCTACCGCATTTCGTATTCTTGGTTCATTGGTGGACAATCAGTATGTTGAAAGAGACGAGGCCGGTCATTACCGTCTGGGTATTAAATTATTGCACCTTGGATCGCATGTAAGGCAACGTGTGGGCTTGCGACATCAGGCAAAACCGATCATGAGAAAATTGCGTGATGCTTTGGGTGAAACGGTTAACCTGACAATCCGTGAAAATGATGAAGTTATATACGTAGAACGCTCAATCAGTGTACAAATGATACGCGTGCAGCAGATTATTGGTAGCCGTGCGCCGTTACACGTAACGGCTGTTGGTAAACTGATGCTGGCAGAGGCTGGTGAGGAAGAGTGCCGTAAATACGCCACCAGAACCGGTTTGCCGGAATATACAAAAAACACCATCACAGACATCGATGATTTAATTATCCGCTCTCAGCAGGCACAGCTTAATGGCTTTGCCTACGATGACGAAGAGGCGGAGTTAGGGGTGGGTTGTATTGGTGTGCTGATACACAATAATACCGGTGATATTGCCGGAGGTTTATCAATATCGGCACCTATTGATCGTCGTAAAGAAGAATGGGTGCCTATCGTAATTGAGGCTGGCAGGCAGTTGTCAGAGAGCCTGGGGTATTACGGCAAGAAGCCGGCCGCTAATCAGAGCCAGCTTGCCTGATAATAATCACATGCAGGTATCGCGGACCATGCGCACCAAGCTGTATGGTTTGTTCGACATCTGCGGTACGTGACGGCCCGGTAATAAAATTGACGACACGAGGCATGCCTTTGTCGTCTTTGCGAATAGCATCCCAGATATCTTCCATCGAGGTATGAATATCTTGCTGCTTGAGTACACAAATAAAATTATCGGGTAAAAAGTTTAAACTGGTTGGCGTCTCTTTGGCCGCTTGCAGAACAAGCGTGCCGGTTTCAGCCACCGCAGCATAGGCCATGGTAACCGAGGAAAGATCACTGGAAATGGCTGCGCGGTTATTTACTTCAAAATCTGCAGGCCAGTTAAGGCTGTGAATCTCAGGCACAGCCGTCACTATTTTCTGTTCCACATTAAGCGATGATAAATATTCAGAAACAGCCGCCGGTAGTTCTGACATATCGCTGATTTCTTTAACCGTACCGACAACATTCTTAAGTTTTAATATAAAACGTTCCAGCAACTCTTCAGGAAATACCGGCACCGGTCCGCGCTGGTGAGCTGACAGCCTGCGTTCAATAATGCTGGCTGCATCCTGACCGTTTTGTCTGGTTTTACTTTTGATTCTGTTGAAGATTTCTTCGCGTGCATTATTCATTTTCAGAGCTCTTCTTTTTTGCTTGTTGTTGAGTCCAGGCCGACATAAAACTTTGTGCTGCCGGTGCCGGTAAATCTTTTGACTGTGTCCAGGCTGAAGCAAAGGGTAGCCATGAGAAGCGGCCTGATTTTTTACCCAGCCAGCCAAGTGCTCTGATAAAGCTGTTGCTCAATGGGCGGTATAGAGCGGGGCGACTGGCGACAAATGCCCATAGTGCCAGACCAAGTCGCGAGCGTGATGTATTGAGTTTATCGTGATGAATGTGGTTGCGATGTTGTCGCAATAATTTGGGCAGAGGTATTGATAATGGGCAGACTTCTTCGCAGCGGCCACAGAAAGTGGAGGCAAAAGGTAAATCTTTTGCTTCATCAAGGCCCTGCATAATAGGCGTCAGTACGGAACCCATCGGGCCCGGATAAACCCAGCCATAAGCATGACCGCCAATGGCACTATAAACAGGGCAGTGGTTCAGACAGGCGCCACAGTGAATACATTTTAACATTTCGTGGTTTTCATTTTGCAGCATGTTGCTGCGACCATTATCCAGTAATACTACGTGGAAATTTTCAGGGCCGTCAATATCGCTGTTTCTTTTCGGGCCGTTAAAAAAAGTAGTGTAGGAGGTGATTTCCTGACCGGTTGCACTGCGTGCTAATAAACGCAGCAACACAGAGGTGTCTTCCAGTGTGGGCACCACTTTTTCAATGCTGGATATGACAATATGTGTTTTTGGCAGTGTTGCTGTCAGATCGCCGTTGCCTTCGTTTGTGACGATAAGTGTTGAGCCGGTTTCGGCCACTAAAAAGTTAGCCCCTGTGATACCGACATCGGCATTAATAAACTTTTCACGCAGTACCTCGCGTGCTTCATTGACAATTTCCGGGATGGTTTCCAGCTTGCTGTTAAAATTATATTTTTTATGGTGATCTTTAAACAGATCGGCAATTTCCTGTTTGCTCTTATGTATTGCCGGCGCAATGATGTGGCTTGGTGGCTCGTTAGCCAGCTGAATAATGTATTCACCCAAATCCGTTTCAATGGCTTCAAAGCCGGCCGCTTCCAGCGCGTCATTAATGGCGGCCTCTTCACCAACCATTGATTTGCCTTTAGTAACGGTACGGGCGTTTGCCTGTTTGCAAAGCTCAACGATGATTTGCTGAGCCTGTGTCGTGGTGCTGGCCCAGTGAACCGTGCCGCCACTTTTTATTACCTGCTGTTCAAAATATTCCAGGTACTGATCAAGGTGTGACAGTGTGTGCTCTTTTATTTCGATGGCTTTTGTACGCAGACGCTCAAACTCGGGTAGTTCATCCATGGCTTTTTTGCGTTTGACAATAAAACCGTCTTTTGCATTTAGCAGAGCTTTTTGCAACGAGACGTTGACTAATGCATCAGCTGCTTGCTGCTTAAAAGCATGAGATTTTGATTTCATGATGATGGCTCACTTTTTTTTGTATCGTCGGCATCACCAATCGCTGCAATGCCGGTCATACCGGCCAGCACTTCCGCAATGTGAAAAACTTTTATCGGTTTATTGAGCCTTTTTAGACGGCCCGCAATATTTAATAAGCAACCCATGTCACCGGAAACTACTGTGTCAGCACCGGTCGCTTCGATATCAGCGATCTTATCGTTTACCATTGACTCCGATATTTCAGGATACTTAACACAGAATGTACCGCCGAAGCCGCAGCATGCTTCAGGATTACCGAGCTCTAATAAATTAATTTTTTCATTACAGGCAAGTAAATGACGGGTTTTATCTTTAACGCGAGTTTCACGCAATGATGAGCACGAATCATGGTAAGTGATATTACCCTGATAAGTGACGGGCACTGACGTGATTTTAAGAATGTCATGTAAAAACGTCACAAGGTCGTAGCAGTGCGCAGAAAAATCCGTTGCTTTTTTGTACCACTCTGCATTATCCTCGAAAAGTTGCGGATAGTGCTTTATCATCATTCCGGCGCAGGAGCTTGATGGCACAATGATGTATTCGTAATCGCTAAATTCATTTATGACTTGTTTAGCAATATCACGGGCATTATCTTTGTCGCCGTTATTATAGGCTGGCTGGCCACAACAGGTTTGTTCCGGCGGAACGTCAACGATGCAGCCTGCATTCTCCAGTAACGATACAGTAGCAAATCCTGCATTAGGACGAAATAAGTCAACCAGGCAACTGGCGAATAAAGCAACACGCATATAAGTCTCGTTGATAATTCTAAAAATAAAGAGACGCTATCTTTTCATAAAACTATTAATGATGAAACTATATAGTTAATGAAAGTGAATAAAACATATTTAACAGGTAAACAGATATGACTGACTTAGCACAAAAGAATGACCTTATTAACGAAGAAATACTGCATCAGGCGATGAGTGTTCAGCTACAAAAATGGACAGATGTACTTGCTGGCGGGGCTAAACGCGTTGGCTGGAAACTGGGTTTTACACCTCTGGCTGATCAGCAGCGTATGAAATTATCATCTCCTGTTGTTGGCTTTTTAACCAGTGAGACAGTTATCAATTCCGGCGGTGCATACAAAGCAAATGATGGCGCTAAAGTGATGCTGGAAGCAGAAGTGGCCATTTTAATTGGTCGTGATATTTCATCTGGTGAAAATAAAGAACAATTAAAAAGTGCTATTAAAGGTTTTGCCGCGGCCATTGAAATTGTTGATGCCGCCAGAACGCCGCACGATATTACTTCTATTCTTGAGGGTAATGTTTTTCATGAAGCGGTGCTGATTGGCGATCTGAATTGTGACCACCCTGATTTACTTGTGCAACACATTGATGCCACTGTGCATGTTAATCAACAGCTTGTGCAGAGCGGTGATGCATCTCGTTACCCGCTAGACTTTAGCGAGCTGGTATCCGTGGTTGCCGACACACTGGCTAAACAAAATCAGTGCATAGTGGCAGGTGAGTGGGTTATTTGTGGTTCCATTACCATACCGGTGCAGGTATTTCCCGGCGATCGGGTTGAGGTTTCACTGGCACCGCTTGGAATGCTCCGGGTTAATATCAAATAAAATATAGCGAATAAGTTTTATTTATCCACTAATTTGTTATACTTATATTTAAGTTGAAGCTCTTGCTATTTAATTAATAGTAAAAGCTTCATTTCATAAGTGATCTTTAACCGATCAAGTATTTTATAGAGATAACGATAATGACTGAACTCGTCAATATTGCAGGATTGCAAATTGCTAAACCACTTTATGATCTTGTAAAAAACGAGATTTCACCGGGAACAGGTATTCAATGTGATGATGCGTGGCATAGCTTCGCACAAATACTGACTGAAATGAGCACAAAAAACCGCGCGTTGCTGGCTCGTCGGGATGAGCTGCAGGCCAGAATAGATGCATGGCATCTTGAGCATAAGAATGAAAATATTGATTACGCTGCTTACAAGGCCTATCTGAAAGAAATCGGTTATTTGCTGGAAGAGGGTGATGATTTTTCTATCACCACAGATAATATAGACGAAGAAATTGCCAATATAGCTGGCCCGCAGTTAGTCGTACCGGTTAGTAATGCACGTTATGCACTAAATGCGGCTAATGCCCGCTGGGGAAGTTTATTTGATGCTTTATATGGCACCGATGTTATAGCAGAAGATAACGGTGCCCATAAAGGTGCAAACTTTAATCCGGTTCGTGGTGCAAAAGTCATTGCCTATGCGAAAGCCTTCCTGGATGAAGCGGCACCGTTACAGGATGGCAGTTATATTGATGCCATCGCTTATAAAATGAAAGATGGCCAGTTGTCTGTTACCTTGTCCAGTGGACAGCGTACCGGGCTGAAAAATCCTGAACAATTTAAAGGCTATCAGGAAACTGACGGTAAAATTTCATCGCTACTATTAAGTAATAATAATCTTTACATTGAAATTCATTTCAATACCGATCATCCGATCCATGAACTTCACCCTACCGGAATTCGTGATATTTATTTAGAGTCAGCAATTTCAACCATCATGGACTGTGAAGATTCTGTTGCCGCTGTTGATGCCTCTGATAAAGTAAAAGTCTATCGTAACTGGCTTGGATTAATGAAAGGAGACCTGTCGGTTTCTTTTAATAAAAAGGGCACACAGGTCAAGCGTTCGTTGCAACCTAACCGCCGTTATTTATCGGCTGACGGTAGTTTCTTTGAAGTGCCTGCGCGTAGTCTGATGTTAATAAGAAACGTGGGTCACCTGATGACGACCGGTGCTGTACTGGATGCTAAAGGTGTTGAAATCCATGAGGGCTTGCTGGATAGTTTTATAACCAGTTACTGTGCATTACATGACCTGAAACAAAACAGTCCTTATCAAAACAGTCGTAAAGGAAATATTTATATTGTTAAACCAAAAATGCACGGGCCGGAAGAAGTGGCATTCACCGTCAGCCTTTTTGAAAAAATTGAAAATGCATTTGGTCTGGAGAGAAACACAATTAAAGTCGGCATTATGGATGAAGAACGCCGTACCACACTCAACTTAAAAGAGTGTATACGCGCGGCCAGTGAACGTGTCATTTTTATTAATACCGGTTTCCTCGATCGCACCGGTGATGAAATACACACCTCGATGGAAGCGGGTGCTATGGTGCGTAAAGATGACATGAAGGCTGAACCCTGGTTAAAAGCCTATGAAAACTGGAATGTCGATATTGGTCTGGCATGTGGTCTGGCAGGCAAGGCACAAATTGGTAAAGGTATGTGGACTATGCCGGATCTGATGAGTGAAATGATGGAGAAAAAACGCATTCACCCCGAAGCCGGTGCCAACACAGCATGGGTGCCTTCACCGACGGCTGCGACATTGCATGCTATTCATTATCATCAGGTTTGTGTGGCGGATAAACAAAAAGAAATTATGCAGCGTGAGCGAGCAAGCATTGATGACTTGCTTACAATTCCGCTGGCCACATCCGTTAACTGGAGTGCAGAGGAAATTCAGCAGGAACTGGATAATAATATGCAGGGTTTACTGGGTTATGTTGTGCGCTGGATAGATCAGGGAATGGGTGCTTCTAAAGTGCCTGATATAAATGATATTGGTCTGATGGAAGACCGGGCTACATTGCGTATTTCCAGTCAGCATATTGCTAACTGGCTATATCATGGAGTGGTTAGTGAAAAGCAGGTAATGGTATCGCTAAAGCGTATGGCAGAGTTTGTTGACCGGCAGAATATTGGTGTGCCTAACTATATTTCTATGGGGCCACATTATATCAGTCTGGCGTTTCAAACTGCTCAGGATATGATCTTCCATGGTAGACGTGTACCGAACGGTTATACCGAGCCGACTTTGCATCGCCGCAGAAAGCAGTTAAAAGCGGCATTGAAAGGGGATTATTAATATCAGTCTGGCGTGAACCTGAAGGTTTGCCGCCAAGTAATTAAAAAAGCCAGCTAATTATTAATTAGCTGGCTTTTTTTGTGTCAGATTTTGCAGAGGAAAACCAGTCATGAGAATACTTTCACATGACCGAGAAGCGCTGATGTATTAATCTTTTTTGTTGCCTGGACGTGGTGCTGGTCTGTTAGTGCGTACCTTTTTCTTCACTTTCTTTTTAGACTTATCCGCATCACCTTTGGCTTTCAATTTCAGCTTGCCTTTTTCATTGCTGCGCTCAATGGTGCGTTTTTTCCGGCTGTCACCCTTTGCCGGGCTGCCTTCTTTATCATCTCTTTTCACCTGACCTTCAGGTGAAATATTCAGCGGTCTGCCGGCAACACGGGCTTTGCGTAAGGTAACGATAACATCTCTTGATAAATCATCCGGTAAATCTACTGTGCTGAAGTCATCACCGATATTAATCCGGCCGATATATTTGCTGTCGATATTGCCTTCATTGGCGATGGCGCCAACAATATTACCCGGCTTGACATCATGGTTGTGACCCACTTCAAGGCGGTAACGTTGCATGCCGGCATCTGGCGGTGTTTCTGCCCGGGGGCTACGGTCTCTATCTCTTGGTGAGCGGTCACGGTCTCTGGAAGATCGCTCGCGCTTATTGCTACGAGAACTGTCGGCACTGTCCCAGTCATCTTTAACTTTACGTGCGGGCTTGTTTGATAGCAGGAAAGGGGTTTCACCTTGTAATAACAGTGCCAGTGCACCGGCAATCTCTATGCCGGGTACATTATGCTCTTCCTGATATTGTTCGACCATTTGCTGGAACATGGCCAGGCCTTCCGATGCCAGTGTATCGGTAATCTTTTGCTTGAATTTAGCGATCCGGTTGTCATTAATCATCTCGGTAGATGGTAATTCCATGCGCTCAATTTTCTTATTTGTTGCGCGTTCAATCGCACTGAGCATGCGTTTTTCACGCGGTGCTACAAATAAAATGGCATCGCCTTCACGACCGGCACGGCCGGTACGGCCAATTCGGTGAACGTAAGATTCGGTGTCATGTGGTACGTCATAGTTAACAACGTGACTGATGCGTGGCACATCAAGGCCACGTGCTGCAACGTCGGTTGCAACAATGATATCGAGTTTGCCATTTTTCAGGCTCTGGATAGTTTTCTCACGCTGGTTTTGCTGAATATCACCGCTTAATGGTGCTGTTGCATAACCGCGTGCTTCGAGCTTGTCAGATAATTCGGTGGTTGCTGTTTTGGTGCGCACAAAAATAATCATGGCATCAAATTCTTCTGCTTCCAGTATGCGGGTCAGAGCATCTAGCTTATGCAGGCCGCTAACAGGCCAGAAACGCTGGCGAATGGTAGAAGCCGTTTGCTCTTTCATCTTGATAGTAACTTGAGCCGGGTCTTTTAAGTACTTGGTAGCAATGCGACGGATTTGTGATGGCATTGTTGCTGAGAACAGGGCTATCTGGCGCTTTTCTGGCAGTTGATCAAGTACCCACTCCACATCGTCAATAAAACCCATGCGCAGCATTTCATCTGCTTCATCAAGTACCAGCGATTTAATATTATCTAAATTTAGTTTGCCGCGGCGTATATGGTCCATAACACGGCCTGGTGTACCAACAACGACATGGACGCCGCGCTCTAAAGCGCGAACCTGCGCGCGGGAATCGGCACCACCGTAAACAGGCAATACATGGAAGCCTTTCATGTGTTTTGAATAGGTCTGGAACGCTTCTGCTACCTGAATTGCGAGTTCGCGGGTCGGTGCCAGAACCAGTACCTGTGGGTCTTTTTGTTTTAAATCCAGATTGGAAATAATCGGCAATGCAAATGCTGCCGTTTTACCGGTACCCGTTTGTGCCTGGCCTAATACATCTCTGCCTTGCAGTAATAATGGGATTGTTTCAGCCTGAATAGGTGATGGCGTTTCATAGCCAACATCGTTTAATGCTTTTAATAGAAATTCGTTCAGATTTAACTGATCAAACGCGGTGACCGTTTCAGTCGTCATGGTGTTTACCTAAATTGATGGAGAAAGCGAAAGGAAGCCGCCTGCTCCCAATTTGAGCCCTTGGCAATGAAATCTCGAGTCAAAGCTTGAAGGGGCGCGTAGTTTAACGGTTTATTAGAAAAATTGCATGTTTTATTTATAGACTAAATTTAAAGCAATAGGGTGTCTGCAGTGATATTGTTCGTCATTTTGCTTTTGCAGACAAAAAGTTCCGCAATCATCCCTCCCTTATACAGGGAGGGTGATTTTTCTAATGGGCTGAACCAAAAGAAGGGTCAATACAGTTGGGAGGTAAGGGGATACCGGCTAATTTGCAGCCTTGCGATACCGGTCCTTTAGGGAATAACTCATATAAATGTTTTTTACCTTGCCATTTACCAAACTCAAACTCCATTACATTCAGCAGGGTTCTGGCATGATAGCCCTGGCCATTTTTATCATAGTATTTACGCAGGTATCGCAAAACATCCATGTGTTCATCGGTAAGAGTGATTTGTTCGGCTGCGGCCAGTGAGTGTGCCAAGTCTTCAGTCCAGTCATCGAGTTCAATAAGATAACCATTTGCTGGCGCTGCACTGGCTTCTGTATGTGTTTGTTTTGAGGTTTCCATCGTCATCTCCAGAACAAGAGTTTGAAAGATAAAACTATTATAGTTGAGCGTGTTTTACTTATTTACCAATTTTGTTTAAATTGTTATCAAAGTTTTTTATTAAGAATAAAAACCGGACGTCTATAAAATCAGCTTATCAAATAGCTGACAGGATTAATCAAATTGAAAACAGATGATCAAAACAAAGGCATGGGTTGGAGTATGCTACTGGCCATGTGGCTGCTTATTTTTATTATGCTGGCCTGGTTTTTTTCAAAAATTCTGGATCAGCAAAACAACCCTAATCAGTCTGTAACAAGCCACCGTATTTCTGATATGCAGGTTGAGGTCAGCTTACAGCGAAACCGCTCGGGTCATTATGTGGCGGATGGTGAGATTAATGGTGAGCGCGTTGAGTTTATGCTGGATACCGGTGCAACGGGTGTGATTGTTCCGGCTTATATGGCCGCAAAGCTGGGAATTGAAAAAGGAGAACGTGTTACAGTGCATACCGCCAACGGAAGGATAAACGCTTATGCTGTGACGCTTGGCAAAGTGGCGATCGGTGAAATCAGTTTGATGAATGTTAAAGCCATGATAAACCCTAAAGAGCTGTCACCAGTGGTTTTGCTGGGCATGTCATTCTTAAAACATATTGAGTTTACGCAACGCGGCGACACCTTAACTTTGCGACAAAATATAAATGAATTTTAGAGGTTTTTTCTAGAAAATAATCCATATTAGCCGGGTATTCTGAAATTTCGCCACCACTGAAAATATAAACGAAGCATGCAGCTTATACTAAAGACTACAGCACCTAATGCAAGTCCTGTCCAGATACCTGTGCCTGCCAGGTCGTAGTGAAATGCCAGTATCAGACCGCTACTAAACCCGACTATCCAGTAGGATAAAATCGATAAGATCATCGGTATACGGGTGTCTTTCAAACCTCTCAGTATGCCTGCTGCGACAGTTGCTAGTGAATCAAAAGGCAGAATTATACCCAGTACCAGTAAGAATCCGGCGGCAGTTAATAAAACGCTTTGTGTATTGTCAGTTGATGACAAAAACAGAGAGGCAATTTCTATACTGTAAAACCAGATGGATAACATAAAAATACAGCCAGTGATGATTGAAAGGATGATGCTTGTTACGATAGCGATTTTTAATTTCTGCAATTGCTTGCTTGCGATTAAAAAACCACAGCGAATGGCAGCTGCTTGTGAAAGCCCGAGAGGGAATGCATAAAACAAACCGGCCAGTCGTAAAGCAATCGTATGGGCAGCCAGTGTTTCAGCACCAAATATCCCTATGGTGATGGTTGATGCCAAAAAAACTCCCATTTCGCCAATATTAGAGATGCCAATCGGAACACCTGTACGAACCATATTATTTAGCTGCTCTTTATTTTTTAAATCGACGCAGGAAAATAAGCGGTAATTTCTTAGTGTTCGACTGCACAAGCAGTAAATTAACAAACATAAAAACATGAAGCTGGCTGTTAATGCTGTGGCAATACCGGCACCTGCAAGTTTTAATTCCGGAAAACCAAAGTTGCCAAATAACAACAGGTAATTACCGAGCGCATTAAGTGGTAAGCCGGTAAGAGTAACCAGCAGGATGACACGCGTTTTATCATGTGCGGCAATAAACTGCTGTAGCACCGTCATCAGCATCATTGGGAAAAAAGCCAGACAAAGCGTATGCGCATAAGGTACGGCAGCCTGTGTTATTTGTTCATCAACACCGATTAGCGCTAGAAAGTAGGTCGCATGGTAAATAATAAAGGTGGCCGGAATTGAGCAAATAAATGCGATTAAAAAACCCTGCTGGACAATCGAGCGGACTGAGCTCTGCTGCTTTTTGCCTCTGGCATGTGCAATGAAAACAGAGATGCTGGTAATGATACCGGCTGCGATGTAAAAGAAAAATGAATGAAAATCACTGGTGATGGCACTGGCAGCCAGTTGTGTTGTGCCTAGCCAGCCGATCATGATGACATCTGTGAATGACATGCCCATCGTGATAATGGATGAAAGTATCAGTGGGCCGGCTATAGAAAATAACCTTGGAAACTCACTAAATGATAAATATGATTTAATTGTTGACTCTTCGAGCGAAGCCCGCCCTGAGGGCAGGAGATCCCTGTTGCATTAAAAGTATTAGCCGGGAAGTATTACATTAAGCTCAAATACAGAGTGGTCATCTGTTTTATCCAGTGTGACATGAATTTCTTCATCATTGATGCTGACGTATTTCTTTATCACTTCAATGATTTCCTGCTGCATGGCTGGCAGGTAATCTGGCTGATTACGCTGACCTCTTTCATGAGCAACAATAATTCTCAGTCTCTCTTTTGCAACTGATGCCGAGTTATTCTTACCTTCACGAAAATAATCAATAAAACTCACGTTATGCTCCTATCAACCGCTTTAAAATACCTTTTTTAGGTGCAGTTAAAAATCTAAAGTCCACTTCTTCTCCTAATAGCCGCTTAACTGCATCAATATAGGCATTACCGGCATCAGACTCTTCATCATGGATAACTGGTACGCCCTGATTCGAGGCTTTTAATACAGATTCTGATTCGGGAATAACACCAATCAGCGGTATCGCAAGAATTTCTTCTACATCCGACACACTTAACATTTCTCCGTCGGCAACACGGGCCGGGTTGTAGCGTGTAATTAATAAGTGCTCTTTTACCATTGCACCATTTTCGGCGTGCCTGGACTTGCTTTGTAAAATACCCAAAATGCGGTCTGAATCCCTGACTGAAGAAACTTCAGGATTGGTAACAATAATAGCCTCATCCGCAAAATAGAGGGCCATTTGGGCGCCTTTTTCAATACCTGCTGGTGAATCACAGATAATATAGTCAAAAGTTTCGGCTAATTCATTTAAGACTCTTTCTACACCTTCCAGTGTTAATGAGTCTTTGTCTCTGGTTTGCGAGGCGGGCAGAACAAAGAGGTTATTAACCCGCTTATCTTTAATAAGTGTCTGGCTCAGGTTGGCTTCGTTATTAAGCACATTGACAAAGTCATAGACGACCCGGCGTTCACAACCCATGATCAGGTCAAGATTACGTAAGCCAACATCAAAATCTATAATTACCGTTTTTTTACCTGTCAGAGCGAGTCCTGTGCCGATAGCTGCGCTGGTCGTTGTTTTACCAACACCGCCTTTACCTGAGGTGACAACAATAATCTTAGCCAAGTTTGTATACCTGTGTGTTTAATGGAGTTATTGGAAGTAAATTATTCATTAAAGTGAGACGACATGCAAGGTATCATCTTCCAGGTAAAACTGCGCGGGTTTTTTCCATGTAGCGGTATCGTGTGAGTGGCTGACTAAAAAATGACCGGTAATAGACACCAGCTCAGCTTCATTGCTGGAACAAAAAATTCGGGCCTTGTGGTTGCCAGTGACGCCAGCGAGAGCTCGTCCACGAAGTGAACCATAGACATGTATGTTGCCATCAGCCAGTACTTCGGCTCCGCCACTGACTGAGCCAATAACGATTAAGTCACGGTCTTTTGCATAGATTTGCTGACCTGAGCGGACGGGCTTGTTAATGATTTTGGGTGAGTGGTCGTTCGCAGGGAGCAGCGGGTTTTCCGCAGGTGCTTTATCGGTTTGCTTGCTGTTATGTTCAATCACCGCAAGTTTTGTGGGTTTTACAGCGCTTAAATCTAAATCAGGGTGATACTTAAACGCAATAGGTTGTAAACCATTGTCACGACAAACTGATACGATATCTGAGTAATTAATATCGGTTGTTGTCGGGTCTAGTTTAGAGCAGTCAATAATGACCGGCGATTGCTGAAAGAATTCAGGTGTGGCGTCAACCTTGTTTTTAAGTTGCTGTCCAAACTCATCAGAGTCGTCATGTAATTCTAAAATAAAGGTTGTTAGTACACTTCCTTTTAAGCGGAAGCAATCATTGCTCATGATGTCATCTTCTTTTGCATTGATAATAAGCGGGAGTGATTTCAGAATTATATTGTTGAGAGTATACTGAAAATATGGCAATTAAGTAAACAATTGTGCCTAACGACTGAGAATGACGCCTGATTTTGACAGATAGCCTGAATTAAGCTGTTATTTTCTCGCTATGGTTTGTAAGATATGCATCATTGTTATTTGTATTGGATGCGAGAAGGTTATGGCTGAAATTTTTTCCAAAGAATGGATGGCTAAGTATAAGTCGTTATGGAACACCGATGCTGATCATGTTAAGCAATTAGCAGACTCAGGCTTTACCTCAAATGTAGGCTTTGGAATGGCTGGTGAAGATGACCCCCGTATTGTTATTGAAATCCAGCACGGGGTCATTACCAAGCTTGAACCTTATATTGGGCAGTCATTAGACTGGGATGTTAGAGGTAAACCTGCTTTTTGGCTGGAGATCACCAAAAAAGCACCAAATATAATGAAAATTGGGCTGGCGTATACTTCCCGTGATTTAAAGTTTGTTAAAGGTGATTATGCGGCAATGATAAAAGAGCCGCGCTTATCTAATGCTTTCATTAAGTGCTTTAAGTTCATGAGCTTGGTTTATACGGCTTCTTAACATTAAATTGTCGTACAGCCCTGATGAAGTGACTGGCCATCTTTGAATTTACATCCTTTCTGAATTTTAAATTCACGTAGTTCTCGATAATAAAGCTTATTTCCTGTTGCTGGTCAGGTAAGCAGGAAATGAGTCTGTCTTTATAATCTCTTGGTCCTTCACTGATAGCTTTAGCAAAACCGGCTTTAGACATTTTTTTTAAAAATAAGCGGTAAGTGTCAGAGACAGGGTCGACTTTCCTGTTCTTGTTATTCAACAAATAGAAAAGGCTGGTTAATACAAGCATTCCTAATATCAGGTTGATAAACAGACTGCTTATATCCTGCAAAGAAAAGTTTTTTCCAGTTAACCATCGAAGAAGATTTCTCTGTCTGTTTTTATCGTAACTCAATACCCATTGATTCCATTTGTTATCAATGGCATCAAAAAGTTGTCTTAACTTTTCCAGAGCCGCAAAATCCAGCTGGAAATGTAGAGGTAAGTCTTTTTGATTCTGCAGAGCACTGGCAATGCCGCTATTAACCCGTTCAGGTGAAATAGCGGCAGTGGGATCTATGCGCCGCCAGCCCTTACCATCGATCCAGACTTCGTTCCATGCATGAGCCATCGACTGATCGACCGATATGACATTATTAATCGGATTAAGATTACCCCCAAGATAGCCAAGAACAATTCTGCTGGGAATGCCGGCCGCACGCATTAAAACGGCAAATGCACTGGCATAGTGCTCACAAAAACCTTCCCTGGTTTCAAATAAAAACTGATCGACAGCGTCTGTCCGGCTTAGTCTGGCCGGTGATAATGTGTAATAAAACCCCTGTTTTGAAAAATAATTAAGCGCGCTGTTAATGATATCTTCTGGTGTTTGTGCCTGCTTCTTCCAGCTTAGCGCCAGCTCTATAGAGCGTTTATTTAAACCCGGTATTGATAGCGCAGTATGTTCACTAAAATTGTCCAGCTGGCTGCTGATACGGTAATCCTGGCTGGAGTTAACAGTGTATTGTAATAACGAGCTGACCGGCTGAGGAGATTGTGCTGTAAAGTCGGAGTTGAGTTTGAAGTCATTACTTAAGAGGTAAGGCAGGTCTAATAAGAACAGCCACTTTTTGTTATTAGGTTCAAGCGTTATGCTGTACTCATATCCCGCAGAATTAATTTGTAGAGTTGTCGTCTCTTCGTTGTTGCTATTTATAGTCCATTTAAAACCATTGAAGTTCCAGAGTGTCAGAGCTCGCCAGTAAAGTTGTTGCTGTGGAGGGGTTGTGATTTTAAAAGAAGCACGGAATACCAGGTCATTTGAATAAACAAGCTGACTAATCTGCCCGGGTTGCATTGAGTCGGACAAACCTGATCTTGCCTGTGTAGGGTCGTTCTTTGTGCTCCAGAGAGGGCCGGTGATTCGCGGGAAAAATAAAAATAGTACAAGCATTAATGGCAGTGAATAGCCGATTAGCCTGAGAGATATTGATGATTTGTCAGTCAGACTTATGACTGATGAGTGCTGATTAATACTGATGAGTGTTATGAGTGTTATAAAAATACAAAAAAACATATAGAGCGCAACTGTCAGCGTCTGTGAAAATAAAAAATTAGTTGTGATGATAAAAAAAGAAAGAATAACAAGTAGCATGTAGTCGCGATTTGATTTGCTTTCTAATAATTTAAAAAAGCTCATAACAACAAGCAAATGACTGCCTGCTGTAATTCCTGAAAACCCTTGTGAATAGCGGTATATGATAATGACCGCTAAAATGGTCAGCAGTACTGAAATTGTTTTGCTCGGGTTGTATTTGTTGTTTGTAAAGATAATTATGACGCGCCAAAATGACAGAGCCAGAATGCTTATCGAAGACCACAGGGGTATGTATTCAAAATGAGGGAGGGTCACCAAAAGAAGTAAAATAAGTACCATGCCTTCAGGTCTGGATATCAGCTGCAGGGCAGACGCTCTGATATTCATGCTTGATATAACGCTAGTAAGGTAAGGCATTTTTGTTTGTGTAAATCACCATGATCTGGCTTTATTTCCTGATGGCTAATTTTTAGCCCGTACGGTATGCCTTCTTTATGGGCATGTAGTATAAGGCCGCATAAAACAGAAAGCCTTTCTTCGGTGTTAGTTACCTGAGTAAGCTTGTCAAAATCAAAAAATATATGTTCTCCGGATTCTGTATGAAGCTCTTTGGTATAGAGTTGATTGGTTTTTGCAAATAGTTTCCAAGCTATTTTTTTTGGGGTGTCACCTTTTTGAAATTCTCGTATCGAGGCGTAATCATCATCGCCACTGAAGCTGATTTTCTGATTGTGGCTGGCAAAAATACCGCTAGATATCAAATCGGATTTAATGGGTCTTGGGTAGATAATGGCCGGGCTGGATATTTTTACCTGAGTCCATGCGTGAAAAAGGCCTAGTGGGAATTCAGTGTACAGTTTGAATCGTTGCGGGTTCTGCAGTCCTCTTTTTTTTGCTGATTCAGTAATAAAAAATGATGTGTTTGAATCGTGACTGACGTTAAATATCTTGCTGCCTGTGCTAATGGCAAAATGGTTCTCAAGGTTGTTAGCTGAGGCACTGAAGTTAAATTCAATAGGCTGGCCACTCAGTACTGGCTTTGTGTGTGCCGGGCTTATTATTATATTATTCAGATTCTGATGTGTTTGTAACATGGCAATAAACCCAAGGCTTGCCAGAAAAAAACACAGCAGATATGCCATACTATTATTGTAATTAATAGCGCCGGAAAGTATTGCAAAAAGAGTCAGTATAAATAACCAGCCATGCTTGCTTGGTAGTATGTATATGTTACGGCGTGTTATTTTATATACGGAGGATTCATTGCGGGTTTTCTTTTCGATCCAGTGATCAATCTTTCTGGCTAACCACTCGGGCAGAAAAGGAAGACTTTGATTAGTTCTGTTATTCACATCAAACTTCTATGCTCTGAATTATCTCGTTAGTTAGTTGCATGACGGTTTTTTCTGTTTGTTCATTGCATTGTAGACGGTGATTGCAAACTGCACTGAATACCGCCTGAACATCTTCCGGCAATACATAGTCTCTGTTGTGAATAAACGCCCAGGACTGTGCTGCTTTTTTCAAGCCCATACCGGCTCTTGGTGACAGGCCGTGAACAAACCGGTTGTCATTTCTTGTGTTATGGATAATTTTTAAAAGATAATTGATTATTTCATCAGAAGTGTGAATGTGAGTTATTGCTTTCTGCATCTCAAGTAAGGAGCTGGCTGTTATTATGGTTTCTAGTTGCTGAATAAGCTGCCGGGGGTCTTGGCCGGAAAGTAATTTTCTTTCTGCGCTGTTATCTGGGTAACCCATTTCAATTCTCATTAGGAAGCGGTCAAGCTGAGACTCGGGTAAAGAATAGGTTCCCAGTTGGTAACTTGGGTTTTGCGTGCCGATAACAAAGAAGGGCTCCGGTAAAGCAAAGCTTTTACCGTCCACGCTGACTTTATGCTCCTCCATGGCTTCTAGCAGGGCGCTTTGTGTTTTGGGCGTAGCACGGTTGATTTCATCTGCCAGCAGTACCTGTGTGAAGACGGGACCGTGATGAAACTCGAATTGTTGCTTTTTACTGTCGAATATAGAAATCCCCGTGATGTCTGCAGGCAGTAGGTCACTGGTAAACTGCAGGCGGATAAACTCCAGACCGAATACTTTTGAGAGTGTCAGAGCCATGGTTGTTTTACCGACACCAGGCAAATCTTCAATTAATAAATGGCCCTGTGAAAGCAGGCAGCAAATAGCTTGCTTGATTTCCGCATCTTTACCCAGAATAATTTTTTTTATTTCTGAGATGCAATCTGATACTGGCATATTGGAGAGGGTTCCGGTTTTGTAGCGGGTTTACAGGTAGCTTTGTATATCATCTTTGTAGCGTTCAAATTCAGCGCTGAGTTTATCTATCCACTCAATAATGTCAATCATATCACCGTGCCGGGCTCTTTCTTCATAGCGTGCAGAAAGCTGATGGATACTTATGGCTCCTACTGAGCCGCTGCTGCCTTTGATGGAGTGAAATATAGTGACAATGTTAGCAGTATCTTTGTTATCGATAGCGGCCTGTAATTCTTCTATATTCTTAGTCATGTTGATAAAAAAAGTTTCGATCAGGAAATTAAACCGGTCTTTCATGAGTCCTTTCAGTGTTTCGATACTTGCTATATCAATTGAGTTGGTTTGATTCATAATATATACAGTGTCTATGGCCAGTTGATTATAATTTAAGTGTAGCGGGCGTTATATTGCCGTTACATAGTCTCGATTCCGTCACTATTAAGATTATTTTAGCCTTTTTTTACATATTTATGATAAGAAACTCATAAATAATAACATTAACTTTAATTGTCGATATCATAATACTCGTCTATATATAGTTCATATCTGCAAGTGAGGCAATCCTTCCTTAACCACGTAGCGATGAATATCTATGAGTAAAGTTTTAGTTGTTGATGACGATACGATTAATCGAATGATACTGGAAGGTATGTTGATTAAAGGCGGGCACGAGGTCGTTCAGGCGGCTGATGGGCAGCTTGCCATCGACAGCTATATCAAGGAAAAGCCCGATCTGGTCCTAATGGATATTATGATGCCAGTAATGAATGGTTATGATGCAACCAGAAGAATTAAAGAATTAGCGGGCGATAAATTTATCCCGATCATTGTATTAACAGCAATGACCGATGAAAGTGAGCTGATTAAATGTGTAAATAGCGGAGCTGATGATTTTTTAACCAAGCCGTTTAGTCATGCTATTTTAACAGCAAAAATGTTTGCATTAACGCGTACTCAGGAGCTATATCAAACCATTAGTTTACAACGCGATCAGATTGAGAAAAATAGACAACTGCTGCACGAAGAGCAGGAGCAGGCGGCTAAAATCTATAAGCGAATGACTGATAAAGATGAGATAGAAGATCTAAGTTTGCATACCCATATGTCACCCATGTCCGTTTTTAATGGTGATATGTTATTAACGGCTCAAACGCCCGATAAAACGACTTATATTTTCCTAACGGATGCAACTGGACATGGCTTGCCTGCTGCGATAGGAGCGTTTCCTGTAAGAGATATTTTCTCTACAATGGTAAATAAAGGCTGTTCGGTTTTTACCATTCTTGGTGAGCTGAATAGAAAGCTGGTTGATATTCTTCCGGTAGAGTTCTTTTTGTGCGGTGTAATGCTGGTTATTTCACCCGATAAAAGTCAATATTCGATCTGGAATGGCGGACTGCCAGATGTCATCGTATATCGACCGGCAAGCAGGCAAATCATTCAAAAGGTAAGTTCTGCAAATCTCCCCTTGGGCATTGCTGCTACTGACAGCTATGAAGCAGAACTGGTAGAATTAGATGTGCGGGCAGGTGATAGTATTATTATTTATTCAGATGGTGCCACAGAAGCTCAGGGCCGGGATGGCGGATATTTTGGCCAGGAACGTTTTCTAAATGCCATCATTAATAGTGAATCGAATCAGGTTGTCGATACTATATTGAATGCCATAAGTGAGTTTTGTGGTGATAATTCACAAACAGACGATGTTTCGTTGCTTGAATATACTGTAACGAACCCTTCATAACTCCTCAACGAAGATTAATAATATGATTATTTCTATAATCATTCCCACCTTAAATGAAAGCGCTTCAATAAGCAGAACTCTTATAGCATTGCAGGCATGGCGTCAGCGAGGTCATGAAGTCATTCTGGTCGATGCAGGTAGTGGTGATGATACAGTTATATTAGCGCATCCACTGGTGGATCAGGTGTTATGTACAGGCAGAGGTCGTTCGCAGCAAATGAATATCGGCGCAGAGCATGCGAATGGCGAGGTATTGTTATTTTTACATGCGGATACTCTAATTGCTGAGACTGCTGACCACATCATATTAAACAGCCTGAGTAATGGCTGCGGATGGGGGCGCTTTAATGTGGAGTTTACTTCTGCTCGCTTTATCTTCAAAATAATCGCCACGTTGATGAACCTAAGATCCTGCTTAAGCTCTATCGCTACCGGTGATCAGGCCATTTTTGTTAAGAAAAGCTTATTCGAAGAAGTGGGTCGATACCCGTTGCAGCCGCTGATGGAGGATATTGAGTTATCAATACGCCTGAAACGTATCAGTAGGGCGTGTTGCCAGACCGAGAGGGTGATGACATCAAGTCGCCGTTGGGAAAATAATGGGGTCTTAAACACTATCGGTTTAATGTGGTCTTTACGACTGGCCTATTTCTTGGGAGTATCACCGGCAAGATTAAAACGCTGGTATAAATATTAACCACTAAGTCTGGTTAGTGATGCTGAGAATATTAGCCATCAATGAAATTAATACTTGACTATTTTACTGGGTAATTTTAAAATTAACTTACTTAGTGCCTGTATCCACCAATCCAGGCAGGATATTATTAAATTGGAGTGTGATTAGATGCAAGCTGTATTAGAAGACGGTACTGTGGTTGAGTTAAGCGAAGCTGGTTGGTTAGAGAATCTTGACGAGTGGAGCGAAGAAGTCGCAGAAAAAATTGCAATTAATGAAAAAGTCGAATTAACGCCAGAGCATTGGGATATCATTAATGAAGCGCGTACTTTTTTCTACGATGAAGGCAAAGTTTGTGATCCGCGCTCTTTTTCTAAACTTATGAAGAAAAAATACGGTGCAGATCGTTCTGATAGTAAGTATATATACCGTTTGTTCCCATATGGCTTGATTAAGTCAGCAAACAAAATTGCCGGTTTACCACGTCCTAAAGGCTGTAGTTAAGTATAAAAAAGCCAGCATAAATCTAATGCTGGCTTTTTCTTTTCTGAAAAAATCATAAATTAATTCTGTTTATTGCTATATAAAAAATATCTAGATATTTAGCAATTGACGATAGTCGGCCTATTGATTATTGTTACTGCCACGTTTGTTCTTAAGTGAACGATCACTAACATATAACAGGAGAACATCATGAGCTCATTTGATTCAGAGTTAGACGCTAAAGGCCTTAACTGCCCATTACCAATTTTACGTGCAAAGAAAGCTATCGCTGCTTTAGCAAGTGGTCAAACACTGAAAATTGAAGCAACTGACCCAGGTTCTGTGAAAGATTTTGAAGCTTTCTGCAAGCAGACTGGTAACGAACTGGTTTCTAGTGCAGAAGAAGGCGGTAACTTCGTTTTCTTCATCAAAAAATCTTAATTTAAGTTTTTTGATGGCCCTGCGTTCAGGGGTTTAGTGTTATTGTGGCTATAGCCTCCAATAAACGATTATCAGCCCCCGAGCGCAGATCTAGCCTTATAAAAGCTGCAAAAGCCCTTTTTGCAGATAAAGGTTTTCACGGTGTTTCAATTGACGAGATTGTTAATGCTGTGGGAGTCAGTCCGGCCATTCTGTACCGGCATTTCAAATCCAAAGATGAACTATACGATGCGGTCTTGCAGGACTTTTCATGTCAGCGAGAAAGTTATGTCGATACAATCGTTAGCTCCGATGCTGATTTTGAGACAATCCTCAGAGGCATAACAGCTGTTTTCATCGACAGTATTGTCAGGCAGCCTGACTTGCTTAAAATCGAGCTCTACAGCATACTGGAGGGACATGATGCGCATCGAAAGTTTTTTCTTAATCGCTGGAAAACATTTACTGACTTTATCGAATACAGTTTAAATGAGCTACAATCCAGAGGGAAACTGTCAAGAATAGACAGTAAGGCATCGGCTTTGATGTACCAAGGGATGTTGCGGGAAGTTTTACTGTTAAAGTGTCTGCAGCATTCTGAACACCTTAAGGATTACAGTTTACAGGAGTTACTCGATAAAATGATCAGCCAGTTTATTACTAGCCTTGAACTCAATAATTAATCGTTTTGGATAAAGAT
This sequence comes from Gammaproteobacteria bacterium, assembly GCA_029882215.1. Lineage (GTDB taxonomy): Bacteria > Pseudomonadota > Gammaproteobacteria > SZUA-229 > SZUA-229 > JAUVDT01. The sequence goes on along the minus strand of JAOULC010000006.1, from coordinate 17,766 downwards.
CAAGCGCTGATAATTTTTGCCAAAGCACCGCAAGCCGGTAAGGTTAAAACACGCCTGATCCCTGATTATACTGGAGAACAAGCGTGCAGAGTTTATCAGCAGCTATTAGAGTTCACAGTATCGGCTCTGGCTCGTTTGCCTGATGTAGATGTGGAATTACAATGCACGCCGGATAAAAAACATAGCTTTTTTCAGTACCTGAAAGCGCAATATAAGATTGCTCTTGCCGTGCAGCCGGGCGGTGATCTTGGACAAAAGATGTCGTCAGCCTTATTTAATAAATTACTTGAATACAAAAAAGTGGTGCTGATCGGTTCGGATATTCCGGCAATTGATAAGGATTATATAAAGCATGCCTTTGCAATGCTTGATCGACATCCGGTTGTGCTGGGACCGGCAGAAGACGGTGGTTATGTCTTGGTGGGATTAAATAAGCCGCAGCCGAATATGTTTGTCGATATTGCCTGGGGAAGTTCAAAGGTTTTACAGCAAACCATTGATCAGATGGAACCAGAAATACCGATATTACTGGATACGCTTTGGGATGTTGACCGGGCAGAGGATGTTGAGCGATTTAAAAAGTTAAGAAATCAGAGGTATTCAGGTTTTAGTTAGCGCTACTTAAACCGCAGTGTTGTAAAATCTCACAAGGTTCATCAATCAGCGCATCTGCACCCCATGTCGACATGTCCTCCCATTCAGCAATATAGCCATAAGTAGCGATAATGGTTTTCATATTGGCGTTATTGCCGGCTTCTATATCGCGTCTAGCATCACCGATATAAATACATTCTGTACTATCAACACCAATCAGTTGACAGGCGTGGTACATCGGTTCCGGATGAGGCTTCCTTTGCGAGGTGGTGTCACCGCTCACCATGCAGGCGCTTCTTGTGGCTAACCCCATTGATATGAGTAATGGCTCGGTTAACCAGGACGGCTTGTTGGTGACGACGCCCCACTGCTTACCGGCTTCTTCAATTTTTTCAAGCAGCTTGTCCATGCCGGGAAACAGGCAGGATTGAATATGAATATTTGTCTGATAGATTTCCAGGTAGCGCTTTTTTAATTGCTGCAGACGAGTATTTTCAAGTGCATCACCAAACCCCAGTGTCACCAGCGCTTCGCTGCCATTGGAAACATGCGGGCGAATAATGGCGTGGGGTAATGCTTCTTCACCCTGTTCCGTAAGTAGCAGGTTCAGGGAGTGTGCCATGTCAGGTGCGGTATCAACCAGAGTACCGTCGAGATCAAATAAAACAGTGCTTATCATAGGAGGTGTTCTGGCTTATTCAGCAGGGCGGATGTTGTGTGTCATGTAATTAACACTGACGTCGCGGCTTAATTTGTAGACTTTAGTTAGAGGGTTGTAACTGAGCCCGCTGATGTCCTTGAGTTCTAGTCCCGCTTCTCTGGCCCAGCTACTGAGTTCAGATGGCTTGATGAACTTCTTATAGTCGTGGGTGCCTTTAGGCAGCATCTGTAGCAGGTATTCTGCACCGATTACGGCGAACATAAACGATTTCGGATTGCGGTTTAAAGTGGACATAAACACATCCCCGCCGGGTTTTACCAGTTTGTAACAGGCGCGGATAATCGAGGCCGGGTCGGGTACGTGTTCCAGCATTTCCATGCAAGTTACCGCGTCAAACTGGGCGGGCATTTCTTCGGCCAGCTCTTCAACAGTGATTTGCCGGTATTCAAGCTCGACCTCGGCCTCCATTGCATGTAATTTCGCAACAGTCAGCGGTGCCTTGCCCATATCAATACCCAGTACATGAGCGCCATTTTGAGCCATGCTCTCGGCTAAAATACCGCCGCCACAACCGACATCGAGTATTTTTTTTCCAGATAAGCCGACGCGCTGATCAATATACTGTAAACGCAGGGGGTTGATTTCATGTAATGGCTTGAACTCTCCCTGACTGTCCCACCAGCGGCTGGCTAGTTCTTCAAATTTTGCAATCTCTGCGGGGTCGACATTTAATGTGGTCATCGGCATTCTTTTTATTGAGTATGTGAGTTAATTAACGCGGTTAACGGCTATTTATTGGCTATTTTATCATTCCAGACGCGGGTTTTGCGGATAATTTCATTTTCATCAAGACGGGTGAGTGAGCGATCTTTTAATAAGTGACGGCCTTTAACCCAGACATCAGATACCTGATCACGACTGGTATTGAAGATAAGGTGTGAAACCGGGTTGTAAACAGGTTGTGATTCAAGGCCGGAGAAGTCGACAGCAATCAGGTCGGCGGCTTTGCCGATTTCAATCGAGCCAATGTCATCATTCATGCCCAGTGCTTTTGCACCGTTGATGGTTGCCATTCTGATGATCTGGTTGGCATCAGCACAACTGGCATCGCCAGAAACAGCCTTGGCCAGCAGTGCGGCTGTTTTCATTTCACCAAGCATATCAAGGTCGTTATTACTGGCTGAGCCATCGGTGCCCAGACAAACATTAATCTCTGCGGCTAATAGTTTTCCAAGCGGGCAGAATCCTGAGGCTAGCTTCAGGTTGGACTCCGGGCAGTGCACAATATGCGTACCGTTATCCGCTAATAAGTTTATTTCTTCGTCCGTCAGAGCTGTCATATGAACGGCAATCAGGTTGGGTGAAATTAAGCCGATATCATGCAGGCTGCTAAGCGGTCTTTTATCGTTATTTGCTACGGCCTGATCCACTTCTGATTGTGTTTCATGGATGTGCATTGTTACAGGCAGCTCCATTTCATCAGATAACATACGAATTTGTGACAAGGTGGCTTCTGATACGGTATAGGGTGCATGGGGTGCAAACAGTGTCTTTATGCGCGAGTGTTCCCGGTACTCATCTCTCAGGCGCAGGCCTTTCTCAATGTACTCATCAGCATTCTGTGCCCAGACAGTGGGAAAATCCAGTACGATCATACCAATAGCCGCGCGCATTCCGCTCTGGTTAACCACCTTGGCAATAACGTCCGGGAAGAAATACATGTCACTGAAACAGGTTGTGCCGGATCGCAGCATTTCGGCTATTGCCAGCTCAGTACCATCGTGTACAAACTCTTCATTAACCCAGCGGCCTTCAGCTGGCCAGATATGGTTTTGTAGCCAGTCCATCAACGGTAGGTCATCAGCGATGCCTTTTAACAGGCTCATTGCAGCGTGTGTATGGCAGTTGATAAGCCCCGGCATCAGGACCGTGTTACCTAATTGATGATGGGTTTTAGCGATATAACGGTCACAGGCAACAGAGCTGGGTAATATATCGATAATACGACCTTTATCGATAGCAACGCTATGGTTGTCCAGAACATCGTTGTTGAGGTTTACAGTGACAACCCAGCGGGCGTCTATTAATAGGTCAATATTATGCATGCGGGGACGATACCTTTATCATTGCGATTTCGCAATATGAATAAGAATTAATTACAATATCTTATGGTTATGAATGTGATCTGTGTCATGTATTTTAACGATATCTGCTATATACTTGAAAGCGATTGCACAGTAGGTGAAATTCCAGTCAAAATAAAAAGTAGAGATGGAACAGTGTGCAAAGGCTTTATTTTAGGGCTACTCGTTATAAAACTATCTGAAAAAATCTAATAAACAAGGAAATAAAACGATGAATTATATTAGTCGAATGCTAACTGTTATCTTTATATGTAGCGCACTACTGGCTGTGTCCGGTTGTAAAAAAGGCGCAACGGTTGAGCGTGTTGATACAGCTTCTACCACTGATTTAAGTGGTGCCTGGAATGATACAGATTCACGCATTGTTGCGACAGAAATGATTCAGGATGTGTTATCGCGTCCATGGTTAAAGCGATTTAATAAAAAAATGAAAGGCGCTGTTCCAGCCGTTATTATTGGCAGAGTTCGTAACTTGAGTCACGAGCATATCAATACCCGAACATTTGTGAATGATATGGAAAAAGCCCTAATCAACTCAGGGGAAGTCGATTTTGTGGCATCAAGCTCAGAGAGACGTGAAATCCGAGAAGAAAGAAAAGATATGGATATTCATGCGTCTGACTCATCACGTAAAGAAGCGGGTCAGGAACAGGCAGCGGACTTTATGTTAAAAGGTGATATCAATACAATCATTGATGCCGTTGCCGGCAAGCATGTGCGCTTCTATCAGGTGGACCTGACACTGATTGACCTGAAAAACAACCGCAAAGTCTGGGTTGGTCAGAAGAAAATCAAAAAAGCTGTTGCAAGGGACTCATTCCGTTTATAAGTGAAAAGTTCTGGGCGACAGGGAAGTTGCCGTCATTCAGTACCTGATAATAATTAATAGAGGTCGTTATGAAAGTTATAAATTCTATGAATTTTAGAATGATTCATGCTGTATTTTTAGTGGTCTTTTCCGCTGTATTTGTTTTGCAGGGTTGTTCCCATTATGCTCAAAAAGGCCAAAGTGTAAGAGCTAAATTACAATCTGGTCGGCCTGATTTAGCACTTCGTGAATTTGAAACGCAGTCACATGATGCCAGTGATAAAGTCTTAACCCATCTTCATAAAGGCATGTTGAAACGCATGACCGGTGAATACGCCTCAAGTAATAAAGACTTTGAGGTTGCCAAAAAAGAAATGGCTGATCTGTATTCAACCAGTGTTACTCAGGCAGTGGGTAGTGCGGTGGTTAATGACACTGTGCGAGATTATACCGGAGATCGCTATGAGCAAGTCTTATTGCACTCCTACATGGCACTGAACTATATTGCACTGAATCAAATGGATAGTGCCCGCGTTGAAGTGTTACAGGCCGATGTCAAAATGCGTGAATGGGGTGAAACGCCGCTTGAAGACCCCTTTGTTCGCTATCTGTCGGGTATTATCTTTGAGGGGCTAGGTGAGTATGATCAGGCGCTTGTGTCTTATCGAAAGGCCGTGGATGTTTATAAAAGCACCATCAGTAAGCACGGCCTTGCCGTTCCAAACCAGTTAAAGCATGACCTGTTGAGAATGCTGGCTTATGAAGGTATGAATAATGAACTTAAGCAGTATGAAAAAGAATTTGGCATTAAATTCGACAAAAATGCGGAACGTTCTAAAGGTTATCTGATTGCTGTTCTGGATAATGGTTTAGGCCCGGTTAAATCACAAAATACCATCATGACCTGGGCGCCAGCAATTAATCAGCGTTTAAAGCTTGCCTTGCCGGCTTATAAAGAGAGAACTCGTCCGGCGCGTCGTGCACGGCTGGTCGTCAATGAGCAGTCTTATAAATTTGATACGGTTGAAAACATTGACAGTATGGCTAGAAAAGCACTGGAAGCTGATATGCCGGCGATTACGGTACGGGCACTTGCGCGCATGGTCGTTAAGCATAAAGCATCTCAGGAAGCGGAAAAGCGCGGTGGCGGCTTAATGGGGTTGGCCTTTAAAATAGGCGGACTGGTTTCAGAAATCGCCGACACACGCAACTGGTCAAGCCTGCCGCAAGAAATTCAGCTGATTCGAGTTCCTCTGGATCCCGGTGAGTATAATGCTCGCATAGAGATGCTGGGGCATTCTGGTGTTGTTGATTCGATGACACACCCGGTATCGGTTACAAAAGGACGCTTAAGTTTTATTAGTGATTATTGGGCTGCACCAAGACCAAAAGATCTTAAGCAGGCTCAGGCAAGCAAGTAAATCATGAACACCGGGGAAGCAAAATGATAATGCGTAAGTTCTTAATATTGGTGCTTGTGACGACTTCATTAGTTGCCTGTAAAACACAGGCGGTTGCGGGCAAAAATGATGGTAAAAAACCAGACTGGGTTAACAGTGAAAGTTTTGATTACCCGCACAGTGCTTATATTGTTGGTAAAGGCTCTGCATCGGATCGTAAAACGGCAAATAGCAGGGCACTGGCAAATTTAAGCAAAACATTTGAAGCGAAAATACAGGAAGAAACCAGAACATTAACGGACATAAAATCACACAATGTTAATGGTAAGGAAAATTTCAGCAAAGACATACGGCTGCTGCAGGATGTTACTGTCGAAACCGATAAAGTCCTTGAAGGTGTGCGCATAGCTGAAAACTGGCTGGATACATCGGTACAGGAACACTATGCTCTGGCGGTCTTGAAAAGAAGTCAGGCCGGTGAGAATATTCGTCAGCAAATAGATGAGCTGGATCAGTCAACCACAGTGGAACTGAATCGTGCAAAATCCAATGCTGATAAATTACTGTCCATGGCGGCTATGAATCAGGCACTACAGCTTCAGTTGCAAAGGCAGTTGCTGCAAAAAACCCTGAAAATTATTGATCTTAACGGTGTCGGTAAACCTGCGAAGTGGAATCTTGCGGAGTTACGTGGCCAGCTGGAAAATCAGTTGTTAGGGCTAAAAATCTCGACCGATATTGCGTCTTCTGATTTAACCCCGCTTAATCGCCTGCTTAAGGGTGCGATGTCAAAAGCGGGCTTCCCAGCTACAACCGGTAGTGCTGACTTTCAGATGGTTGCCTCATCTGAAGTAACTGATGTGGGCATGAGATCCGGCTGGTACTGGCTTCGAGGGAAAGTGACGGTTAAGTTAATTGAAGTCGGCAGTGGCGGTGTTCGCGGGACTCATACCTGGTCTTTCAAAACGTCAGCCGATTCAAAGGCTGTGGCGCTTTCCAGAATGATAACAAAAGCCGATGAAGCAATGAAAGACGATATGAAAAAAGTTATACTAGACTTTGCTACTTCAGTGGGAAGTTAACACGGTTTTATTATGACAAAGTTATACGATTCAATCAGGGCTATCAGCTGGAAGGCTGATGGCCTTTATTTATTAGATCAGCGCAAGCTTCCTCAGCAATACACAGAATTACATTTAACGACGGCACCTGCAGTAGCAGATGCCATTCGTGACATGGTTGTGCGGGGTGCTCCTGCTATCGGCATTGCGGCCGCTTTTGCTGTGGTTAGCTCTGCTATCGAGCATCAGTCTTTAGACTATGATGCACGAATAGAAAAAATACTTGAGGATATAGTTACCTTATCTGAGTCACGCCCGACAGCCGTTAATTTGTTCTGGGCACTGGATAAAATGAAGCAATGTCTGCAATCCACACAGGTTAACGATGAAAATTTAGTTCAGGTTATGTTAGATCAGGCGACTTTAATTCGGGATCAAGACGTTCAGGCGAATTATCAGATGGGCGAATACGGTGCTTCATTGCTACAGCAAGATGCAGGGGCTGTACTCACTCACTGTAATGCCGGTGCACTGGCAACCGGTGGTTATGGAACGGCACTGGGGGTGATTCGTAGTGCCTATAGTGCGGGTAAAATTAATCAGGTGTTTGCTGATGAAACCCGACCATGGATGCAGGGTGCCCGGTTGACTGCCTGGGAGTTTGTTAAAGATGGTATTCCGGTGACTTTACTGTGTGAAGGGGCTGCAGCGAGTTTAATGCAGCAGGGCAAAGTCAGCTGGGTAATTGTTGGTTCCGATCGGATTGCGGCCAATGGTGATGTGGCGAACAAAATAGGTACATATTCATTAGCGATTCTGGCGAAGCACCATGGAGTTAAATTTATGGTTGCGGCACCCACTTCTACCATCGACATGAAGACCGCAACGGGAGCAGAAATCCCTATCGAGCAAAGAGCGGCATCAGAAGTCTTTGGCTGTGGCGAACACCGAGTGGCGACTGAAGGTGCGCAAGCCTGGAACCCCGCATTTGATGTAACCCCTGCTGCATTAGTTGATGCAATAGTGACGGAGAAAGGTGTTATCGAGCATCCTACTCTGGAAAAAATGCAGTTACATATGTCCCAAAAGGTCTAACAAAACAGATTTGATCTGCAATTAATTGCTCTCTAACAACCATCCAGGATCACAGGGGCATACATGGGTGCCCCTGTGCTCTTTATGCTAAGAAATTGCTATAGCACCCTGTTTCTTAATCTTTTACTTCAATCTGGTTTCTTTATAAAACTATGAGCCTGATCGATTCTGTTGGCCTTTCTGGTCTGATATTTATGGCGCTGGTTTTACTCGGCGCTTATATCATCAAAGGCATGGCAGGGTTTGGTTCAGGCTTGCTGGCCGTTCCACTACTGGCGCTGGTTGCGCCATTAACGGTTATCGTTCCTGTGCTGGGTCTTATCAGTTATAGCGGTACGCTTATTCAGGCCTACCAGTTACGTGAACACGTTGTCTGGCGCGATTGCTGGCTGGTTTTGCCATTTTCAATAATGGGTGTGTTAGTCGCTCTGTGGCTGTTTAAACAAGTCGATTTGTACTGGCTAAATAAAGCATTAGCTGTTTTTGTTATGAGCTATGCACTGTATTCTCTGCGACCTGAAAACACCGCAGTGAAAAACCGCTATTGGGCGATGCCTGCAGGATTCTTGGCTGGTTTAGTGGGTGCGTTATTCGGCACTGGCGGGCCGTTCTATGTTACCTATCTCAAACTTCGGCAATTAAACAAGTCCGCGTTTCGAGCCACCATCGTTTTTATTTTTTTATTTGACGGTGCGATAAGAATCAGTGCTTATAGTGCGGGTGGCTTTTATCCGGCAGACGCACTGATTATGGCGGCGATGGCATTACCTGTGCTTATATTAGGTTTATTTATTGGTCATCGCATTCATTTGAAAATCACTAAGCAACGGTTTAACCAAATTATAAGTGTAATATTGTTATTATCGGGTTTGATGTTATTCCTCAAGTAGGCTATCACTTATTTAATTCAACGTTAAATTCAGGGCTACCTTGATTCATCCCTATGGTAAAATCTGTTAAAGATATTTAACTGGCCACATTTTAGATAAAACACAGGTCGTATTGCTGTGACTGACTTGATTAAACTGACTGATCATGAATCTAAAACATGAGTTATTCGGTCATGAAACGGAGATCAGTGACCTTGCATGATACGCGGATGGCGCTAGTCAGGTTAATTGTTTCTATTTTGGTGTTGTAATCATTACAATTATGTAAACATTACCGATGAAAGAAACAATTTTTCACTTGAAAAGCGAAACAATAAACTACACTTAAAGTACTGAGCATGAGTGATAAAGAATTTAAAAATGACCATGATGATGGTCTGGCGGTAGAGGAAGACAAACCGAAATTAAAACCACCAAAACGATACAAGGTGTTTTTAATGAATGATGACTTTACGCCAATGGAATTTGTGATCCAGATTTTACAGGGTTTTTTCAATATGAACCGGGAAAATGCTGTGCAGGTCATGATGATGGTTCATACAAAGGGAAAAGGTATCTGTGGTGTGTATAGCAAAGATATTGCTGAAACTAAAGTGGCACAGGTTAATGAGTATTCCCGGCAAAACCAGCACCCTTTAATGTGTTCAATGGAAGAAGACTGATTTAAATAGGGGTTTTTACAGGATGTATTTTTGAAAACTTCGATATTAATAAATGAGGCAGTAATATGTTGAGTAAAGAGTTAGAAGAGTCGCTCAACCAGGCTTTTAAAGAGGCGCGTGAAAAACGCCATGAATTCATCACTGTCGAGCATTTACTTCTGGCTTTGCTTGATAATAATTCAGCCAATAGTGTACTCAGGGCTTGCGGTGTCGATTTTGATAATCTGCGCAGGGATCTGAGATCTTATTTGTTAGAAAGTACGCCTCAGCTTGATATCAATATGGAAAGAGAAGTTCAGCCAACACTGGGTTTTCAGCGTGTTTTGCAAAGAGCGGTGTTCCATGTTCAGTCATCGGGTAAAAAAGAAGTGACCGGTGCTAATGTACTGGTAGCCATTTTTGGTGAGCAGGAGTCGCAGGCCGTATATTTACTCAACCAGAATAATATTAACAGGCTGGATGTAGTGAACTATATCTCGCATGGTATTTCTCGTATTAATGAAGATACCGATGATGGAGTATCCGAAGCGAGTGATGATGTCACTGAAGGTGGCAACACACAGCCACTGGAGCAGTTTGCAACTAATCTTAACATCAGGGCTGCACAGGGCAAGATTGATCCGCTCATCGGTCGTGAATATGAAATAGAGCGCACAGTGCAAATTTTATGCCGGCGGCGAAAAAACAATCCACTATTTGTAGGTGAGTCAGGCGTTGGTAAAACAGCCATAGCCGAAGGTCTGGCAAAGAAAATTGTTGATAAAGATGTGCCTTCTATACTGGCTAAAAGCACAATCTATTCATTAGATTTGGGTGCGCTGGTTGCAGGTACAAAATACCGGGGCGACTTTGAAAAGCGACTAAAGGGAATTCTGAAACAATTAAAACAGGATGAGCATGCCATATTGTTCATTGATGAGATCCATACCATTATTGGTGCCGGCTCTGCGTCTGGCGGGGTGATGGATGCATCTAACCTGATCAAACCAATGTTGGCCAATGGTGAATTACGCTGTATGGGTTCAACAACCTATCAGGAGTACCGCGGTATTTTTGAAAAGGATCATGCATTGGCGAGACGGTTCCAGAAGATTGATGTTAACGAGCCCAGTGTTGAAGAAACCATAGATATTCTTAAAGGCTTGAAGTCCCGCTTTGAAGAACATCACGAGGTTAAATACAGCCTTAATGCATTAAAAGCGGCAGCAGAGTTATCGGCGCGGTTTATTACCGACCGCTTCCTGCCGGATAAAGCGATTGATATTATTGATGAGGCCGGTGCCAGCCGCCGGGTAAAAGCCAAAGAGAGCGATAGCGGAAAAACCAAGTCAATTTCGGTAACGGATATTGAACATATTGTTGCACAAATTGCCCGTATTCCGTCCAAGACCATTTCAGCATCAGATACCGATGTGCTGTTAAAGCTTGATCGCAACTTAAAACTGGTTGTATTTGGTCAGGATGAAGCGATAGACCGTATAACCTCGGCGATTAAGATGTCTCGCTCAGGTTTAGGTCATCCCGATAAACCCATTGGATCCTTCCTGTTTGCTGGCCCCACAGGTGTTGGTAAAACAGAAGTCAGTAAGCAGCTGGCTAAATCGATGGGTGTTGAGCTTATTCGCTTTGATATGTCTGAATACATGGAGCGTCATACAGTTTCAAGGCTAATTGGTGCACCGCCGGGTTATGTGGGTTTTGATCAGGGGGGGTTATTGACAGAAGCGGTCAACAAAAATCCGCACTGTGTACTGCTGATGGATGAAATTGAAAAAGCCCATCCGGAAGTATTCAATCTGCTCTTGCAGGTCATGGATCATGGCACGCTAACCGATAGTAACGGACGTAAAACCGACTTTAGAAATGTCATCATTATCATGACCACCAATGCCGGTGCGCAGGTGATGAGCCGCCGTAGCCTGGGCTTCATGGAGCAAACACATGAAACCGATGGCATGGAAGAAATAAAACGCAGTTTTACTCCGGAGTTCAGAAATCGTCTGGATGCGATTGTACAGTTTAATTCACTGGATAAGCGTAATATTGCGAGTGTGGTTGATAAGTTTATTATTGAGCTTGAGCATCAGCTGGAACAGAAGAAGGTCGAGATCATTATCGATGAACTGGCCAGAGACTGGCTGGCTGAGAATGGCTATGATCCGAAGATGGGCGCGCGCCCAATGGCTAGGCTGATTCAGGAGCAGATCCGAACACCACTGGCCGATGAGCTTTTATTCGGTTCACTGAGTAAGGGGGGTAAAGTGATTATTACGGCTAATGATGATGGCCTGAAGCTGGAGTTACCCGAAAAAGAAGCTGTCGCAGGATAATGTGACAATAAATAGCAGTATAAAAAAAGCCAGCTAATCACTGGCTTTTTTTATGGAATTTGTACAGCTGTTTCGGTGAGCTTATTTACTGCGGTATACGATGCGACCTTTGGATAAGTCGTAAGGAGTCAGTTCAATAGTGACTTTGTCACCGGTCATGATACGGATGTAGTTTTTACGCATACGACCAGATATATGTGCGTTTACGACGTGACCGTTTTCTAGTTCAACTTTAAATGTAGTGTTAGGTAGCGTATCAATAACAACGCCTTCCATTTGTAATGCTTCTTCTTTTGCCATTGTGTTCCTGAATCATATTAAAATAAGCGGCTCCATTATCAATAAATCACGGTAATACGCAAGCTAAAAGAGCCAAAAGAGGATTATTTGAGCAAAAAAAACACTTTAAGGAAGTTTTTACTGTGTTTTTGTCTCTGGCAGCCAGTGCTCGGGATCAACCGCACTTCGGTTTAGTAACAGGCTCAGGTGTAAATGCGGGCCAGTTACCCGGCCTGTTTCACCGACCTCACCAATAATCTCGCCCTGCCTGATCAGCTGGCCGGGTTTGACATGAATCTTATGCATATGTGCATAAAGTGAAATGACACCCTGCCCGTGATCCAGGTAGACCATATTGCCGCTGAAGAAAAAATCGCCTGTTTGAATCACTTTGCCATCGCTAATGGCTTTGATAGGGGTGCCCTCGGGGGCCGCAATATCCAGACCGGAGTGGGGCCGTCTGGCTTGATTGTTGAAGAAGCGTCTTAAACCAAAAACGCTGCTAATACGGCCTTCAACGGGACGGATAAATTCAGTACTGATGGCTTGCTCAGTCCAGGTGTTTTTGGCTGCGGCTTTTATTTCTTTCTCTTTGAGGATACGTTTCATATCCTTCTCAGACGGGTTTACTTTGCGTTTGTTTTTTACGGTGAGGTACTGGGATTCGTAGGTTTTTTTCTTCACTGTAAAGGTGTGCTGATAAAATTGCTTATCATCAAACTGATAGCGAACCGTTTGTTCTCCGGGTTTGGTGTTAAGAGATAAGCCAATCAGCGCATACCAGGCATCATCATGCTTATGCACGGCAACCCGCTGATTTTTAAAAAACGCCACTGGCTGAGGCGTGTCGGCACTGGATAACTCAACCACCGCTGTGCCACCGGGAACGGGCTGGTGAGCGGGGAATGCATAAATATTGTTCATGCCGGTGAACAGTATAAGAGCCAGCAGAATATGTTTGATATTAAATTTAATTTTCATAGCAAAGAATAATAAATTGTTTACACAGTCTGTTCCAGCTAAAACTAATGAATATCAGCAGAGTCCTGATTATGTTAAAGTTAATGTTTACATTTAAACGGGTATTTTTATGAAACTGGCTGATCGTCTGCAGAATATTCAGCCATTTTTTGTGATGGACTTATTAGCGCGGGCTCGCGAACTTGAAGCTCAGGGGCGTTCAATTATTCACATGGAGATCGGCGAGCCTGATTTCCCGTCACCACTGCCAGTTATTGAGGCCGGTCGACAGTCATTAGCGGATGAAAAAACACATTATACGCCGGCTCTTGGATTACCAGAGCTGCGTGAAAAACTTGCTGATTATTACCAGAGTGAATTTAATGTTACCGTCAGTGCACAGCGAATTATTATAACACCAGGTGCATCCGGTGCCTTACAGCTCGCGCTGGCTGTACTGGTTAATGCCGGTGATGAAGTCATTATGGCTGATCCGGGCTATCCCTGTAATCGACACATGGTAAGACTGTTTGGTGGTAAAGCTGTCAGTGTGCCGGTAAGTCCTGAGAGCGAATATCAATTAACACCAGGGCATATTGAAACATACTGCTCTGAGCACACAGTCGCCGCAATGATTGCATCGCCATCAAACCCAACCGGCACACTGGTGACAAAAGAACAGATGCGGGCGCTGATTGAAAGCAGTCGCAAACATGATGTTTTACTCATTGTCGACGAGATCTATCAGGGACTGGTTTATGATGTTGAAAATTACACGGCCTTATCTGTTTCAGATGAGATTGTTGTGATTAATAGCTTCTCAAAATACTTTGGCATGACGGGCTGGCGTTTGGGCTGGATGGTTGTGCCTGAAGAAATGGTCGATGCCATCGACAGAATTGCACAGAATATTTTTCTGGCAGCTTCCACGCCGGCACAGTATGCCGCTTTAGATGCCTTCTCCGAATCCTCGCTGAAGATCATGCATGCCCGGCGCGATGAATTCAAACAGCGCAGAGATTATCTGTTACCCGAGTTAAGAAAGCTGGGCTTTAAAGTTTTATCAGAGCCACAGGGGGCATTTTATATCTACGCGGACTGTTCTCATCTATCCGGTGACAGCTTTCAGTTATCAAATGATTTATTAGAGCAGGCAGGAGTGGCGGTGACGCCCGGAAAAGACTTTGGCAGTAACAAGGCCAGTCAGTACTTACGCTTCGCTTACACTCAGCCTGTACATGTGCTGGCACTGGGTGTTGAGCGGTTAACACAATACATAAAAGAAAATTTATAGGGTTAAGCATGCAAGGCAAGTTAAGAAAAATGATAACGGATCTGACTGATACCGTGCAATACCGTTTACCTCTGGTACAGCATGATAACCGTACCGCTATTTATATTGATATGAATAAACTCATCGGTAAAAAAATAAAACTGACTTACCAGCATGAAATCACCTGCGTTGCCTGCGGTGACAAAACCAAAAAAAGTTACAGTCAGGGCTACTGCTATATGTGTATGAAGTCATTGCCTGAATGTGACATGTGCATTATGAAACCAGAAACCTGTCATTATGCTGCAGGCACCTGTCGCGACACGGGCTGGGGTGATGAGTTTTGTATGCAACCGCATTTTGTTTATCTGGCCAATTCCTCAGGCATTAAAGTAGGGATCACCAGAGGCACACAAATACCAACGCGCTGGATGGATCAGGGCGCGGTTCAGGCGCTGCCCATTTTTAAAGTAAAAAATCGCCTGATGTCCGGCTTGCTTGAAGTGCTGATAAAAAAACACGTCTCTGACAAGACTGACTGGCGCAAGATGCTTAAAGGTGTGATTGAAGAAGTGGATCTGATCAAATACCGTGATGAAATCGTAGCCAGTTGTAAAGATGAAATTGATGCGCTGATTAAGGTACACGGTGAAGATGCATTGACCGCGCTGAATGAAGAGTTACTGGTTGATATCAGCTATCCGGTGCACGAATACCCTGAAAAAGTGAAGTCATTTAATTTTGATAAAACACCTGAAATTGAAGGTGTTTTAAAAGGCATTAAAGGGCAATACTTGATTCTGGACTCGGGTGTTTTGAATATTCGTAAATTTACAGGTTACAATATTGCCCTAGAGCATGAATGACGCTATTTAATTGAAGACTGGATAACTGCGTGATTAAATTTATAAAAACCATCAAAGAAGACATCGCCTGTGTTTTTGAACGGGATCCGGCGGCGCGCAATGTGTTTGATGTTATTACAACATACCCTGGTATTCATGCCATTATTTTTCACCGGATTGCGCATGGCTTGTGGCACTGGAAATTAAAATGGCTGGCAAGAGTGGTCTCAAATATTGCGAGACTATTGACCGGCATTGAAATTCATCCCGGTGCTACCATAGGCCGGCGTTTCTTTATTGATCACGGCATGGGTGTTGTGATCGGAGAAACAGCCGAGATCGGCAATGACTGCACGATTTATCACGGTGTAACGCTGGGTGGTACCTCCTGGAACAAAGGCAAGCGTCACCCGACACTGAGTGATTTTGTGGTCATCGGTGCCGGTGCAAAGGTGCTGGGGCCGATAAATATTGGCATGGCAGCCAGAGTGGGCTCCAATGCGGTGGTGGTGAAGGATGTGCCGGAGGAAGCGACGGTTGTCGGTGTTCCGGGTCGCATCATTCGTTCACAGGCTGAAAAAGAAAAAGTATCTGAAATCCAGAAGCAGCGCGAACAATTTGCTGAAAAGCTTGGCTTTGATGCCTATGGCGCGACACAGGATATGCCGGACCCGGTTGCCACGGCCATCAATAATATGCTCGATCATATTCATGCAATGGACAAGCAAATGGAGAATATGTGTAAATCGCTAAAACAACTGGGTTCTGAGGTGGATATAGATACCTTGCCGCATCTTGGGCCTTGTGAAATTGATCATCAGTCTAAGAACACTGAAAATGAAGATAAACCGCTCGAATAGCATATTCTACTAATATTCACTAAAAAGTAAGGTTTTTGATCACTAGTAGTTGACCATTTTACTGGGTTATAGGATACTTCGTGCCGATATCGACGAGGTTTATTATGCGACTAACAACAAAAGGACGATATGCTGTCACAGCAGTATTGGATCTTGCTTTTCATCAACAATCAGGCCCGGTCTCTTTAGCGGATATTTCTGAGCGACAGGCTATTTCTCTTTCTTATCTGGAACAGTTATTTTCCAAATTGCGTAAAAGTAACATTGTTAGCAGTACCCGCGGACCCGGTGGCGGCTATAAGCTTTCAACGGTGCCTGAAAATATCTCGATTGTAAAAATCATCATTGCGGTTGATGAATCCTATCGAGCTAATGGTTGTGAGTCTGATGGTGAGTATTGTCAGGGTGGCCCGCGCTGTCTGACACATGACTTATGGGATGAGCTAAGCAGTCAGATACATGGTTTCCTCGATGGGATATCACTGGCCGATTTAATGGCGCATAAAGACACACTCGAAACAGCCTGTAACCAGGATGAAACGCTTGATATTAGAAAATTATCTGAGCAGGTTGCGTAAAAGACAGGGTTTATAAATCAATGCCGGTTTATCTGGATAATAATGCGACCACTACTATGCCTGAGCAGGTCGTCGCTGTCATGATGCCCTATCTGACACAAACTATAGGTAATCCCTCCAGTGTGCACCGTTATGGTCGTCTAAGCCGGCAGGCGATAGATGACGCAAGAGTACAGGTTGCCGCGCTGGTCAATGCTGAGCCTTCACAGGTTATCTTCACCTCCGGTGGAACCGAAGCTAATAATCTTGCCATTCTGGGCAGTTGTAAAAAATGGCAGAATGCCAGGCTGGCGATTGCCGCGACAGAACACCCATCGGTCATCGAGCCGGCCCAGATGCACGCACAAGAGAGCGGCTTTTTAGATATAATAGCGGTGACTGATCAGGGTCTGATCACCGATGCGGCATTCAAACAGGTGTTGCATGATGATACCCGGCTGATTTCAGTCATGCTGGCCAACAATGAAACCGGTGTTATACAGGACCTGATACCTTTCATTGAACTGGCAAAAAGCCGTGGTATCTGGTTTCATGCCGATGTTTCACAGGCAGTCGCTAAAATTGAAGTTGATATAAAGCAATTACCTGTGCAGCTAATGACTTTATCATCACATAAAATATACGGCCCGCGTGGGATAGGTGCTTTAATTATTGATAAAAGCATTGAGATCGATCCGATTATTGTCGGTGGCGGACAGGAAAAGAATTTACGCAGCGGTACAGAAAACATCGCTGCCATCGTAGGTTTTGGCAAGGCGGCTGAACTGGCGAAAAAAGAATTGCAATCGAGAGCTGAGTTACTTGCCGGAATGCAGGCAAAACTGGAAGACGGCTTACATAAAATTCCTTCGGTTCGCATCTTTGCTGACAAAGTAAAGCGTTTGCCGAATACAACCTTGTTCGCCATAGAAGGCATCGAAGGCGAAACGCTTCTGATGCAGCTGGATAAAAAAGGTTTTGCGGTTTCCAGTGGTTCAGCTTGTCACAGCAGTAAAGTTGAGGCAAGCCATGTATTACAGGCAATGGGCGTTGATGACCGGATTGGATCAGCTGCCATTCGGGTGAGTTTAGGAATTGATAATACACTAGCGGATGTAGAAGGATTTATACGGGCTATCAGTGAAATTTTAGAAACTTTACGGCCAAACTTAAGTCTGGCGGTAAATAATATTTGAAGAATTAATACGAAATTATTATAAGGTGTATCGAGTGTCTGATTTAAATTTACCTATCTATTTTGACTATGCAGCAACCACACCGGTCGACCCGCGGGTGGCTGAAAAAATGATCCAGTATTTAACCCCGACCGGCCATTTCGGTAACCCG
>JAOULC010000041.1 GCA_029882215.1 Gammaproteobacteria bacterium | reverse complement strand
CTATCTGCACCGCCGAAGTCTGCTGGATCGAGGAAGTATTCGTGCTCAGGGGTTTTGAATTGCTCAGTCAACTCAACGCGACGAATCCCAAAGGAGTCGGATACATATTTAACAAATATCAAACCCAGCATAACGTGTTTGTACTGCGACGCATCGAGCGATGGTAAAAGCTTATTGGCACTGGTCCAGAGCTTTTTCTCCAGGCCGTTTAGAAATTGTTGTTCTTCGGTATTGGTCATTAATGTCTCTGGGTGATAAGAATCAGGTGCTTATTCTATTAAGAAATGGACGGGGCTGTTGTTTGCAGTTGACACTTAACTCATCCTTTAGATTTATTGTTCTTATTTATTGGATTTCGCTTCATTCGATACTACCCCATATAACCCGTTATTTATACTTCTAAGCCTTTGTTTTATTTAAAAAGCTTGTTCAGACACCCATGTTAAATAATACATATAAGCTGGTTTCCCGCATTTCTTTAGTTCATTAGTTTATTCTGCAGCGACCAGGCTATTCATTAGCTTGGCTGAGCGTGTTTCTATCATTTTAATTATGTTTTCTATCAGTTTGCATTCGCCGTACTGACTGGTGA
Source organism: Gammaproteobacteria bacterium (assembly GCA_029882215.1). Lineage (GTDB taxonomy): Bacteria > Pseudomonadota > Gammaproteobacteria > SZUA-229 > SZUA-229 > JAUVDT01. Next base: position 22,415 of record JAOULC010000041.1, on the reverse strand, counting down.
ATGCTTGTTGTGTTTTTTTTGATTCGATGATAATTTGCTGGCTCATTTTTTCTAACGTTTGTTTGACCAGTTTGTAGCCCACATCAATATCTTCTGCAAACTGTTGCCAGCGCCGGGCGATGATCCAGTTTGGTTTATCTTCTCCGCCAATTTTCATGGCCTGTTTATCTGTTAGTTCATCGTACACGGCAGTGCACATAAGATCGTAAAACGGTGCGAGCATGGGTCCTGACTTTGCAAATAATAAGGCGATATTTTTTGCGTGTGCATCTGCATTGCCGATTAGATAATTAAATACCACCCAGTGTAATAAATTGCGCACATCGGCAACCGGTTTAATACTGTTGTTGCGTATTAATTCAAAACACATTTTGAGACTGGGACCGCCTTCTTTTTCGTATTTCATATCTGGCATTACGCCCAGTGCCTGACAAAAATCTTCCTGATGCAGTCGTGTAATATTACCCTGTTGATCTTGCTGGCGGTCGTAACGGGTTATTAAATAGAGTGGTACGGCTTTATGCAGGATAGTGACATCTGGCACTGGCAGCTCCATACGCGATGCCAGCATCATGCAAAATGTTTCGTTTTCAACGGTGTGTGGGTACTGTGTAACAGGCGGCTTTACTATATGACTACTGGCTGCTGAGCCCATGGTCAAGCTGATCTGGCAACCATCAAAATACACGGGTAATTTATTTTGTGCACCAGCGAGCGATAGTCGAAGTCCCTCTTCCCCCGCGAGCATTGGTCGTTTTGGTAATTCTGCAATCAGTGTATTGAGTTGTTCATCATCAAGTGGGCGATAGCTGCCTGCGCTATCAGGCTCTAGCTCTGTCGGTAATAGTGATATTGCGCCGGCACACTCACCACCAACGGCTTCGAGCAAGGCAAAATCATTTTGCTCAGATAAACCTAATTTTCGCGCAATGATTCTGCGCAGTTCTGACTCTGGCAGCAGGTTAGCGAAAAATGGGCGGGCACGATCATCGTCATAGGCTTCAGCCTGTAGCGGCAAGCCTAAAGATAATGGCATTGGGCGTTCGCTATTGAGCCAGTCCGGCGCATATTGGAAGACAAACCGCCGGCCTTGATCGAGCTGTAGCATGCCGACGATATCCTTATTCCAATAAACGCTCAGTTGATTATCCATTTTGTTTAAGGTGTTTGATTCCAGCTACGTGGCTGAAGCTTGAGCTGCAGCCCCAAACACTTGAGTACCTTAAGCACCTTACCAAGCTCCATTGTCGCTTTGCCATTTTCAAGATCAGAAATAAAACGCACACCCACTCCACAAAGTGCAGCAAACTCAGCCTGGGTAGCGCTTTGCGCTTTGCGTTGAGCCCTGACGCACAGACCGATATCGTCACTATTATCTATATTCCCGTACGGGATTGAATTTTTAATATTCATCTTTATTGGCTATTTATATTACCGTACGGTAAATATATGTTTGTCATGTCTTTTATGCAAGTTAATATTACCGTTCGGGAGTACTGTTTCTACTTTCTATATTCTGTTGCTTATAAGTTTCAGGATATATTTCCCGTTAACTCGTTATTTACTCAATTACCTGGAAATAATTCTGCTGTACTAAGACAAACATTTTAAGCCGCCACTGTTCTAATCGAACTGCCTGCCGTAGATCCTATTACATCGACCCTAAGCGCCATCTGTTCTTTTAATTCTGTTACGTGCGAGATGATGCCTATGGTTCTGCCGCTGGCTTGCAGGTCTATTAGTGTTCTTATTGCTAAATCCAGTGAATCCTGATCCAGGCTGCCAAAGCCTTCATCTATAAAGAGAGTATCAAGTTTAATACCGCCGGAATAGGACTGAACGACATCGGATAAGCCTAATGCGAGTGATAGTGCTGCTAAAAAGGACTCGCCGCCTGATAAGGTGGCGACTGCACGGGTTTTGCCGGTGTAGCTGTCCTCTACTTCCAGCTCCAGGCCAGATGCTTTATTTCTACTGGCTCGGTCTTCTTTACGGACTAACTGATAGCGGCCATTTGTCATCAGGTTTAGGCGCTGTGAGGCCTGGATGAGTACGTCCTCTAACAATACGCCCAATACAAATCGCTCTAGGCTGATTTTATCGCCGGTTTGGCCTGTCGCTACCTCGCTGAGTGTGCCGTATATTGCATATTCTGCATCCAGCTCGGAATTTTTTTCATGTGCTTTTAGTAGCTTTTGCTGGATTGATTTGAGCTGGTTGTTTCGTTCTTCGAGTTTTCGCCAGCTATCATCGACTGCTTTAAACTGTGCTGTTACTTCGATTAATTGTTGTTCGATGATTTCAAGATCTGGCTGGGTCTGTTTTGCAAGCTCGGATTTAAGTTGTGTGACGACACCTTGTAGCGCATCTCGTTCGGAGCGATAGGTTTCAATCTCTGTTTTAAGTTTCTGCTGATTTTCTTCCGACAATAAGGCTGTATTAAATGCATTCACATCATTAAAGCTGCTTTGAGTTAATGCCGCGTTCCAGTCATTGCTGGCTTTTTCTGTTTGTTGTGTTTGCTCTTTTAACTGCGCTGTTAATGTCTGGTGCCGGGATATGCTGGTGTCTCGCTCAGAGCGTTTTTGTGCCTGATCTGCTTCGGCTTGAGTTAAGGCTTTTGTGAGTGAGGTGATGGAAATATCCAGCTCTTTTAAGACAGTGGATAAATGATCTGCTTGTTGATATTCAGCCGGGATCAGTTTCTCTAATTGATCGGCACTGGTGCGTGCCTGGATAACCAGCTCATTATCGGCTGTAACATTTAATTCCAGACTGGCCAGTTCATCCGCCATATTGCTGAGTGCGCTTTTTATTTCCTGTATTCTGCTAGTGATTTGTTTCAGTGTGTTTTGTTGCTGCAATAACGCGTTCACGTCTGCTTCTATTAACACCAGGCTATTAGTGACTGCATCGAGCGATTGTGTTGCCAGCTCCGCTAAGGTTTGTTCGATCTCGGTCAGACTTTTCTGGTTGTTAGTGACTTCATTTTTTGCCGCATCTAACAGCTCTCTGGATTGCTGCATGCTGTTATGTGCTGCGGTTTCTTTGCTGCGTGCCTCATCTACCTGCTGTTTGTTGACTAATAAATCTCCACTCGCGGCTTTAGCCGGGTTTGGGTGCTCTTTGCTGCCACAGACAGCGCAAGGCTGATCTTCTTGCAGCTCTTGTGCTAGTAATGCGGCCTGCCCGGCGTGCCATGTCAGCTCTGTCTGCCGCGCTATTTTCTGTAGGCTTTCATAAGCGGTTTTATTCGCGTCAACTTCTGTTTGTTGTTTGTTCTCTTTTTGCTTTAACGCTGCCTGTTCATCTCTTAATGATTCTAGTTTTTTACGTTGCTCGACTTTTTGGCGCTGTGATTCGCAGGCAATTTGTTTATCCGCCAGTGATTCAAGGGCTTTATTTAATTCTGTGCTTTGGGTTTCGAGTGATGATTGCTCATTAACTAATAGTGTTTGCTGGTCTTTTTTGGCTGTTAGGTTTTGCTGACTTGTAGCCAATGTTTTTTCATTGTTAGCCAGCTGTGTTCTTGCAGTTGTTAACTCGATGATTCTGGCTTGATGCTGTTGCAGTTCAATTTGTTGTTTTTTCAGCTCATCAACTTTGCTGAATGCCGCTTTTGCATCAACCAGTTCTTTTTCAGCTTGTTCAAATTGCGTGCTGGCTGTTTCTTTTTCAGCCTGACTTTGTTCAACCTGCTGTGTGATTTTTGACAGCGCCTCTGTTTCTGCTATTTGCTGTTGATAGAGATGAGAAATTTTTTGCGCACTTTCTGCCGCTTTTAACGCATTTTGTTTGTCCGTGATTACCGGCTCGAACTCAAGCTTTGTGACTAATTCGGCTGCTTTTTTATTGAGGTTATCAAATTTTGCTTTTAGCGCCAGTGCCTGTTCTTTGTGTTGGGCTACTTGCTGCTGTTGTTTTGCTGCCTGCTCTTTTTCATTCAGTGCGCCTGCAAGTTCTGGCTTTAATGTTTCCAGCTCTTGCTGGATTTCTTCTTCGCTGTTGACTTCGGCTGTTTGTAAGATGCCTTTAATCTGATTGCGATGCTGATCGACGGCCTGCCGGATGCCGGCGGCTTTGGCTTTCAGGTTATCTTCGATGCGTTTGTAGATTTGTGTTTGAAACAGCTGGCTAAATATTTCCTGTCGTTTTTTGGAATCGGCCATTAACAGTTCACGAAATTTACCCTGGGGCAATACCATAACCTGACGAAATTGTTCGACTTCCAGCCCTATCAGACTGGTGATTTGTGCGGTGGCTTCGTTGACTTTTTTAGCGACTAATAACACGCCTTCATCTGAACCATCGAGCTGCCATAGTTGTGCTTCTGTCTGTTGCGTGGTGGTGCCTTCGCCACTTTTTTTAGGCCGTTCTTGTGTGGTGCTTCTTTTGATACGATAGCTTTTATCGCCCAGATTAAAATCGAAGGTAATTTCAGTCGGCAAATCGGCAGCGGCATGATCACAACGCATTTGTGATGGTTCACGTTCATTGCCGGTTGTTTGCCCATAAAGTGCAAAGCAGATCGCATCCAGAATTGAGCTTTTACCGGCGCCGGTGGTGCCATTGATTAGAAACAGCGGGTTATTTCCCAGCAATGTAAAATCAATTTTTTCTGTAGCGGCAAAAGGACCGAATGCCTGGATAGTAAGACTCAGGGGTTTCATGCAACATCCCCCTGTTTTTTATGCATGGCTTGCAGTGTTTCCTGAATGGCTTTATCTTGCTCTTCGGATAATTCCTGACCGGAGATTTGCTCAAAGAAATCACGGAACATTTCCAGCTCGCCGCGTTTTAGTTTTTCACGGCTCATTTGTTGTTCACCGGTTTCTAACATGCCGGGTTTTTCTAAATGCAATACATTCGGATACACCTCACGCAGTTTGCTCATGGGGTCGAGAATGGCGTGGCGATCGGTCAGTCGAATCAACAGATAGTCATCACTGTGCGGGTCTACTTTACCCTGCTCAATAATGGCCTTTAACTCGCCTTCGATGATACGCATATCTCGCAGCGGTGTTAGCGGCAGATGGGTTGTTGATTTAAGTCCCGATGTATCCATCTCAACCAGGGTCACGCCTTTTTTCTGGTTTTGTTCTGAGAAGCTGTATTTGAGCAGTGAACCACAATAACGAATATGTTCTTCGCCTTTGTACTGCGGGCTATGCAGATGGCCAAGTGCAACATAATCAAAGACTGCAAACGGCTTGTAACTGACTCTGTCAGCACCGCCTATTGATAGTGGACGTTCTGAATCCGACTCCTCTGCGCCATCAATAAAACAGTGACTGATAATGACATTTGGCACTTCGGCAGATTTGGCCGCTGTGATTTTTTCGAGCAGATAAGCATGTGCCTGATCGTGACTGGAGACATCCACGCTAAAATGATTGCGTACGCTTTCGGGGTCGTTATAAGGAATGCCAAAGAAGTTAACGCTGCAATCAGCCGCACTGATCACCACCGGCTCGGTGATCTGCTGCATCTCGCCGATGACATGCAGCCCTCCTTTGCGAAGCTGCCGGGAACCAAAGCGAAGTCGCTCTGCGCTGTCATGATTGCCCGGTATCAGCACAACCGGCACACCCAGATCAGAACAGATTTTATTCAATACTTCATCAAGCAGCTCTACGGCAGTGGCAGGAGGCACAGAGCGGTCATAAATATCGCCAGCGATGATCACAGCATCCACCGCTTCATTTTCAATATAGGCCAGCAGCTGATCGAGCACATGTCGCTGGTCTTCTAATAAGGACACATTATGAAACTGACGACCGATATGCCAGTCTGAAGTGTGAATGAACTTCATGGCTAAACCTGATTCCAGGCCACTTTCTTGGCCACGGAGGTGATATTTTTGCAGGCTGGCTTTAGTACGTTACTGAATAGTGTATCGCTCATGGATTACATTGCCTTAAGGCATTCCTTTAATTATTGTTTTTATCGTTTCCATTGACCGATACGTGCTTCCTGCATGTTTGTATACCGGATACAAGCCAATAGTCGCCGCTTGCCTATCTGATAGGCGCGATTCTGTTGCCCTATCAAGGCTATCCGGGTGTATTTAGTGATAACCCAAGCCACATCATAACAAGTGTTACAAGCTTGTTATTGTACACCGATACTAGTCTATTTCGCATTATCATGAAACAGATAAGTCATTGTTTTTGTGGTCGTTTTTTAACCATAGTGCAAATTATTGTCAGCCTGATGATATAGCCGTCATAACGTATTCGCTAGCCATTTTGCAGTATAGCGATGAGAGGCGACAAAATGTGACGTTTGGGATTGGGATTTCTGCCGTGCCTCATCAGTCATCACGCTATGATGACTGATGAGGGTGTGGATAGCCGATAAAAGACTTCGGCTATGACAGGGAGTATGATGTTCACGACCCATCACTATCAGCCATCATTCCGGCATTGTTCTGGCCGGAATCCACTCTTGAATGCTGACTTAAGATAGCAGCTCACCTATGGATAACGCCAGTGGTGTTAACAGCACGCTGACCACATTCATTGCGAGGTATTGTGGACGCTTCGCAATGTCTGCCCCAAAATTAATTAAAGCCCTGAGTGAAAATATTGATAAAGCCAGAGGTAATAATGCTAATAAGCTTGCTGTGGGAATCATTGGAACAAGTAGACTACTAATAACAATGATCAGTGCAGCCATTGTGATATTAATGGCAAAAAATAATCTGCTTATGTTTATCCCGTAATAGGCCGGTAAGTGTTTACGCCCTGCTTTGATGTCTGCTTCTATATCAGGGATCTGGTTTAGTAGTAACAGGTTGTTAGCGAGAAAAAAGATAATCAATGAATAAAGAAGAGTTTGTAGCGATAAGTTGTTGCTGAGTATCCACGCAATCATGTTTATCATAATCAGCCCGAAACCAGCACCGGGTGCAACTAGGCATAACCATGGGTGACGATTAATGATGGGTGTATAGGTTATGATGATAGCGATACCGAGCAGGCCTGGAATCAGCAGGATAGCGCCGACCTCGAACAGGAAATAGATGCCAATAACGATGGTGATAGCAACAGCCATCAGTGCGGTGATAAATACTGCATTTTCATACTGCGGGTTCTGAGGCAAGGCACCACTGCCTCCGCTAAACGGGGTTCTGCTGGTATTAAAGTCGAGCCGGCTTTTGAAATCATGATATTCATTCAGCATATTGACGCTGATATGGGCGGTAATAGCACCTAGCGTTATTAAGAATAACGTTGTTATATCAGGGACAATATAGTGAACCGAGGCAACAGCTAAAAGAACACAGACAAAACCAAATATCAGAAATGCCGGGCGCATGGTTTTTATAATGGTGGTGATCATTAGATTGCATTAATTTCTGTTAGTGGATTACTTGTCGGCAAAAATCTTGCTTGAAATGAGTGTCTCAGAACACGGAAAACAGCGACGTAAAGACCTTATTAGACTGTCAGCTTGCCTTTTTATCAAAATGAATCTGATTCCGGCCTTCGCTTTTGGATTTATACATTGCAGCATCTGCCCTGTTGAGAATATCGTTAAAGTCGGTATGGCCGTTAAAAAACGCCACACCAATACTCACTGTGCAGTGATGCTTCACAATAGTGTCAGATACTCCTTCGTTCTTTATCGTCATCACATAGGCTTCTGAAAGTGAGGATCGAATTTTTTCCGCAATAGCCTCAACTTGCGGTTTAGATATGACATCATCAATATTTATATTATTGAGTAACACGACAAATTCATCGCCGCCAAAGCGCGAAACCGTATCGATATCTCTTACACATTTTGTCAGTCGTTTTGCTACTTCAACCAGTAGTAAGTCACCTACGACATGGCCATAAGTATCATTTAGTGGTTTAAAATTATCCAGATCAAGAAACAGCATTGTGCCATAACATCCCGTCCGCTTGCTTCCGGCAATGGCCTGCTTTAACTGGATGTCAAACAAATACCGGTTGGGAAGCTGAGTTAATGAATCATAGAGGGCGGCTTTTGATACCTTATTTAGAAGCTCTTCGCGTTCAAGTTCGGAGCGGTAACGGAGCTGTTCTTCCTTACGCAATAATTTAAATGAAGTGGCTATCACCAAAGCAAACATCAGCAAGAATGCTCCCAAATAAAGCAGCGTTGTTTGCCGATATTCACTAAGAAATTCAGGTTGCAGAACATCAGCTGTTAGCCATGAACTGTGCTCTATTGAGTGAGTAACGAGTACCTTGCTCAATTCATCAGAAGTGAGCTGATAATTGTCGCGAGAGATTTTATCTCTCCCTCCCAGAGCAGTGACCTCCAGTAACTGAGGACTATTATCCGTAATTAACATTAACTCATGGCCCGGATATTGTGCCACTTTGAGTATATTAGCGAGTTCAGTTGGCTCAAATGTAACCATCAGAAAAAAGGGTGTTGCATCTTGATTAGTGGATTCTGCAATCACATCATAGTGAAATTTATAACTGTTTGGATGGATACGTGCTGAGTACAGTTTTGTTTTTGAATAGGTCTGAATATCCAGAACACACATCTCACCGACATAGCCCTCGAAATCAACGAAAAGTGGTTCGCCTTGATTGTCGGTGATGGTAAAGGCAAAATAATCCGGAAATGTGCGTCTTAAAGAGCGCTGAATTTCCTCAAACTTAGCATCGTTATCAGTATCTGTTAAAAATTGTTGAATGAGTGACTGGTTATCTTCTAAAAATAATAGAACTTGTCGTTGTCGTTGCTTCAATATATAGGTAATCTGATTGGCAACTTCTGAACCACTGGTATGCGCTATAGCTCGCTGTGAGCTCTCAAAGCTCGAAATTCTATCCACATAGACTAAGATTAAAACAATAAAGATTAGCGCACTTATACTGATGAGTATTAATTGTGAGATTGAAAAGTTTTTGACAGTGAATCTTTTAGATGAACATTCTTGTCTTGAGGTATCCTTGATTTGCTTCGTGGAATAATTCATAAATAGCTTATTTAAACTTCATTCTTGAAGTTGCCTGATTGTAATATTTAGTGAAAAAATAAGGCATCACACACCCTTCTGTCGGGGCTTTAATTGTGCTTAAAGCACTATACAGATAACCATACTCACCACGACTTGTCTAGTCAAATGGATTTTACTGATAAAACAGACGATCACTGCCACATCTATATTAACTAAACAGACCAACAGACGCATGACTGTCTTCACTACCCCATTCCGAGTAGAAACTGCACAGCTTGTTAACGACGATTCACAAGACAGCAGATGCGATGGCAGTCGGGTAAATATACAATGTATCATCAGGCTTATAGAACAATGCTTAACTAATATCAGGGCTAGATTTATCAGAAACCAATACACTCAGACATATGTCTTAATAGAAACAACTACCCTCTCGCCTGTATTGCTAGCAAACACAATTGCAGACTCCAGCTACCAAATTTAAACACTTCAAGCTAAAGTACTGGCATGAATCGCATGACTAACAGCATTCGTTCCGCGCTACTAAAGGCCGTTCAGGTAGAACCCGGTGAAGGTCGTGCGCTTTTTTGGTCGTTTAGTTATTTCTTTTCTCTTTTATGCAGTTATTACATTGTCCGACCTATGCGGGATGAAATGGGCATTCTCGGTGGGGTCGAAAACCTGCAGTGGCTTTTTACCGGCACGCTGCTGGTTATGACGGCTGTGATTCCGTTGTTTGGCTGGGTCAGTTCACGTTTTCCGCGTCGACAATTTTTACCTTATGTTTATTTATTCTTTATTTTCATACTATTGCTGTTTTATGGCCTGATGGCAGGACAAGTTGCACCGGCTATGGTTGCCCGCGGATTTTTTATCTGGGCCAGCGTCTTTAACCTGTTTGTTGTTTCGGTATTCTGGAGTTTTATGGCAGATCTGTACAGCAACGCTCAGGCTCGCCGGTTATTTGGCTTTATTGCAGCCGGTGGCACGGTTGGTGCTCTGACCGGCCCGGCTTTAACTGCCCTTCTGGTGCAGCCTGTTGGCGCTAGAAACTTATTGCTGCTGTCGGCTGTGTTTTTAGTCTGGGCTGTTATTTGCATCATTAAGCTTTCATCCTGGGCTGCATCAAACCAAACTGAAGTAGAAACCTCAACTGATGATGCTGGGGTAGATGCTCTTGGTGGCAGCATCTGGGATGGTATACGCTTCGTTTTTCGTTCACCCTACCTGTCAGGTATTTGCCTGCTGATGTTATTGTTTACAACACTGGCTACATTTTTGTATTTTATGCAGGCACAAATTATTCGTGATACCTTTACTGACTCCTCACAACGAACGGCTGTTTTTGCATCGATTGATCTGGCGGTAAACGCGCTTACATTAATATTACAAATTTTTCTGACCAGCCGACTGATAAAATGGTTCGGACTGGCGGCTGTGCTGGCGATTATCCCCGTCTTACTTGCAATAGGCTTTGCTCTGCTCAGTATATCGCCCGTGTTGAGCGTACTACTGGTAGTGCAAGTCATCCGCCGTGCCGGTAACTATGCGGTGATGCGGCCAGTGCGTGAAATGCTTTATGTTGTACTCAGCCGTGAAGAGAAATACAAGGCTAAGAACGTCATTGATACGGTTGTATATCGCGCCGGTGATGCCGTTAGTGCCTGGTTATATGCCGGTATGAGAAGTCTCGGAATTGGTCTGTCCGGTATTGCTTTAATAGCTGTGCCACTGGCACTATTGTGGGCATGGCTTTCGTTTAAACTGGGCCGACAACAAACAAGGATTGCTGAAAGAAACAACTAACTGACAGGGTGCTGAAGATGAAAAAAATGACAGGTATTAGTCGTCGACAATTTTTAGAACTGACAATTGGTTTAACAGGCTCGCTGGCAGCAGGCCTTATGTTGCCTAAACCTGTGTTGGCGAATACTGCCGCATTAAGAAAGGCCATTCCAAAGACCGGAGAAATGCTGCCGCTGATTGGTATGGGCACTTCGCGGACCTTTGATGCAAGCGCTAATACTGAATTACTCACACGATTACTTGAGGTGACGCAGACTTTCTTTGACATGGGGGGCGGTATGATTGACTCATCACCGATGTATGGTTCGTCTCAGGAAGTGATCGGGCAGTTGCTGCCAAGGATAAATGCTAAAAAAAATTTATTTTCAGCAACAAAAGTCTGGATCGAGGGTAAAGAAGCAGGCATTCAACAAATGGAGGAATCACGTCAACAATGGGGCATTCAACATTTTGACCTGATGCAGGTTCATAATCTGGTCGACTGGGAAACACAACTTGAAACGCTTAAACAAATGAAAGCAGACGGAAAAATTCGCTATACCGGCATCACAACCTCACATGGCCGCTATCATTCCCGTCTTGTCGATATTCTGAAACAACATGATTTCGATTTTTTACAACTGTCCTACAACATCGGTAACCGTGATGTGGAATCATCATTGTTGCCGATAGCAGAGGAAAAAGGCATTGCTGTTATTGTTAACCGCCCCTATCAACGCGGTGAACTTTTTCGCCACGTGAAAGGTAAACCGTTACCGGACTGGGCAAAGGAATTTAACTGCCACAGCTGGGGACAATATTTTCTAAAATACGTTGTATCGCACCCGGCTGTAAACTGTGCAATACCCGCCACCACTAAAGTCAAACACATGAAAGACAATATGCAGGCCGGCAGAGGTGTATTACCTGGCGCTAAACAGCGGATACAAATGCTGAAATATTTTGAATCACTTTAGAAGGATTTTTTAACAGCACGAATCACGAAATAACCGGACGCCAACCTGAGGGATTCGCTTTATTGACAATAATTAAACAGACTGTGATAAGTAGTATGATAAAAGATTCTTATTTATCACTGCTGCCTTTTATTGTTGAGGAAAGCTTCTAGAGGCATCGTTAATTTGACCAGCTAACAAGATTGACTTTATTTGTCTTATACACTTATATAGCCCACTCCTGATCAACAAAATAACCGATCTCTCTTAACGCTGGCAATAAAACCATATCGGCATATTCACAGCCTGTTTTTTGCGGGTCTTTCTGTTCCTGTTTGCCTGTTGTCTGAGGGGCATGGCCCTGTTCGTTTCGAATAAGTTCTAGCATAGGCTGATAACCAGGCTGCCAGGCCTGTATGGTTTCGAACCGTCGTTTCAGGCTGGCTAAGATGTCCATACCTGAATAATCAAGATCGCCCCAGAAATAAACTGGCCAGTTATTTTCAGCCTCTTCAAACCACCAGAGGCTGAACTGATTTTGCATTTGCTGATGATTAGCGCCACAAAAATGCAGGCTGACTCCCTCTGTTCTTCGGATACGCTCTGCACTGAGCTTAAAACCGGCGCAGTAGACTAATGCGTAGCCTACCGATGCTTTTGGGCTGCCTGTTATGGCCTGCGTGTAGCTGTCCTGATTTTCAATGAAAAGAATGCCTTGTATATTGTCTGGCAGGTACACACTGACCAGCACCGGTCTGGGTTTTATTTTTAGTTCGGGATATAAGAGTTGTACGATGTCTTCTTTGCTATCAAGAAATTTTGAATCCTGCCAGAAGCATCGGGCACTAAGACTTCTGAGTGTAAGTTGCTGATCCAGATACTGACTTATTGCCATAAAACCATTAATAATATCGGCGTTGCTTTTGCCATCAACTGCTATATTCTTTGCACTTAAGCGACTGACATCGCCGGGAAACTGTGAACTGTGTTGCTGGACGGTTGTTCTCCATAGTTCCAGCTCTGATGCTTTAACCGGCCGCTTAAGCCAGTAACGCAATTGCTGCTCTGCTTCAGGCAGAAACCTGATACGTGCATTACTGTATTCCGGATCGAGATAATTGCGTTTTTTATTTGGCCGAAAACTAAATACCGCAGGGCTTAGCGGGTTCTTTTCCTGTAGCAAGGTTTGCAGGCAGCTCCAGCATATATCAGCCGCCTCACCCTGATTGAATAATTCGGGGAGCCGTTTTTTATTGAGCGTGAAGCCGGGGATTGTTGCCGGATTTTTATCCAGCCTGTTCAGTACGCTGTGCAATAATGCTTCTATGCCTGGCTGTTCCTGCAGCCACGGCGGTGTGTTCTGTTGATCACTGCCTGAAGCATCAGGCATCGGTAAACTCTTTCATGAAATCCATTTCTGCCTGACGATATTCTGTTTTACGGTGGTTAGCCCAGAGTGTTTTTATTTTATCGGTATTGCACTGTTTACGATCAACCCAGACGCGGGTTTGCAGCTGACCTCTTGGTGTTTCACTCGGGCATTTTGCAAACACAAATTCATTGCTGATAAGATCCATAAACGGCCCGCTTTTACTTGACGGCATAATAAATACCAGCTGCAGGCCAAGGCTTCTGGTTAAATAGTCAATCACTTCGCGTGAGCGTGATTCATCCATTTTAGAGAAGGCCTCATCCACCAGTACCATACGCAAATGGTTATTGCCTTCAGAAAACCGGAAAGCAGAAGTGATGGCTGCTGAGCGAATAATATACGCCGGTGTTTCCAGCTGACCGCCACTGCCTGTGCCGTATTCGCTCAGTGCAATCGGCTCTTTACCGTCTACTTCTTTGTATATTTCATAACGCCGGTAGTTACGATAGTCTGCAATGCGCTCGAGCTCTTTAAGTGCTTTGTGCTCATCTTCATCCAGCAGCATTTTCATTAACTGATCACGGACTTTTTTCGATTTATCGGATAACGGCATATCGAACAGGTTGATGTCATCCCCCAGTGTCGGTTGCTTGATCACCTCATCAAAAAAGCGTGCGTACTCCCGGTACTCAGGCATCCATTCGCTGTCGAAGCGAAAGCTTTCCTGATCGGCACCAAACTTATGGTGAGCCAGCTCTTTGTTTAATAACTCGATCTGTCGCTTGCCACTGTTAACCGCCTGATGGATGGTATGGCACAGATGCGTGACGAAGGCGTTATTAAAACTTTCCTTAAGCTGTCTCAGGTTTTCATATTTTTCCACAAGAATATTATTTTTCAGGCGGTTAAATATCGAGTCCAGTTGTTTTTGCATATTGCATATCTGGCTAAACAGCTGATGATCATAACGCCCGGAATAGTTCTCATAGATCAAAGTATCTGCCGGCATACAGTGCTCATTATGTTGCTGGATGGCTTTAGCTATTTTGCGCTCCTGCTCATGTAGCTGTATTTCTGTTTGTTCGCGAAAGTTCCTGCAGGTATTTTCGTTGAGTTGCCGCGACTCCAGTTCTGCCGCATCCAGTTGTTTCTCAACATCAAAATCAGACCACTGGGTGACAATGGCTCTGAGGTTTTTCTCGCATTGCTCAACCTGCTCAAGCGTTTGTTCCTGCTGCTCTGATAATTTTTCGCAGTCTTTAACTGAGTTTTTAATCAGTACTTCCAGCTCACCTTTTTTCTCAATCAGCGCATTGTGCTGTTGCTGCAACAGTTGCTCCTGTTGTTTGAGTTCTGCCAGCTTATGTTCAAGCTCCTGATGTTCGGACAGATCAAGCTGTTTTAACAGGTTTTCAACTTTTTGAATTTCCCGGTTTTGCGCCATGACCAGGGACAGGGTTTCGGCATAGTTCAGTTCTTTTAATGCCCGTACATTATTCTTTACCCGTCCCAGTTGCTGCATCTGATCATTGGCCAGCTGCCACTCATCTGTCAGTGTTTGTAGCTCCTGTTGTTTGGCGTTTAATGCCCGCACCCGCGCGGCAGCACCGAATACCAGATCAGCATCCGGCAAATCACAGCGCCACATACTGTAACTGCCGGCGGCCATACCGTCACAGGTTAAGCCGCGACCGGTCGCTTTCAATTCTTCCGCTGTATCCACCATCAGTACCGCACTGTAACTGGCCTTAAAATAATGCATGGCGGTGGTATGAGAAAACTCTAATACCGTGACAATAGAGTTTGAAGGCTGACGGTTTCTTTCGCTATCACGCCGGGCTTTTTTACCCTGAATGATTTTTGCCCGGTTATCTCTGCCGCTGAGCTGACGAATAATCTGAATTGCTTCGGCTTCATAGTCTTCATCGACGATGATAGAAAAACGCGCACCTCCGAGGTAACCCTCGATGGCCATTTGCCAGCGTTCATCCTTCACTTCAACGTGATCGCACAAAACGCGCGGATCGGCCTGCGGACATGCAAGTTTGATGGCATCGACCGCCCGCTGGACATAGGCCGGGTAATTCACCTGATGCAGTTGTAAACGCTCAATTTCATTGTGTTTTTGTTGCCGTTGCTGGCTCAGTTTCTCATAACGACTTTGTATTTTTTGTGTTTCATCACCGAGCTGTTCAAAACGGCTCTGGCCGTCTTCATGATGATGCCAGTACTGGTAACAGCGGTTATGTAAATTTTGCGCATGACGAACCTGATCAAGGTGTACTTCCAGTGAAGACAGATCGGCGGTTAAGTCTTTTTGTAAAATAGCATGCAAGTCGATGCCACCTTTCTGGCCTTCCTGTAACACATCTCTGAGCAAGCCCAGACTTTCAAGGTCGCTAAATTGTGGCAGCTGTTGTCTTAATTCCGGCGTTTGTAATTCCCGGCTCAGCGATTCAATCTGCTTGATATTAGTTTCTTGTTCGGCATCCTGAGTTAATAATTGCTGAGCCGTCTGGATCACTTTATCCTGATGCTGGGCTAATTGTTTTTCATATTCATCTTTTTGTTTTAAGCTGCTGATCCCCAGCCGCTGCGCTTCCAGCTGCACACGCTGTTCATGCACCTGACTCAATCGCTGACTGGCATCACGCGCTTCAGCTTCGTTTTCTTTAGATTCTGTACGGTATTGTTGGCGCTGTTTTGTCGCCTGCAAATATTGCTGCTGACGCGATTTATGTGTGTGCATGGCCAGCGTGTAGTCGAGTGTATTGAGCGCAATCCACTGTTCGACATAATTCACCGCGTGCTGCTCTGCCTGCTGCAACATTTCAATGGATTTGATCAGCTGTGCGGCATCTCTTTCCATGCCGTGAATGGTTTTTAACTGACCGGAAATTGAGCGGATGGCATCACCCAGATCTTTCTTTTCGAGAATTTCTTCCGACACAAATTTGTTAATGCTTTGCACCGGCTTATACGCCATAAAACGAGAGAAGGCTCTTGCAGCATTCATCGCTTCCTGTTCGGATACCGAATCACTGCGGCCCTGTAACGCGCCGTATAAGCGGCGCAAATACGCGCGTTTTTTAGAATCGTATTTTTCCACATGGCGTTTACCAAACTCGGTGATCAGCAGATTGCTGAGCTTATCCATCGGTACAATATATTTGCCGCCGTTATCCTGACGCATTAAGTGATGAATGTTCAGCTGTTCACCGGGCAGGATTAAAAATAATAAATCATCCTGACGGGCAACCATTTGTTTGCCGGTTTGATCAAGATACGCGCGCACTGCAATTAAGGCGGTGAAGGGCTCTGCCGTCTCCCCTGCTGTCGGGTGAAACACGGCGGCCAGATAACCGTCGGTGGCATCATTGGGGCGGGCATAACTGCCGTCATCACAACCCAGCACATAAGAGGCTAATGTACGAACCCGTTTACCACCGCGTCCTCGCTGAGTGGTTTCATCCTGTCCCGGGTTATACTGAAAAAGGGTTTCGTGCGCAGCGGTCATAATGGTTTGAATCGCATCACCAACCGTGGTCTTTCCTGAGCCACTACCACCTGATAATAAATTAACCGGGCCCATTTCAAATTCGATGTTAGGTATATTGCCCCAGTTAATGAAAATAAACTTCTTTAAAAACATTGCCGCTATTCCGTCTCTTCTGTAGGAAATGAGTTGAGATTTGTTTCGCTCTCTTTATTGTCATCCGCTGAATGTATTTCAGTAGCGGTATTTTCTAATGCGTAAATAGCATTTTCATTGACGAAGCCCACAATCATCGGGTGGATTTTTAACCAGGCTTCGGCTTTTAGTACGTCGTCTTCATGATGGTATTCAATCAGCCGCAGCTTTCTGCAACGGTTGAACAGGTGCCGGCGCTCAAGTGGTTTTTCCGGTAATGTGCGGCCAATAATATTTTTCATCGCAATATTAATGGCTTCAAATGATTCGGTGACGTAACCCTGATCATCCACCTGTGCTTCGCGCAGGGCTTTATCGTATTGCAGGCGTAAAACTAAAATCAGCGCGACTTCCTGCTGGCTTAAACGCGCGCGTAAGCTGCCGCCAAAGCTGTATGTCTCGGCTTCTTCCATGCCGGGCACCTGACTTGATGGCGGGTATAAACGCAGGTATTCAAAACGCACGTCATGAAAGACCTGAACCCCCATCATTGCCAGATATTCTTTTACCAGTACGCTGATGCGCAGGTAACGGTCATAAAGCTGCTGTTCAACCTGATTTTCCTGGCGACATAACACGGTGTAATTTAACAGCCGGATAATGAGCTCACGAAAATCATTGAGACTGATGTTTTCTTTTTCCAGCTGCTGTTCGATATAGTCAGTTAACATATTGAGTCACGGGCCTATTGATTTTTTTCAACCAGCTCGATGATAAATTCATCGGTCTGATCATAATATTCGGTGGACGTTGTCTGACCGACATAACGCACCTGAAAGGAAAACTCAGACGAGTTATTACCGGCCGCGGCAATTTCGATTGCATGAGCCGCCATTAATAATTCACGGGCATTGTTAACCGGTAAATGATGACTGTGGATGCGGTGGCCATTTTGCAGAGCCGCGACGATGTATTGCATTTGGTCGTGGCTGTTGACCTGAAACGCTTTTTCTAAAACCTGCTGTATAAATATCGCTTTGCGAGAGTCTTTATTGACCTGTTCGTGACTCTCAACACCGCTATTTACCAGTCGTTTGCGGCTAATATTGTGTAATTTCATCGCCGCCGGATCAACAAACCCCAGTGACAAACCGGCCATGGCATCAGCCATTGCCTGTAGTTTTGCCTGCTTTTCTGCCGCCGGCATTTCCGCCAGTGCCTGACACAATGCCGGCAAACCACCCTGATCACTGTAACTGTTGTAGCTGAGCTGGCGAATGATAATATCGGCGCGGCGGGTAAAACTGTGCAGCGATTCACGCAAGGCCGGCAGCATGATTTCACTGGCGCTGTGTATACGCCCTTCTATGCCATCAAGAATGCGCAGATACACAGAGGCATTGTCTGCAGTGCGTAATTCGGGGGCCATTTTTCGCAGCTCGCCTTCGGCATTGGCTTTAAATTCGGTTTGTTTGCGACGGGCTTTGGCAATCAGCTGCTGGATTTCATCACGGTGTTTTTCCACGCTATCGGTTGACATGCGGATTGCAAGGTCAGGCATAAAGCGCTGTTCCATGAAATCAAAAAACTCATCACTGGCCTGTTGAATCAGCTGCTGCGCTTCGATCTCTTTGACCAACTGACGCTTGCGTTCATCAAGTTCGGCAATGACGTCGCTAAAATCACTGATTATCCGCGCCGAGGCTTCATAAGCATCAAGCAAGTCATAGACATCGCCGCGCTCAACAAACGATTGCAGCGCATTTCGTGTATTACGGGTATTGCGGTGACGGGTACGAAAACCAGCTGCCGCCGTCTCAACCATTGGCTGGGTGAATAAGCGCCCGATTCGACTGAATGAATAAGTGCTTTGCAATGTCATTTCATCGGCATGGCATTCCAGCCAGCCATGCTCTAACAGTATATTGCGCACCCAGTGTGCCTGTTCCCGCTCATTCTTACTGGGCGCGGTGTATTCTGTGGCATCATCCTCATCCAGAACCGGGGTCCGTGCAATCGCCTCCTCGAAGCTTTCGAGCAGCTGTTCCTGAGTGAAGGCGCGTGAATAATCAGCCTGATCACCGTATAAGCGGCTGTGCAGAATTCTCAGGCACTCCATCACCTGCTCGCGGTATTTGCCAGCAAAAGGGCGGAAGAAATATTGGCGATTTTCGATAAAAAACATGGGCTAAATTGTACGTGTAATGCGGCCATAAAACTATGTATTGATAAGCAATTATCAACACGCGTTAGTGTGATCAATAAACACACAACTAGAGTGCAAAGTTTGTTCGCATGAGCCGCTAAATAAAGAAAAGTGATTCGTTTTTACGGCTAATTAAATGCTGGTCGATTGAAATGATGGGATTAGCTTACTGGCTCTGAGGCTAATGGGCTTTTGTTGAAATTAACGAATGTGATGTGCTTTAAATATATAAGCTCTGACATTTTATAAACAAAAGCCTGCAGCAGGGGTTACATACTGACAGGCTATTTTAAACTAACTGATCGCTACTCTTTCTCGGCGCATTCTATACACAGTGCCGCATAAGGAACGGCCTGCAGACGCTGTTCATTAATGGCCTTGCCACAGCCGGTACACAATCCAAACTGCCCTTCCTGTATACGCCGTAATGCATTATCGATCTGAATAAGCATGACTTTGGCTTCATCATCCAGCGCATTCAGTACATCATCATTTTCAGATTGTGTTGCCTGCTCAGCAAAATCTTTTTCTACCGCCTCATCTTTATGCTGAATATCATTACTCAGCGCTGCTATACGCTGCGAATAATCATTACGAAGATCCGTCAATAATGATTTATAAATCTGAGTATCTGGCTGAGTATCTGACTGAGCACCTGGCATCATTTTCTCCTGTTGATTTAAGCTGTTTTAATAATGTTTAGCAGCTCATCTTTTAAGTGCAGACGGTCTTTTTTTAATGTCTCAACATACTCATCTGCTGGTGTTTCAATACCTTCTTCAATTCGCTTAATTTCATGATCTATCTCATGATATTTAGCAAACAATTTCGCAAAGTGATTACTCTCAAGTTTAAGCTCATGAATCCTGTCTTTATATTCAGGTAATTCATGTATTAAATCGTGTTTTTCTCCAAGCATATCGAACCTCATCTGTAATGTACTTTTATAATAACGCTGGCTATGATTAATATATTGACATGAAACAAGTATATTTAATTAATTTAAATATACTATTTAGACAAACGGACATATTAATATTTCACACAATGATCTGTCGCACAGGAGATTAATGCTAACGTATGGGGCAGGAAATTGATAAGCAAAAATTTGATGAAAGTGATTTTAATAAATTCACTCTCTCCCTTAAAAAAGAGACGGCTTACCTCTCGCAGTTATTCAAACAAAAGCAGTTTGATAACACCCAGTTTATCGCCGGACTTGAGCTGGAAGCATGGCTTATCGATCATGCTTTTGAACCGGCTGCAATCAATGAAGCGTTTTTTGCAAAGGCCAGCTCGGCCTATCTAACCCCCGAACTGGCAAAATTTAATATCGAATTAAATATTGATCCGCAACCTTTAAAAAACGCTGTTTTAACCACGCTTGAACAGGACTTACGCAAGCACTGGCAGAGCTGTCAGCTGGCAGCACAACAGCTAGATGCTGAGGTTATGGCCATTGGGATTTTACCGACCATAAAGGACTCTGATTTAACCGTCGAAAACATGTCAAACATGACTCGCTATGAGGCGTTGAATGAACAGGTTTTGCTAAACAGAAATGGCCGGCCACTATCGCTTCATATTGTCGGCAAAGAAAATCTGCAGTCGCAGCACTATAACGTGATGCTTGAATCAGCTGCCACTTCATTGCAGATACATATTCAGGTGCCGCAGGATAAATCGGTAGCTTATTACAACAGCTCGGTATTTATCTCCGCTTTTACGGTCGCTGCATCGGCCAACTCCCCCTTCCTGTTTGGCAAATGTCTGTGGGAGGAAACCCGCATCCCGTTGTTTGAGCAGTCTGTAGAATCGGGCGGTTTTAAAGCCGCTGCCGACGGCCCCTTACACCGGGTGAGTTTTGGCAGTGATTATTGCCGTGAAAGCCTGATGGAATGTTTTGCTGAGAATATTGAGCACTTCCCTGCTTTATTACCAATAAACTTTAACTCAGAGGTCTCAAAGCTGGAACACCTGCGTTTACACAACGGGACTATCTGGCGTTGGAACCGGCCAATCATCGGTTTTAATGCTGATGATCAGCCCCATCTGCGAATTGAACACCGGGTGATTCCGGCCGGCCCGACAATCGTTGATCAGATTGCAAATATTGCATTATATTATGGTCTGGTACATTACTTTGCTGAACATCAGACAATTTACCGCCAGCTGACTGAATTCTCAATCGCTAAGGACAATTTTTATAATGCCGCCAGGCACGGCTTACATGCTAAGGTAAAATGGATTGATGGTAATACTTACTCGTTGCAACATCTTTTTAAAGACAAACTGTGTGATTTTGCCGCACAGGGTTTAAGAGAATTACATATTACCGACAGTGATATTGAATACTATATCGGCATTATAAAAAACAGAGTCACAAGCGGTCATACAGGAAGCTTCTGGCAGCAGGCCTTTGTGAAACAGCACGGCAAGAATATGTCATTGCTGGCACAGCAATATTTTATAAATCAAAACAAAGACAAGCCTGTTCATGAGTGGAATCTTGAAATAGATTGAGAAATAGATATTAAATTAGCTTCAAAATAAACTGGGATATAAATGATATTAAATGAACTGACAGAGTTACCCGAAGGATTTTTACAGGCCGACCACAAATCAATGGCAGAGCTGTTCAAGGCACCCAGCCTTATTCATCTGCAGGGAAAAAACAAACAACCGCTGTTTATTTCAACATTGCTGCATGGCAATGAAGATTCCGGCTTAAAGGCTTTACAGTTGTTGTTAAAAAAATACGACTCTCAAGCGCTGCCGAGATCACTGAGTATTTTTATTGGCAATATCGATGCCGCCGCCGCCGATGTCCGGCACCTGCCTAATCAGCCGGATTACAACCGTGTATGGCCCGGCTGCGATCATCAGGACTGTGATGAAACACGAATGATGAAAAAGGTTGTAGAAATAATGCAGCAGCGCCAGCCTTTTGCCAGTATCGATTTACATAATAACACCGGCAGAAACCCGCATTATGGTTGTGTTAACCGGCTAAGCCCGCAGTATTTACAACTTGCGCGGTTATTTAGCCGCACCGTTGTCTACTTTACTTCACCTAAAGGTGTTCAGTCAGAAGCCTTTGCCGGCTTTTGTCCTGCGGTCACCTTAGAATGTGGAAAAGTCGGTGAGCTTGATGGTATTGAACATGCCGCCCGTTTTATTGAAACCACCATGCAACTTGAGCATTTACCCGATCATGTGCCCTCTGATATTGACCTGTTTCACACGGTTGCACGGATTGTTATCACCGACGACATTGAGTTTAGTTTTGATGGCAGCGGTGATTTAATTCTGGACGGCAGCATAGAGTTATTTAATTTTAAAGAAATTCATCAGGGCACTAAATTTGCCAGAACGAATAATGCTAAAGCCATCTTTAGCGTACTGGATGAACAGGAGAAAAATGTCTATGATGATTTTTTCAGCTTAGAGGATAACCATATCGTATTAAATAAAACCGTCATGCCTTCTATGTTTACAAAAAACACAGAGGTTATACG
>JAOULC010000144.1 GCA_029882215.1 Gammaproteobacteria bacterium | reverse complement strand
CGGTAAAGTAATGTGATACGGCAAAAATAGCATTGTAAAAAGTAAATGCAAAAATTATGAAGGTGATGAATTTAATATGCTTTTTCGGTGCGCGCCGGTTTTTGAATGCATAAAGCAGGGCTGCGACAAACAGAATGCATGACCAGAGAAATAATTGGTAGATGTTCAAGCGGTGGCTTCCGGTGTCAGGGTGGGTATTAATGACTGCATGATTAGCAGCTGATAAGTATACTATTTTTCTTGTATTTAGTACATTTTTATTAGTGCATGTGCTGGTAAAGGTACTCTTAATTGATAATTATATAGCATTTTTTTTACCTGATAATGTCCAATCCCGGTAGGACGATAGCGGCTTGTCGAGTAGGAAATATTCGGTGTTAAATTGGCAGAAAACAGTTTATTTTGCATCGGTGCAAGTATGGTCTATTGTAGTAAAATAATATTGTGAAAAAATATAAAAAAGTAAAATTGTGGGGAATCATAAGTGAAATTAATTCTGCTATCTGCCCTTCTGATGGGTTTTGCGATCGGTGGCCTGTCGGGCTGTGTCATTTTTCCTGTCAAGCCGTGGGAAAGAAATTTACTCGCTGAAAAAGAAATGCAACTGGTGCCGAATCCAATAGAAATGGCATTGGAAGAGCATACTTATTTCAGCAAGGAAGCCGCTAGTGGTGGCCAGGGTGTTGGTGGCGGGGGGTGCGGATGCAATTAAAATCAGCCACATCCGTCAGGCTGGCGCTGGCAGCGGCAAGTTGCGCCCTGTTAGCTGATCCGCCGGCACAGGCAGCACAACGAGGCGCCTGGGTGGTGAATGCCGGCACCTTGATGTATGAAGAAAAAGACCGGGTTTCGATTATCGAGCCTGCATTGATGGCGACGTATAAATTCAATGATGAAGATTATATTGATGTTCGTGTGGTGAACGATACGATGACCGGTGCTTCTCCCGTAGGTGCATCAGTTTCCAGCCATCCCCAGACACTGCCTCCCATGTTATCCACTTCGGCCTCTGGCTCGGTCAGCAATGGAACCTATGTTGCGCCCGAGGCTCTGCCGGTAAATCGATTTTCAGACGTGCGTAACTCGATTGCGGTTAACTGGCAAAAAGCATTTTCCCGAACCTTTCGGACTGTTATCGGAAGCAGTGCATCGGTTGAGGGAGACTATAGTTCTTTCGGAGGCAGTTTGACCCTGTTGCGTGATACTGCTGACAAGCTGACAACGTTTACAGCAGGTGTGTCATATAGCCATGACTTGATTAATCCTGTTGGAGGTCCGCCGGAGCCTTTGACTGTTCTGCCCTTAACGCTGCCTGAGCCAGAAGACCATTCAACTCACGGTGAAGAAGAGCATGAAGCATCTATTATCTATAAGCAAAAGCAGCTCAGTGACCTGATGGTGGGTGTGACGCAAGTGGTCAGCAAGCACGTTCTGGCTCAACTGAATTACAGTGTGGGGTACACCAGCGGCTATCTGACTGACCCGTATAAAATTATCAGCCGGGTG
>JAOULC010000085.1 GCA_029882215.1 Gammaproteobacteria bacterium | reverse complement strand
TTCAAAAAATAAAAAGTTTTCTGCAAGTGAATTAGTGTTATAAATATACTAATGCAATGAATATACTCGAGCATCGGTTATATCAGTGAGTGTCTATTGATTGCTTTATAACAAATTTTATTTTTTCGATGAGGGTAGAATTATGTTTGAGCAGTTTGTGAACGGTCTGCTGTGGCAGATCTCTGTAGTGGTATTTGTGGGCGGGATTGCTATGAGAATATTTGCCATTCTCAGGCATGGCAGACGTAAAGACTTAGCCGAAGCACGTGGTTCTGCTTTTGCCGGTGCGGTATGGACTAATTTCAGTCGCTTTAAGATGAAATCTGAAATTGCCGAAAAGGTGCGTTTTCAGACAGTCTCCGGTTATATGTTTCATCTGGGACTGTTCGCGTTGCTGTTCTTTGCCGCGCCGCATATCGACTTTATCAAAGAGCGTATTCTTGGTTTCGGCTGGCCGGCGATGCCCAACTGGCTGTTTGTTATCAGCACACAAATGGCCATTCTGGGCCTGTTACTCCTGTTACTGCAACGCCTGATGAATCCGGTTACACGGCTGCTTTCACGTCCAGGCAATTATATTTCTATTGGTCTTTTATTTCTCGTGCTGTTTAGCGGCATTCTGGTTTATTTTCAGCGTGGCTCAGGTAGTGCGTATATCCATCTGTTTACCATGGAGCTGCTTATGCTTTATTTCCCGTTTAGTAATCTGATGCATGCTTTCTTGTTTGTTTCCAGCCGGGCGTATACGGGCGCATTGTATGGTGTGCGAGGCATGAAAGTTTAATCCATAACTCCGGTCTAATCTCTTAATGGAGAATGATTATGAATACAGCACTAGAAAACGGTATCGAAACACTCAAGGATCAGATTGACGCCCGTGTGGTTTCTTATTTGTCGAGTTGTGTGCAATGTGGCATTTGTGCTGAGGCCTGTCACTTTTATACCTCAACCAAAGACCCCCGCTACACTCCGATTAATAAAGTCGAGCCGCTACGCAAAGTCTGGGTGCAAACCCATACTTTCTGGGGCAAGCTGGCAACCAGTTTGGGTTTGCGTAAGCCCATGAGTGAAGGTGATCTGGCGAACTGGGAAGAGCTGGCTTATGATGGCTGTACCGTGTGCAGTCGCTGTAGCATGGTTTGCCCGATGGGTATCGACATTGCATATATGATACGCAAAGTAAAAGAGGGTCTTGCCGCTGCGGGTTTTGTACCCAAAGAGTTGCAGGAAGCCGGTAAGCGTGCGCTGGAATTTGGCAGCCCGATGGGACTGACTGCTAAAAGTCTGCACAGCGCGGTGACTGAACAGGAAAACGAATACGGCTACAAAATCCCTGTTGATGTTGAGGGTGCTGATTATTTATGTCTGCTGTCTTCAAATGAGGTGGTGAGTTATCCAGAATTTATCGGTTCTCTGGCGAAAATATTTTCGCAGGCCAAAGTGTCATGGACCTTAAGCAGTGAGTATTTCGAGGCCACTAATTCCGGTGTGCAAATGGGTAATTCAAAGATCGCTGCAGAGCTGAGCGGGCGCGTTCTAGCTGTTGCTGAAAAACTGAAAGTAAAAAGTGTTATCAGCCCGGAATGTGGCCATGCTTATACAACCATACGCTGGGATGCTCCAAACTTTCTGCAGCGCAAGCTGCCCTTTAGTGTCGTGCATGTTACCGAGTTGCTCGATCAGTTACGTGAGCAGGGGCGCATAAAGATTAAACAGCGATTTAGTGATCGTGTGACCTATCATGATCCTTGTAATATCAGCCGGCGTGGTGGCGTCATTAATCAGCCGCGCAATTTGATAAGTATGATCGCTGCGGATTTTAAGGAAATGGATGATCATGGCAATATGAACTGGTGCTGTGGCGGCGGTGGCGGTGTCAGTGCAAATGAACGGGCTGATGGTTTACGGCAGAAGGCTTTTAATATAAAGGCGCGGCAGATTAGGAAAACACATGCCGATAATATTATTACTTCCTGCTCAGTGTGCAGAATGACACTTGAGGAAGGCCTGGAAAATAAAGAAATGACACAGAATGTGCTGGGCATAACGGAATTTATTGCCATGCATATGGAGTGATCAGTCCGCGGCTGGCGCGGCCTAGAAAAACATTAAAAATTTATTTACACTATCCGCTATTGGATGGCGGATAGTGTAAATACAAAAGCAGGAATCATTGCAGTCTTAAGTGTTTATTTCACTGGTTTGCAATTCTCATAAGGCAATTTTTTAAATTTCTTTGCTTTAGCGCCGGCTGATTTTTTCTGCGTGATGGTCACGTCGTAGATATTGTTTTCGTAATAAGCATCGGCCTCATAGAGGTAACCTTTACGAGGTGTGATGAGAGTCTCGGCACTGATCCTGCTGGATGACTGGCTGAAAAAACCTTCTCTGACAAAAGCAAAATCGATATACAGATTTTTATTAACCGGTAAACCAATTTTTTTCACCGGCTTGTCGAGATTAACTGTGCCCAGATAGTCAGTTTTGCACTGTTTATCAAGAGTATAAATGTGCAGGTAGACATTCACATCCTGAACTATAGAGTCACTGCTGGTCGATGTTTTGACCGTGAGGTTCTTATAGCTGTTATCGGGATAGGTTTTAAGTGATGAACAGCCGCTTAGGGCTGTCATGACTAACAGCATAGCAGCGCTGCTTTTTAATATTGATTGAAAATTAAATTTCACGATAGTGATTCCCTAAAGTTAGTTCTGCGTAAGATCAGGGCAGCCTCTGGTTTTGCCATTCGCCCAGTTTTTAATGGCGCTGACAAACATATCCGAGCCGGCCCAGCCATAATAGACATCCACTTGCGATTTGTTTTTACCAACCGCTGTTATGTCAGCAACCAGCTGATACATGCCGCCTTTTGGTGGATCACCGCCCAATATTATAACGTTTCCTTCAACGCTGGTTTGTATTGTAAATTCCATTTTGTTTTTAGTTAGTTTTATTTTCGGGTTGTAGTGATTAATTGTCTTGTGGCAGGTGGTTCCGTAGCCATTAGACTGGCAGGATGTGCGTTCAATAGATTTGCGCAGACATTTGTCTGACTTTTGTTTGAATGTCTTTGTTATTTTGCTTAATGAGCGGTTGACGGTGTAACTGTCCTTTTTGCCAAACATACTTTCAGGAACCATCTGGCGGAATTCAGCAGGGTTCATCGGCATTTTCATCGAGCAGCCTGCCGAGAAGAAAACAGGTAAAATTAAGAGCAGTAAAAGCTTTTTCATATATCCCTCATTTTTTATAGTAGTTAGAATTAAATTATAATTGATCCGGCATGATAATTTAACCGCCAATAATGCCGCAAAAAGATCCGATGTTGTCAGAAGAATTAGCTATTCCTGATGAGATTGTTGCATGTCAGTTTTTATAAAGACGGTGATAAATGCGCTGCAATAAGCTTTGCTCTGTAGATGGTTCTCTGTGAGTCAGTTAAATAACCAAAATAAAACATAGGGAACGAAGCAAGAAGCAAAGTGCAGTGACGGCTGACGCGAAAATTAAAGGATGAGCTGTTGTATTTTCGGCCCGTGCGGTCAATAAGTCAGTCTAAAAGACTCTGCCAGTAAGTTGTCTTATAAGCAGAATGCTAGTGAATATGCGTATCAGGTGGCTGCATGAGCTGATAGCTGCCTGAATAAAAGACCTGTAATGGCAGAATAAAAGATAATCATTATCAGGATGTCTGCCTGATGCGACCTTTTTAAAGCGCGACATGCTGTTCGAGTTCACTAAGCTTGCTGATGATTACAGTGGGGTCAATTCCCCAGGGATCGAATACGGCATCGCTGTTGCGTTTAACCCAGGCGGATTTCATGCCGGCCGAAACCGCACCGATAACATCAAACGGATTACTGGAAATCAGCCACGCTGAGCTGCACGTTGCTGCAGACTTTGTTAAGAAGTGCTGGTAGGTCGCAGGATTTGGTTTGAATGTTTTTATTTCATCGACACTGACAACGCCAAGAAAATAATCGCTGATGCCTGCGCTGGTGAGCAGCTCTTCAACGGCTGTTGCAGTGCCATTAGAAAATGCATACAGATTGTAGCCTGCGTTTTTTAGTTGTTGAAGTGCGGGTATGACATCATCGAAAGCAGGAAGTCTGCGATAACTTGTTAATAATTCATTTTTTTGTTCGTCGCTGAGCGATACCCCGAGATAGCTGCAGCTGTAATCGAGCGCATTGCTTGTGCAGACGGCAAAGTTTTCATAGCTTTGCATTAAGCCACGGCGAAAGGAATATTCCAGTTGTTTGTCGCGCCATAACTGAGAAAACTGTTCGGCATTGGCAACGGAGAATTGCATTAGTTTTGAGACAATGCCATGTGTGTTAATCAGTGTTCCATAGACATCAAATGCTAGCGTGATTGACATAGTGTTTCCTCTTTTATAAAAAAGTGCGAATGGTCTGGCCGATGCTGGCGAGCTCAGCTGTCTGCAGTTAATAATATAGCAAACTCACAGACTGAGTTTTACTTTTATAAAGTATAAGGGTTTGAAACAGTGCAGCAGTCATTTTAAATCATCTCTATTGTGTCTGACCGGTGAGTCTTTACCGGCATTTATCTTTCAAATATCACGTTTCTGTCACGTCACAGTAACGTTTCAATAACATCGGCATTGCGTGTCTGTTTACTGTGAACCATACAAAATACACTCTGTCACTTCCTTGGTAACAACTAGTATTAATGGAGAACAGAGATGAGTTTAATTACAAAAGCAACAGGTACGGCACTGGCGCTTGCAGCCGCAAGTATGGTGGGTTGTGCTAATTACGGCACTACTGAAAGCACATCGGGTGCAAATAGCAATGTCCATTGTTATGGCGTTAATAAATGCAAAGGTCATAACGATTGTAAATCAGCCAGCAATGCCTGTAAGGGGCATGCATCGTGTAAAGGTATGGGCTTTGTCAGCCTGTCTGAAAAAGCCTGTGATCATGTTGGCGGAAAAGTCGGTTCATAACAGCTACATAATATAAATCTTAAGGAGAATCATCAATGAAAAATTCAAACACAGTAATGGGTGTAGCAATGGCAATCGCAGCCGCTGGTATGCTGAGTGCAACAACACCTGTTTTTGCTGCCGGTGGCGCTGATGCAAATGTGCATTGTTACGGCGTTAATAAGTGTAAAGGCCATAATGACTGCAAAACGGCAAGTAATGCCTGCAAAGGTCATGCTTCATGTAAAGGCATGGGGTTTGTGTCTATGCCGGCTAAAGCCTGTGATCATCTGGGCGGCAAAGTCGGTAAATAAGCGTACTTTGCTTATGTAATGTAACCGGCCGGCAGAATACTTCTGGTTCGGTTACATTTTATATGAATACATTTTAGATCAGATTTAAGGAGTCAGCCGTGACACGTCCATTTCTGGGTTTTGGTCTGGGTTTACGAAGCGAACATTATAGTTACATTGAAGAACACAAGCCGGCACTGGACTGGTTTGAAATATTGTCCGAAAACTACATGCTGCCCGGCGGCAAGCCGCTTGATCATCTGGATAAAATTCGTTGTGATTATGCCATGGCCATGCACGGAGTATCGCTTTCAATTGGCAGTAGCGATCCGCTGGATTTAAGTTATCTGCAGGACTTAAAACAACTCAAGCAGCGTGTGCAGCCGATGTGGATTTCGGACCATCTGTGCTGGACCAGTGTTAACGGTACCAACAGCCATGACCTTTTACCGCTGCCGTATAACGAAGCGACAATTACACATGTAGTGGAGCGGATAAATCAGGTACAGGATTATCTGGCTGAGCGTATTTTGCTGGAAAACTTATCCAGTTATATTACTTATAAAGATTCTGAAATGTCCGAGTGGGAATTTTTAAATGAAATTGCCCGTCGTGCAGACTGTCATATTTTACTGGATATAAATAATATTTTTGTCAGTGCGCATAACCACCTGTTTGATCCAGCGGATTATATTAATGGCATTGATGCAGACCGGGTTATGCAGTTTCATCTGGCTGGTCACAGTTATAACGGTGATATGATTATTGATACTCATGATCACGATGTCTGTGAT
>JAOULC010000143.1 GCA_029882215.1 Gammaproteobacteria bacterium | reverse complement strand
GAAGAAGCCTTCAAAGGTCGTGGTGTTTCTGCCTGTGCAACCTGTGATGGTTTCTTTTACAAAGGCCGCAAGGTCGCTGTTATCGGTGGGGGTAACACCGCCGTTGAAGAAGCACTGTATCTTGCCAACATTGCCGAACACGTTACAGTTGTACATCGTCGTGACAGCTTTCGTTCAGAAAAGATCCTTGCCGATCAGCTGATTGAAAAATCAAAAACCGGCAACGTCAGCATTGAATGGAATCATCAGCTAGATGAAGTCCTGGGTGATGATAGTGGTGTCACCGGTCTGCGTCTTAAAAATGCACAGGATGGTTCAACAAAAGAAATTGATGTACATGGCGTGTTCATTGCCATCGGTCATAAACCCAATACCGAACTGTTTGATGGTCAGCTCGATATGGAACACGGTTACCTGTCGGTTAAAGGTGGTTCACAGGGCAATGCCACACAGACCTCGATTGAGGGTGTGTATGCTGCTGGTGATGTTGCTGACCATATCTACCGTCAGGCAATTACCTCAGCAGGTTCCGGTTGTATGGCCGCGCTTGATGCCGAGCGTTATCTCGACAACCTTGAGCGAAGCGGCGATTAGGCCAACCATTTGTACCCATTTTAAAGCCCCGCAATGCGGGGCTTTTTATTGTCATTAGAAGTGATATCTAACAACCATATGCCACATAGAAAATAAGCTTACGAAAACACTAGGGTATATTTCCATTTAAACAACCTGCTTGATTTTTTTAGCAAGCTTGTACATATCAACCAGTTTCACGTAATGTTTATGTGTCATCTGCCGATATATACAGTAATTACCCAAATAATTGGAAATTTTCATGTCGTCCAATAATGAACAGACAGAAAATAAGCTCGTAGCATTAGCCAGCATCGCAGCAGAATTATATTCTGTTATGGAGGTTGCCTGGGGCGTGTCTCTGGCCGCCAAAAATGCCAAGGTTATTTCTGCTCAGTCGAAAGACAAGGAGCTTGGCTTCCAGCCCATCACCGAGTTTATTGATGAAATTTCACAGCAGGCAATGACTGGCGTTGATGACATCAATAATGCAGCCTTGCGTCTAACCAAGATAGCCGTCAGTGAACAACGTTGCGCCAACGCCTATCAACGTTTTAATTCTGTCAGAATAAAAAATCATGATGCTCAACACATTGATTCAATGGCACCAGCGATGCAGCGAGTTGAAGAGAACATGCATGCTTCAACACAAAAATTTAAAAAGAGCCTGAATCAACTCACCCTGTTACTTGAAGCCATGGATGAATGTATGTTGTCTGCACGCGCCATCGCATCTGTATCACGAATTGTCACCTCTAATGCTCAAGAACATAGAGCCAAACTTAAAGTGGTTGCCGATGATCTTGATGAAGCGGCGACTTACATTAAGAATAAATTATCAGATAGCTATATGCATTTAAACTATGTGAGACAGGCTTGAGACCGCAACAGGAATAATCTATGAAAGCGACAAAAATATTCGATCAAGGGCATCAATGGATAATGTTCGGTC
>JAOULC010000084.1 GCA_029882215.1 Gammaproteobacteria bacterium | reverse complement strand
ATCGCCCTGCGAGTGAAATTGCCATGAAATTAGGCATTAGACGAAATCAACTTTATAAGTGGAAAGAACAATTGGAAAAGAAAGGTGATGTGGCATCTGCTAAGAAGATTAAAGGGGTCAGAGCCCTTAATGCTATGCTTAATGCTTCTACTTAAATGCTAAGGAACTCGTGAGAATGAACTTCATTAAACTGGATGGGAAGGATATTCAGCCATCAAAAATAGTATGTATCGGAAGAAATTATGTTGATCACATAGAGGAATTAGAGAATGAAGTTCCAGCAGAGCCGGTCATTTTTATAAAGCCTAACTCCTCAATTTCCGGTGATATTTTTTTCAACGAAAGTGATCCTGTTCATTATGAAGGAGAAATATCTTTTTTGATCCGGTCGGGAAAATTATTTGCTGTTGGATTTGGTCTGGATTTAACGAAAAGAGAGCTGCAGTCGAGTCTGAAAGATAAAGGCTTGCCATGGGAGCGTGCCAAGTCGTTTGATAAGTCGGCTGTATTTAGTGAGTTCGTTAGTTTTTCCGGTGATGTTTCATGCCTGCGAATGGAGCTGTATATTAATGATAACCTGGTTCAGCAGGCAGGCTATGCTCTGATGTTAAATAAACCGGATGATATATTGAACGAAATCAAAAGTTTTTTTTCACTTGAAGATGGTGATGTAGTTATGACAGGCACTCCAAAGGGGGTTGGTTCTGTTAATGTGGGTGATTTGTTTTTAGGTAAAATATATGAAGGTGAAAGTCTGATCGTAGAAGGATCATGGGTGGTAAAATAAAGTAAGTTTAACGAACGGTATCAGTTAAAGGGTCCGGTTTGTTAGTTATTAGAAATGATTTGTTATTCTAATATTGATGAAGCTATGTCCGGTTTAGGTGTAACAATAAGCTCGAGTTTTTTCTCTCGATCACAAAATTAAATCAAGTAAAAAATCTCAGAACTTATATTTGTTTATGTGCTGACAGATAAAAATAACACGTTAGTGTTTGGTGTAATTGAAAAATCAGGAGTGACTGTTAACAAGGTTTAAAAGAAAGTGAACTTGAAGTGACGTTAGGCTGGTATCTATAGGATCTTTTCAACGCTTACATAATAAGCACCC
Source organism: Gammaproteobacteria bacterium (assembly GCA_029882215.1). Taxonomy (GTDB): domain Bacteria; phylum Pseudomonadota; class Gammaproteobacteria; order SZUA-229; family SZUA-229; genus JAUVDT01. Next base: position 5,018 of record JAOULC010000084.1, on the reverse strand, counting down.
TGCTTGTGCAGGGTGCTTAATCAAACGTACTCAAAAATTATGGTGTGTTTGCATCTCTTACAGTAAAAAAGGAGCCTGTATAGTTTGTCGTATTACTACAAGTACCGGATCCACCGACATTACACAGCGTGGCATTGTAACTCCCATAAATAACTTCGCCTGCAGCGCCAGCACCATCTATTGTTATAGTTACTGGTGTATCTGTAGGGGTAGTATTATTAATAGTGTAGGTGCTAAATTGGGCAGAGTATGCTGTGCTAATCACGCCGCCGGTAGAGAGCGTGTACGTGCCCGGACCTGTAACTTCACCGGCCAATTGAATGAAGAACGCTGGTGAGCCACTCGCAACTCGCATTGAAATGGTTGTTCTATCAGTCGAAGGAGAATACGCCGAATAAATATCTACCTGAGTTGACTCGATGTAGTCAGTACTCAGGAAGTTAAATATATCGCTAACGGTCCAAGTTTGCATTGCCAGGTTATCATTTGTTCCCGTTAGCCCTTCATCTGATTCACCAACAGCTTGAGAAAAGTCTGCAACCACGTAGGCATCAAATGTCATGCCTGGCATGAGGGTAGTAGCAAAGGTGATTGTACCCTGTACAGAAGCGCCCGCAGCAAGATCATGTATATTAAAACTGCCACTTGAAGCATCGCCATAAACAGGCGCCGTTGCTCTGTGGTACCACGCCATCACATCAAAACTACCTGTTGCTGTATCGCCTGTGTTGGTAACTGTATAGGTGATCGTAGATGAGTTAATTGCCGTATTTACAACAGAATCGATTGTGATGTTTATATCCGCGCCAAGCACAACAGGTGGTGTGGCTGGAACAATATTTGTATATGTATAGGCAATTGTTGCTTCATCGATATTTGTTATACTGTACAAAACGACGCCGTCTGTAGAGCTATTGTCAATAACATAACCCAAAGAAAGAGTACTACCTAGTGCGAGATAAGGGATGTCACTGCTGGTTATGACAGCATGAAGAAGAGTATAAGGTGCATCTGCAGGTATATTAGCAGGGGCTGCTACTGGGTTTTGGATATCATCAACCCAGTTAACTACAGTTTGATCGCTGTCAATAGTTAATGTCGCTACAGCGGTTGTTGTTGTTGGGGTGTTAGCACAGGTAGTATCACCAGGGTGCGTATTAACTGTATATGTCCAGGTTAATCCACTGATGGAGACGGTTTCAACGATGCCATTAGAATTATTTGCATAGCAGGCTGTACTAATGGGGCCCTGTAAGTCCGTGCCTTGTAAATCTATTGAGCTGGAGTCTGCCGCAATCAGAGACGCTGTAATTGTAGGGAGAGTGGGAGCAGCAGGATCAGCACCACCACCACAGGCAGCAAGTATTGCCAATGAACCCAGTATTAATATTCGTGAAATTATAGTCTGCATCAGTTAATCCTTATACTTTATGGTTTTTTATTAAGTATCAACTTTATCTCGACTGTGCATTTGTAACTATCCCTTAGATTAGTGGTATCGACAATTTAAGTCCTCCGTTTTAGGCCCTGCAAAAGGAGGGAGTTGCAACAGAAAAAAGATGAAAGCGGTATTGTGGGATGCTCAGATTAAAGACACCTGTTTCGAGTACGATAGCAGCGCATCCATTTTAAGAAAGCTTTTACAAAAACAATATTTATAGTAAAAGGGCAAACGTCTTTATTATGTAAACAACAGAAGAAGTAAGTGGGCGTTTGATGTTATCGGGCGTAGCGTTAAGTAAAGAATTGAACTGAAGGAAAAACAGGTTGATACTGTGTCAGTAAGTCGCGTGAATTTAACGGGCTAAGAAGCACGGCTTGTTCTGATAATAATGAGTATTTCTTTCTGATATTGATAATTGAGATTTCAATGAGAACGTTAAAAGCAATTGTTACCGGTAGTTTATTTATCTTTGTTACGTTACTTCTGTTGCAGCTGGGTTATGTGTTTTTGGCTGTTGGTTATATTGAGCTGACAGCTTATTTGCCTTTTTTAAACAATGTTAGTGGCATGTTCCGATATATAGTTGGAATACCTGTTTATATGGCCACGATGTTCGTCGGGGGTTATATCACGGCAAGTATGGCTGGTTTTGATAGTAATTTTAAGGTGCAGCTTCATTGTATTGCAGTAGGGTTGGTCGTCGTCGGTGGCATGATGTATTCCGTACTGGAAAATTCAAGTTTGACATTAACCGGTATAGTGGTGACGGTACTTGCATTAAGTGCAAGCATGGCCGGTGGCTTTTTTTGGCTAAAGTATAAAGATAATAAACCGCCGCTAAACCAATAGCGACAGGCTTTGCTGCTCGTACAGAGCTGTTAGGCGTTATCAATATCAGATCTTTTGTCAAATCTTCGGTATCTTTTAATACTGTTCTAACAAGTCCGTGTTATATGAGTCTGTGGATAGGCCAAGGGCTGCCGCCTGCGTGCGGTTGTCGGATGTCTGGATTTTAATCAGTAAGCCTTCCATTGTGATGCTGTTGCCATCCGGTTCGTACAGCTGTATTGAGCTGACGCATATGGTTCATGATGATCATGGCATCTTTATCATCGCACTCAATGGTTTCTTCTATCATGTGCTGTTTGTGGTTTAGCTGTTGGTTAAATCGCATAGATAGAGCACCTTTAATTAAGTGTTGTACCAGTTTAACTAATTGATTATACGATTAATAACCTTAAAAATATGTTGCTTTATAGCTTAGACAGCTGTTTGTTGTAGAGAAATAATCAGTATAAGGGTGCAGCAACAGGCTCAAGGTGCAATCTTCAATCATTGCATCATTATGGTGCGCAAAAAAATAAACAAATATCATGGATTTTTTTGACATCTGGCCGATACTTTATATGACTAGTTATGTGGTGATATTTAGTATGAATTTTGTTAGTAATCTTAAGTTAAGCGTAAAATTATCTGCTGGCTTTGTGCTTATCCTTTCTATGATGACGATCGTTTCGGTTGTTGTTAACTCCAGTATTGACTCGATGATTGATTCATCGAAATGGGTCAATCACACTTATGAGGTTATCAATACCGCTGAATTAGCAGGCGCGGCGATGGTTGATATGGAGACGGGGCAGCGTGGCTTCATGGTGGCAGGTAAGGATGCGTATCTGGAGCCTTTTAATAACGGGATCAAGGCATTTGATAAGCTCATAGCCAAAGGACAGCAGCTGACGAGTGACAACCCCAAACAGGTAGAGCGCTGGAAAGCTGTGGCGGCAATGAAAGAGCGCTGGCTGGCAGAGGCAGCAATACCAGAAATTGCTGCACGCAGGGAAGTCACAAAAGGCGCAGAGGCAGTTTCACAATTCAAAGAGATTTCATCGCGCACTGTTGGTAAGGAAATTTTCGACAGTATTCGTGATGCATTGGGGGGGCTGGAACGAAAGTTTGCAGGAGATTCTCAGGGCAAATATCTGGTCACAGCAACGACGCTTGATCTCGTCAATATGGAAACCGGTCAGCGAGGCTTTTTGCTATCCGGCAAAGATGAGTCGCTGGAACCATATATCAATGGTAGCAAGTCACTAACAAAACATCTGGCAGAGCTTCGTTCGCTGGCGGCTACAAGCAGTGTCAGTAATAGTGATATTCAGCTGGTGCAAATACGTGTTAACGAGTGGATGGAAAAAGCAGCAAACCCTGAAATTTCGGCACGCCGTGAAATGAATAAGTACACGCTTACCATCGATGATGCCGCCATAATGATGCAAGACGGGCCTGGCAAAAAAATTATGGATGCTTTGCGCGTTACTTTAAATGAACTCATTGCTGAAGAAAAAATACTGATCGGTGCGCGTAGTGAAGATCAGCGTTCGACTTCAAGTTTTGCAAACAGCGTTACTATCATTGGTACATTATTAGCTATTGTTATTGGTGCTGTTATTGCCTTTGTTGTCATTCGCGGAATCATCGTCCCGCTAAAAGCAACAAACAATATGTTGAGAGATATTGCTCAAGGTGACGGTGATCTAACTGCACGTATTCCGGTAAATAGTAAAGATGAAATCGGTGAACTTGGTACTAACTTTAATGTATTTATTGAGAAGTTACAGGGCATTATTGGTGATATCGCGGGCTCAACATCTCAGCTTGCTGCAGCGGCTGAAGAAATGGCAGCTATTACTGAAGAAACCAGTGCCGGTGTAGAGAATCAAAAACAGGAAACCGAACAGGTAGCTTCAGCTATTAATGAAATGACCGCAACAGTACAGGAAGTTGCCAACAATGCCAGCAGTGCTTTTGATGCCGCAGCCGAAGCCGATAAAGAGGCAAAATCTGGCAGCGACGTGGTTAACAGCACAGCGCAGGCAATTACTGTGCTGGCTTCAGAAGTACAAAGTTCGGCTGAAGTTATTGAAAAGCTAAAAGGTGATAGCGAAAACATCGGTGCAGTTCTGGATGTAATTAAAGGTATTGCTGAACAAACTAATCTGCTGGCGTTAAATGCTGCAATTGAGGCGGCACGTGCAGGTGAGCAGGGGCGTGGCTTTGCTGTGGTTGCAGATGAAGTGCGTACTCTTGCTCAGCGTACGCAAGAATCAACCACAGAGATTCAGAGCCTGATTAACGCCCTGCAAAATGGTGCGGAAGAAGCGGTGACGGTAATGATACAGAGTCGTGATCGTGCTGGTTCGACAGTTGAGCTTGCCAGACAGGCCAGTGAGTCTCTTCTGTCGATTACACATGCTGTTGGCACCATTTTACAAATGAACACCCAGATAGCGGCGGCTGCAGAAGAGCAGAGTTCAGTGGCTGAAGAAATCAACAGAAACGTTGTGAATATTCAGAATATTTCTGAGCAAACTGCATCCGGCTCTGAACAAACTGCTCTGTCCAGTGCAGAATTAGCCAGCCTGGGTGAGCGGCTGCAAAGTCTTGTGTCGCAGTTTAAAATTTAATAATCGTGAGGCGGGTACTTTAAGTATCCGCTTTAATATATTTACAGAAAGTTCAGTCTGTCGCTCAGGTAGTTTGCATGCACTGGGTTGTAAAGACGCGTATGCGGTCA
>JAOULC010000040.1 GCA_029882215.1 Gammaproteobacteria bacterium | reverse complement strand
GTACTGGTGCGATGCTGGTTCATGAGCAGCTTGCGAGGTGAGATTTCACATCGCAAGCCATGTGGCTCTAGGGATTTTTTAATACCAGCCGATAACGCGGACTGCCATTCTTCAATTTGTCGATGGCTGCATCAACATTAGCCATGTCATAAACTTCTACTCTAGGTGTTATATCATGGCGGGTTGCAAACTCTAACATCTGTGCAATCGTAGCAGGACTGCCGACGGGTGAAGACGATAGTGAACGTTGTCCGCCCATCAGTGCCATTACACTGATCATCATTGGCTCTAATACAGCACCCAGAATATGCAAACGGCCTTTAGGCTTGAGGGTTCCTAAATAAGCATTCCAGTCGAGCCCGACATTTACTGTTGATAAGATAAGGTCAAATTTATTCGCCGCCTGCGCAAGAGCATCACTGTCCCGCGAATCAAGCGTATAACCCGCACCCAGCTCTAAAGCTTCTGTACGCTTGGCTTCAGTACTGGTAAAAGCAGTCACTTCACACCCCCAGGCATTTAAAAACTGCAGAGCCATATGACCCAAACCACCAATACCAATGACCGCGACACTGGCTGTTGGCTTAAGCTCGAACTGTTTCATCGGATTGTAAACGGTAACACCACCGCAAAATAACGGGCCCGCCACTTCAGAGCTTAGCCCTTCGGGCAAGGCGACAACACTCATTGCTTGTGCCCTAACCTTATCGGCAAAGCCGCCGTGCCGGTGAATGATAGTGCCCTGAGCACTGGCACATAAATTCTGGTCACCTTCGAGACAACTGAGGCAGTGATTACAATAAGCCGAATGCCAGCCAAGACCGACACGATCTCCGATCGAAAACTGGGTAACATGCTTACCCAGCGCTGAAATTTTTCCAGCTACTTCATGACCGGGAACAAAAGGATACTGCGTCATACCCCATTCGTTATTAATCATGCTTAAGTCACTGTGGCAAATACCACAATATTCCACCTCAATTTCCACATCGTGGTCATCCAGAGGGCCCGGATCATATTCAAAGGGTTCGAACTTACCACCGGGTTCATTAACTGCATATGCCTTGATCACGGGAGTTCCTTTTAGAATGTCTGTCAGATTATAAAACGATACGGGTCATTACAATACGGGCCAGTTCATGGCGATGTCTGTACGCAAATCATGGCGCGATATATTATCAATAGTAACGAAGTATCACAGGATATAAAAGGCCAAATAACTAAGGTTTTAGGTATATGAGGAAGCCAGCCTCTTATTAACAGAATCATTAATTCCGAGTGTTTCCACCTGCGAGAATTTTTGCTATCGAAGTCTATACTATGACTTTTCATTAATCTGTAATCAATCAGTGTCAGAGAACAACATTTACTAAAATTAGAGCTGAGCTATATTAGAACAATTGCTCACTGAACGGTTTTTTTGAGGGGATAATTGAACTTAACCTGGAGGTTTAATGATGCTGACTCATTTTTTATCCCCGTTCATTTAAATTGTTTGCATTAAAGGCAGCTTTCATTTATTAATTTTTTGAAATGATTTAAAACATGCTCCTAACTGTCTAGTAATTTTCTTATTGTTTCTAATAGCTCTTTAGTGCTAAACGGCTTGTTTATCTGATTAAAATAGAGATTGCTTGCAAGTATGCTGTTAACAGGCTCCTCACTAAACCCACTGATTAGTTGTATTTTCATATGAGGATACTTTTTATTTATAACTTCTGCCAGTTGATAGCCATCCATATTTGGCATTATTATATCGCTCAGAACAAGATCGGCGTGATTTTTTTCAAGTAGTGATAAAGCTTCTTCTCCTGAGCTTGCAAGTAGTGTCTGATAACCGTATTTTTTAATTATCTGGTCAGATAAATTTAGCAATGAGTCTTCATCATCTACGAGTAGTATTGTTTCCTTGCCATATAAACTTGTAGTTGATTCTGTAGAGGCTTTGTTTTTTGACTCATCCTCATCAGGAGTTGAAGTGTACCGAGGAAGGTATATAGAAAATTTTGTACCTATGTCAAGTTCGGAGTAGACATGGACAGCTCCCCGAGACTGGCTAACCAGGCCGTATACCTGGCTCAATCCTAGACCAGTTCCTTTTTCGCCTTTTGTTGAGAAAAAAGGATCAAAGACTTTTAACTGCGTTTCTTTGTCCATTCCACTACCGGTATCTGTAATTGAAAGCTGAACATAGTCACCTTCTTCTAGCTGAATATTATCCATGTCTGCTGTGTCAAAATGGATATTATGAGTGTGAATTGTAAGTTTCCCGCCATTAGGCATGGCATGCATTGCGTTGATACAAATATTAAGAATAGCATCCTGTAACAGGCTTGCATCGACATAAACTGACCAAAGATTTTGTTCAAGCTTTAAAATTAACTCAATCCTGACTGTAAGCATCTTTTTGAGCATGTTTTGTTCAGAGACAATCAGTTCATTGATATTTATTTCGGATTCTTCTTGCATACTCTTTCGTGAAAAAGCCAGTAGCTTAGAAGTCAGTTTTTGTGATCGCATCGCAGCTTTAATTATCTCATTGACATGGTTATGAGATGGTGTTTTTTTGTCTATGGTTAATTGTAGTAATTCTGAATACCCGAGAATTATGCCAATCATATTGTTAAAGTCATGCGAAATCCCACCGGTCAGTTTACCAAGCGCATCCATTTTCTGACTTTGTTGTAGTTGTTCGTCTTTGATTTTTTGCTCTGTAATATCATTGAATACGAGAACGATACCTCGGGTTACATTGTTCTCATCTAAAATAGGAGCTGCTGAATCAGAAATGTAATATGTCTTACCATTTTTTGATAATAATTTGATGTTTTTATTAATGTGAATAATTTCACCTTTCTTGATAACACTGTCGAAGGGATTGTTTATGGGCTCTCCAGTTGCAGAATTGAATAAATTAAGCACATTATTAATACTGTTATTTATAGCATCTTCAGATGCCCAGCCTGTTAATCTTTCTGCAACCGGATTCATGCGAGTTATATTGTATTTTGCATCTGTTGTTATGACAGCATCTCCAATACTGTTCAGTGTAAGATCCAAATATTCTTCATTCTTTGATAGCTCGACATGGTATTGTTTTAGAGACTCATATATTGCATTTAATTCTTTAACCTTGATCATATGGTTGTAGTCAGTTTTAGAAACAAAACCTGGTGACCTTCTTAACTTCTCAATATATAACACAACATCCTGAATTGGACGGCCTATCAGGTAAATTATAATCATAAATATTATTATTGTTGGCAAAGCAATAAACATGACCAAATCATTCAGAGAATTATTGATCTGGTTTTCGAGTATTTCAATCTCTTCCGATTTGTTCAGATTATAAACAAAATCAGACGAGGTTAACTTATCTCTTATTATAATTTCATCATCCATACCGATAGTAAGTGTTTCAGGATCCAGATATTGAAAATGAATCACACTTTTTAAAATTGTTATAAATTCTAGCCTCGAGCTTATAAATCCGATTATTGTTTTATCAGATTTCTCATTGTAGACAGGCATTATGTATATGAGTTCTTCAGGACCTGTAACTCTGAATAAAAATCCATTTATATTATTAATGTCGATACTATAAGGTAATGTGTTGTCATCTAGCTTGCTAAGGGCGTTGCCATTGATGTTATAAATCATCAATTCAATGGTGTTTTTTTGTAAATCGTATGCATGTTTTTTTAATCGTACATTGTACCAGTATGCAAATATTTCAGGGTTGTTGATTTGTTGTTTAACTTCCTGCCACTGGCTTAATTCAGTGGCATATATTTTGATTTTTTTAAATGTTAAGTCTATCGCTTTCTGTAATTCTTTGTGGGCAGATTTTTTTTGTGAAAGTTCAATTTTATATTGATTTTCGTTCAGATTGAATTTTATTTTATAAATAAAAAAAGATGTAAGGAGAGCGATAAGAACAGAAAATATTATGATATATTGTCGAATACTCAAACTCATACAGATTATTTTCTATTATGAATATTTAATAGTGTTTCGATTGAATCAGTCAGATCAAACTCATAAGCCTGATCAAAAAAATGATTTGCTCCTTTTATAGAAATAACATTTCCATAAGCCGTATTAAGCTGTTTTCCCCAGGCCTCATCAATTCGTTTGTCTTTTGTGCCGATAATAATTGAAATGTTTTTACTGTAGTTACCTACAAGTTTTTCAACTTTAGCTTTATCCCAGCTGTAATAGGATAAAAACGATTCAGGGTAAGTCGGATAGGTTTTACAGTAGTTCAATGCATATATTTCAAGAGCATTTGAACCTGACCTTATTTGTTCTCTTGCCTTGATTGCCTGCGCTTCTGTTTCATTAGCGGATGGCCCGGATGCATAATATGAAAGACTGATAAGAATAACATGATGAATCTGCTCCATTCCTTGTTTTTCTATGAGATTTAATATTGTTGGTCCTGCAGCGCTATGACCGACTAAAGTGACTTTTTTACCGGTCTTATTGTGTAACCAGGTTAACCATTGCAGAAGTTCATTTGTATCGGTATTCATAGTGTGTGTGTGTATTGCTTCACAAGAAAGGCTTTGCTTTCTACTGTCCAAACCTAGTGACAGGGTGGGTGTTAAGACAGTAATACCGGATTCATTTAATACACTGGCAAGACGCCTGACCGTAGAAAATTGGTTGGTTTGTAGAAAACCATGTAAAACCAGAACAGGACTCATATCTACAGTGCCTTCAAGATAGTCTGCTGTCATCGTTACACTAGCGTCATTTTGTAATATTACAGTCTGACTAAAACCTGCCATGGAGTATGACAGGCAGCTTAGCATCAAAAAGTGAATAATGATTTTTTCCATTACTATCCTTAAATATTGAGTCACTGCCCTTAAAATACACCGTGTACTACAGTTTAGTTTAGTATGGTTTATTGAAATTAATAGAATAATATTCAATTTACTTCATTTGATCCCGTGAGTACTTATAACCTATTTATTAGAGGATACTTATAAGGATACCCATATTAAAGAGAATCCACTGCCTGTTGAAATGATTCGTCATACTGATAGTTATTATGAAGAACGGCTGATTCAACCACAAACCTTACATGGTAATTAATGATATTATTTGCCAGGTTGGTGTGATGTACGAATCACCTTGTTATCTAAATTTATTTTCTCTAATATCCAAGTACGTTAATATTTAATTACAGTTATATCCATTTGTTTTTATTATGTTTTAAGGCTGCCGGACAGTGAAAAAATACTATCTTATTATGCTACTAATGATTTCTTTTTTTCCTCGCATAGTTATCTCTGAAAAACTCATAGAAATTTATGACGCACATATCCATTATAATCAGGATATGTGGGGGAGCTTATCGGTTAAGGATGCTGTTGAGTTACTTACAGAACAGAATATTCAACGTGTGTTGGTTTCAGCTACACCGACACAAGGTGCTGAAATGTTTTACAGACAAGCTCCTGAGTTTGTTATTCCTATGCTTCGCCCATATGCGAGTTGGCGACACCGTTATTTTTGGTTTAAAGACCCAGAGTTAAAATCGTACCTGATTAAGCAGTTAAAAAAAGTGCCGTATAAAGGAATTGGTGAATTTCATGTGTTTGGTAAAGATGCAGATACATTACAAATAGAACAAATGATTAGTCTGGCTCAGCAGTATAAGTTAGTGTTGCATGCACATACTGATTTGGAAGCTATGAGAATACTCTTGAATAAGGCTAAAGGCTTAGTCGTTATATGGGCTCATGGCGGTGAAGATGTTGACGAGACGTATTTGCAGCAGTTTTTGCAAAAATATCCTAATTTTTATATCGAACTTTCAAGGCGACAAGGTATGCTTGATGGGAATGACGATTTAACAGCCGATTGGAAGCACCTTTTGATTAAATATCAAAAAAGATTCTTACTAGGGACGGATACATACAAACCCAGTGTTTGGACTGAACTGCCAGAAATAACAGAAGAAACACGATACTGGTTAAATCAACTGCCGGATGATGTAATCTTAGATATTACAAAGAACAATTTTACAAGACTATTTCCAAAGCAATAGCAGATTCAGGGCTTACATTTGACATCATTTGTAGGTTGGTCTGATGCATGAACCACCTTGCTATCCAAATTTATATTCTCTCGTGTTATATTTTATCTGGTCATCTAACGTAGATGCTAAAAATATGAAGCAGCCATTCCAGCGAGTAGGTTTACAATGAATACTAAAGCCGGAGAAATGTTTGAAGATGCGGCATTGAATTTCTTCAGACCTGAAGGTTTGGTTCTTGATAAAGGGGTAGAAATAGAGGTGAGTGTAGATAATATAAAAAACAACATACTTTTTATCTGAGATGTAAAGAGAAAAATAATTGTAGAGTGTAAATCAAATAAGTGCATCAGGTGACAATGCTCCAAGTGCTAAGTTAACCATCTGGAGTGAGACAATATACTATATTGTAGCAACGCCAGTGAAATATCATAAAAGAATATTTGTATTGCAGGACTACAGTGGCAAAAAAAATGAAACACTGGCTGAGTATTATTCCAAACGTATAAACATTTAACCCCCTCATCAGTCGAGTTATTGGAATACAGTGAAGTAACAAAAAGTACGGTTAAACTATGCGTTTAACAATAAAATTAAGCTCATCCGCTATATATCGTTCATCGGTATGTAAAAAAGGAATCGTATAGTTATTGTATTTCTATACACCATCACAGAAATGGTAAAAACATCAAAAGATGTTTTTCATCTGATAAAAAGCACCTCAAAATATCGTGATTTCAATTAGTAAGTGCAACTCATGACTCGGAATAAACACTTTAAAGGGCTCTGAGCTTCCCCCACCCACAAACCTCAGGCACAAAAAAGGCCAGCATAAAGCTGACCTTTTTAATTTCAAGAAGCCCTAACCCCGTTACGACTTCCTGTTCACCTCAATCGACTCAAGCTTCTGATACAGCCTCGGCAACTTCAAGCCACGCTTACCCCGTTCACCGGCAAATTCATCCACCTCCGATGCCGTCAAAACTTTCGTCTTCACACCGGTATTCAGCGTCAGTTTTTCACCATCCTGAATCAGATCAATAGCCACTACACTTTCACTGCCATCTTTTAACTTGGCTGTCGGAATATTGATAATCTTATTACCCTTACCCCTTGCCATTTTCGGCAGATCATTCAGCGTAGTCACCAGCATATGACCTTCCGTTGTAACGGCGACTATCCAGTCATCATCAATGCTGCGCACTGCAACCGGTGGTAATACTTTTGCGCCTTCTGCCGGCTTTAAAACAACCTTACCGGCTTTGTTTCTGGTTTGCATGTCTTCGATGGTATTAACAAAACCATAACCAAAACTGCTGGATAATAAATATTCGTCCTTAACATTACCCATGATCACGGCCACAAAATGTGCACCTGATGGCAGACTAAAGCGCCCGGTTAACGGTTCACCCTGACCTCTTGCCGATGGCAGTGAATGTGCCGCGCACATATATGTGCGACCGGTCGAGTCGAGGAAAATGGCCTGCTGATTTGACTTGCCTTGTGCAGCGGATAAAAAGCTGTCGCCCGACTTGTAGCTTAATGCTGTCGGATCAATATCGTGGCCTTTTGCAGCACGTACCCAGCCCATTTGCGAGACAACAATGGTCACAGGCTCACTGGGTACTAATGCCGATTCATCTAACGCCTGCGCCGCTTCGCGGGCAACAATTGGTGAACGACGGTCATCACCGTACTGCTCGGCGTCCGCCATGATTTCATTACGAATTAAAGTTTTCATTCGTGCATCTGATGACAAGATTTTTTCCAGTGAATCACGTTCTTTTGCTAATTCATCCTGCTCGCCCTTGATTTTCATTTCTTCAAGTTTGGCCAGGTTTCGCAGTTTTAAATCAAGAATGGCTTCAGCCTGAATATCCGTTACCCCAAAGCGTTCCATCAGAACCGGTTTTGGTTTGTCATATTCACGGATAATGGCGATCACTTCGTCAATATTGAGGAAGGCGATTAACATCGCATCCAGTATATGCAAACGTGAATTGACTTTTTCCAGTCGCCATTCAAGACGGCGAGTTACCGTGGCTTTTCGATAGCTCAGCCATTCCTGTAACATCTGTTTTAAATTTTTAACGCCCGGTGTGCCATTGATGCCGATGACATTCATATTGACACGATAGGTGCGTTCAAGATCGGTTGTAGCAAATAAATGCGCCATCAACTGGTCGACATCAATGCGGTTTGAGCGCGGCACAATCACCAGACGTGTCGGGTTTTCATGATCGGACTCATCACGCAGGTCTTCAACCATTGGCAGTTTTTTCGCCACCATTTGCGCGGCAATCTGTTCCAGAATTTTATTGCCCGATACCTGATGCGGCAGTGCGGTGATGATCACGTCGCCATTTTCTTTTTCATAGACAGCGCGCATGCGGATACTGCCGCTGCCTTTTTCATACATGCTACGAATATCATCTGCCGATGTCACTATCTCGGCTTCTGTCGGGTAGTCCGGGCCTTTAACGTGTTCACACAGTTCTTCTACCGTGCTGCGACTATTGTCCAGTAAACGGATACAGGCCGATGCCAGTTCGCGCAGGTTATGTGGCGGAATATCGGTTGCCATGCCCACCGCGATACCCATACCGCCATTGAGCAGCACGTTAGGTAAACGCGCCGGTAATGATTTCGGCTCTTCTAAGGTGCCGTCAAAGTTAGGTACCCAGTCCACCGTACCCTGCGAGACTTCATCCAGCAATAATTGTGCATAAGGTGATAGGCGCGATTCGGTATAACGCATGGCCGCAAATGATTTTGGATCGTCTGGCGACCCCCAGTTACCCTGACCATCGACTAACGGATAGCGATAGGAAAACGGCTGCGCCATTAACACCATGGCTTCGTAACAGGCCGAGTCACCGTGCGGGTGGAATTTACCGAGCACGTCACCGACGGTACGTGCTGATTTTTTATGCTTGGCGGTGGATTTTAACCCCAGCTCCGACATCGCATAAATGATTCTGCGCTGCACCGGTTTTAAGCCGTCACCCACAAACGGTAAGGCACGATCCAGAATCACGTACATCGAATAATCGAGGTAGGCTTTTTCTGCGAAGGTGGCTAAAGGCTGTTGTTCTACGCCTTCATAATTCATTTCATTTTGTGTTGTCATAATTTTTTGTGTCTTAAATGTTGGTACATTTACTTATCTATTTAATTAATTAAAAGCGATTACACGGATGATAAAACCCCGGACTGAGCTTTTTTAGATCTCAGCTAAGTTGCCGGTACTCTCCAGCCAGGCCTTGCGATCTGGTGCGCGTTTTTTCGCCAGCAACATATCCATCAGCTCGTTGGTATTATCACCGTCCTCAATTTGCAGCTGCACCAGACGCCGTGTATCCGGCGCGATTGAGGTTTCACGCAATTGCATCGGGTTCATTTCACCCAGACCTTTAAAGCGCGTGACCTGTACTTTACCTTTCATTTTTTCGGCATCGATGCGGTCTAATATGCCTTTCTTTTCCGCTTCATCCAGTGCATAAAAAACTTCTTTGCCGACATCGATACGGAACAGCGGCGGCATCGCGACATAGATATGGCCTTGTTCTACCAGTGTTCTGAAGTGTGCCAGAAATAACGCACATAATAAGGTGGCGATGTGATAACCGTCGGAGTCGGCATCGGCCAGAATACAGATTTTTCCGTAGCGTAAATCTTTGGTGTCTTTTGAGCCGGGCTCCACACCCAGCGCCACAGAAATATCGTGGACCTCCTGTGAGCCCAGTACCTGATCTGAATCCACCTCCCAGGTATTTAAAATTTTTCCGCGCAGCGGCATGATGGCCTGAAATATCCGGTCACGTGCCTGCTTGGCTGAACCGCCTGCCGAGTCACCCTCGACCAGAAACAGTTCGGTTTGATTTAAGTCTGTTGAACTGCAGTCGGCCAGTTTGCCCGGCAAAGCGGGACCTGCTGAGACTTTTTTACGCGCAATTTTCTTACCCGCTTTCTGCCGGCTTTGTGCATTGTCGATGGCCAGCATGGCAATGCGTTCAGCATACTCTGTGTTCTTGTTTAGCCATAAGCTAAAGGCATCTTTGACCACACCCGATACAAACGGTGCGCATTCACGCGATGACAAGCGCTCTTTGGTCTGACCAGAGAACTGCGGGTCTTCGTGTTTGATGGACAATACATAACTGACTTTATCCCAGACATCTTCCGGGCTGATTTTAATGCCGCGTGGTACCAGATTGCGGAACTCACAAAATTCACGCACCGCATCGGTCAGGCCACTGCGCAAACCATTCACATGCGTACCGCCCTGTGCTGTCGGAATTAAATTCACATAACTTTCGTTAATACCTTCGCCGCCATCGGGTAACCACAGCAATGCCCATTCAACCGCTTCATGATCACTGCTAAAGGCACCGACAAAAGGCTCGGCAGGCAGGCATTCACGGTCGGTTAAAGATTGCGCCAGATAATCTTCCAGCCCGGTCTCAAAATACCAGCTTTCGGTTTCACCACTGGCTTCATCCAGAAAGTCCACGGTTAAGCCGGGGCATAATACCGCCTTGGCGCGTAATACATGCTTGAGTGAGCGGATAGAAAACTTCGGCGAATCGAAATATTTGGCATCCGGCCAGAAACGTAATTTAGTACCGGTGTTCTTTTTACCCACCGTACCGGTTTCTGTCAGCTCGGATGATTTATCGCCATTGGCAAAGCTCATGGCCGAAACAACGCCGTTACGTTTGACTTCAACCTGCACAACTTTTGACAGCGCGTTAACTACCGAGATACCCACACCGTGCAAACCACCGGAGAACTGGTAGTTTTTGTTGGAAAATTTACCGCCGGCATGTAAGCGCGTCAGCACCAGCTCAACACCGCTGACACCTTCTTCAGGGTGGATATCCACCGGCATACCACGGCCATCATCCTGAACTTCTAATGAACCGTCTTTAAATACCGTGACTTGTATACGGCTGGCATGGCCCGCTACCGCTTCATCGACGCTGTTATCGATGACTTCCTGCGCCAGATGATTGGGCCGGGTTGTGTCTGTGTACATGCCTGGACGTTTTTTAACCGGATCCAGACCAGATAGCACCTCTATCGAGGAAGCATCATATTTACTCATTATTAATACCGAAATTCAAAAGATAAACCAAAGGGTGAAAACCATAATCTGCATGCAATATACCTGCGACTGAATACAATTGCCAAATTGTTTTTCCCTGACAAGGACATATCTGCCTAATTGTCGGTTTACTCATTACATATCTGTCATTATGCTATGCGCATGAGTCTAGAAGCCGCATCCCCCGAAATTAGCGCCACCGTTACCGCCTCCGCTGGCAGTGGTAAAACCTGGTTATTAGTCAGTCGGATGGCCCGTTTGCTGCTGCACGGCGCTGAACCGGGCAGTATTCTGGCCCTAACCTTTACCCGCAAAGCCGCCGGTGAAATGCAGGCACGCTTAACAGAACGGCTGCGCGACATGGCGCAGGCTGACGAACAGGCTTTAGTCACACTATTAAAAGAGCTGGGGGAAGAGCCCACAGCGGAGATCATCAGCAAGGCCCGTCAGCTGTATGAACAGTGCCTGTTTCATGATTTTCCGGTGCGCACCATGACCTTTCACTCCTTTTGTCAGGATGTGCTGTCGCGTTTTCCGATTGAAGCCAACTTACCACCGGATTTTGAGCTGGTTGAAAACACCGAGCTGTTAATCGAGCAGTCGATACAGCAGTTATATAGTGAAGCCACGCTCTCGCCTGATGGCGAACTGGCGGATAATCTGGGGATATTATTGGAACACTGCCAGTCTATTCACAGCACACAGACCGCGCTCAAATCCTTTATTAATCATCGCAGTGACTGGTGGGCTTATACCGAGACGGAACAGCAGCCAGTTGATTTTGCCATTAACCATCTGGCCGCTATTTTAGGCATTGCAGACATCAGCGACCCGGCGACCCGTTTATTTAGCCGCAGTTTTCCGCAAAAGCTCGAACAGTTCAGGAACTATCATTTACAAGTTGCCACCGACAAAGAAATGGTGCACGCCGAAACCATTCAGCTGGCCTTAGAAAATGACAACAAAGAACAGGCCTATTACAGCTTACTGACGGTGTTTCTGACTCAGGCACTGGAGCCGAAAAAACGCAAAGTCACTAAAAAAAGCATTGGTCTCATCGGTGAGGCCGCAGCCGATGAATACGTCACTCTGCACTTTGAAATTGCCGAACAATTACTTGAAATTAATGATCTGTTTGCACGCCGCAGCACCCATGAACGCAATGTAGCCTGGTTTAAAGCCGGCAACCGCTTGCTGGATATTTTTCAGCAACTTAAATCCCAGTTACATAATCTGGACTTCACCGACCTGGAATGGCGCACTTACCAGCTGTTAAGGCATTCCGATAATGCTGAATGGGTACAGTTCAAACTCGACCAGCGCATTAATCATTTGCTGATCGATGAATTTCAGGACACCAACCCGACGCAGTGGTATTTATTAAAGCCTTTATTAGAAGAGCTGTCGTCCGGTGATCCTGAACGCCAGCGTTCTATCTTTATTGTTGGCGATGAAAAACAATCCATCTATGGCTTCAGGCGCGCCAATCCGGAGTTACAGGCTTACGTATCCAACTGGCTGGAACAACAGATCGGCGCGATGCAGTGGCCGCTGAATAAATCGTGGCGTTCATCACCGGCAGTGATCGACCTGGTCAATGCCGTCTTTAAACCCACAGCCGGTGATTTGCTCGAAAGCTTTCCTGAACACGGCACCCATAAAACAGATCTGCCGGGGCAGATCGTGCTTAAAAGTATTTTCCCGGCACCGGATAAAGCCGATTTACCCGAGCCCGTTTTTTTCCGTAATCCGTTACATGAAGCCAGAACCGATGCTAAAAACCTGCAATATATTAATGAAGCAGAATGGATAGCAGCAACCATCAAACAAATTGTCAGCGATGGCCTGCTCATTACAAAAGGCGAGCAACAACTACCCGCCCGCTACGATGATATTTATATTTTATTAAAAAACAGAACCCACGTTGGCCAGATCGAACAGACATTAAGAAAACACCAGATTCCTTTTATTTCTGCCAACCGCTACACACTGCTGAACTGCCTTGAAATCAGTGACCTTGAAATGTTATTAGAAATATTGGTAACACCACATAACGATATCGCACTGGCGCAGGTGCTGAAGTCGCCTATTTTCAATGCAACGGATCAGGATCTTTTACAACTGGCTACGGTCAGCGAACACCGGCGCTGGTTTAAACGCCTGGAACTACTGGCGGCCACAAAGGATGCACAACACCCCATCGCCAGAGCCTTTCATTTTTTAACAAAGTGGCGTGAAAAAGCCGATAAGATTCCGGTACATGACCTGCTGGATATTATTTTTTACGACAGCAACCTGCTCAACCGTTATCAGGCTGCCTGTGCCGATTCTGCTAAAGCACAGGTTAAAGCCAACTTACTGGGCTTTCTTGATCTTGCACTGGAAGTTAATAGCGGCCGTTACCCGAGCATTTCACATTTTCTGAATAAACTGCGCAGCCTGAAAAAACTCGACACCGAAGCACCCGACGAAGCCTCGGCCAACAGCGGCATGGCGCGTGTCAACATCATGACCATACACGCGGCAAAAGGTCTGGAAGCGCCAATTGTGTTTATGGCAGACACCGCCAGTGTCAGCGCCCCAAAGCTGGCACACAAAACCATGGTTAACTGGCCTACCACCAGCAACAAACCGGATGCCTTTCATTTAATGGGCGTTAAAACCGGCTGGGATACCGTCAGTAAAAAATACGTCGATAAAGCCGCTGGTTTTCAAAACCGCGAAAACCTGAACCTGCTATACGTCGCGCTGACCCGCGCCAAACAGTTTTTATTCATCAGCGCCAGCGCACCCAACCGCACAATAAAAAGCGATAACCCCAGCTGGTATCAGTTAATTGAACAAGGCATGCTGCAGCTGACCCAAAGTGACAGCATTGAAGAACAACTGTGTTATCAGAGCGGTGAAATCAACACTTCCACAGCTGACGACAGCATTGAACAAAGCACAATAGCCGACATCATCGTGCCTGCTGAACTGTCGCAAATTATTTTTGAAAAAGAAATCAGTGAAACCGTCAATCCAAGCCAGGCTGATAGCGATGAAAAACCAGCCGTCAGCACCGTCACAGATGAAGACGGCATGACCCGTGGCACCATCACCCACCGTGCGCTGGAACTATTAACCGCTAGCAACTCATGTACAGATAGACAGGTTTTATTACAGCTTAAAATTGAATCCGGCGACATACTGAGCGGCAGTGAATACCTTGCCTGCCTCAATGAGGCAAAAGCGGTCATCGCTCACACTGAGTTTACGCATTTGTTTAACTGTGAGTATTTTGACAAGGCCTATAACGAATTACCGATTCATTACCATGCCGGTAACAAAGAGATCCATGGCGTGATCGACAGAGTTGTAATCAAAGACAATACACTTTATTTAATAGATTACAAAAGCCATCAGAACATTACTATCGAAGGTATCCCGACCCTGGCAGATGAGTATAAAAAACAGCTGGAGTTTTATAAACAGGGACTACAGAAAGTGTGGCCTGATCATACGATCAGGCCTATGTTATTGTTTACTCATTGCAGGGAGTTGTATGAGTTTCATCATTCTTAAAGTAAAAGCAATAGACATAAAAAAGCCCCATGATATATAAATATCATGGGGCCATATAACCAGCTAACAGAACTGTCTGTTTACTTTTTAGCTTTAAACATCTGCAAAACATCTGCCGCCGGACGATAACCCGGAACCATCTCACCATTATCAAGCACAATGGCCGGTGTGCCGCGAATACCAAACTCCTGACCGAGAGCCATCTGCTCTTTAACCGGATTATCACAAGTAGCACTCTGAATACTCAGGCCTTTTTTAGCATCATCCATCGCTTTTAAAGAATCTTTTGCGCACCAGATACTGACCGACTTATCAAAACTCTTCTGGCCTTTAAATGGCAGGAAAGCATAGTGAACACTGACACCATTATTTGTATACTGCTCTACTTCTTCATGCAGTTTGCGGCAATACGGGCAGTCTACATCAGTAAAGACGGTAATAGAGTGTTTCTCGTCTTTAGCCTTATAAGTCAGCAAATTTTTCTCACCAAATGCCTCCAGTGTAGCAACCCGGTTAGTTTGTTCTGCCTTATCGGTGAGATTTTCCTGGGTCACCAGATCAAAGAGACTACCCTGAAACAGATAACGACCATCTTTTGACACATAAAAAACCTTGGCACCCATATTGAATTCAAGAACGCCATCAATACCTGTTGCTTTAAAAGCAGGTATTTCCAGACCCGGGAATACCTGTGAAAGTACTTCACGCAAACCGGCATGTTGATCCGTTGCTGCCTGTGATAGCGGGCTGATGATGAGTAATGCGGTAATTAATAGTGGTTTAACAAAATTTTTCATTATTTCTCTACTTAAATGATATGAATGCTGTGTTTGACCGCTGAACTGAGCAGTAGTTTCATGCAGGTCAATCTCTTTTTATGCCCTGGGATGATGTGCATGATACAGATTTTTAAGCCGCTGGTCTGCCACATGAGTATAAATTTGTGTGGTGGATATATCACTATGACCCAGCAGCATCTGTACAACTCTTAAATCAGCACCGTGATTAAGCAGGTGACTGGCAAACGCATGGCGCAGGGTATGCGGCGACAACATATTCTCATCGATACCCACTATTTTCGCATAGCGTTTTATCAGGTACCAGAATGCCTGCCGTGTCATAGCAGCGCCGCGACGGGTAACAAATACGGCATTGCTTAAGCCGTGTCCTTTCATTAAGTCCTGTCTGGCGCTATTCATATAGTGGAGAATCGCTTCAACAGCGGCTTCTCCCAGTGGCACTAATCGCTCTTTTCCGCCCTTACCAATAATACGCACCACACCCGGATCGAGGTTCATTTGTGAGATTTGCAAATTCACCAGTTCGCTCACCCGTAAACCCGTGGCATATAGTGTTTCCAGCATAGCGATGTCGCGGATACCGATGGCCAGATTTTTATCCGGTGCATCTAACAAATGGTTAATTTGCTCTTCACTGATAATTTTTGGCAAGTGTTTATCGAGCTTTGGCATCTCCACTAAGGCACTGGGATCTGCTGTTATCCGGCTTTCGCGCAACTGATACTGATAAAAGCGTTTAAGACTGGAGACCAGACGTGCGGCACTACGGCCTTTTTTACCCGCTTTAAATTCAACAAACAGAAAGTCCTGAATATCAACACTCTCAGCCAGCATCAGCTGCCGTTTGCTCTGGCTTAACCAGAGCGTAAACCCTGCCAGATCATTGCGGTAAGCCGCCAGCGTGTTTTGACTTAGCCCGGATTCCATCCACATGGCATCGAGAAACTCTTCAATAACTGACTGTTCTGTAAGGGGTAATTTATCTAATTTGGACATCTTGCTATAGTAACGGCTAACGTCTCTATTTAAAAACCGTAATTAACCAGAATTTATAAAGTGAGACACTACCGAGCACTATTAATGATTTATTAGCTTATATTTCTTCTGGGACTATCTATTTTGTTTAATTGAAGGCTACTAACAGCACAAGCATGACAAACTATTTCTTTTTCGCCACTATGTATTTGATCGATCGCAGAAAATTAGTGATCCCATCAAAGAGATAATGAATCATCAAAGCACATTAGCTATTATTAGTGAGCTTGATCACGAGACACGCTCGGAGCATCTTTTTACAAACAAGCAAGTGATCGATATTAATCATATCAATGCGATAAAAAACGTTATTCTTAACTATTTGAAACTAATTTTCATGCCAGCAACGGGATTACCCATGACTAAAAACAACGATTGTTATGACAATACAGGCAAACCGTCATTACTCACTGTAAAACAGACGCTCGAACTGATAAAAAATAACATCAGCAGCATCCGCCAAACCCAGAAACTGTCTATTCGTGATGCTTTAGGATATACACTGGCTGAAGATGTCACTTCATCAATTAATGTGCCTCCCTATAGAAATTCAGCCATGGATGGTTATGCGATTAATAGCAAGGACCTGAACGGTGCCAGTGAGATTCAACTCAAAGTGATTGGTAGCTCATTTGCAGGCGCACCTTTTAGCGGAAAAGTTTCGGCCTGCGAGTGTGTTCGTATCATGACCGGTGCCATGATGCCTGACGATTGCGACACAGTTGTTATGCAGGAGGATGCTGTTCGCAATGAAGATAGCATTCGTATCAGTGCTCAGCACAAAGCAGATCAAAATGTTCGTCATGCTGGCGAAGATATTCAGCAAGGCGCAGTTGTACTCAGTGCCGGTAAACAAATTTCACCGGCAGACTTGGGACTGCTGTCCTCAATTGGTGTTGCCGAGGTGGTGACAGCCCGCAAACCGGTTGTTGCCTTCTTTTCAACCGGTGATGAACTAAAAAGCCTTGGTGAAACATTAGAAAGCGGGCAGATTTATGACAGTAACCGCTACACTCTGTTTGGTATGTTAAAGAAAATGGATGTTGAGATACTGGATTTAGGAGTTATTGCAGATAACAAAGCACTGATCAAAGAGACACTGGAACAAGCGGCAAAGCAGGCGGATTTAATTCTGACCTCCGGTGGTGCATCAGTAGGAGAAGCCGATTACGTTGCCGAAATATTACAGGAAATAGGTCAGGTTAATTTCTGGAAAATTGCTATGAAACCCGGCAAACCTCTCGCTTTCGGCCATATTAACAATACGCCTTACTTTGGTTTACCCGGCAACCCTGTGTCGGTTATGGCGACCTGTTATATCTTTGTACAGCCAGCTATCGCCTATTTGAAAGGTCTGGAGCAGAGCAGTCACTTAAGTCTTAAAGCAAAATGTCTTAACACACTAAAAAAGGAACCCGGCAGAACGGATTATCAGCGCGGCGTGTTAAAACAAACTGAGAACGGTGAACTGTGCGTTGACACCACAGGCATGCAGGGCTCGCATATTCTTACCTCAATGAGCACTGCCAATTGCTTTATCGTTATTCCACAGCATTCAGCTGACGTTGAAGCGGGTGAAACGGTAGAAGTACTGCCTTTTAATGACATTCTTTAAGTTTAATAGACAGAATGTCAGGCATTTTAATGTTTGTACCGGTCTGAAGCTGAATTTAATGGCCGATATTCAGGGCGGTCTGATAGGAAGTGCGATTTATTTCATCACAGAACGATGAAAAGTGATTTGCACAGCGTTTTATCATGTCTTCCTGAAAAACCAGCCGCAATAAAAAAGCCCGGTAGAGACCGGGCTTTTTTATTCTACTGATAAAGTCAGCATGTAAGCACTAAAGAATTACTTCTTTTTAGCTTTACGACGCTTCTTAGCTTTTTTAGGAGCCATTGCTTTATCCATTTTAGCCATTGCAGATTTCATCCATGTATCCATGAATTTAGCGGCTGCGGCTTCTTTATCAGCTGACATCTTGATAAGAGCGGCTTCACGCTTCTGCATAACAGCTACCTGATCTTTAGCTGCTTTAACTTCAGCTTTCAGTGCGTCTAATTGCGCTTTAGCGGCTGCTTTAACGGCTGCGGCTTTTGCTGCGGCTTCTTTTTTCTTAATTGCATCAGCTTTTTTCTTTGCTGCTACTGCTTTTTTCTTTACTGCTGCTGCTTTTTTCTTAGCGGCGGCTGCTGCTTTCTTTTTAGCGGCTGCTGCTTTCTTTTTAGCTGCCGCCGCTGCTTTCTTTGCTGCTGCTGCTGGCTTCTTAGCTGCTGCTGGCTTCTTAGCTGCTACTTTTTTCTTTGCCGCTACTTTTTTCTTTGCTGCTACTTTTTTCTTTGCTGCTTTTGCCATGATAAAGACCTCTTTTGTGTGATGATGGATGAATTATAATTCGTAAATTCAGTTTTACCAATATTTATCAGCTTTTTTTGTATTTTT
Source organism: Gammaproteobacteria bacterium (assembly GCA_029882215.1). GTDB lineage: Bacteria > Pseudomonadota > Gammaproteobacteria > SZUA-229 > SZUA-229 > JAUVDT01. The sequence goes on along the minus strand of JAOULC010000040.1, from coordinate 5,123 downwards.
TTTGTAAAAAAAATACAAAAAAACATTATTTCTTCAAAATTATTGCTTCAAATAGAAAATATATTGGTGTTAATACGTTTGAACAATATTTATTTTCAATTTAAGGATTAAAAGAATCAACTTATCATCTTTAATTTTTAAAATTAAATGTAAATTTTTCTGCCATTTATTATGTTTCACAATTATCACTGTAATTTAAAAATAACACTGCCAAAAGATGCGTTATGAATATCATTTAGGATTCAGGCATTAAAGTTTTCATCTGTCAGACTGGAATTGCGTAGTATTTTTAATTTTTAAAAATAGCTGTTCGACATTTATGTCTATTCAGGTATTATTTGCCTTTATTCTAAAAAACCTGCATGGCGACTGTCTTTCAGACCTGTTCATTCTTAAATTAATCCTTAATACCCGGATTCAGGACTTCATAATATGGCTTACAAACAAGAACCCGCATCACTTTTTAAACGTTTAGTTGCAATTGGTTATGATGGCTTATTACTTATAGCCGTTCTTTTCATTGCGACGGCATTAACCCTGCCTTTAAATGGCGGCGTAGCCATAACAAACCAGCACCCGTATTTTCCGTTTCTTGTTATTTACTGGTTTCTTGTTAGTTTTATTTTTTATGGCTGGTTTTGGACACATGGAGGGCAAACATTGGGCATGAAAACATGGAAGTTAGAGTTAATTAGCACTGATCATAAAAAAATCACCTGGAATCAGGCCTTCATCCGCTTTTGTTGCGCAATTTTTTCTACTTTATTGTTCGGTCTGGGCTTTTTATGGTCACTTTTTAATGAAAAGAAAGCAACCCTGCACGATATTTTATCTAATACGATGCTGGTGGATAATAATTAAAATAACCAGCAGCTGAATCTGCTTTTTTTGAAAATGTCAGGCAGATTTTTGCAGCCTGACATTTTAGGAAAGATTTACTTTAAATAATAAGAGTTGAGTCTGTGAAAAACGTCGCAAGAGCAGCTTTAACGAATTTTTGAATAGGCAAATAAACCATAGAGCAGCACGATTATCATCGGTAAAACAGCACTTAGTAAAGGGTGTAAACCATACACCTGACCAATATGATTAACGATTCGACCCATTATAAAATAACCAATGCCGATAATAATACCGACAAGCAGCCTCTCTCCGGCACTCCCTGATCGTAAAGAGCCAAACACAAAAGGTAATGCTATCAATAGCATAACCAGTGTTGATAGCGGTGTAATAACCTTTAACCAGAATGCCAGCCGGTAATGACTGGCATCTAACTGATTGTTTTCAAGGTAATCGCTATATTTGTACAAATCTGTTGCAGACATATCACTTGGTTGTACCGCTATGACTTCAAATAAATCCGGGTTAAATAAATGCTCCCAGGTTTCTGTCTTAATAATGGTGGTCGTTACCTTGCTACTGCTATCAAACTGACTACGCTTTATATCCTTTAAAACCCACTTTTTACTTTTATAGATACCCGATTCTGCCCTGGTAATTGCTTTAAGCTGCTTGTTTGTATCAAACTCGTATATTTCTATCTTTCGCATCCTGTTATCGGGATAGATCTGCTTAACATTTAAGTAATAGCTTCCTTCTTTTACCCAAAGCCCGTTGTTTCTTCCAAGCGAAATATTTTTATGCAGGGCCCGAGTCTTTATCGACTCGGCCTGTTGTGCAGCCGGCGCCACCAGCAGCTCACCAAAAGCGGCGACCAGCACGGTTAAAACCAGTCCGGATTGCAATACAGAGCGTGTAATACGCCTGATTGAAATACCAGCCGCCCGCATGACGATTAATTCGCTGTTACCTGCTAATGCACCAAGCCCCAGCAAACCACCAATTAAGGTTGCTGTCGGGAATAAATCATAAAGCGAGCGGGGTAATGTCAAAGCAACAAACATTAGCGCATTCACCAGAGTGTAGTCATTTTTGCCGATATGGTCGATCTGTGAAACAAATGTCATAAAGGCAAACAGAGCCCCGAAAACCATCAATACTATTAGTGTCGACTTAAAAACTGTCCGGTGAATGTAAAGATCAAGTGTTTTCATGAAGACTTTAGGATCCTTTTATGAAACTGGCTTTGTTTCAACAACATAACAAATCCGACTAAAATGAAGAGTAGGTGCACCCACCATATTCCAATCCATACCGGTGTATTACCTTTTTCCATCCAGGTAGTGGCGACGATTAACAAATTTGAGTAAACGATATAGAGAACAATAGCCGGGCCCATTTTAGTAAAACGCCCTTTTCTTGGTGTCGTGTAACTGAAAGGCACGGCGATAAACGCCAGCACAAAAATAGCAATCGGTATGGCAAAGCGCCATTGTATTTCTGCTTTATGCGCTATTTTTGTCGAGGCCCAAAGTTCTGTCGTCGCCACTTCATTCAGTGCAGTCCAGCTTTTTTTAGTATTCTTGGTTTCTCTATAGACACCGTGTTTATGGTATTCAATGGTTTGATAGTTTGCTTCACCCGGTTTACCTTCATAGCGCAATCCATTTTTAAGCACTATAAACTGACGACCCGCATCGTCTTCTATATGCTCAGCACTGACTGCTGTTTCAACCGAACTACGACCGGTTTTATCTGACTGATGGAGAAAAATATTTCGCATATGCCCCTGCTCATCCCGTCGCTCCATAAAAAAAACACTGGGATTGACTCCTTTAGAAGCGGTAAATCGCCCGGCAGTGACTCCTTTTACATCAACCTGCTTTCTCACCGCATCGCCAAGTGCATAATATTCATGGGTTAAGCCGGGGACTAAAAACAAATTTGCCAGCAAGCTAACCAGCATCATTGGCACTGCAATCGCAAACAGTGGCCGGTATAAAGACTTGATTGTCACACCACAGGCGAACATCGACACCATTTCTGAGTCTTTATATAAGCGTCCAAGGGCAAATAAGCTGGCCAGAAATAAGCTAACGGGAAACAAGGTAATACTGTTACGTATCATCGAGTTAAATAATAAAGTCAGAATAACATTGTTTGATAAGTCGCCTTCAGCCGCTTTAGAGAGCAGGTTACCTAATGTCGTACCACTGATAATCAGTGTTAATACAATAAACACGGCGAACCATGAAAGTAGAATCTCCTTACCAATATAACGATCAATTATTGTTTGTTTTAGCATGACTTCATTTCACTAACTCTGATTCTAGCAGACTGAATTTATTACAAAATCTTGGGTAATCGGATAAATATTTCTCTTTTTGTAACATTTCGATAAAAAAACCGGTTTTTATCTGATAAAATACCCGCTTGAAACTTTCAAAGTACTCATTATCGACTATAAGAGAAACTTACACGACTACTAAAGTACCTCGTATCGCTATAGTTTTAAGTTTAACTATATCTTTTGAGGGTAGTTACGGCATATCCATATAGAAATGCTTCATTATATAAGCAAATGCTTTGTAATAAATAAACTTTAGCTATCCAGAAAAAATGAATCACCGAAAATAGAGCCCCCCCTACTACGCTGATCTTTTCTGGACGATGCTTTTATATCACTACCAACATTAATTTGGAGCAGTAATGGAATTTTCAGTCAAAAGTGGCAGCCCTGAAAAGCAACGCATGTCATGTATTGTTGCAGGCGTATTCGATTCCAGAAAACTCTCGCCTTCAGCACAAATTCTGGATGATGCCAGTGATGGATTAATTTCTAATCTGATCAGACGCGGTGAACTGGAAGGCAAGCTTGGTCAGGATTTATTATTACACAATGTACCCAATACACTATGTGACCGCATTCTATTAATCGGTTGCGGCAAAGAAAAAGAACTGGACGTCAATAACTTCAGAAGCATTAATGCGCAGATGGCCGCCATCTTAGATCAGCGCGGAGCAACCGAAGCATTCTCATGCCTGACGGAGCTGCATGTAAAAAACAGAGAAATCGACTGGAAAATCAGGCAGTCCATTGAAGCCATTGAAGAACAACTTTATCGCTTCGACCGCTTAAAAAGCGACAAACAAAATACCCGCAGACCGCTTAGAAAAGTCGTTTTTAGTGTTAGCAGCCGGCGTGATCTGCCCACCGGAGAGATTGCCGTTCGCCAGGGTAGCGCCATTGTATCGGGTATCAAGCTAAGTAAAGATCTGGCCAACATGCCGGCCAATATTTGCACCCCCGGTTATCTTGCAGAGCAGGCCCGAGCTTTAGGTAAAACCTATCGCAACTTCACAGTTGAGGTACTTGAAGAAGCCGACATGGAAAAACTCAACATGGGTGCTTTGCTTTCCGTTAGCCGTGGCAGCCGTGAGAACGCTAAATTAATCAGCATGCAGTATTCTGGCGCTGCTAATGCGGATGCAAAGCCGGTTGTTTTTGTTGGTAAAGGGGTCACTTTCGACACCGGTGGTATCAGCTTAAAACCCGGTGCGGCAATGGATGAAATGAAGTATGACATGTGCGGCGCAGCCGGCGTGTTTGGAGCGATGAGTGCGATTGCAGAATTACAACTGCCGATAAATGTTGTGGCTGTCGTACCTGCTACCGAGAATATGCCTGATGGCTTAGCCACTAAACCCGGTGATATTGTTACCAGTATGTCGGGAACCACTATTGAGATACTCAATACCGATGCAGAAGGCCGCTTAATACTTTGCGATGCGCTGACCTACTGTGAAAAGTACAATCCAGATGTTGTCATTGATATTGCCACCCTGACCGGTGCCTGTGTGATTGCGCTTGGCGCACACCCTGCCGGATTATTTGGAAATCACAACCCGCTGATCAACGACTTATTAAATGCCGGCAAATACAGTGGCGATCGCTGCTGGCACATGCCGATCTGGCCTGAATATAAAGAGCAACTTAAGAGTAACTTTGCTGATCTTGCCAATATTGGTGGCCGTGAAGCCGGCAGCATTACCGCTGCTGTTTTCCTTTCAACCTTTACTAAAAAATACGAATGGGCTCACCTTGATATTGCCGGTGTTGCATGGAAAGGCGGCGCCAACAAAGGCTCTACCGGACGCCCGGTACCGTTATTAATGCAGTATATTCTGAATCGTATCGCAAATAATGGCGGCAATTAATCGCGTCGACTTTTATATGATAGCGGGCAATGACAATCATGCCCGCCTGTTATTTGCCTGCAAAC
>JAOULC010000083.1 GCA_029882215.1 Gammaproteobacteria bacterium | reverse complement strand
ATGAGAGCAAAGACTAAAATATCATTCGCGCAAGAAGTGGCAGATCTCTTCCTGAAAGGGAAGAGATTTTCTATTTCTATGCAGATAAAAAAACCTGAAAATAAAGACAAAATTAAATGAATAAAAAACTGATAAAACTTTTAATATTTTTAGTATTAGCCGCTGGCATTGCACTGGCTATTGTATATCGTCAGCAATTCGATGCTGCAAGTCTGCAAAGCTGGGTGAATGATGCGGGTATTGCAGGGCCTGTGGTGTTTATGCTGATTTATATTGTCGGAACCGTGTTCTTTTTTCCTGGCTCTGTTTTAACACTGGCAGGCGGTGCTCTGTTTGGTCCGCTGCTGGGTACTTTTTATAACTTAACAGCAGCAACGACTGGTGCCATTATTTCATTTATTGCGGCGCGTTATCTGGCACATGACTGGGTAGAACAAAAAACCGGCGGGCGGCTTAAGTCACTTAAGCAGGGTGTAGAAACAGAAGGCTGGAAATTTGTTGCCTTTGTGCGCTTAGTGCCCTTATTTCCGTTCAATCTTTTAAATTATGCGCTGGGGTTAACTAAAATAAAACTCAGTCATTATTCAATAGCGACATATATTTGTATGTTGCCGGGCGCAATCGCTTACACCTATATTGGCTATGTTGGACGTGAAGCACTGGCGGGTGATGAGGCTGTGATCCAAAAAGTGATGATAGGAATAGCATTGCTGGCGATAGTAAGCTTTTTGCCAGGCATTATTGGAAAATTCCGGGCGAAGCCAATGATGGATGTGACAGAGCTGAAGAAAAAACTGGATGCCGGTGAGGATATGTTGTTATTAGATGTGAGAGCGGAAAGTGATTTCTACGGTGAACAAGGGCATATTGAAGGCGCGCTGTTAATGCCGCTTGAAGAGCTGGCAAATAGCCTTGAAGTGCTAAAAGGTTTTCAGCAAAAAAAGGTGATGACGATTTGCAGAACGGACCGGCGTTCAGCCAAAGCTGCTCAAATATTAAACAAAAATGGTTTTACAGATGTACAGGTGATTAAACAAGGAATGACCGACTGGAATAAAAAAGGCTATCCGCTGGGCTTGTAATAAGTTGTGCCGATACAGGCTTGTGCCGGCATTTTAATGATGTGTTTCTCGTCAGATTGTCAGATAGCTATGCTGGCTGTAGTTGAGAGCTCCATAAGTAAAAAGCTTGCTTCTTTGGCGTGATTTTTTAGTAACGACATCAGGCTTTTTGTGGTAATTAAAACGCCGGTTCACTACTGAGTCGGTACAGCTTTTAGTAAAAGGCCTGAGCAATTGCAGCGATCAGCTTACTGTGTCTTTCTGTCTTTATTTTTTCTCATAAGTTTCGGTTCATGGCGCTGATAGGGTATTATAAAGCGCAAGTTTGATAGCCCTTCTATGTCACGATTCAAGTGGTTTTATCGTTAATCCATCACCCTTAAATACAAAAAAGATCAGGAACGCGTTTCTTATGTCATTAATTTCTCAACGTATCGCCAATGAACTCGCGGTAAAAGAATCTCAGGTGCTGAGTACCATTGAATTGCTGGATGAAGGTGCAACCGTACCGTTTATTGCACGTTACAGAAAAGAAGTCACCGGCGGGCTGGATGATATACAGTTACGGCACTTAGAAGACCGGCTGAGCTATTTACGCGAACTGGATGATCGCCGTGTTGCTATCTTAAAAAGTATTGATGAGCAGGGTAAACTGACCGATGAGCTGAAAAAAAGTATCGCGCTGGCAGAAACAAAAACAGTGCTGGAAGATTTATATTTACCGTATAAGAAAAAACGCAGAACAAAAGCACAGATCGCCAGAGAGGCGGGGCTGGAGCCGTTAGCAAATGGTCTGCTGCAAGATGCCAGGCTCACGCCTGAAGAGTTTGCAGCTGGCTTTATCGACAAAGACAAAGGCGTGGAAGATGTGACTGCGGCACTTGATGGTGCACGACAAATTCTGATGGAGCAGTTTGCCGAAGAAGCCAGTTTACTGGGCGAGTTGCGGGAATACTTATGGCAGGGCGGCATTGTTTATTCCAGCGTGGTTAAAGGCAAAGAAGCAGAAGGCGAAAAATTTGCCGACTATTTTGATTTTAGTGAAGCCATTGAAAAAATACCCTCACACCGTGCGCTGGCATTATTTCGCGGTCGCAACGAAGGTATCCTTAGCTTAAATCTGAAAGTGGCCAGTGAAGAAGAGCTTGATAAGCATCCCTGCGAATTGAGCATAGCCAGTCATTTTAATATTTCTGATCAGGGTCGTCCGGCAGATAAATGGTTGCAGGATACGGTTCGCTGGGCATGGAAAATAAAAATATTCAGTCACCTCGATATTGAATTAAAAATGCGCCTTAAAGAGATTGCAGAACTAGAGGCCATTAAAGTGTTTGCAGATAATATGCGCGATTTATTACTGGCAGCACCAGCCGGCGCCAAGGCCACGATGGGGCTGGATCCGGGCATTCGCACCGGCGTTAAAGTGGCCGTGGTTGATGCCACCGGTAAGCTGGTTGACCATGCAACCATTTATCCGCATCAGCCAAGAAATGAATGGGATCAGTCGATCGCAGTACTGGCCGCTTTGTGTGAAAAGCACCATGTTGAACTGATCAGTATAGGTAATGGTACGGCCTCGCGTGAAACCGATAAACTGACGCAGGACATGATGAAGCGTCACAGTCAGTTAAATGTTCAAAAGCTGGTGGTGTCAGAAGCCGGTGCTTCTGTTTATTCAGCATCTGAACTGGCATCACGGGAATTTCCGGATCTGGATGTATCAATACGCGGTGCGGTTTCAATAGCCCGGCGGCTGCAGGACCCGCTGGCAGAGCTGGTAAAAATAGAACCAAAAGCCATTGGCGTTGGTCAGTACCAGCATGACGTCAGCCAGCTACAGTTAGCAAAAAAACTCAATGGCGTGGTTGAAGACTGCGTGAATGCGGTCGGGGTCAATATCAATATGGCATCCGTGCCGTTATTGTCTCAGGTTGCCGGACTTAGTCCGACACTGGCTGAGAATATTGTGGCTTATCGAAATGAGAACGGTGCATTCAATAACCGCAAAGAGCTGCTGAAGGTACCGAGGATGGGGCCGAAAGCATTTGAACAGGCGGGAGGGTTTTTACGTGTGGTGGCCGGCGACAACCCGCTGGATAACTCGTCAGTGCATCCGGAAGCATATCCTTTAATTGAAAAGATTATGAGCTTCAGTGAGCGGGATATACGCTCGCTAATTGGCGATGAAACATATCTGAAGCAACTTGATCCGAAAAAGTTTACAGATGAAACATTCGGTTTGCCTACCGTTACCGATATTTTAAAAGAGCTGGAAAAACCGGGAAGAGACCCGAGACCTGAATTTAAGACAGCAGAATTTAAAGAAGGTGTTGAAGAAATAAAAGACCTGAAAGAAGACATGGTGCTGGAAGGGGTTGTTACTAATGTGACAAACTTTGGTGCATTTGTTGATATTGGTGTGCATCAGGATGGTCTGGTACATATTTCTATGCTGGCAAATAAATATGTAAAAGATCCGCGCGAAGTCGTAAAGGCTGGTGATGTGGTTAAGGTTAAAGTATTAGAAGTGGATGCACAACGAAAGCGTATTGCATTAACGATGCGTTTGACCGATGACAGCCGTGATCACAAGGCACAACAGACGCAGCAAAAAAATACACCGCTAAAGAAAAACCAGCAGCAAAAAGCGGCAGAAAAAAAGTCTGCCGGCGGTGCTAATTCTGCAATGGCGGATGCCTTGCTGGGGGCTTTAAAGAAGTAGGCTGGTAGAGAAAAGGATGGAGCATAGTGCTGTATCCTTTTAAGCCGGTACTGTTGCACTATTCATAACGGTTGACTGGGTGTTGAACAGAGAGAGCCAGTTCATATAGGCCTTGTTGTTCATCGGTTTAGCCAGATGATGTCCCTGAGCATAATCACAGCCCAGTATCTCAAGAATATCGTGTGTTTCCTGATTTTCTATTCCTTCAGCGGTTATTAATAATCCCAGGTTATGTGCCAGGTCGATCGTTGAGCGTACGATCACGGCATCCTGGTCGCTGATCAGCATTTGCATGACAAAGGATTTATCAATCTTAATGTGTGTAACCGGCATTTTGGTTAAGTATTGTAGTGACGAGTAACCGGTACCGAAATCATCAATGGAAATGGCAATACCCAGTTCTGTAATGCGGGAAAGAGCAGATGTTGTCTGGCTGGTATAAAGCATCAGCGAGTTTTCGGTGATTTCGAGTTTTAACCAGGCGGGCTCTATTTTATGCCGGATCATTTCTGTTTCAAGTAATGAAACCAGCTCCGGATTTTGTATGTCGGTGGCTGATATGTTGACCGATAATTGTATGTCGTGCCCGTTATTATGCCATTCGGCAAGCTGTTGCAGTGCATGAGAAATTATCCATTCCGTGATCATATAAATATGACCGGATTGTTCTGCAAGTTCAATAAAATCATCAGGCGGCAATAATCCGTATTCCGGATGTAACCAGCGAATCAGTGCTTCTGCGCCGATAATCCTGCCATTTTTAAAATCCATTTGCGGCTGATAGTACAGTACAAATTCATCATCCATGGCAGCCTGTCTGAAATGTGAGCTGAGCTCAAGCCGTTTAAGTTTGCCGTCATCCAGTGAGGGCGAGTATTTTATGATATTGCGGCTTGAGCCTTTTGCGGCATACATGGCAATGTCAGCATTTTTTATCAGTTTCTCTGCGCTATCTCCGTGTTCCGGGTACATGGCATAACCGATGTTTGCACTGAGTTCGAAGTTTCTATTTTCAACATAAAATGGCTGTGAAATACTCTGATAGAGCTGACTTGCAAGTTCAGTGGTTTTATCATGTGAGGTGTTGGTGGTGAAAAGCAAAAATTCATCACCTCCCATGCGCGCTAAGGTGTGAGAGTGATCCTGCTGCGATATGTGATTTAAACGGTTTGCAATATCACGCAATATCACATCACCGGCGAGGTGTCCCAGAGAGTTGTTAATGGCTTTGAAGTTATTGATGTCAAGTAGTAAAACTGCAAGCATCTGTTCGCCTGTTCGTGCAACTTCAATGGCCTGCTGCAGTTTATTGTGAAATAATTTTCTGTTCGGTAGCTGGGTTAAGTTATCGTGTAATGACAGTTCCTTAATCGCCTGCTGCTGTCGTTTTTCAATAGTTATGTCTTCAAAGGTGGCAATAAAAAAAGTGATGGCGTCTTTGTCATTTTTGATCGGTGAAATCACAGCACGTGACCAGAAATCCTGTCCGTCTGCGTCTTTGTTGTAAAACTCACTTTTCCATGTGCCGCCAATATTGATTCTGTTCCAGATTTTATTGAGCGTTGATTGAGGAGTGCACTTGGTCGTCAGAAAGCCCGGTTTTTTCCCCGCCAGCTGCTCTGCTGTCGTCTGGTTGATTTCACAAAATTTCGGATTGACGTATTCGATGATGCCGGCGGGTGTAAAAATAACAGTGGCACTTGAGCTTTGCTCAACTGCCATACAAAATTTCCTGAGTTGTTCGGCATCTCTTTTCTGTTGTTCAAAAATACGTTTTGTAAAGTAGACGCCGCTGACGATAAAAATGGAAATGATAAGTGCGACTGTTTTGGTCGAGTAGTTATGAATGACCGGATCTTGAAAAATATTCTGGCCAAATAACAAGTCAATTGTTCGACGAGATGCCATCAGTAAAAAAGCAATAGACAGTAAAGTCCAGGCCATTGCTTTGCGGGTGAGCGGAATTAACCGTAAAGCAAAAATAACAGCGGTAAACTGCAATAAAACAGATAAAACAGCGATCATTGTCAAATAAGGCATTTGAATCCCTGCTGCTGTAGTGCATCCTTAGAGATTAAGTTTAGAAAACATAATCTGTGAAGCGCTAAAATGGAGCAATCCGGCAATATATTATTATTTTAATTTAAATATTTATGGCTTGTGATTATGCATGGAAGTCAAAGTTTGTCAAAAATTACCTGCTAGCGCGGACTATTCGGTGTATTTCTTGCAATGAGCGGCCATTTCAGACTCAGCTATCGCCTCGTAGGGGTCTGAACGAATTTGATCATGGATTTTCATACGGTACTTGATGAAATCATATTCATTGCTGAAATGAAGAAAAGGATTGCCATGCACCTGCTCTGACATACTGCTGGTCGGGTGTACAGGTGAGTAATTATGCCCCGGTAAAATAATGGTATCGGCCGGCATTTCTGTTTTTAATTTATCGAGTGTTTTAAATAGTGCCTGAGGGTCGCTG
>JAOULC010000039.1 GCA_029882215.1 Gammaproteobacteria bacterium | reverse complement strand
AAGAAAAGGATTGCCATGCACCTGCTCTGACATACTGCTGGTCGGGTGTACAGGTGAGTAATTATGCCCCGGTAAAATAATGGTATCGGCCGGCATTTCTGTTTTTAATTTATCGAGTGTTTTAAACAGTGCCTGAGGGTCGCTGCCACCCAGCCGGCAATGACCACAGCCAAACACAAACATAGTGTCCCCGGTGATGAGCTGATTACCTACTTTGAAACAGGCGGAGCCTTTTGAATGCCCTGGTGTGTGCAGAGCCTGAATCTGTGTCTGCCCCAGCTGAATAATATCTCCGCCCAGTAAGGTTTTAGGTTTTATAAAACCGGGGCTCCAGAAATCATTCTCAGCCTTCATCAGGTGAAGCTGAGCATCGGTATGTTCGAGTACTTCTTCCACGCCATTAATATGATCATGATGACAATGCGTGAGCAGTATATCGGTAACATTGAGTCCCTGTAGACGGCAAAGTTGCAGAATCTCATCGACCTCCCATGCCGGGTCAACAATAGCGGCCTGTTTACTGGCGTGATCTTCAATGACGTAAATAAAATTCTCCATCGGGCCAAGCTCAAGGCTGTGAATGGTGTAACCGGGTTGCATTGTCATTAGTTTGCCTTACTGTTGCCTGAAAACTATGTTAGATATAGCGGGTAAAATTAATAATAACTGGAGTATGAGTACGATGAAACTATTAACATTCTTAATGCTGAGCATTATAACATTTTCAGTCAGTGCAGAAGAAGAGGCCATGGTGGTTTCGGTAAAGCGTCTGACAATGGAGTCTGCGCTTAAAATTGCACAGGAATCAATAAAGACCTGCCGTAAAAAAGGCATTCAGGTCGGTGTAACCGTGGTTGACAGAAGTGGTAATACACAGGTTGTGCTACGAGACGTACTGGCACCGGATATCACGCTGGCTGTTAGTTTTCAGAAGGCCTATACCGCTGTTTCATTCTCTGCCGCTACTTCAGCGCTGACCCGTCAGGCAGGCTCACCACTGGCAAATGTTGATAAGCTGATGTTCAGTGCCGGTGGCTTATTAATACAGGCCGGAGGGCAGATTCTTGGCGGTGTCGGCGTTAGCGGAGCGCCTGGCGGTGAAATAGATGAAGAATGTGCACAGGCAGGTATTAAAGCGATCATTGATGATCTTGAAATGAGTCTGTAACCTTTTAAGGATTAGCTGTAACAGGGATGTTTGAAGGGAGTTGAATAAACAGCGCAGCCTGTCTTGTCGCTCTTTTTATTTCTTACTACAGCCCGTTCAGCGGGCTGATAAGCCTTAGTATCATATATAGTGCACTCAGAGATGTGGGTGCTTATTCATATGGCCTACAGAGTCAAAAAGGATGGTCTGAAGAATATCCCGGATGAAGGACCTGCCATTCTGCACTGTAACCCTGTAGTTTTGTCTGTGCACTGACAGTTGTCGGCGATACGCTGGCTCTGTTGTTTTAAAGCTAAAGACAAGTCTCAGTTATCGCTTAGGAGAAGCATCTTCCGGCTATTCATCGTCGCTAGACAGCTTGAGGTGAGATTAACTGAACTTGAAAAATTAGTTAAGGCAATGAAAAGAATGAACTGATATTTCGATGAGGCGGCGAATGATTAATAAAAAAACAGTCGGGTGGATACTATGGTTTTGTATGCTGCTGTTGTTCGTCAAGCTGTTGATGCTGTCCTTGTATAACGGTTATTTTATTGAACAGTCTGTGCGGGCAAAAGCGAGAGTGATCTCGGTGGTTAAAAACAACCAGCTATACGACACCACACTCCGGTTTGTAACAAAGCATGACACCCTGATTGAAGCCGAGTTGAAATTACTGACAGAACATCAGCCGGGGCAGATAGTAAGCGTCAGATATAACCCGGTCATCCCGGCGCAATTAACAAAAGACACATTTATTGAAATCTGGTTCAATAGTTTGTTAACAGCCGGTTTGCTGCTGAGTGTAGCACTCATGTTGTACCTGATTTCGGTTTGCAGTTGCTGGATAGCAAATAGAGGTAAAAGATTAAGTCGGGGTGGTGATCGAATCTATACACAATTTGATACTGTTGAAAGGGTGGTTAAAGCAAAAAAGGAGGGGAAATATCCCTATCAAATTATCACTTCATGGCATGACGGGGCAAAAAATAAAACATATTACTTCAAGAGCAAATATATCTGGCATAACCCGGTTGATTATATTCTTGATCAGACCATAACGGTTTTTATTTACAATAAAAACAAAAAAAGTATGCGATGGATTTGAATTTTTTACCTGAAGGTATGTGTTAGTAGCTATCATATTAATTTTAATTCAAATCAAATGAACTGAATTTCATATCCTCTGTCACAAAGCCAACTGTTACAAGATGCAGACCGGGGAAATGATATGAAAAAGCTGCTACTGGTGTTTTTGCTATATAACACGTCAGTGTTTGCTGAGACAAAGCCGGCACGACAGTATGAGACGGGGCCCTATCAAACACATTTATTAGAGCTTTATACTTCAGAAGGCTGTAGCAGCTGTCCTCCGGCTGAGGCATGGCTGGCCAGTTTGAAGCCAGCAGAGCTGGAACAATCAGCCATAATCCCGCTGGTCTTTCACGTGACCTACTGGGACTATATAGGCTGGAAAGATCAGTTTGCACAAAAGCAGTTTGATCTGCGACAGCGCCAGCTAGTAACAGCAGAAGGCGGCTCGACAGTCTACACCCCGCAATTCTTTATCAATAGCAGCACTGAGCGAAATATTGCTTTTGCAGTGCGGCGACTGGTCATGACAGAGAAAAAACCAGCCAGCATAAAAATTACAGCGGCCGTGACAGAAACCGAGAAAACCCACAGGCTTGAGCTTACGCTAAGGCCGCTAAGCCCTCAGCCTGATGGTATCGGGCGTATTTATATTGCCGCCTATGAAAACGGTATCAGCTCGGCCATACAAGCAGGTGAAAATAAGGGCCGGGTGAGTTTGCATGAATACCTGGTGAGGCAGTTACAATCGGCGCTGGTAGCACTTAATGAGACAAATCAGCTGTCATTTGAAATCCATAAATCAACAAATCACTGGTCCGGTATGGTGGTATTCGTGGAATCTGGCGGGCAGGTGATAGAGGCGCTAAAGATCGGACTGTAATCTGTGCGAGCAGTACCTGCCACAGATTAGGTAGTTTGCCAGACGACAAACCATCTGCACAGCGGGATGCGGCTGTAAACAGTATGCTATAAGGCCAAAAATTAAAGAAAATTGTCTTTAGTCCTTGACGAAGGGCGCCTGAACCGGTTTAATACGCGTCTTGTTTTCAGACTCCATCTGATAACAATTTTGGCCTGATAGCTCAGTCGGTAGAGCAGAGGATTGAAAATCCTCGTGTCGGTGGTTCGATTCCACCTCGGGCCACCAAATTTAAAAAAAGCCGCAAGCCTGGTCTGCGGCTTTTTTTTTGCCTGCAAAAAAATAAATATAAATAATATGTTTTATCTCAACATTACACAGTAGTATTCAGTGAAATATTACGGTGTAATTACCTCTATTTTCCATAAATTCAGCAATTAGGTGTCCTCGATATGTCCGAATTTAAAGAAAAATAGCTTTTTCAGGCACCAGCTGCCTGTTTTATACAGGCTTGTGGATTTATGAAAGTTAAAGCAGGGTTTAGTACACTTAAATAACGATGGCTTTACTCGTCAGCCGGCGGAATAAATAGCGGTTGTTTGCCAATATATAATCTATAAACATATAGACAAAGAAAGGCTTCAAATGGATCAGACTGGATGTTGAAATTTTTACACACGGTAAAGCTGGGGCTGATATATGGAGTGGTGCTTTTTGCTGGCCTTGCGCTATTAATGTTTGCTGTTATGGATATCTCTGAAAAGTCCGAGAGATTTTCTGTTAACAGCGAGCTGGAAACATTAGATGCTTATTTTAATGAGCAGCTAGAAGCGATTGAGCCTCTGGCTATTGAGCTGGCTTCGAGTGCTGAGCTGACTGCTTTATTTAGCCGTAATAATTCACAAAACAGAAAAATACTGCTCAAGTCTGATTTGTTGAAAAACAATGAGATTGATTTTATATCGCTGTCAGATGCTGATGATAAAGTCATCTTCTCACGTCAGTATAATGCCTCTACCCAGTCCTTTGAAAAACTCGATTCTAAAACAGAATATCAGATATCAATCTTCGAGGCTGCTACCCCCCGCTCAGTCAGAACTGTACAAACAGTTTATATATACAGTGACCGCTTATATGTTGTGGCATTTGCATCGCTTGATGCCAGTGATATTGCTGATAAAACCGGTGATTATGTTGTGATTGGCCGGGCAGTGAACGAATCGAAAGTAAATAGTGAAAACAAAATTGATATTAGCCTTACGGCCGTTAATCTGGCAGTACACCGTGAACAGGCTGCCTTATTAGAAAAATTCAAAAGTGAAAAAATAGTCCATATACGTAGAAATGAGTCGCTGGATTCTCATTTACTGATTAATGGCTTAAATAAAAAGCCACTGGTTATCGTTACATACAAAAGGAAGATACCGGATTTCATGACATTACTGTCTGTTAGCTGGTTAAGCCTGATTATTATCTTTGCTGTTTCACTCGGATTCGGCTATTTGTTCTGGTGGAACAGAAAAAGCTGGTTAGCTAAAAGCATCAGAATACTGGAAGAAGATATACAGGACGTACGAATTGGCACTGAATTATCAAGCAGGCTATCAAGAAACAGCCGGGGAATTCTTGGTGGTATCGTTGTCGAGATCAATCAAAAAATCGGTGGGTTTGAAAAAACCTTTTTTGATAACAGAAAGCATAACTCTGAAATTATTTTAAATGAGTTGCCACTCGAAGCCTACCTGAAAGATTCTGCGCTTAAGTATGTCTCTGTTAATGAAAAATACAGTAACAGCCTGGGTGTGTGCCGGGATGATATATTAGGCCGGCATAACTCTGAGATTGAAGCACTGGCCGGTCTCGACTTTATCAGTAGTAAAGAAGAGGAAGTGATCAGAACAAAGGAAGCTGTAATATTTGAAGAAACAATTGATTCAAAAGCAAGCGGTAAGATTATTTACGCGGCACATCTTATTCCACTGCTGAATGCAAAAGGACAGATAGAAGGTATTGTTGGAGTAAGAAGCGATATAACCGACCAGAAGCAGGCAGAAAATGAAATGGAAATGGCTGCAAAAGTTCTGGAAAATACCGCTGAAGGGTTCATGGTCACAAATGCCGATCGACGTATCGTTCATGTAAATGCCGCGTATACAGAAATGACCGGTTACAATGAAAATGAGTTGCTGGGCAAAATACCGCTGCTGCTACAAACAGAAAGCCGCTCAAAAACATATCAGGAGATTCAGCAGAAGTTAAAAGAGGACGGTACATGGAAGGGCGAGTTATGGAGCAGCCGTAAGAACGGATCCAGCTATCCGGAAATGACAAATATCAAGGCCATTAGAAACAAAGAAGGAGAAGTGACAAATTACTTCAGTATGTCTAAGGACATCACAGAAGAAAAGAAATGGGAGAAACAGCTGTATGAAATGGCGCATTATGATTCCCTGACAGGCCTGCCGAACCGGACATTGTTTCAGGACCGTATCACTCAGGAAATAATCAGGTGTAACCGTAATGAAAGAAATCTCGCTGTTTTATTTCTTGATATCGACCTGTTTAAAGCAATCAATGATTCACTCGGGCATGCAGCCGGTGATGAACTGTTAAAAACCGTTGCAAACCGCCTCAAAGTCACACTGAGAAATGCCGACTCTATTGCCAGAATGGGAGGTGATGAATTTACCATACTGGTAACAGATCTGGCGCTGGACTATAAGAAAAATATTGGTTACTTAAGAAGTTTAAGTGAAAAGATCATTGATGTAGTTAATCAGCCAATGGAGATAGAAGGCAGGGAGATTAATGTTACCTGTAGTGTGGGTGTGGCCGTGTACCCGGCTGATGCCAATAATGTTGAAGACTTGATCAGAAATGCAGACTCCGCCATGTATTATGCGAAATCTCAGGGCAGAAGAAATTACCAGTTTTATACAAAAGAATTTAATGAGTCGGCTGTGGACCGTCTGGAAAAAGAGATTGAGTTCAGATCCGCGCTGAAAAGCGGCAGCCTGGAAATCTATTATCAGCCACAGGTGGATGTGATTTCACGACATGTAGTCGGTGCTGAAGCCTTGCTGCGCTGGAATAAAGACGGTGAAAACGTTTTATCGACAGAGAAGATTATCTCACTGGCAGAAGAGATAGGGCTGATCAATGAGCTGGGTAACTGGGTGCTAAAAACGGCCTGTAATGAGTGTAAGAAATGGATGAAGCTGGGGCATAAAAATATGCGCGTGGCGGTAAATCTGTCGACCCGTCAGTTCAGGCAGAAAAATCTGGTAGAGATAGTCAATAGCATTCTCGCTGAAACCGGCCTGCCTGGCAGGATGCTGGAATTAGAAGTGACAGAAAGTGCCTTAATGGAAAGTGTTGAGTACTCTATTGAAATGATGGCTGAGCTATCCCGTAAGGGTGTCAGATGGTCGCTGGATGATTTTGGAACCGGTTATTCATCGCTGAATTACCTCAGGGACTTTCCTGTTCATGTGTTAAAAATAGATCAGAGTTTTGTCCGAGAAATTACCATTAACCCGGAAGATTCAGCAATCGTAGAAACAATTATAGATCTGGCGCACCGCCTGCATCTGACCGTTATTGCTGAAGGGGTAGAAAATCAGGAGCAATTAAAAGCACTGAGTATGATGAATTGTGAGCTGGTACAGGGTTATTACTTTAGCAAGCCCAGAACATCCGGGGACTTTATAGAATATATTAGTAAAGGAGTGAAAGTTTAGTATTTTTATCTAAATTAAACTGAGATATGGATGTGATAAAGCGAATTAAAGCATTACCTCTTAACGACTATTCCTGGTCTGTACCGCTGGTTCTTGGCAGCTTATTAATACTGATCAGTCAGACTAATTACCTGCTGTTTCATACCATGGCCGAATTATTTGCGGTCGTTGTAGCCGTGCTGTTATCAGTGGTTGCCTGGCAAATGTACCCGTTTACCAGAAATAATTTTCTCCTGTATCTTGGCAGTGGTTACCTGTGGATTGGTGTGCTGGATATGATTCATATGCTGACCTACGAGGGAATGAATATTTATGCGCGAGATGGCGGTGAAATGGCTACGCAGTTCTGGGTCGGAACACGCTATATGGAGGCCATCCTTTTGTGTACAGCACCGTGGTTTTTAATTCGTAAATTAAATTACCGGCTGATGTTTATGGTTTACGGACTTCTGGCAGGCATTCTGTATCTGCTGATTACAAATGATTACTTTCCCGTTATGTTCATAGAAGGTGTCGGGCTGACCAGTACCAAGATTGTTTCAGAATATATCATCATTGGCATTTTAGGCGTGGCTGTCGTCATACTCTGGAAAAGAAAGCATTTGCTTGATGCCTATCTGTTCAAGATGATGACTGTTTCTATTCTGATAACTATGTGTGCTGAACTGACCTTTACATATTATGAAAGTCTCTATGGTGCGGTTAATGTCGTTGGTCATATCTTCAAACTGATATCTTTCTGGCTGATATTTCTGGCAATGGTGAGAGCAACATTAACAGAACCGTTTAATGCCATGGCGAGAAGCTCATCAACTTATGATGCGATTCCGGATGCCACAATTGTGGTAGATAAAGAGGGCTTTATTCGCCAGGTTAATCAGGCGGCATGTGAACTGGCAGGTGTCACAAAGGCTGAACTGGTGGGTGCTAAAAGCCATCAGTGGTTTCATGCCCCGGCGATTAACAAAGAAGATTGTGTGGTGTGTATAAACAGTCGTGAGGGTAACAGGGTACATGCGTATGAAGTGAAGGATGAAGTTAATAATCGCTGGCTGGATTTTACACTGTCACCTGTCGGTAGTGCGGGTGATCAAACAGGCGCGGTAGAGGTGATTCGTGATATTACAAAAAGGAAGTCAGTAGAGGAGAAATTAGAAGAGGTCAATGAGCTAAAAAATTCAATAGTAGAAAACTTGCCTGCTATGCTGTTTGTTAAAACAGCGGATAAACAGCGTTATGTGGAATGGAATAAAGCAGCAGAAGAAATCACCGGACTGAAAAGAGAGGAAATGCTGGGTAATAACGATTTTGATTTTTTCGCTGAGGACGAAGCTGAATTTTTTATTAAAATGGATAGGAAAGTCATTGACGAAAGAAAGTTGCATGATATTCCCGAAGAGACCATACACACAAAATACAAAGGTGTGCGTCTGCTGCATACAAGAAAAATACCCATCTTTAACCACGAAGGTGAGCCTATTTACTTACTGGGTATTTCTCAGGACATTACTGAGAACCGCAACACTGAAGATATGATCCGGCGAAGCCAGAAAATGGAGGCCGTGGGGCAGCTCTCAGGTGGTATTGCACATGATTTTAACAACCAGTTAGGAATCGTTACCGGTTATCTGGAATTTTTAAAAGAGTTTCTGAAAAATGAAGAAAAGCAAAGTGCATGGGTGGAACGAGCGAGAAAAGCAGCTTTCAGGTGTGTAGAACTAACCAAACAGCTATTGTTATTTTCGCGTACAAAATCACCGATGAAATCTACCGTAGATATAAATGGCGTCATTACCAATTTTGAGGAGATCGTACGTAAAAGTGTAACCCCGCAGGTTACTGTCAATTATCAGCTGGAAGAAAACTTGTGGCCGGTGATGGTCGATGAAGGTGAGCTAGGTGATGCCGTTGTAAATATGGTTGTTAATTCACGCGATGCGATGCCAGCTGGCGGAGAAGTGATTATCCGTACCTCTAATGTCTATCTTGATGATGAACTCATGATCTTTAATCAGGGCATAAACCCGGGCGAATATGCGATGCTGGAGATTAAGGATAATGGCCAGGGTATGAGTACTGAAGTGATAGAGCATATATTTGAGCCGTTTTTTACCACCAAGCCCGTAGGTAGTGGTACCGGACTGGGCATGTCGATGGTTTATTCGTTTGTGCAGCGATACAACGGCACTATAAAGATTACATCATCTGTCGGCGCGGGAACATCTATCAGAATATTTCTGCCACGAGCAGAGGATGAGACAGATTTTGCCCGAATTGATGTTTCCCCTGAGCGGCTGATGGTCTTACCGGAAGGCACAGAGAAAGTGCTAGTGGTTGATGATGAGATGGATTTATTGAAATTAACCTGTGAATACATCAGTTCTTTAGGTTATGAGGTATTGCAGGCGAATTGCGCGAAGGATGCGCTTGAAGTGCTACAGACGGAAACTGTTGATATTGTCTTCAGTGATATTGTTATGCCAGGTGGTATTAATGGCTATGAGCTGGCTGACCGGGTGAGCCAGCTTTACCCGCAGGTAAAACTATTATTGTCATCCGGCTTTATTGGACAGAGTCAAAAAACGTCATACAAAGGTGTGGTTGTTAATAAGCCGTACACCAGACAGGATATTGCTTACCAGATAAGGTCAGCGCTTGATAATTAATTACAGATAATCCTGCCAGTCGAGATCTGACTGACCGGTGACAAAAAAATCAGGGTTTAATAAGCTTTCCTTAGTGTTATACAGCAGAGCCTGATTATCAGTTTTTGTGATCTGCCCACCGGCTTCATCAACAATGCAGTGAGCTGCTGCCGTATCCCATTCGGAAGTTAATCCCAGTCGCGGGTAGATATCGGCAAGCCCTTCAGCAACAAGACATGATTTTAAAGAGCTTCCCATACTGATAACCTGGGGATTATTAAGCTTCGCAAGAAATTGCTTGAGCCTGTCAGAGCGGTGAGAGCGGCTGCCGGCAACGATTAAATGATCCGGCTCAGCTTTTCTGCAAGCTATTTTTACTGCGGCGGAGTCTGCGGATTTTTTATAAGCACCGTTGCCATGATAAGCAAAATAAGTTTGCCGGTGAACCGGTGCATTAATAACACCCAGAATACTTCTGTGGCGGTGAATCAGGGCGATATTGACACTGAACTCTCCGTTGCCCTTAATGAATTCACGTGTGCCGTCCAGAGGGTCAACCAGCCAGTATGTCTGCCATGTTTTTCGAATACTGAAAGGGATGTCCGCGGCTTCTTCAGATAATACGGGTAAATCAGGCGTAAGTACTGTAAGGGCATCCACGATATGATAATGTGCGGCCATGTCTGCCGAGGTTAAAGGCGTGTTGTCTGTCTTGGACTCGATTTCAAAATCACCGCAATATATCTCAAGGATTTTTTCACCGGCTTGTTCAGCAATCTGTATACATGACTGACAAAGCGATTCAAGATCAAGATCGATATCCGGTTTCATCCTAGCCCCGCTGCAATAAAAATTGCTGGCAAATATAAAGAGCGGCAAATGTCCGCGCTTCCGTACAGTCCTCTTGTAAAAGCAGCTCATGAATACGATCGAAGGACCAGGGCACAATTTCAAGTGGCTCCGGTTCATCACCTTCGGCTGAGTCAGGCTCCAGCTCCTCGGCAAGCACGATATGGGTAAAATGGGTTGAGTAGCCAGAAGCCAGCGACAGGCTGTGAAGATGCGTTAATTTATTAGCGCGATGACCGGTTTCCTCAATCAGTTCACGGTTGGCTGCGCTTAAGATATCTTCGCCCGGATCAATTTTACCCTTCGGTAGCGTCAGCTCATAACGTTCCATACCAACGGCGTATTCCCGGATCATTAAAAAGTGATTATCAGTGGTAAAGGCGATCAGTAAAACAGCCCCCCGGCTGTTATTTGCAAGGCGCTCATAGGTGCGTGTTTCGCCATTAGAAAACTCCAGATCAACTTCTTCAATTCTGAAATTGCGGGTTTTTGCGATTTCTGTACGTCTGTGTATTTTAGGTTTTATTACAGGCATGGGCAGTTTTTATTAAGAGAATCTATAGTATATTACACTCTGTCGAGAATGAGGTGGAGAAGAGTGATTAAAGTTGACTGGCAAATAATAGACACAGTATTTCTGGATCTGGATGGCACCCTGCTGGACTTGCACTTTGATAATCATTTCTGGCTGGAATATGTTCCGCAGAATTATGCCAAAAAGCACGGCATCAGCACCGATCAGGCAAAAAAGCAGTTAACGGCCCTGTATGCTGAATTTGGCGGCACCTTAAACTGGTATTGTGTCGATTTCTGGACGCAGCGCATCGAGCTGGATATTCGCAGTTTAAAAAATAACCTGAGCCATAAAATTGCCATACGCCCGTTTGTGGAAGAATTCTTACAGATGCTGATAACGACTAATAAACGGGTTGTGGTGGTGACGAATGCGCATACCGCCAGCATTGATATCAAAATGAAAAAAACCGGGCTGGATAAATATTTTCACAGAATTATCAGCTCACACCAGTTCGGTATGGCAAAAGAAGAACCGGGTTTCTGGCAAAGACTGAATCAGGAAGAGCCGTTCAAAAAAGCAAGTACACTCTTTATTGATGATAATTTAACCGTGCTCAAGTCTGCAGAAGATTATGGCATACAGCACCTGAGAGCGATCCGTATGCCCGACAGTAAGGGCCCGGAAATGCATACCGAGGACTATGCGGTGATAGAAAGTTATCAGGAGATTATGTAAAAAAAGTTTGCGGTTATCAGTGTGCAGCTTTCAGTAAAGTCAAAAGATAGACAATAAAGAGTTGACAGTCAGTCTAAAAAAATAGAATTTTCTGCCCGCTTTCTTTTAAGGCCAGTTCTTAAAGCGCTTCTGAACGTATTTATATAACTCGGCATGATCACGAAAATGTAAATCCCAGCCATCTTCCGGCGGCGCATCATACTCACAGTAATCATTAGTATATTCTTTACAGATATCCGGACGGATTTCATAAATACCACAGCGGCCGTCTATCTGCAGGTGGCTGCACATGGTTTTAAATAACAGCGTCCAGCCATCACTGTCTTTATAAATTTCGACGTTATCATGTGAGACCTGCCACAGCAGCTGGTTAAAATCAGCTTTACTGCGTGGCACAGTAATTTCTTCAGTTATATAAGTACAGCACAGTGAGCCTGTGCATAAATCGCATTTTGATTCTGCTGAAATGGCTAGAGGATTCTTTTTTACTGGCATATTGATAAACGCTTTCTGATCAGTAAGAGGATTATAAGTTTTTTTTCTAAAGCGCGATAGCCGTGTATCCAAGGTCTCTTAAGTGACCATTGCGCTGGATAATATGATCGGCTTTGATTTTTCGCGGTGCGATCAGCGATAAAATACTTAATAGTTCAGTCGAGGCGTTAGCACGTGGTGTCAGTTTTATATTAAGGCTATAGCGCTGATTCGCCAGGATATTAATATCACCCTGAATATTCAGCTCACCCTGCTGATTGGATAACTGAGCGGACAAATCACCGGCGGCATTAGAAGCCAGTGCCAGCTGTATCTGGCCGAACGAAATAGTATCCGCTAAGGTGAGTTTAGCGTTGTTCCAGACGATGCTGCCATTCACTAAGGGCAGTTTGCCACTGATTAATTCAACATCGGGCAGAGTAACCTGAATGGTACCTGCTAGCTGACCAAGAGGAATATTCAGTGTTTGTTGTAAAGTCTCTGCCGGGATTGTGCTGTGCAGGTTTGTCAGCGAAAGCGAGTGAGAGAGCAACGAATAGTTAACGCCGGAGCTAACGGGTATAGACTCGTAGTGTGATTTAAGGTCAGCCGCAAGACGTGCAGTGAAAAGAGAGAATGGTTTTAGTGACCATTCAGTTGATTGCAACTTGTGCTGATTAATAACCGCATTATCAATTGTCCCGGACCATAAACTGCCGGAGACACCGGAAAGCGAGATGGTTTGTGGCGGCAGGTTGAGCCAGGAAACGATACTGGCGGCAGGGACTAAAATAACAAGAAACAGTAAATAGCCGCCGATAGCGGTGAACAGAAGATGTTTTGTATTCATGATGCCTGCTTTTCCAGTGTTACCCGGCAGCTCACTATACCGGGTTTGTCGGTTTGTTTAATCTGCACGCTTTTTGGGTTAATGGCATAGTCATGCTGCAGTTTAGCAAACCACTGGCCAAGCCGGTCAAACTCAACGGAGTCAAACTGAACCTTTAGAGACTGTTTTTTATCGGAATTCATTTTTGTGATATTGGCGCGTATGCCAGCGCTTACCGCCGTTCTTTCAACCAGTGTACTGATGGGCTGACTGGCTGACTGTGAGGAAGGACTGGCACCGGCAGCGCGCAGGCTAATGACTTCGTTACTGGCATTGTTCATCCATGCCAGTATTGTTTTTTGGGACTGCAGCTTCTCTGTCTGATTCTCGAGCTCCTCAAATACCGGCTCCCAGATCAGTAAGTAAAACAGCGTAATAGCAACAATAGCTGCCGCGGATATTAGTAAGCGCTGTTCATGTGGTGGCTGATGTCTGAACCACAGAATTAAAGTATTCATCAGATAACCTCAATAGAAATTTGTGCATTGACCTGACGTGCTTCAGATGAAGATGAAATAAGCTCTGCCTTAATATGTCCTGACTGATTTAAACGTTGCTTTAATGATTCAACCGATGAAAGTTTATCAATAGTGAATGAAAGCTGAAGTTTGTCATTATTGTAACTGATGGCCGAGATGGTCATGCCGTTAGTTGCATTCAGTACAGGAGCGGTTTCAAGTAAGATATCAGTAAAACCTGAGGCTGATTTGCTGCCACCTTTTCTCAGTTGCTTGAGTTTGCTCTCCATTTGCACACGGGCGTTAACGATTCTTTTACTAAGCGGAAAACTGCTTTTGTAAATATTGATAATCTCGCTTTCAAGTAACTCGTTATGTGTACTGAGTCTGTTGAGTTGGATGATGCCAAAAGAAAGCTCAAGAGCAATAGCTGCGATAGCAATAAACGCCGCAGCTCGCCATACCTGCCACCACTGATTTGACTGGTTAACCACCTTATAGGTACCCTGGCGTAAATTAATAAGCTGGCGGTTATTTAATTTTAAAAAGTGAATAACTGGTGACGTTTCGTACTTATACTGAATAACGTTGATATCCTTGTTAATGCTGTCAGCTAAAACAACATCAGTCGCATCACTGGCAGAGTAAACCGAAATGCAGTCAGGCTGAGAAGGATTGTTTTCCGGACTTAATAAATTAGCGATGATTTGCGGAAAAAATTCAGCGTCAGTATGAATGACACTGTCAGTGTGTTGATCGATGCAAATGCCGTTTTCATTGCACAGTATATTCCAGCATGCGGTTGTGTGTGGCAGGCACGATATATCAGCATAGACAGCGGACGGGTAGATATGAAACTCGTCCAGTCTGCTCAAAAGCGAGATCATGGTCGCATGGCGGATAGCCGCAACCGGGTAAACATTATTGGTGGCATTGCTGATCGCAAAGTGCAGCTGCTCAATGTCTTCGGCAAGCTGATCTTCCAGAACAAATGGCAGAGCCTGTAATGCACGCTGTTTGTTTTTTGCAGGTATGTTTTGATAGCTTAAATGCACCAGTTCAGACGGGATGATGCAGCTAATATTTTTTAAAGTAAGCAGACGGTTTTTATTTTTATCTGCCAGCTCTGAAACCGTACCGCTGCAAAGTGGTGTGCTCGGCTCACCGCTGTCGCTGGAAAAAGTCCAGTCACAGGAGAGAGCGTGTAAGTCCTTGAGGTATATAACAAGATGATCGGCCATTAATTGGCTCCCTGGTTTCGGCTAATAACGTTACTAAGGCCGGTTGACTCTCTTTTTATGAGACTGCTCAGATACAAGTTTGAATTGCCCACCAGCACTTTTGCCTTGAGTGAGAAATAGTCAGTGGCGACGGACAGTGACGCAATATCTACAGCTGGGACGGACAGGCTGTCGAGATAGGATTTAAACTCATCAACTGATTTAAAAGGTCTTGCCGAGCCGTTATTAAGCGCATCGCCCTGTCTTTTTGTAATAATGTCCTGAGCAATTGTATCGGTTATTTTTATATCAAGTGATTTTAACACTTCGACAGGAGCGGTGTTGATGTTAATAGATGTCGACGCTTCAGGCAATACAGTGAAGACGGGCTCAAGCAGCTCGCCAGTGACAGCTTCATATGCGGGCTTAATCCGCAGCTTGGTTAAAATCTCGTCATTAAAACCTTTAATTAATCTCAGTTCAGATAAACTGCTGAGTAACTGATTAGCTGCCAGGTGGGGTTTTTGTGGCTCGGCCAGACCCAGATAATAATCGTCTTCAGCACCATAGGCAGGCTGACTGATCTGGTCTGCATCCAGCCAGTCGAGCAGAGCGGCTGTTATTTGCTGGATCTCGGCCGGGGCTACATCGAGGTTTCTGAGAATTCGCTCAAAGCGGTCTTTATCTAAGGCTTTATTATTGGCCAGTGAGTTGAGATTAAACAATCCCTGTAAATCGTCAAGTTTACCTTCCAGAGCGCCGCCCTGAATATCCTCAGCTACAGGAATGGTATGCCACAGCTCGTACAGGTGATCGGTTTTATTATCGTCAAAATCCAGCTTCAGGCCATAACGTGCAAAATCTTCAGCAGCTATAGCATAAACATAAGCCTGATCATGTTGCAAAATATTTCCGCTGCGCCTGATCTCACGCTGTAACTCAGCCGTTATGCTAACAGCAGCAATGGTGGCCAGTGTAACAATCAGCAAAGCGGTGATTAAGGCAATGCCTTTTTGTCTGCTGACCATCATCGCGGGAGCCTGAAGAGGCGGGTAACCGGACCCCATCTCTTCAAAGTGAGCGTGATTTCAATCGCCCGGGGTAAAGCCGATGCCACCGTGGCCGGATCAGTCAGCGTGTTCGGCCAGCTGTCGCTCCAGTCCTGATCAAGGTAGCGAACTTTAATATCGTTAACGTCATTTAGCAGAACCCGGCGCACAGGTTCTGCCGTCTGAGTTCGGTCGATGTGATACCAGTAGAGACGGATTAACTGATGGTCTTCAAAACTGTAAGCAACCCGTTGTAGCTGACTTCGGTGTTGCTCGGCAGGGTTGCGCCAGCCGGTACGGCTCAGTTCAAACAATGTACTGTCGATGTTATTGCCACCGGTAAGTGCCGCGATGGTGCCACCCAGGCCGTCATTAACCGGCCGGTTAATCGTTTGTTCAATATCTCTGGACAGGTTAAGCATGGTGCGCTGAATGTCACTCAGTAGCTGCAGCTCTCTGTCTATGCCTTCTTTGTTGTTGAGCACGCTGCTCAAACCGCTAAATGACATAACTGAAATAAGGCTGAAAATGGCCATAGCAATTAACAGTTCAAGCAGTGTAAAGCCGGCAGAGTTATTTTGCATTACTGTCGCCTGGATACAATAACTTAGGGTCAGTAACATAACCGGTGAGCTGGCTAACTTTGGACTGATAAGCATTGTCGCTAAAAACATGGTAAATGATTTTACGGGTATCAGGCGAAAGCGTTTTGGAAATTTCACGACGCCAGTGCCAGTCATGGTTTGCCATACTGCTGCTGTCGCTACTTTTACCAATGTCCGGCCATTCTTTGGACAGTAACAGCTGATTGTGCAGGTTCAGTGCAACCCAGTGGCCTAAGGTCTTTTGTTTCAGGTAAGTGGCATTGGATGCCTGATCAGAGCTGGTTTTGATAATGGCACCCAGCGTGATGGCTATGATTGAGAGTGCAACCAGTACCTCAAGCAGGGTAAATGCCCGGCATTTTTTATGCTGAGTGATACTGGACTTTGATCGAGCCATCTTCAACACCCTGAACTGAGAAACTGACATCAGTATTCGGAATAAAAAACTTTAATAAAAAACCGGGTGCGATTTCACCCGAAGATAACAGATAAATCTGAGGCTTATATTTATTTTTTTCACTGTCTGCAAATTTTTCCACATCATCCAGTTTTGAAACGTCACCGATTTTAGTGACCGAGCTTTCAATACTGGCATGCTGGAAATCAAGTTCCAGTTCGATCTCCATATCGGCGGGTAATATTCGCTCACGCAAGCTCTTATTGTTAACGACGGGCTGCCAGCCCTGATCAGTCGCAGTGACAAACTGATAAGTGTTTTCTGTTAATGCGATTCCGAACTCACTTGAGTTTAATAAAGCATCATCCTGTGCCAGTAACAATAAGGCGGCAAAGCGGTCGGCTTCTGCTTTTAAGCGTTCTTTCGGTGTGCCGGTTGTTATTGCTAATGTAGCCATCGATAAGATGATGGAAATAAGAACAATAACAACCAGTAGTTCGATTAAGGTAAAGCCTGATGATTTAGTAAAAAAATCAGGCTTCGATGCGCGCAGCCTGACTGGCATTATTCGATATTCCAGTTACCTATATCAGCCGCCATACCGCTACCGCCAGGAGCGCGGTCAGAACCGAGAGAGTAAATATCAATCTCACTGTGTTCTCCGGGGCTGAGGTATAGATATGCAGAGCCCCACGGATCTTTCGGTAATTTACGGATGTAGCCGCCCTGTTTGTAATTGTCGCTATTGGCAAGATCACCCGGCGCAGAAACCAGTGCTTCCAGTCCCTGATCGGTATTCGGGTAATTAAAGTTATCTAATTTGTACAGATCCAGTGCGCCTTGCAAAGCACTGATATCCTGCTTTGCTTTAATGACACGGGCTTTATCCGGGTTGTCCATGATACGGGGCACAACCACTGCTGCGAGTATGCCGAGGATAACAACCACAACCATGACTTCGATTAAGGTGAAACCCTGTTGCTTATTTGTAGTAATCTTCATTCCTAGTAACCTGTGCTGTTATTTTTGCCGTGTAGCCGGACAATGTTAACAAAAAAAATGACTTTGATCTTGTCCCAGACTATTTAAACGCTTTAGTTGTAAAAAAGGTTTAAAAATAAACCGCTTCAGACTATAGCCTAAAGCCATATAATAGATTGTCGGGTTTGACGGATATAAATGTGAAAAAATGAATAGAGTTTGTCTATGCGCTGGTTAGGGGGGGCATCAGTGAGAAACCTGTTGCATGTGTTAGTTAAAAACATCAGCCAGCCACACACGGTGTTTTGGTTGGTGCTGATCGTTATCTGCAGCGCACTGGAATTTTCTGGCCTGACAATGACGCTACGCTTTGACCGTGATCTGGTTGGAGCAGGTCAGTGGTATCGTCTGATGACGGCTAATTTTGTGCATCTGAATGACATGCATTTAATGATGAATATGCTGGGTGTGGTGTTGATACTGTTTTTTTTCTCAGCGCAGTTAAAAATCATGCAGTGGACGGCCCTGATACTTTTTGCATCACTGTTCGTCGGCATCAGCCTGATGATGTTTAATCCGCAGGTAAAAACCTATGTCGGCTTGTCAGGGGTGCTGCACGGTTTGTTTATAGCAGGCGCTGTAACAGAAATACGACGCTTTCCGCTATCTGGCTGGTTATTTCTTGCAGTGCTGATAGTGAAACTGGCCTGGGAGCAGGCTAACGGTGCAATGCCTGGTTCAGAATCATTGATACACGGTCATGTATTAGTTGATTCGCATTTATACGGTGCACTTGCAGGGGTATTGTTTTTAGCAGCAGAGTTTGCTATTAAAACGATGCACCGAATGAGTAATCGTCTATAAACAACAGTGACTGTTAGTCGTTCATCAATAACCATTTGCTGCGGCACATACTATGATCTGAAAAATCTCATCAAAAGGCAGACCACTGCTGATACAAGCGACAAGAGCTACGGCTTGTCGCTTTCTAATGATGAATGGCATGAGTATCAACATGCTGCCAGGTTTAAGTGTTTAGCTGGCGGAGGTAAAGTTATCTGCCCGCGTAAGGCAACTGAGCAGGCCGGTAAAGTCAGTGGTCTTGTTCGGTTTCGGCTGGCTTGGGTGTACGATGGCCGGGCTTTGCGATGATTTCTAAATAAAAGGAATCGAGCTCTTTAGACACCGCCCAGTCAATGGATTTGTTAATTTCAGACAGGTGAATCACATCACTACTGATTTCTTCTGCACCGAAACGGCAGTCAAAATCCAGAAAATCAACACCTGCAGGTAGTTTGCGTTTACGCTCTCTTTTTATATATTTTTTGACTTCATGCTTGATGGCCTCAACCAGACGCTCAGGCTTGATTCTGTCATGTGACAATTTAAAGGTTTTTTTCATAGTGCTCTCAAAAACTGTGACTGGAAATAGAACAGGGTGGCTAGACGATAATGAGTAATAACCGCGCACAAGTACGCAAATGTTGTGTGCATCAATTTTAGCAAATACTGCTGCATTACCCTACTTTTCTTTTTGCAAAAGTGGCTATTTGTTCTTTTTTAGCAGGCTACCACGATAAACGGCGTGGTCCGGGCTCAATTCAGCTGTAGTAAGTGCATTCGAGTAGTGGAAAGCTGTAGATGTTATGAACGGTCGCCTTGTTTAAGCAGTAATGTTGACAATCATCGGCAGGCCTGTATGCCTGCTATTTTAAGGGCTTAAAGTTTTTAGCGGAGTGCCATTAAAAGCCGGTACCAAAAAATGGCTACCGACTGAAATATGAAGGCTGACTTAGCGCTTGATATGTTTGTTTTTAAATTGAGTCATTAAGCTGTCTGGACGGTGTTTTTTGTTTTTACTGTTAAGTACATAAACAACCGTTTCACCTTTCGGTCCTGATCCGATTTCAGTATAAAAGAATACAGGGTGGCCGGTTTCACGCACAGGCTTCATATCTGACCACTGATCAAAAACATAAATACGACCGTGTCTTCTCATTTCGCCATAAAAAGACTCTGTATTTATATTTTTGCCCTCATATAACTCAATTTCCGGGATCGTTGCTTTGAGCTTTTTATCTTCCTTAGTGAGGCCGTACACCAGTGTCATGCCATTTGTTCCGGCACCAATTTTGGTTAAGCGATACGGTGTTTCGTTAACGCTAAGAAATTCTTTATAAAGATCGTAGTTGTAAAAAACATAGATACGATTGTCGCTAAAGACTTCAAAAATCTGAAGTTCGGTATTGGCTTTGGCACCAGGGTCATTAGCTGAAGGTTTAATATCTGTTGTATTGCATGCCGTTAAAAAAACAGCAAAGAAAATACTTAGAAATATTGCGGATGATTTCATCTTAACGCTCTCAAGAATTAGTGATAAGCCGAATAATAGACAGTAAATATGACACTCAGGTGACAGTAATATGAAGTTTATATGTCATTGAAAACACCGGAAATAACGGATCTGATTATCTCGTTTGCAAATAAGGATCTGGCTTATCTTGTAATGCAATAAACAGGCGTGCAAACAATCAATTTACCTTTCTGTGACACTATATTTACCCTGTGGTAACAAATACGATGACATCTTTAGCTAAAATTCAAGTAGAGGTTATGAGAGGTATAAATATGTCTTATCAATCACTTGAAGACCCGTTGTTGTTTGATGATGCTGAGTCACGCCGTGTACATGAGCGTTATGAATGTGGTGGTGTACTGATTCATTATGCGGCATTTGGTAGTAATTATCTGCAGGCTGGTAATACCCCTATGGGGGTGGCTAAATTAAAAGATATAAGTCTGACCGGGTTGTGTTTAGAAACTGACAGGTCAATGGCTATTGGCGATACTATTGCTGTGAAAATTATCAGTATCGACAATACAAATATTGATGAACTTAATGCCGAGATAATGTGGTGCCAGCTTAAAGATGACAATATCTATAATATTGGTTTAAGGGTGATAAAAGAAGAAACGCTGAGCTTTGATCATGTCGGTGATGTACCAGATGAACAGACGGTTCATTACCTGATCTGCCCGGACTGTTTTGAAACCAGTTTCTATATTAAAACCTCAGATAACACTGAAAAACGCTCTGCAATTCATACCTGTTGCCGTTGTAACAGTTCTCATATGATTGTTGAGGTGATAGCATTCAATCGTAGAAATTAAACTAAGATATCTCTTCCACTGATATTTAATACGCTCTGTTATATCAATCTTTTCTATATGACCTAAGGGACAAACTGTTCAGGAAAAACGGATTTGGATCTACATTCAAAAAAATGACAAGTTTACCAGGGAGCATTAACAGGTGAGTAATGTCAGCAGGTTTCAGCTGCTTATAGTCATGGTATTAAGTTCTGTTTCACTAAATAGCCATGCCATAAACTGTAATAAAGAATCACCGACCAAATTGGCGGAGGGTGATAACTATCCTATTGTTAAAAACTTTGAGCCTTTAACAAGAGAAGAAAGACACTCGATAAGGTCACTCTTCAAAGCATTTAACAGAACGATGAAGGGAAAACTCACACGCATAGAATGCGCAAAGACGGCGAACCTCAGGACTTATATTCAGACGACCAGAGAAAATATAAAGGCTGATATCCGTGTGACGAGAGCGGGAGAAGTGCTGATGGAGATGGATGTTAGTAATTTAAAAAACCGTACCGACAGACTGCAAACTCAGCGATACTTCACCAAAGACTCAGTATTTGCAATCCGCTCGATAACGAATACGGGTTTCAGTGTCAGTACTAAAGCAAAAAGAGCCGGCCTGCATAAAGGCTCACACCTCCATGAAGCGATCAGCGAACTGCGTATGAGTGAAAACTCAGTCAGCATAATAACAACCGAGTATATCAACGGTTACTTTAGTTTGATGTACAGTATCTTGTTAAAGAAATAATATGCTTATTGCTTACGATAAAAATACCAGCGCCAGTAGCGGCATAATAATGAATGCACCGAGTGTCTGAAAAGTAATAATCGAGGCCATGGTCTCGGTGTCGCCGCCCAATTGTCGTGCAAGAATCGTAGAGGAAGAAGCGGTCGGTGTCATAAAGGCGATGATCAGCACGCCGGCAGCAATGCCGCTGAGTCCGCTGTAAAAAATAATCAATACGGCCGTCAGTGGCTTTAATGCAAACTGCACCAGTGTCGAAACGGTGATGGCTTTAACATGCCCGTGAATCATCTCCGGGCGCAAAGCCGCGCCAACAGCCAGCAGGCCAAAAGGCAAAGCCGCTCTGCCAAGAATTTCAAAAATATCCTCGGCTATGCCGGTTAAGCCAATACCGCTCAGGCTCAAAGCCCAGCCTATGGCGCAGCTGATAATCATAGGATTGCCGGCTATCGCACGGGTAAAAGGAATAATACCTTTAAAGCGGTACTTGCCCCAGATGGCAAAAGCTGAAATACAGAGAAAGTTTATCAGCACAATCATAAACCCGGCCACTACGGAGCTGAGTGCCAGCCCTGCTACACCAAATAATCCCTGTGCGACAGACAATGATATATAAGTGTTAAAGCGTATTCCGCCCTGAAAGATGGAAGTAAAGGTGGCGTTGTCGACGCTGGCTCTGGTTTTGTGGAAGATGACTAAAACAACCGAGGCCAGTAGTAAAGTAGCACAGACAACCATCAGCATCGATGGCCAGGGAGAGCCGGCAAGTGTCTGGTTAGCCAGTGTGCGGATTAGCAGCGCGGGCAGCAAAATAAAATAGGTAAGTTTCTCCATGCCGTGCCATGTCTCGTTGGAAAGAAAGTTAACTCTTTTTAACGCATAGCCAATAAGAATCAGCACCATGATCGGTGCAAGAGCGGTAGAGAAAGTATTCACAAGTCAGGAATCCGGGGTCAAACATCAGGCTTGTAAGAGGAACAAATAAACTATTCAGCATATTACAAAGCCATAAAAAAATAGTGCTGTAGTATATCTTTGTATCGGCAGAAAACTAAAGGCAATAATCACATTATTAAGGCTAATTACTTGATTAGGCACTGGTGGGCGACTATATATCAGTGCTAGCAGTGACTTTCAGTACTACGCTGTCATGTTGCCGGTAACCGCTCCCTTCCAGTGAATGTCGTTTGAGACAAGCTATAAGCTAAGAGCCGAGAAAATATGTGTTGTTTAAATGCATAACCATTTAGAGCAAAGTAATAACGCAATCAAGCTCCCCGTCCAGTTGAGAATGATAAACTGGCTTCTGGCTGGATTGACGCTGGTATTTCTCATGGTATGGAAACTGCCTGAATCTGAAATAATGCAAAATATTGTTCTAATGTCCTTGCCCACGCATATGTTTGCAGAGACATTTTCTATCGTGGTATCGATGCTGGTGTTTGCTATGGTCTTTAGCACCAGTAAGGAAAAGGATGAAGGGCACCTTATTATTCTTGCCAGTGCCTTTTTTATAATCGGTATGCTGGATTTTGCCCATACCCTGTCTTACCGGGGAATGCCGGATTTTGTAACCCCCGGAAGTGCAGATAAATCCATATATTTCTGGTTAGTAGCACGTTACGTCGCAGCCATTGCACTGACCATTACGGCTTTACAACGCTGGAAAAACAGGTCGTACCTGCCCAATCTTTATTGGGTATTGCTGGTTTGTTTCGCACTGACAGGATTATTTTACTGGGTTGGCTTGTACCATCTGGACAGCGTACCCCGTAGCTTCATACCCGGGAAGGGACTGACAACATTCAAACTGGCTGCTGAATACGGAATTATTACAATCCTGATCATTCCGGCTGTACTCTTTTATCTGCAGGTAAAAAAACAAAATGACCTGGATGCGAGCGGATTGTATGCGGCAACCGTTATCACAATCCTGAGTGAGTTGTGTTTTACCCTGTATGGGAATATTACCGGCCTGTTTATTCTTTTGGGGCATATCTATAAAGTCATCGCCTATATTTTTATATTCCGTGCGATATTCTTGTATGTGGTACGTGAGCCATATCGGAGGCTGGCTGAAAGCGATCAATATAACCGCACTTTATTTGAAAGCTGTTCCATTGGGCTGGCTTTAACCGATATGAGCGGTAAATTATTAGACATCAATCAGTCGTATGCAGACATTATTGGCCGCTCGATTAAAGAGACAAAAAAATTGAGCTACTGGGAAATAACACCAAAAAAGTATAATGAGCAGGAGAAAAAGCAGCTGCTAAGTCTTACACAAAATAAGGCTTACGGTCCTTATGAAAAAGAATATATTCACAAGCGCGGCCATCATGTTGCAGTCAGACTTTCAGGGCGGATTATTGAGCGTAAAGGCAGCCCGTATATCTGGTCAAGTGTAGAAAATATTTCTGAGCAGCGGGCAAGCGACCGGGCAAGGTATGAGACTGAGCAAAGTTTCCTGCAGTTAGTCGAGCATATCCGGGAGGTCTTCTGGCTTACCGATGCAAAGAAAAACAGTATGGTTTATATCAGTCCTGCCTATGAAGTTGTCTGGGGCAGGAGTTGTGAAAGCCTTTATCAGAACCCGCAGTCATTTGTTGATGCGATACACGAGGATGATCGTCAGCGAGTGCTACAGGCGTTAACTGATCAGGATAAAAAAACCTATAGAGAAGAGTACAGAATTTTCCAGCCAGATGGAACACTGCGCTGGATTCGTGATGAGTCTTATCCGGTACGGGACCTGAACGGTGATATTTACCGGGTAGCAGGTATAGCTGAAGATATTACCGAAGAAAAACTGTCACACGAACTGCTCGAACGACGGGTATTCGAACGCACAGAGATGCTGCATAAAAAAGAGCAGGAACTGATATTAGCTAAAGATGAAGCCGAACGAGCTAATGCAGCGAAAACAGAATTTTTATCAAGAATGAGTCATGAATTGCGTACTCCGCTCAATGCCATTCTGGGGTTTTCACAGTTACTGCAAATGGATCATGACCTGAATACCACCCAGACAGAATCAGTAGGTGAAATACTCGGCGGAGGCAGGCATTTGCTTAACCTTGTGAACGAAGTGCTTGATCTGGCAAAAATAGAAACGGGTGATTATGAATTAGAGCTGACACAGGTTAATGCCGCAGGTGTATTAAAAGAGTGTATTTCT
>JAOULC010000142.1 GCA_029882215.1 Gammaproteobacteria bacterium | reverse complement strand
CATTGTGTTAATTGGTGTAAACGCTCACCGCGTCCGCCGGCCATGATCAGGGCCAGTGTGTTACGGGTCAGATTACTGACAAAGCGTGGTGATTTTTGTGTTTTCATCCGTGTCGTACTCACTTTCTTAACGTATGTATCTGGGTCACATAGAAGATAGTATTACTGCAGACAAAAGGTCTACAATAGAGTCACTGCAAAATCCAAGCCATACCTGAAATCACATTAAATAATGAAATATACAGCCTTAATTAAGGCAGACAGCACAATAAACGCCTTTTAATTGTGCCTGATAAAAAAACTTTGGAACTTACATGCGTCAATAAAGTGCATGAGACTACCAGATGAAATATATACCCGCACATCATAAATAGCTATATCATTAACAGAACAAAACAATTCGATTAATTTATTATGTGCACAAAACTTGCTTAGAGTTAATTAAATGATCTTTTTGACAAACTGGATCAGTAAATAAAACGGAAGTAACCCGACTATGGCTTTAAACCTTGCATCGTCAAAAGATAAAGAAAGTGCTGTTGCCTCCAGCTTAAAAACTGAACTCAATGCCATTGCAGAGGGAAATCACCACGCCCCTTTTAGCGTGCTGGGCAACCAGACCGCGTTTAGTGATGAATTGATATTGTTTTACGCACCCGACACTCAGGCATTAGGTGTTACTGAGAAAAATATAACCGCCTCTCGCATTAAAGACAGCGATTTTTTCTTTTGCAGCCCCCTGGCGGATCAACATTATTTATTAACGCGCACTGACTCGGACGGTAACATTAGCTCATATCACGACCCTTACAGTTTTAAACCTCAACTTAGTGATTATGATTTGCATTTATTTGCAGCAGGCAAACACTTACATCTATACAACATGCTCGGTGCGCATGCAAAAAAAATAGATGACATAAACGGTTTTTTATTTGCGGTCTGGGCACCCAATGCCAGCCGGGTCAGTGTTGTTGGTGATTTTAATGACTGGGACGGAAGGCGTCATCCTATGCGATCACGCGGTAGTAGTGGCGTATGGGAACTGTTTATTCCTGAACTTAAAACGGCGACACTGTATAAGTTTGAAATAAGAAACCGGGACAGCGGACAACTTCTCTCAAAAACCGACCCATACGCACAGCAACATGAGCTACGACCTAAAACGGCATCTGTTACCAGAAGCGGTGAATCATTCAAATGGCAGGACAGCAGCTGGGTAAAAAACAGAGAAAAATACGACTGGTTACACCAGCCTCTGTCGATTTATGAATGCCATCTCGGTTCATGGCAGCGCGATGAAAACGGTGACTTTCTGGATTACCGAACTCTGGCTCACCGTCTGGTTGACTATATAAAAGAAACCGGCTTTACCCATATAGAACTGCTGCCCATTACCGAACACCCACTGGATGCGTCATGGGGTTATCAAACGACCGGTTATTTTGCTCCTACCCGGCGCTTTGGCCTGGCTGATGATTTCCGTTATTTTGTTGATTACTGCCATCAGCATGATATTGGTGTACTGCTCGACTGGGTCCCAGCTCATTTTCCAAAAGATGCACATGGCCTGGCCTGTTTTGATGGCAGCCCTCTTTATGAACATGAAGATCCGCGCCGGGGTG
>JAOULC010000141.1 GCA_029882215.1 Gammaproteobacteria bacterium | reverse complement strand
ATCTTTATCAACACCCTCTCCACCATACCTCATATCCTTTATCAGACTTAATGACACTGTTACCTGTTCTTTGGCTTCCTCATTCATTCCGCTAAAGCTGCCCTGGAGTACACCGATAGCTTCACTAATCAATAAACGAACACGATCAAAATCAGTACTTATTGAGTCTGTTTCGTCCGCAATTAACGCACACATTTCCTGGTTAAGATGTGATCGAGAAAACATTCCGCTTTCTGTACTATTGCAATTTTTTCCTAAGTGAGACGTAGAATTATCCTCTTTTAACGGTTTGTAGAACAAGAATTGAGAAATAAACCACGCACAGCCTAATACTCCAACCGCAGCCAGAGTAATATTAGACTCCCCTAAATAGGCTAAAACGCCCAGGATCGTTAAACTAACTAATAGTGGGATTAATCTAAAAATCACTGATAACCGCTCAAATTCAAGCTATTCATAGCCTAGTCTATCGACACAAAAGAAGCGGTTCTTTATCAATATGGCTTAAAAACAGTAAATTAAACAATGAATCTACGCCAGTTTGTAAGGAAATTACGACAAAAATCATCAGTTTTACCAAAACGTGACATACAACATACCCAATCTGTGAACAGGTGCTCAGCACTGTGCTCTTGGATTTCTTAAGATATGAGTCGATAAAGGGGTATCTCGAAGGGAGATGCAGACTTAGTCAGGGTTATGAGAAAACAGATATTTATGATTACGATGGCATCAATTCTAGCTTTTACAGGGACGCCGCTATTCGCCAAGCAGGAATGGCAGACAGCTTCTTCAAACGCCTTACTGGCGGAAGCTGAGGCAATGCTGCGTAATAATGAAACTCATAATGCCTACAAATTATTAGACAAAGTATCAGATCAGCATATCGGTGAAAAAGAATACGATTATCTTTATGGTCTGGCCGCATTACGTTCCGGCAGACCAGGCCTTGCTATTTTTGCTCTGGAACGTGCGGTTTCTCAGGATCCAAGCTCCGGCATTTATCTGCTGGATCTGGGACGCGCTTATTTTGATGCAAAAGACTACCCTCAAGCACAAGCAACTTTTAATCGCGTCCTGGCCTTAAACCCACCGGATACAATAACCGACATTATTAACAAATATATTAACTCCATTGAGAAATATATTAATCCAGACAAACTTGACCTGACTGCACAAATCAGTATGACCAGTGGAAACGACTCTAATGTAAATAACGCTACAAGCTCCGACACCATTCAAATACATAGTGTACTTTTTTTACTAAACGAACAAAGCAAACAGCAAGCTTCTCCACTGCACGAAGTCAGCTTTAGCAGCAGCATGAACTATTCTCCGATTAAAAAACTTAACCTGTTCAGCAACGTTAATCTGTCACATACGCTTTATCCTGAAGCACGTTTTGTCGACACCAGTAAAGCAAGCATCGGCGCGGGCATTGGTTATTCCGGCAAATTATTCCAGTCACAGAATTTCGCCTCAGTTCAGCGAACCGATGTTGCCCGAGAAGTAAACAGTTATATTGCCTATGGTGTGACTGACCAGCAATGGAACTTTCCTAACAAGACATCTCTTGCCTTATATGCACATGCCGGCATGAGCAAACTGCCAGAATATCCTATTCAAAAT
>JAOULC010000140.1 GCA_029882215.1 Gammaproteobacteria bacterium | reverse complement strand
GTATGTTATTAACAGTAACTGCAACGTCCAGTGATGCCGTGATTGATGCTATCAAGGCAAAGTTGGCTGCCTGATAAATAGCGATATCAAATAAAAAAGCCGGAAAGGTTTCTTTCCGGCTTTTTTATATATTCTAACTGGTAGTGATATTTAAATATTTTAAGGCATTAACCACCCAGTTTTTTCAATTCATCCAGAATATCCTGTACCAGTTTTTGACCTTTATCGGTCATGTGATCAACAAGCTTGTTAATGTCACGTTCCCCATCAGTCAGTTTCATCATGATGCCACCGAGTAACATCATATCGCCTTGCGTTTGAGTCATCTGTTTGGCGAGCATAGCCAATGCATGCAGTGCCTGAACATCACCTGTGCGTGCGGCGTGAATCATTTGTGCGAATCCGGGCGCGGCCATGGAAGGATCGGCATCCTGATTCAAGTCCGGCAAACTGGCAGGACTGTGAAGCCCTGCGAGAATACTGCTAATGATGACACGATCCTCTTCATCCAGCTTTTTTGTAATGCTGATATCGCGTTGGCCTTTCAGAATGAGGTTTATGGCATTGACCAGATCATGCCAGCCATTTTGTTTCGCCTGAGCCAGTAATTGATTCAATATGGGGCGCTCTTCTGCATTCTGGCAAGCCTTGACCACCTGATGGATCAACAGGGCATGGGCATCGCGAACTTGTTCTTCACGGGTTGGAAGTGCGTCCATGATATTTTCCTTAAATTAAGACAGTTGTCCTACTATAATATTATTAGATTTTCAGGACAACTCTCAGATATGAACCAAAATGACTTACCTGTGCTCTGGTACTTTGCCGATCCAATGTGTTCGTGGTGCTGGGGGTTTACTCCCATCATTGAGGATATTTTGAAATCCTATGAGGGCAAACTCAATTGTGCCTTGGTACTGGGTGGGTTGCGGACGGGTGCAGCCAATACGATGTCAGCCGAACAACGTGATGAAATTCTGCATCACTGGCAGGAAGTGCACAAAATGACGGGACAGTCATTTACGTTTGATGGCGCAATGCCCGAGGGTTTTATTTACGATACCGAACCGGCTTGTCGAGCCGTAGCAGCTATTTCAGGGATTAACGCCGGGCTGATTTTTCCACTTTTTAAATCCATACAGGCCGCTTTCTATAAAGAAGGGCTAAACGTGACCCAGACAGAAGTGCTCGCGGATTTAGCGCATCAGCTGGGTGTTGATCAGGCGGTATTCCTGTCTGAATTCGAATCAGCACAAGCCGATAAAAAAGTAAAAGCGCATTTTGCTCAAACACGTCAATTTGGCGTACGTGGTTTTCCAACTCTGGTTTTACAAAGCGGTAGTCGTTATCAGTTGTTGAATAACGGTTATCGAACACTGGCAGAACTCAAACCTGAGATTGATGCCTGGTTATTAAATAGAGATAAGTTGGAACAGCAGGAATCAACCTGATTATTCTTTATACAAAGACCAAGTGTGGTACACGGGTATTTAAGTAGTGCTCAATCAATGAGTTAAAAAGGTCACTTTTTTGAGCATCAATATTTCTTTTTTATTGTCAGATGCTTGGGTACTAATATCAAAGTACAGGCTCATATTATCTGGCTAACCTGCTAGTTCTGATAGCTATAAAAAATAAAGTCAGGCATTTTTTTAAGATC
>JAOULC010000082.1 GCA_029882215.1 Gammaproteobacteria bacterium | reverse complement strand
ACTCAGAAGTGAAACGATTTAGCGCCGATGGTAGTGTGGGGTTTCCCCATGTGAGAGTAGGACACTGCCAGGCTTATACACCTAAAAAACCCGTAACTTATTAGTTGCGGGTTTTTTTTTGCCTGTGCATGTCGCAGACGATGCCATCTTGTATGGGCTAAGTATTTAATATATTTATCTTTATTGACTATCTAATGTGGTTAGCTGAAGAGATCCTTATTGTAAATTGTTAACTTATAACCGATTGAAAAAAATGCAATCACAGAATCA
Source organism: Gammaproteobacteria bacterium (assembly GCA_029882215.1). Classification (GTDB taxonomy): domain Bacteria; phylum Pseudomonadota; class Gammaproteobacteria; order SZUA-229; family SZUA-229; genus JAUVDT01. The sequence continues at coordinate 6,372 of JAOULC010000082.1, read as the reverse complement.
AAATAGAAAATAATTACGGTTTTGATATTCATCGAATTCATGCTCGGTATCATTAGACTTTTGCTCTGTGAGAAGGGCATTAGAGTGATAAATTATGACTGTTTCATCTAATGCTAATTCACGATGGCGATAAAAGATAATAAATAATAAACTGATAGTTTTAATAACAAGAGCCTGGACTGCTTAACTTCATTTTATGCTGCCATTTTGATAAAAACAGATGTGACACTTAAAAAGTGACAGGTCGGTTAAAGTCATCGACTAATTAGACTGTGTAATATGTAATAGATTAATAAAAAGAGATGTAACATGTTTATCGTCTGATCGAGCTTTATTAAATGATGTTTCTGGGTCAGTATCTCTATTAAGTCTTTCAATAAAATAAAATGTTGTTTCAGTGGTATGACTTTGCATAAAAAGCCATGATTGTGACGGGTTATTTTACACTTAAGAAAATAGGTCCGGATCTTTTAAAAAATGAGTGAGTTTGTTTTTTACTTTTAAATTAATTTCTTTAAAATGGTCATGCGTGGTGGCGTTTGCGGTGTTATTTGTGTAACAAAAGTCACATTGAAATATAACTGATTTACTTTATAGATAGATTAAAGCGAGTAGTTGATTTTTATCAACACAAGCAACAACTACTAGGTATTTAATCAAGGTGTAGATTATAAATAGTCTTAGTTCGTAGGGGTTTAAGTAGTTTTAACGGATATTGAAGACAAAAAGATTTTAAAAGAAACGTATACGGAAATAAAAAAGGTGACGTGATGAATAGAAAAGACATGGTATTTTCAGTTAAAAGTTTACTTTCTTTAGCGGTACTCATGAGCGGCGCAGCTTTTGCTGGCTCAATATCTGGTACAGCGCATGATTTCTCAGCAAGCGGCTGGAGTGGTGGTGAGATCTGCGTCGCATGCCATACACCACATAATGCAAGCACGGGTGTTGCTGATGCGCCATTATGGAACCACGCAGTTACAACAGAGACCTTCACCATGTATTCAGGTTTAGGTACATTGGATGGTGTGATGGATGGTCAGCCAACAGGTACTTCAAAATTATGTTTATCATGTCATGACGGAGCCACCGCGCTGGATAGCTTTGGTGGTAACATAGGTGGCACTGTGATGAGTGGTGCATCAGCCGTTGGTGGTGATGTAGCCAGTCTGAGCAATGACCATCCTATATCCCTGACTTACAATACTGCGTTATCAGTGACTGACCCCGGTCTGCATGATCCTGCCACTCGAAGCGTGACTATCGGAGCAGGTGGCGACAAACCTCGTACCGGTACCGTAGCGGCTGTTATGCTCAGTGACGGTAAAGTACAGTGCACATCATGCCATGACGTTCATAATGGTTCTGTAGGACCTGGTACAAACTTCTCGCCTTTCCTCAAAGTCTCAAAGGCCGGAAGTGCTATCTGCCTAACCTGTCATAATAAATAATAATCATGTAGCCGGGTTTTAACCCGGCTACAATTATGTTAATTATGTACTTATCATGATGGGGAGTTATAGAATTACCTGTCGCTAATCTTTTTTTGAGTGCATATTGTGAATATTTTAAAACACAGTTCTATTTCTTTGTCTTATGTTTTGCTTTTGTCCTTATTGGCTTCCTGCTCATCACTATCCGAAAAAGACCAGATAAAAACCATATTTTATCCCGATGCGCCAAGTCCACCACGGATTCAATACCTCGCCTCTTTTTCAGGCCCTAATGACCTGATAGATTCGTCTAACAATCTGGATTCCTTTTTACTCGGCAAGGAAAACCAGGCATCCGCACTGCTGAAAAAACCCTACGGTGTGAGTATTCATGACGGTGTTATATACGCGGTTGATACTCGTGGTCCTGGTTACGCGATTTTTGATCTAAAGAAAGCAAAGTTTGATGTGGTGCATGGCTCTTTTAGTGGCAAGATGCGTAAACCCATTAATATATCAATCGATAAAAACGGCGATAAATACATTACCGATACTCAGCGTCGGCTGATACTGGTTTATGATGCCAGCAATAAATTTGTAAGAACGATTGGTGATGGTGAATCATTCACGCCGTCAGATGTGTTAATCATTAAAGAAAAGTTGTATGTAACAGATGTTAAAAATCATATTATCCGGGTTTTAGATAAAAAATCCGGGCAACAGCTTTCTACGATCGGAGCGGTAGGCTCTGAAGAGGGGCAGTTGTTTTATCCGACAAACCTGGCGCTTGGCGTTAACAATAATATATATGTGAGTGAGACGGGTAATTTCAGGGTTCAACAGTTTACGCAAGAGGGTAAGTTTGTAGCAAGTTATGGCAAAGTAGGAGCCGGTGTGGGGCACTTTGCAAGACCAAAAGGCATTGCGATCGACAGGGAAGGGCGTATACACGTGGTGGATGCGGCATTTGAAAATGTTCAGGTTTTAAATAAGGACGGACAAATGCTAATGTTTTATGGTGCTCCCGGTGGCCGTCGTCATAATATTAACTTACCAACCAATATCTTCATAGATTATGATCACAATGCGTATTTTCAGAAATATGCCGAGCCGGGCTTTAAGCTCGAGTACATCATATTGGTTGCAAGTCAGTTTGGCCCGAACAAAGTAACTGTGTTTGGTTACGGTAAAAAAGCAGGTTTTGATTATTCTGAAAACGGCAAGAAAACAGCAGAGAAGTCTTCTTACAAAAAAAAAGGTAAAGAATAAATACGTTGAAGGGCGACGAAATGGAAGCCGGGATCAGACAAGTAATACTTGTTTTGATTTGCTGTGTGGTCAGTTTTAGTTTGAGCGCAGCAGAGATAAGCGCATTTAAACTGACTGAATTTAACGGCGAGCTGGCATTACGTTATCTTTATGATGAGCAGTCAATGTCTGACGCAGATGGCGAAATTCTGAACAACTCGCGGCCAAGCTTTCAACAGGAACTAAAACTGGATAGCAGCAGTTATGTTTATCATCCATATTTACTGAATATGGATATCAGTGGTGGCCTGGTGCTGGACCAGAGTCGGTATGAATCACTGGGTGCTGAGGACAGCCGTACAGAAGAAGAGCTGTTGAATTTTAACGCGAAACTTAATTTTCTTGAAAAAAAACCCTATCCGGTAACGCTTTATTATAACCAGCAGAACCCTACCGTATCGACAGGAATAGCAGGCCACTTTATTCAGGAAAATATTCGTTATGGTATTGATGCAGCACTGATGGAGCCTGTTAGCCCGGTTTTGATTTCTATAAAGGCGTTTCATCAGACCACTGAGGGAGAAGGTTTTGACCAGGTGGTTAATGACGATGAAAAACAGGCATTGCTCAGAATCTATTCTGCGTATTCGTCTGAAGCGCATATTGAACTGACGCATCAGGAGAACCGCCTGATTTCAAGCAGCGGTAGTACAGCGCTGCAAATTACAGAGCGTGAATCCAGCAGGAGCCAGACCAATTTTGAATCGCGTAATGTGTTTGGCAGAAAGAACCAGGTTCAGTTTACAACCAGCGCATCAAACAATATTCAGGATCAGTACCCGGTTAGAGACGAGCAAACACTGTCACCTGCTGTAAGCTGGAAGCACAGTGAAAATATGGACTCCTATTACAGAATGTATTTTCTTGATGCGACTGAAGAAATACTTGAAACAGAGCTGAAAAGGTTCGATACGGGCATGACCTATCATACCGAGACATTTAATAACGGCCTCAGCTTAGAGGCCGAAGAGAACCTGTCAACAAATCTGGAATCGAGCATGCTCGGGCTAAAATATAATTACGGTTACAAAAAAAAACTGCCTGCGGGAGAGCTGCGGTTTAATTTTAACTCACGCTATGACACAAAAGACCAGACCGCCAGTGTAGAAGTCTCAAACATCTATGGGGAAATGCATACGTTAAACAGTCTCGGTGAGGTGACATTAAACCGTGAGAATATTGTGCAGGATTCTGTTGATTATGCTATCGAAATCTGGAACCTGAACCGTACCCAGCTCTATGTTGAAGGTCTGGATTATTACGTTATAGCCGTGGCACCGTATACTGTACCAATAGCAGGACAGGACATCGTGATTGCATTGCAGACAAAAATACAAAGGCTGGTTGGGGGGCGTATTCTGGATGGTCAGTCGCTGTTGATAGATTATCATTATCACACCGGTGGTACTTTTATCTATGACAGCACAAACAGTAATGTCAATCTTAACTGGTCAATTTTGAGCTCATATAATGTCTATCTGCGTTATCAGGAATCAAACATTGACTTGAAAGAAGGCACGCCAAGCATTCGGCTCAATCCCATGACTGGCGTAACCTATGGTGTGAGCATGGACAAGCCCTTGCTAAGTGGTGTTGTGCTGGGCGGGGAAATTTTCGAGGAAAATCGGGAAGAGGAAATCAATCCTTATATCAAGCGCAGTGTCGATGCCTTTATAGAGATGCCATTACCCAGTTTAACCAATATTCGATTGTCAGCACGCCGTATCAAGCAGGATAATGAACTTTCAAATGAAGATATTGACATGGAAAGTGTTACGCTAAGAGTCCAGTCACGTCCCTGGTTGCGAGGCAGCATGTCAATCGAGTCCATGTATGAAAACGATGATGGCGGTTCGGATCTAAGGCGGGTAGAACAACACCGGCTGCGTTTTATCTGGAATATCAGGCAGCTTGCTGTCGCGGCCTCGGTTAATTTTGGAAAAGAACAGCAGGCAGATATCAGGCGTGAACGATGGGAAGCCCGTGTTTCAGCAAGCAGGCATTTTTAAGTGAGCTTTATGAAACATATAGCATTATACGCACTGTTCTTGTTCAGTGTCCTGCTCGTTGGCAGCTGTGCATCGGGCGTAAAAAAAGATAAACAGGTTGAGCATTATCCTGTCTGGCCGGCGCCGCCAGATGCTGCAAAAGTAAAACTGACAGCGGTGTTTTCTTTGCCGGAAGACCTGGGTATAGGCAAAGGTTTCTGGAGCAGGCTGGGGGACTTTTTATTGGGCAGTGATGCTGAAAACATGGTCAGGCCAATGGCGGTTGTGGTGACCGAGCAAGAGCATATTTATGTAGCCGACCCGGGTGCAAATGGGGTGCATTTATATGACTTAAAAGAAAATGAATACCGGCTGATAAAATTACCAGGCAATAAAAAAATGCTGTCACCGGTGGGTCTGGCGGCCAGTGGCCAAAATGGTATTTATATTAGCGATTCAAAACGCGGCCAGATCTATCATTACCAGTACGGTGATGAGTCGGCATCGGTGCTCGAGATGGAAGAAGGGCTGATACAGCCGACCGGCATTATGTTTAACAACATAACAAAAGAACTATATGTCGTGGATACAAAAAGTCACCAGATAGTGGTATACGATCAAACAGGAAGTCTGATCCGTTATATTGGTGCGCGGGGTGAGAAAAACGGTGAATTTAATTTCCCGACCATGTTATGGTGGGATAACGAACAACATTTATTAGTCACCGATTCACTTAATTTTAGAATTCAGAAATTTAATAAAAATGGAAGATACCTCAGCCAGTTTGGAAAAGCGGGCGATGCGACCGGCTTTCAGTCAAGACCAAAGGGCGTTGTCAGTGATCATGAGGGCAATATCTACGTCGTTGATTCGCTGTTTCATAACGTGCAAATTTTTGATTCAGAAGGCCGTTATTTATTGAGCTTTGGCGAGCAGGGGCAGGCGCCGGGGCAGTTCTGGTTGCCCACTGGCATGTTCATCGATGATAAACAGAAAATTTATGTTGCAGATTCACATAATCAGAGAGTGCAAGTGTTTGAGTTAGAGAAGGCTTTACGATGAGAGTTATCGTTATCATGATATTGTCATCTTTCTGGACGCTGGCCTATGCCGGTGTATTAACGACCAAACATAATCTTTCTTCCAGTGGTCCCGGTTCAATAAAGGCAAGCAGTGAACAGCAGGTTTGCATTTTTTGTCATACCCCTCACAGCTCGGTGCCGGCGTCGCCGTTATGGAACAGGTCGACACCCGGCAGCAACTATACGCCGTATAGCAGTTCATCGATAGTCGCGTCACCGGGTCAACCCACCGGCGCCTCTTTGTTATGTTTGAGCTGTCATGATGGCACGATTGCGATTGGTGAAATATTAAGTCAGCCTGATCCGATTTCAATGTCCGGTAGTTCTACTGTGCCACAGGGAGCAAGTCGCTTAGGTACTGACTTGTCGGATGATCACCCCATCTCATTTGTATTTAATAATAATCTTGCCAATCAGCGGGGTGAGTTAATTAATCCCTCTAACCTGACGGGTCTGGTTAAGCTGGATAAGTCAGGCCAGATGCAATGTACCAGCTGTCACGACCCGCATGATGATTCAAATGGCAAATTTCTGGTGATGGCTAATGTGGCATCAGCACTG
>JAOULC010000038.1 GCA_029882215.1 Gammaproteobacteria bacterium | reverse complement strand
AATAAGATTACCGAAATTAATAACGGGGATAATCAACCCATTCTGCCGGGTAAAGGCCGCTCAGTACTCGAAGCTGTAAAAGAGATGTATGGCAATGCTGCCGCCGCGCTGGATATTGGTGCTCAAATAGAGCGTTATAAACAGGCTGCCTCGGATGCAACAGAGCATGTTATTAATCTGATTGTGGTGTTTATCTTTCAGACCATACTGTTCCCAATCTTATTTCTGCTGGTGGTTTACCGGCTGCTGAAAAACATGATCCGCCTGGAGTGGATGAAATTTTAATACTATTTCAGGTAGCAGATGTGACTAAAATTTTCTTTGAAACAGAATGAATACAGATCGTATGAGAGGAATACTTTTATCGGTCAAGCTGGCGACCGGATAGTTTACAGGGTAAAAATGGCGTCCCCGGCAGGAATCGAACCTGCAACCTATCCCTTAGGAGGGGATTGCGCTATCCAGTTGTGCCACGGGGACTAATAAGCGCGTTATTATAACTAATTTTTATGAAGGTTTCTGCCTTATTGAAAACCATCAGTGAAAATTATTTGCTCATCTGGTAATTGCGGGAAACGTGCTTTGGGTAGTTCTTTGGCTTTACCGATTGCCATCATCATGCTGATAACGTGATCTTTTGGCAGATTAATCAGTGCGGCGACAGTTTCAAAATCAAAACCGATCATCGGACAGCTATCCAGACTCATGGCTTTGGCCGTCAGCATCATGGTCTGTGCGGCCAGTGCACAGGAGCGCATGGCTTCATCTCGCTGCGTGAGTTCACTGCTCTGATAATAGCGCTCCATCGACTGACGTTTTGATGTCATTAAATCTTGATCCAGATTCCCCCAGTATTTGTCTGAGTCTCTTTGCCATGATTTTGTATCAGCACACAATACAATTAGTAGTGATGCCTCAGTCACCTGCTGCTGACCATGGGCCGCCTGTTTAATTTTTTGTTTTAGCTCAGGATTTTTTATCACGACAAAGCGATAATTTTGCTGGTTATAAGCTGTGGGTGAGAGTCTGGCCATAGACAGTATTTGATTAACTGCCTGCTCCGACATAATGTATCCGGAGTCAAAGCTCTTAACGGCACGGCGCTTTTTTATGGCATCAAGTGTGTTCATTTTTTGTTCTCGAGAGGTTTTTCAGGGCAGGTCGAATAGTAATGCTTCACAGTTTTTCAGACACCGTATATCTATTTCAGTCATAGCAGAAATTGTCGCACCGTCGCCGGCTTCCATACTCACGCCATCGTGCATGATTTTGCCGTGTATGACGTGCAGATAGACCGTGCGGCCTGGTGTTATTCGCTGAGTTAACTGCGTGTCTTTATCCATCACAAGCCGGTACAGAGATGCATTTTGATGGATTTTGAAAGAGCCGTCTTTAGAATCGGGTGAGGCGATCAATTGTAAACCTTGCTGCGTATCAAAACGTTTTTGTTGATAGCCGGGTTCGATGCCGTATTCATCGGGTTGAATCCATATTTGTAAAAACTCCAGTGGCTCAGTGTCTGAGGCATTGTACTCACTGTGGGTTATGCCATGGCCTGCACTCATTAACTGAAATTCACCGGCTGTTAGTAGCTCAGTGTTTCCCATGCTGTCTTTGTGTTCTATTGCGCCTTTGGTAATGTAGCTGATAATTTCCATATCCTGATGTGAGTGCATGCCAAATCCGGCACCTTTCATAACCTTGTCATCATTGATGACTCTGAGTGCAGATACACCCATGTGCTGTGGGTCATAATAATTTGCGAAGGAAAAACTATGGCGGCTTTGTAACCAGCCATGGCCGGCTGCGCCGCGTTCATTTGCAGGTCGTTTAGTGATCATTATTTATTGCTCATATGGCAGCTGGCTAAGCTGGGTAGCGGATAGTCTGTTATAAGCATCATAGCGGTGCTTGATATTACGCACATACTGCACTGGCTCACGACCGCGTACAAAACCAAAGCGCGCGTTACGATAATATTTTTTCAGGCGTAAAAGTAACATGGCTTTTTCAACATTGTTAAACCAGCGGTTAGTATTCCACCCCATCCGGCGCGCCAGACTGATGGCGTCACGTACATGGCCGACACCGGCATTATAGGCAGCCAGAGTAAACCACATTCGGTCTTTTACCGGCAGTTCATGATCGAAACGCTGCTGAACCCATTGCATGTATTTAATACCGGCGTGCAGGCCGGTTTCTGGATGTTCAAGGTCTGTAAAACCAAACTCTTCAGCGGTTTGTGGCATAACTTGCAGTAAACCTTTAGCGCCGACCCATGATGTGGCGGCCGGATTGAAGCGGCTCTCCTGATACATTTGTGCGGTGATTAATTTCCAGTCAAATCCATACTGTGTTGCATACTGTTTTACCAGTTCGTCATAAGGTGACAGCGTTGAACTTGCAGTCGTCTCTGTATCGTTTATTAGTCTATGTGCAGGGTTAACAAAATATTTCTGATATGTCAGATTATAAGTAAGACTTTTGTAGTTTTTTCTATGAAAACTGTTGATGGCGGATAACAGTTGCGGGTTGCTAGTACGCGTAATCCAGGCAATATCTTTTGTATCACTCAGAACCATGGATGATTTAATGTCATCTCGCCATAATAATTCAAGATCAAGTATGTGTTTGTCTGCAATTGTCAGGTCATATTGTCCGATAGCCACGCGATTGATAATGTCTTCAGTTTCAAGATCTTCTGATACAAATTCGACATTAATATTTATTCCCTGTTGCCTGAGATGTTCAAGGGTTTCCATATATGAACTGCTCTGGCGCAGGGCCACGGATCTGTTGTTCAGTTGTGCAAGGGTGGTTATGGGTGCTTCACCGGGTCGCTGTATTAAGTGGTGAGTGGTTTTCAGGTAATGACGTGAAAAGGATATGTCATTTGCAAGCCTGTTAACGGTCGGGCTCAGCGATGCTGCAATAAAATCACCTTTACCCTGAATTAACCAGTCCAGCATTGTTGCATTATCTGGCGCTACAATTATTTCAAGATTGAGCCTGTGCTTGTTGGCAAACTGTTGTGCCAGTTCATACTCAAAGCCTAAAAGCTGACCTTTATATAAAAAGTAATTGGCTGCGTTGTTGCGTGTGATCATTCTGATGACTTTTCGCTTTTTAATATCTTTCAGATCAGAGGTATGAGAACGGCTATCATGCCTTCTAAGTTGGTGTTGCTGGATGTACTTATTAAGCGCCTTTTTGAGTGCCGGGCTTTCCTGTCTGATTCCCCATGCAACGGGCTGTTCTTTTGTTAATATCAGGCTGCTTTTAATATCACTGCGATATGTTTTAATTGAATCAATTACATTTGTATCCTGTATCGTGATATCAAATTCTTTATTCGTCAGTCTGTCTAATATATCTTCAATTTCAAGCCCGTCATTTAAAGACAGGAGCTTGATAGACGGGTATTTGTCTTTTAAATTTTGGGCTGTCGGCCAGAAAGAGCTGGATGGTTTGATGGCAATGATCTTACCTTTTAATGCGGACTTTTGTGTAATCGTGACGTCATCTGTTCGCTGTAATATTTGCTGCTTAACATGCTGATTCGGCAATGAGTAGTCAATGAAATCTTTTCTTTCGTTTGTCACCGTCATGTTGGCTGAGATGATGTCACCATAGCCGTCGATGAGGCTGGGAATTAACTGAGAAAAGTCCGGTACATATATTTTCTTTAGAGATAGTTTATGTAAATGTGCAAACTCTTCCAGCTGTTTGATTTCTGTATCAAGCGGGTAGCCTTGTCTGGGCAGATATAAGTTGCCTTCTGTTCTGGGAATCAGTACGCGTAATTGTTTACTTTGAATAATTCTTTCAAAGTCACCGGTGTGCTGATGCTTTGATGAAGCGTTATTATCAGTGCAGCTTAAGATGAAAGAAGTTGTAGCTAAAATTGAAGCAGTGATAAAAACTTTTCTGATAAATGACAGTGTTACAGTATAGTATTCAGTCATTATTTCTTCTTTTATGTTTTGTGAAGCCCTTAATATAGCGAGCCAGTAGTGAGTCGGGAGCATTTTTCAGTGACATAATATAATTTAATGAGTGAATGTCATGCATACAGTGAGCTATGTGATGTTCAGCCTGACTGATACCACAAAAAAGTAATTTATCATTTGTCGCCAGCAAAAAATCATCCTCTGGAGATAATATTCTTTCGTCATTGCGTACTACCATTAAAGGCAGGCAGCAGATTTTATGATTACGCTGAATAGGGCTTTTCACGATGTCGCTCAGTTTTACCTTCCTGCCTCTTGTTAATGTTTTATACATGGCAGGGGATTCTTTTTTGCTCAGTTCTATGGTCCAGCAATGCGGCTTTACTTCGCTGATTGCTCCGCTCAGTTTACTGATGGTGATATTGATCCAGTCATTGGACTGTTTAAAGCATTCATCCAGATAGTCGATCAGCAGGGGATTGGTCAGTAGCGTTCTTATTCTTCGTGCAACGATCTCGCTGGGGTGCATTATTATCTCGGCATTTGATGCATAGAATAACTCTCTGTTTATCATTTCATTCTGGCGGGCAACGATGATCAGGTCTTCATTGAGCATTTGTGCTGTCATGATGGCAGATAAATTATTTGAATCATTATCGGATCCGGCAACCAGTCCTACAGCGTGTTCAATGCCTGCCTGTCTTAAGGCTTTTGCATCAGTTCCTGTGCCGATAATAAATTCTGTTGTGTCAGCAGGGCGTTCGGCATGAAATCTGGTTTTTAGTTCCGCCGTTGTGTCTATGATGGTGACGCTGTGATTATGCTGTTTAAGTACTTTGTATATGCGCTGACCTAGCCTGCCGTAGCCACATAAAATCCAGTGCCCATCTTTAAAAACAATGGGGTCATCCAGGTTTGTATCGGGTACACCGGTTAGCCATTCGTTTAATAGATGCAGGGCCGATGATTTCAGTGCCATTGCAAAGCTATTGGAAAAAGTATCGTAAGGATTAACCGTGTGATCGGTGTTAAAAGACTTCATATTGTCTTCAAAGTCTTTATGCTCGGTACGACATATGACTGTGGTATGAGGGTGTAATAGCTTTGATGTGATGGCAATTTTAAGGTTGCACTCGTCTGAGTTGGTTACCGCTATGACTCCCTTACATAAAGGATGACTAAGCCCTGCATAGGCAAGTTGTTTGGGATTCTCAGCGTCAGCTTCAAGCCCCGGAACAAAAGACAGGTAGTTTTGAACTTCTAAATATTCAATTGCTCTGTGACTGCTGTCGATAACAACGCAACGTATTTCTTTATTGGCCAGGCCTTCAACCAGATCGCTGCCTGTTTCACCAAAACCACATATCAGATAAAAATTTTGGTGGATCTGATTGAGGCTATGTTTAAAATTTGAGTGTATGACTGCTTTCTTAAACATGGGTGTCTGAATAAGAGAGACGATTTTTGTCAGGGCATAAAACCAGCCGATGACACTGAAGAATATGGTGATGAGAGCCCATAATCGCTGCGCATCTGTTAACGGGTATGGGATTTCACCGAAGCCAATAGTGGTGGCGGTAAAGCTGACAAAATATAAGGCGTGAAAAAAATCCATATGCCAGACCTGGCCCTGATCATCAACACCGGGAATTAACACCATGCCGAGTGTGGCGGTGCTAAAGACGGCAACAATGACAATCAGCGGTGCACGCATCTGCCGAAGTATAAGAGAGGTAACCGGATTCATGTGTTTAGATTTGTCCTGTATCTGTCATGAGCCAGATCTAACGTCTGATGATGGACGCTTCGAGGACTAATAGTATCACTGAAATTATATTCGCCAGTACGGCACCGCCACTGAGTGAGACTATCGTGGCCATGGTTGCTGTGGTAACTCCTGTTTCCTGCATGTGTGCAGCCACAGCCCACACAATGGCAGCTGAAATTAGCTGTACATTGGCGACCAGGCTGGTTGCCAGTAACATGGCCCCGAGCTGAGAGCGGTCACCAAATTTCAGGATGGTTGCTATCAGGTTGATAACGATAACAGCGTAGAGCTCGTAGATATTATGATGGTCAGGGTTGTGAACATCACCATAGAAAAAACCAAAATTTAGAGTGAGTGCAAGAATCATAAAAAAACTGAAAATAACTTTCTCAAGGTTCATTACTTGTTCCCTTTCCATTAAGCTTAAGTTTTACTGAAGCGGTAAAGTGATAACCGATTCAGAGTTCAACCGTATATTTGAAAAATCCAGTCAGCATGAGCTTGCGTGTTGACTGATATTAATTGTCGGTTATCAAATGACATGCATGTGATTAATAGACTATGACCGGAGTACCGTTAAGTCTTAAGTCAGTAAATTTTTTAAAATTTGTTCATAAATAACAGACAGTTGTTCCAGATCTGCGATGGATACATTCTCATCAATCTGGTGAATGGTTTTATTAAGAGGTCCCAGTTCAATCACTTGTGCGCCTGTTGGTGCAATAAAACGCCCGTCTGATGTTCCGCCGGCAGTTGAAAGCTCGGTTTCATAGCCGGTAACGGTCTTTATAGCATCCTGAGTAGCTTCTACCAGCCGGCCTTTTTCTGTGAGGAACGGATTGCCTGATAAGTTCCATTCTATATTATATTTCAGGTCGTATTTAGCAAGGATAGTCGTGACCCGTTGCTTTAATTCTTTATCAGTCACTTCAGTTGAGAACCTGAAGTTAAACATCACTTCAATATCGCCGGGAATAACATTAGTTGCACCAGTGCCTGAATGTATGTTTGATATCTGAAAACTGGTAGCCGGAAAAGATGCGTTGCCTTTATCCCATTCGGTATTTACAAGTTCAGCAAGAAATGGGGCAGCCTGATGTATCGGGTTTTGTGCAAGGTGAGGGTAGGCGACATGTCCTTGTTTACCGTGGATGGTTAATACAGCACCCAGTGAACCGCGACGTCCATTTTTAACAACATCACCGATTTTCTCTGTGCTTGACGGTTCACCGACCAGGCACCAGTCAATTTTTTCATTTGCAGAGGCAAGGTGTTCAAGCACGGCTACTGTACCTTCAACAGCCGGACCTTCCTCATCACTGGTGATAAGAAAACCGATTGAGCCATTGTGCTGTTCATGTTCGCGAATAAAATTTTCGCTGGCAATGATCATCGATGCAAGGCTGCCTTTCATATCCGCAGCGCCCCGCCCATACAATAGACCATTGTGTTCGGTTGGCTCAAATGGAGGATAAGTCCAGTTTGCTTCGGGGCCTGTCGGTACAACATCTGTATGACCTGCAAAGACAAATAGCGGTGCTTCTGTACCACGACGGGCCCATAAATTTGTCACATCACCATTCTTAAGGTGGGTGATAGTAAAGCCGATGCTTTCAAGACGTTCAGCCATCAGTTGCTGGCAGCCTTCGTCTTTAGGTGTTATGGACTGGCGTGAAATCAGGTCTTTTGCAAGTTCTAGAGTGCTCGACATTAGTTTGGTTACCGAAGTTAATAAATATGAAGAATATTATCATAATGTGTGTCGAAGTTTAGAATTAATCTTTATTGCTGCTTTTTTTATAAACAGCCATAAACTCCTGTTCGAGGGCAGCAAGCTCTGCTTCGAGAGTTTGATTTTTTTCGTCTTTATCTTTAATGATTTTATCCAGTACGTGTATTTTTAGCTTCAGTTGTTCAGGGCTCATATCGTCTGTATCTAAACCATCAATAGAAGGAATAGCAGCGCTGTTCTGCAGGGTATGTATTTCATCCATTAAACGGTGGTTCTCCATTTCAAGCACATCGATGCACATGGCGGTTTCAAGCTGACTCTTTTCCAGTGCTGACAAATGCTGATGGATAGCACTATCCTCATCCATGTTATGATTTTCTTCTTTCAAACTTTTCAGCAGAGCATTAATCTGATTTCCCTGTTCATATATGACATCTTTAAGTTTGTTGACCTCGGTATTGACGACATGGCTTGCCTTTTCTGTAAACGCAGTTTCTTCTTTGGCGGTTGTATTGTTATTATGCGGAGCGCTAGTGATCTCAATATTCAGGCTGTTCTGGATTTTGTTCTCCAGGTCTGAAACTTGCTGACTAAGATCGTGAAAATCGGCCTGAGAATTTTTGATTATTTGTATTTGATCGGTGGCCAGGGTGCCATTATGTAAAAGCGAATCAAGAAGAGATTGCAGTACAATATTGGACTCAATGGATTTTTCCAGTCTTTGTTGCAGTTCCTGCATCACTTCATCAATAAATTCGTTTGCCGGTATTTCTGCCTGTTCGGTTTCGGGTAATGCTTTTGGTATTAATGCGGTAATGTTTTCAGCCAGATAGTGCCAGAATAAATCGACATCTCCATCACTGGCTTCGTAAGCGTTAATTTCAGCATGCAGATAACTGGAACGAAATGTGAGAATCTTTTTTAATTCGGTTTCTTTAGTTGATATACTGTTGTCGTCTACCTCCGCCAGTTGCAGCTCATCTGCCGGAAAACCGGGTTCATTGATGCGCTCAATGGTTTTATCGATTTCTTCTTTGATTAATTTTGAAAAAAGACTTTCAGACAGCTTGAGCAGAAGATCATCGACTGACTTTTTGAGTTTTGAATTTTTGGTTATAAAATATGCAAGAAATATGATCAGTATAATGAACGTTTCTACTGTGACTAAGACTGTTAGGATTGAAAAACTCATAGTGCTGTTCTACTTGGTCTCTGGTTCGGTTTTTTTCGAATTTTTCAGTTTAATTAGCAGAAATATGCTTAATCCAATTATGGCGATAATGATATTGATGACCACGAATATAAGTATAGATTTAAGTGTGTCTTCTTCTGGTTCTGGTTCTGGCTCTGCTGTAGGTTCGGTTTCGGGTTTTATTTCGGGTTCAATGTTTGGTTTAGGTGTTATGATGATTTCTTTTTCTGCCTCTGTCGACTGATTTAATGCAACAGGGAATTCTTCTGCTGGAGCGGTGTAAGTAGCATTAAATGAAAATGTTTTTTGGCGTTCAAATGTCTGGCTTTTAAGTGTGATTGTTGCAAAGTAAGTGCCGTTTTCATCCGGTGTGTAATTGCTTATGAAAACACCTGCAAGCGATTCATCATTCAGAGCTAAGCCCATTGGTGGTTCAGTAATTTTATCTGACGGTGAAGATAGCTCTGTCTTTGCCTGTGTTGAATCGAGTATGGTGGCTTCAGTGACAATAACGTCGTCTTTTTCAAGCCAGGCATGCATCTGGATCTTTTGTCTGTCGTTTTCACTGGTGAATTCAAACGTTGTTTTCATCGCCATGTCAGCAACAATGTAGGCTTTGTTGTTATTGTCGCTGAAGAGGATTTTCCATTCACCTGGAGCCGGTTTTTTTATTGTAATCATGTCAAAGGTGTCGGAGATAAACCATTTGATCTGCTTGTCTTTAACTGAAGCGTCGAACTTATCGTTAGCCGGTGTTTGTAGATAGATTTTGCTTTCCGGTGAGGCTTTGTTCGCAACAATCGTTATCTCACGAATGCTTTCATCGGCTAGAAATGTGTTTTCAGTGAGTGGCAGCATATCAGGCTGCTTGCTTTGTTCAAATATACTGGTGAATGCGAGATGAAGTGCCTCGTCGTTTTCTGCAACTTTGCAGAAGCCGCCGGTGCTTTCTGATAGCCTGGTTAATAACTCCTTGTCGGCATTTTCAGTGAAGGCAATGGAATAAAGTTTTATCTTCTCGGTGTTTAGCTTGGGTAAGGTTTCTTCAATTAACTGAGCAGATAAAGCCTGTGATTTTTCGTCGTTACCAACGTCCATTTTGCCATCTGAAAGTAAAATAATAACTGGATCGCGTTCTGATTTGTTTTCACTGAGTATCTTATAGGCGCGTTCTACAGCAGCATGGATATTTGTATAAATACCTTTGTTGGAAACTTTATCGGTAGCGTCCAGGGTTAGCTGGAGATTTTTATCATTATCCAGCGTATTCAGATAAGTGATAGGGTAGCCGTTATCGCTAAAGCTCATGATGCTGACCCGGTCTTCGCTGTTTAACAGCGAGATAAATAACTTGGCAGCAGGTTTTCTGCGGCTGTCCGGATCGCTCTTTTTCATACTGCCGGAGCTATCCATTATGACGACCGCATCCACCGATGGTTTGGCTGCCAGCGTATCGTGACTAATGAAAAGAGCTATACTGCTGATTAGTATTAAAACCAGATTGTTCATCCGTGTGCCATACCCTCTGAAAGATAGAAATTATTGCAGTGCCGTATCCCCTCAGGGGCACTGCATGATCAAGCAAATATATAATCTCACTTTAAATTACACTTTTAACCGCCTGATAATCAAAGAGTTTAGACGAGATTCCTAATAAATATGTTTTTTTGACAGGTTTTATCCGGTTTTTCATAAAAAAGCAGATATTTAAATCTCTTTAAGACCCATCAAGGGATGAGATAAGCTTTTGTTTTATCTTTTGCTGTGCAGTTTCATCCGTTATTGGTCTGTTTTTGAAATCAGTGACATAGAATAAATCGTCGGCTCTTTCACCGGTGGTGGCAATTTTTGCATTATGTACGCGTATTTCACTGTCGAGAAAGACTTTGCTGATACGTGCTAATAAGCCGGGTTTGTCGGCTGATGTGATGGCAATGATAGTACGGTTTTTTGCCTGTTCCTGGCTGAATGATATTTCAGCCGGTACATCAAAGTGTTTAATCACTCTGTGGCTGCTCTGATATGGGGCGGTGGTATTGTCGTTGTAGTTGTAGTTGGCTATTTTATCAATGAGTCCAAGGCGCGTTTCTTCAAGCTTGTAAGCGGCACTCTCGAGATCGGTATGATCGGTCAGTGCCTGAAAGATATTCAAAGCATTCTGATCATTGTCGGTGGCCATGATAAAAGCATCGACTATATTCAGGCCCAGTTGCTCGAATGATTTTGTTGTTTTTGCAAACTGGCCGTCGATATTTTCCATATAGATAAAAATTTCAATCGTGCCTTTTTCTGCATTAAGCGCGCATTTGATAACCGGCATCGAAGCTTTATCTGCCTGTAAAACTAATGAAATATGACGTGCGATTTCATCGGGTGTGAAGCGCAGAAAATATTCATTAGTAAACGATTGCCAGGTTTCTTCAACTTGTTCCGGTGTGTAACCCCGGTTAGCTAATATGTTCATACTGCTTTGCTGGCACTGCCTGATACTTTTGTCGATGGATACGCTGGTTTGCATACCTAAACGTAATACGACGGAGGTTTTATTGTAGAGTTCAGACAGCAGGCTGTCTTTCCAGCTATTCCAGGTCGTCGGGTTAGTGCCGCGGATATCAGCTACTGTCAGTAAGTACAGATAATCCAGTTGTGTCTGCGTGCCAATCTGACTGGCAAACAGATTGATGACATCAGGGTCGCTGAGGTCCTTGCGTTGTGCGGTGACGGACATAATGAGGTGGCTTCTTACCAGCCATGATACAAGTTCGGCATCGGCTTCATCCAGATTATGATGCAAACAAAATTCTTTCGCGTCGACAGCGCCGAGTTCGGAGTGGTCGCCCCCCCGGCCTTTGGCTATATCATGGAATAAGCCTGCCAGATAAATTAGCTCAGGTTTTGGCAGGTGGTTAAATACAGCGCTGCATAACGGGTATTCGTGTAAAAATTCCGGTGCTGAAAAGCGTCTTAAATTTCGCACGACGGTCAGCGTGTGCTGGTCGACAGTAAAAGCATGAAACAAATCATATTGCATACGGCCGACAATTTTTTCAAACGCAGGTATATAAGTTGCCAGCAGACCATAACGGTTCATGCGCCGGAGCACGTGGGTGAGGCCTTCGGGGGCTTTGATAATGTTCATGAAAAGTTCTTTGGCATCGTCAGACTGACGGAACTTGTCATCTATCAGATACAGGTGTTCACGGATAAGGCGTATGGTTTGGGCACGCACACCTAAAATGTCTCTGTTTTGTTCAAGCAGTAAAAATATTTCGAGTAAGGCCGTTGGTGTTTTGCTAAAAATTTCCTCATTACGGGCGCTGATATAGCCATTGATGATCTGAAAGCGGGTATTAATGATCTGTGGTTCGGATGGTTGATCTAAAAATAAAATGGCTTCTCTTAACAGTTGCAGTAGCATTTCATTTAAGCGCTCCAGTTTCATAACGGTGCGGTAATAATTCTGCATGAAACTTTCAATGGCCAGATTGTTAGGACCGTCCTGATAGTCATACTCCAGTGCGAGGTCACGCTGATAATCAAATAGCAGGCGGTCTTCGCGTCTTCCGGTCAGGTAATGCAGGCTGGTTCTGATTTTCCACAGTAGTTCTTCGCCTTCATCCAGTGTTTTGAATTCTCTGGGCGTGAGAAAGCCATGATCAACCAGCTCCGCTAGAGTATTTGCGCCAAAGTGTCTTTTGGCGACCCAGCCAATCATTTGGATATCGCGCAGGCCACCCTGACTTTCTTTTACGTTGGGCTCAAGCTTGAAGGCCGAGGTTTCAAACTTAATATGGCGGGCATGCTGTTCCTGTAATTTGCTTTCAAAATAGGTTTTACTGTCCCAGATAAACTGGGTAGAAGTGGCTGTCAGCATTTCCTGATATAACGACGGGCAACCGGTCAGGAGTCTTGATTCGGTGATATTGGTAATGACAGTGATATCTTTTTTCGCTTCGTCTGTGCACTCACCCAGCGTGCGAACACTGTGTCCAATTTCGAGTTTTATATCCCATAGCAGCATCAGAAACTGTTCGATAGCAGCGTCATACTGATTATCATGCTGATTGGGTAATAAAATCATCAGGTCAACATCTGAGTGCGGGTGTAGTTCACCACGGCCATAACCACCGGCGGCAATGATTGAGACATTGCTAAGTGACTCAGAGAATTTTATTTCGGCGACTTGCTGAATAATATTATCGACAAAAAAGCTTCGCCCAAACACAATCTGATAGGCGTTATGATGTTCTTTAAAGTGTTTTTGTAACAGCGTCTGACCACTCGTGACCGCCTGTTTTAACAGGCTTAAGGCCTTTTGTGGTTGTTCTTTTATCTCGTTGCGGCAATCTGCAATGGATTTCAATTGATCTTTTAAGGCGGGTTCAAGCTGTTTTTTATGATTCATTAGTAGCTGTCGTCGTGTTGGGTGGTTGTATTGGTTAGAGTGCTGTTGTCAGGCAAACAAGCCGCTATGCCGGTTGACACGGCGGCCTTGTATTCATGAGCCTCAGGCGAAGCGGCTCAGATCACTTCGTCCGATCTAAGTGTGAGAACTTCATAACCGTCATTGGTCACCAGTATAGTGTGCTCCCATTGTGCAGACAGGCTTCTGTCTCTGGTGATCACCGTCCATTCGTCAGGCAGTACTTTTACATCGCGTTTGCCAATATTGACCATCGGCTCGATGGTAAAAATCATGCCGGCTTCCAGCTTAAGTCCGGTGCCTGCTTTGCCATAATGCAGAACCTGTGGCTCTTCATGGAACTTCAGGCCGATCCCGTGACCACAGTATTCACGTACAATCGTGCAGTTCTGTGACTCAGCATATTGTTGTATGGTGGCACCAATATCGCCTAATGTGGCACCGGGTTTGACCAGTCGAATGCCTCTGACAAGGCATTCGTGAGCAATTTCGGTGATGCGTTTTGCTTTGATTGGCACCTCGCCAACATAAAACATCTGGCTGGTGTCACCATGAAAGCCGTCTTTAATGACGGTGATATCAATATTGATAATATCGCCTTTCTTAAGTTTCTTATCAGACGGGATACCATGACAGACCTGATGATTGGTCGACGTGCAAATCGACTTGGGGAAGCCATGGTAGTTAAGCGGCGCAGGAATGGCTTGCTGTACGTCAACAATATAATTATGACAGATTCGGTCCAGCTCATTGGTGGTGATGCCGGGTTTGACATAAGGAGCAATCATCTCCAGTACATCGGCAGCCAGTTTGCCGGCGATGCGCATCTTTTCTATTTCTTCGGGGGATTTAATATGAACGGCCATGAATACAGTTTTACCTTTAAATTCCTATACTTAGAGTATACCCATTATTAAAAAAACACATAATTATTGAGTTGGATGAGCGCTTGTGGTATAAAACCGCCCGCGTTATATGCAAATCAAGCTCTGGATCATACCATTTTGTTAGATGGCTGTGATCGTTAATGAGTATTTTATTAAATCCGCACATGTATCGTCACGTATAAATGGGTGCCTGTTAAATGGTTGTTTTCAATCGTTTTTAGTCAGGTTTTTTATATGGGATATATGGAGGCGAAACCCTAATCAGGAGTTTTTATGTCTAAAGTTACAATGCGTCAAATGTTAGAAGCGGGTGTCCACTTCGGTCACCAGACTCGCTACTGGAAGCCTAAAATGGCTAACTACATTTTTGGTTCACGCAGCAAAATTCACATCATCAATCTGGAACAGACCCTGCCAATGTACAACGATGCGATGAACTTCATCGGTAAGATAGCATCGCAGCAAGGTAAAATCCTGTTTGTTGGTACAAAGCGCGCCGCTCGTGGTGTTATTGAAGAAGAAGCAAAGCGCTGCTCAATGCCATACGTTAACCACCGCTGGTTAGGCGGTATGTTAACTAATTTCCAGACTGTTAAAGCATCAATTAAGCGCCTTAAAGACCTTGAAAAAATGTCAACTGACGGCTCTTTTGATCGTCTGATTAAAAAAGAAGCACTCATGAATACCCGTGAAATGGAAAAGCTTGACCGTAGTCTTGGTGGTATCAAGGATATGGGTGGCATTCCTAGTGCAGTATTCGTTATTGATGTGGGTTATGAAAGCATTGCTATTAAAGAGGCCAATAAACTGGGTGTTCCTGTTATTGGTGTTGTTGATACTAACAACGTGCCTGACGGTGTTGACTACATCATCCCGGGTAATGATGATGCGATTAAAGCGATCAAGCTGTATGTACAAGGTGCAGCTGATGCCATCATCGAAGGCCGTGCGTCATCTGTTTCAGCAGCCGCTGCTACAGATGAGTATGTTGAAGTTGCGGAAGGCAAATAAAGCCGGCTGAGGCTTTATTGTTGATCAATAATATTTTCTCTCATCGCCTTGTTATTCAGGCGATGATGTTATAAAAAATTCTAGACGAGGTATTTATCATGCAGATCTCTGCTGCTATGGTTAAAGAATTACGTGAGCGTACTGGCTCCGGTATGATGGAATGTAAAAAAGCCCTGACTGAGGTTGGTGGTGATATGGAAGCGGCAATTGAGCTGATGCGTAAATCAGGTCTGGCGAAAGCTGACAAGAAAGCTGATCGTGTCGCTGCAGAAGGCCTGATCAGAATAGCCATTTCTGACGATGCAAAAACAGCTGCCATTGTTGAATGTAACTGTGAAACTGATTTCGTTAGTGGTGGTGATGTTTTTGCTGAATTCACATCTAATGTAGCCGCACGTGTACTGGCTGATTCACCTGCCGACGTTGCTGCATTGTCTGAAATGGCCATCACTGATGGCGGCGATAGTATTGATGTCACGCGTAAAAACATGATCACCAAGATTGGTGAGAATATTCTGGTACGCCGTTTTCAGCGTATTGAAGCGACAGGTAGTGTCGGTTCATACATGCACGGCGCACGCATTGGTGTTGTTGTTGATATTGAAGGCGGTGATGATACGCTGCTGAAAGATATTGCTATGCACATTGCAGCAACCAACCCGACCTGCATCGATGAAAGTCAGGTGCCTGCAGAAATGCTGGAAAAAGAAAAAGCCATTCTGATTGCTCAGGCAGAAGAAAGCGGCAAGCCTGCTGCAATCATTGAAAAAATGATTGGTGGCAGAATTAACAAATATCTGGCAGAAATCACCCTGGTTGGTCAGCCGTTTGTTAAAGATCCGGATAAAACTGTCGGTCAGCTGCTGAAAGAAAAAGGTGCAACTATCCATTCTTTCATCCGCCTTGGGGTAGGTGAAGGGATCGAGAAGAAAACGGAAGATTTTGCTGCTGAAGTAATGGCGCAAATCAACTCTTAAGAAGCACTCAAAACCGGGAACTTAGTTCCCGGTTTTGTTATGTAGTCCCTTATTTTCTGGTAAGATTGCCACAACGATTATCTCTGTACTGCGGAAACTGTTCACCATGTCTGACCAAAAACTTATCTACAAAAGAGTTCTATTAAAATTAAGTGGTGAAGCACTGATGGGGTCTCAGGATTATGGTATTGATCCTGCCATCATTAGCCGGGTTGCGGCTGAAATAAAAGAAGTGGTATCAGCCGGTGTGCAAATTGGTATCGTGATCGGTGGCGGTAATATCTTCCGTGGTGCCGGTCTGGCCCAGGGCGGCATGGACCGAGTCACCGGTGATCACATGGGTATGCTGGCGACCGTGATGAATTCACTGGCCATGCAGGACGCTTTATCTAAAGCTGGTGTTAAAGCGGTTGTTATGTCTGCATTAGAAATGAACCAGGTGTGCGAGCAATATGTGCAGAAAAAAGCCATAGAGCATCTGGAAAACGGCATGGTTGCTATTTTTGCAGCCGGTACCGGCAATCCTTACTTTACAACAGACAGTGCCGGTAGCTTACGTGCCATTGAAATTGGCGCTGACGTATTAATGAAAGCGACAAAAGTAGATGGTGTCTACGATGCCGATCCGGTTAATAATCCCGATGCCGTTAAGTTTACCAGTCTGACATACGATGAAGTATTGATTCGTAAATTACAGGTAATGGATGCTACAGCTGTTATCTTGTGTCAGGAACAAAAAATGCCGTTAAGAATATTTAATTTGAATACTGCAGGTGAGTTGCCACGAGCTGTCTTTGATGCCAGCATTGGCACATCTGTGGTGCTTGGAGACTGATAATGATAAATGATGTAAAAGACGACGCAGCGTCACGTATGGCCAAGAGTATTGAGTCATTTAAAAGCGGCCTGGTGAAAATTCGCACAGGGCGAGCACATCCAAGCCTGCTGGATCAGGTAACGGTTGATTATTACGGTAGCGTAACGCCGCTTAATCAGGTGGCAAAAGTGAGTGCAGAAGATGCACGTACGCTGATGGTTTCTCCGTGGGAGAAAGACATGGTGAAAGCGGTAGAAAAAGCCATCATGAATTCTGATCTTGGTCTGAATCCGTCGACTGCCGGAACAACGATCCGCGTACCATTACCGCCGTTAACTGAAGAGCGTCGCCGTGATCTGGTTAAAGTTGTGAAAGGCGAGGCAGAGCATGCCCGTGTTGCAATACGCAATATCAGAAGAGATGCTAACTCAGACCTGAAAGACTATCAAAAAGAAAAAGATATATCGGAAGATGACGAGCGTCGTGGCCAGGAAATGATTCAGAAAATCACCGATCAGGCGATTGCTGAAATTGATGTCTTGCTGGCTGAAAAAGAAAAAGAATTGATGGCGGTCTAACTGATCGTCAGTTATCTGATTAACCTTTGAGACAACGAATCTTCTGATGGTAAACATAAGCGAACAATCGGATGCTTCTTTGATTACCAGGCCTGCACATGTGGCTATTGTCATGGATGGTAACGGCCGTTGGGCTAAAAAAAGACTGATGCCGAGAGCTGCAGGTCATAAGGCCGGTGTTGGTGCATTACAAAAAATTATAGAAACCGCTTCCACAGCAGATATTGAATGTCTGACAGTTTTTGCTTTTAGCAGCGAAAACTGGAATCGTCCTAAAATGGAAGTGTCTATCTTAATGGACTTATTTGTGAGTTCATTAAATAAATACCTTCCAGAGCTGATAAAGGCCGGTGTCTGTCTTCGTTTTATTGGCGATCGCTCTGCTTTTTCAGAAAAGCTCATCAGTTCGTTAACGGAAGCGGAAAAGCGAACCAGAGGCAATACCGGTTTAAAGTTTAATATAGCAATGAATTATGGTGGTCGCTGGGATATCACACATGCGACAAAGCAGTTGTTGCTGGATGTTCAGTCAGGTTCTGTTTCTCAGGACGATATCAACGAAGACGTTTTTTCCCGCTACCTGTCGCTTGCAGATTTGCCTGCCGTTGATTTATTTATCCGCACTGGCGGTGAACACAGAATAAGTAATTTTTTATTATGGCAGTGTGCATACAGTGAGCTTTATTTTAGCGATACACTCTGGCCGGATTTTGACGGCGAGCATTTCTTAAGTGCTTTGCAGTGTTTTTCCGGTCGTCAGCGCCGCTTCGGGCGGACAGGTGATCAGCTTGAAGCAGACATACAACCACAACAAAAGGCGTAACAGAATAAATGTTGGCATTAAGATTATTAACAGGTGTACCACTGGCGATTGCGGCTATCTGGTTTGTACTGACTCAGCAATCGGACAGTATCTTATACGCGCTGATTATCATTGCCGCTATCGCCGGCTGGGAGTGGGCAGGCCTTGCAAAAGCCAGAACCGTAGCAGTGCGAATTACGTTTGCGCTTGTGTTGTCGATGACATTATGGTCAATCAGTCAGCTTGATCTGAGTTTGCTTGTTAAACTGCAGTTTATCACCACTCTTTTCTGGCTGGCCGTTGTGGTTTATCTAGCTCGCGTAACATCGATTGCAAAACAGTCCGGTTTATCCGGTGTTAAGCTGGTTCTCGGGCTAATTGCAGTCATACCTGCAATGATTGCAATGTGGATGGTGCATCGCTTCAATCCGGAGTGGCTGCTGTTTGGTATGAGTATGGTCTGGGTTGCGGATATCGGTGCTTATTTTGCAGGCAGAAAGTTCGGTAAAAATAAACTGGCAGTGGTATTGAGCCCGGGTAAAACACGTGAAGGTTTTTATGGCGCATTACTTTTAACACTTGTTTACAGTTTCGCGGCCAGCGTTTTTTATTTTAAGCTCGACGCGACGGCAGTCGTTTTAACATTATTGATGACACTGGTATTAACGGTCCTGTCAGTGGCCGGTGATTTATTTGAAAGTTTTCTTAAACGATCTGCCGGTGTCAAAGACAGTGGTAAAATACTTCCCGGACATGGCGGCGTGCTGGATCGAATTGACAGCTTAACGGCGACAATGAGTTTGTTTGCCGTCTCAACGATCTACATTTACAACTTAGATATGTTTTTGGTCTGAGTTGATGCAAGCAATATCTAAACTGACTATTCTGGGTTCAACGGGAACCATCGGTGAAAGTACGCTTGATGTGGTTTCCCGGCATGATCATTATCAGGTTGTTGCCTTAACTGCAAACACACAAGTTGAAAAGTTGTTTCAGCAGTGTCTTGAATTTAATCCCCGCTATGCGGCGATGGTTGATGAGAACGCGGCTGAGCAGTTAGATAATAAACTAAAGGCTGCAGGTCGAGAGGTCACTGTGCTGTCAGGCGTTACAGGCCTGGAGACCGTTGCCTCGTTAGCCGAAATCAATACGGTTATGGCCGCCATAGTGGGTGCTGCCGGACTCTTGCCAACGCTAGCAGCAGCACGTGCCGGTAAAAAAGTATTACTGGCAAATAAAGAAGCGCTGGTTATGTCCGGCGATCTGTTTATGCAGGAAGTGCGCAATAATCAGGCGGTTTTACTGCCAATCGACAGCGAACACAATGCCATTTTTCAGTGTATGCCTGAAAACTATGCGCAGGGTTTAGAGTCTGTAGGCGTCAATAAAATATTGCTGACCGCATCCGGCGGGCCCTTCAGAACCCGCGCATTAGATGAACTTAAAAATGTTACTCCTGCCCAGGCTGTTGCTCACCCTAACTGGGTTATGGGACAGAAAATTTCAGTCGATTCCGCCACTATGATGAATAAAGGTCTTGAGGTGATTGAGGCTTGCTGGCTGTTTAATACGACGCCGGATATGATTCAGGTTGTGGTTCACCCGCAAAGTATTATTCACTCAATGGTTTCTTATATAGACGGTTCAGTGCTTGCGCAAATGGGCAATCCTGATATGAGAACCCCCATCGCTCATTCGCTGGCATGGCCAGAAAGAATAGAGTCAGGTGTGGAACCTCTGGATATTTTCGAGGTCGCAAACTTTGAATTTGAAAAACCTGATATGCAGCGTTTTGCCTGTTTGCGGCTGGCCTATGAAGCCATGCACAGAGGCGGTACTGCGACAACGGTCTTAAATGCGGCTAATGAAGTGGCTGTTGCAGCATTTCTGCAAGAAAAGATTGGTTTTTTACAGATACCTCATATTATTGAAGCAGTATTAAGTCATGCCACTATCGAAGATGCTTTAAATCTTGATGTGGTGTTAAAAGCAGATCATGAATCTCGCTTATATGCTGAAGAATTAATACTTAAATAACATCACGATTACTGAAAGGTTAAATGTGTGGCTGATTTTTTTAACAACTTATTATTTTTTATAATTGCGCTGGGTGTTCTGGTTACCTTTCATGAATTTGGACACTTCTGGGTTGCACTGAAGCTGGGCGTAAAAGTACAGCGTTTTTCAGTGGGCTTTGGTAAGGCATTTTATACCTATAAAAGAAAAGTGGGTAAGTACCAGGATGAGGTTGAATTCTCGCTCGCATTAATACCGCTGGGTGGCTATGTAAAAATGCTTGATGAGCGGGTCGAGGAGGTGAGTGAGGAAGAAAAGCCCCGGGCTTTTAACAACCAGTCACTACTGGTCAGGTCGGCAATCGTTTTTGCCGGGCCGCTGGCTAACTTCCTGTTAGCTATTGCTCTCTACTGGTGTGTATTTGTTCTGGGGCTTTCAGCGATACAACCAAGAATAGCTGCTCCGGCTGCGCATACACTGGCTGCAGCTGCTGGCTTTAAAGCGGAAGATAAAGTTGTCAGCGTTAATGATGAAAAAATCATCACCATGACAGGTTTCAGACTGGCCATGATGGAGGCTGCGCTCTCCAGCGAGACGATTGATATCAGTGTTATTGATAGCAATAATGCAGAACAAATCCGTACACTGTCGATCGGCGATAATAAAATTCTTAAGACGGAAGGCGATCCGATTGAAAAAATGGGCTTTCGTCTCTGGGTGCCGGTGATCCCGCCGGTAGTCGGCAAAACAGTGCCTGATAGTGTGGCTGAAAAGGCGGGTGTTGAAGCTAAGGATGTGATTGTTGCTATTAACTCAGACAGAGTATCGAGCTGGGCCGAAACGGTTAAGCTTATCTCGGCCAGCCCGGCGAAACTGATCACGATGGTCGTGCTGCGTGACGGAGAAGAAAAGGCAATAGAGCTTACACCAGCCAGTCGCAAAAATGCAGCCGGTGAGGATGAAGGTTATATCGGTATTTATCTTGAGCGCCCCGAGTCGATTGCTGAAAAACTTTATACCACAGAAGAGTATTCAGCATTGCCTGCAATAGGCGTCGCCATCGAGAAAACCTGGTCAATGTCAGTGTTAACACTCAAAGTACTGGGCAGAATGCTCATCGGTGATGCCGCACTTGAAAATATCAGCGGACCGTTAACCATCGCTAAATTTGCCGGTGAAACAGCCAGTATTGGTCTGGTGCAATTTTTGAGCTTTCTGGCTGTTATTTCGGTAAGTCTTGGGGTGTTAAACTTATTACCGGTACCAGTACTCGATGGCGGACATTTACTGTATTATTTGCTTGAATTTATAAAAGGCAAACCGCTGTCAGATAGATTTCAGCAATATGGTCAGCAAGTAGGCATGATGTTGTTATTGATGTTGATGTCAATAGCTATTTTTAACGATATACAACGAATTTTCTCCTGATGTTATTTAAAAAAACAATATTAGCACTTGTGTTTTGTGGTCTGAGTGTGCCACTGGTGTATGCAGAAACTTTTAAAATTTCAGGTATCACGATTACCGGCCTTGAGCGGATTGATCAGGGCACTGTTTTAAATTACTTGCCTGTTCAGACGGGTAGTACATTTGATACAAATGATGCGGCAAAGATCATTCACGAGTTGCATAAAACCGGCTTCTTCTCAAACATCGAGCTTAAAAAAGAAAATACCCGGATTATCCTTAATGTAAAAGAGCGCCCCGCTATTACTGAAGTTAATTTCGACGGTAATGAAGATGTTGATGATGCACAATTAAAAGCAGCACTAAAGGACATGGGTATTCAGTCCGGGCGTTCTTATCATCGCTCACTGATTGAATTATTAGAAAAGAACCTGCAACAGGTGTATTTTTCGCATGGTAAATACGGCGTCAAGATTACAACTGAAGTCGAAGAGCTGAAAGATAACCGGGTCAATATTAATATTAAGATATCGGAAGGTCTGGCGGCTCAAATTAAACAAATCAATATTGTCGGTAATACAGTATTTACTGATGAACAGTTGCTGGATCTTTTTACACTTGAGCAACCTGAAACAGTTCTGGGTATTGATTTTGACGGGGATCAGTACTCCCGCCCGGTATTAACCGGTGATCAGCAGCTGATGCAGTCATATTATCAGGACAGGGGTTATATAAATTTTAAGATAGTCTCCACTCAGGTGAGTATCTCAGCCGACAAAAAAGACATTTACATCACGATTAATGTCAGTGAAGGTGAACAGTTTCATGTAGAAGACGTGACCTTAACAGGGGATTATATTTTTCCTGAAGCGCAGATCAGAGAAAATATTGTGCTTAAGCCGGGGGATGTTTTTTCTAATGCTTCAATGATAACCGGTAAAACGGCGATTAGTAAAACGCTTGGTGATGAAGGCTATGCGTTTGCCAGAGTTCAGGTTGTGCCTGAGCAAAATAAAGATAAGAAGACTGTCAAGTTAACCTATATCGTCTGGCCCGGTAAAAAAGCTTATGTAAGGCACATTAACTTTAGCGGTAACAGTAAGAGCCGGGATGAAGTGCTGAGACGTGAAATGCGCCTCATGGAAGGAGCCGCTCTCAATACCACCGCGTTGAACCGCTCTAAAATCCGCTTACAACGTTTAAAGTTTGTTGAGAATGTTTCGCTAAAAACAACACCGGTTGCCGGTACCGATGATCAGGTTGATATTGATATTACGACCGCAGAAAGATTATCAGGCAGCTTTAATATTTCTGCGGGCTATTCTCAGGTTGAAGGTGTGGTATTTGGTACCAGTTTAACTCAGGATAATTTATTCGGCACAGGTCAGAGTTTAAATCTGGCGATTAACACCAGTGATGCGAATACTGTTTATAGTGTGAGTCATACGGATCCTTATTATACGGTTGATGGTATAAGCCGTACCTTTGAAGTGAATTATCGTAAACGGGATGCCAGTCAGGAACTGATCAGTAATTACCTGATTGATACCGCGAAGATACAGTTGCGCTATGGTGTGCCTATTTCAGAGTATGACCGTTTTAGTCTTGGTTTTGGTATAGAAACGGTTGATCTGACGCTGGCCGAGACGAGTGTTGCGCAGTCGTATATTGATTTTGTTGACCAGAACGGCGATTATTTTGAAAATATTACCTTGCAGGCTAGCTACTCACACGATACTCGTAACCGTACCATCTTTGCCGATGAGGGCCTGATTCATGCAACATCGTTAGATATGACGGCACCGGGGGGCGATCTTAGCTTTTATAAGCTGGTACATAGTTCTAAATTCTTCTTTAACCTGGGCGGGGAGAATACGTTACTGCTGCGGGGTAAAGTCAGTTTAGGTGACGGCTACGGTGATACCAGTGAACTGCCGTTCTTTGAGCGATTTTTTGCCGGTGGCTTACATTCTGTGCGGGGTTATGAGACCAATTCTCTGGGGCCGTACGATACAGCATCCGGCAGCTCTGTCGGTGGTGATTTAAGCCTTGTGGCTGGATTAGAGTGGATTTTTCCTGTACCGTTTATGGAGACACCGCCTGCGTCAGTTAGAATGAGCGTGTTTTATGATGCCGGTAATGTTTTTGACAGACAAGAAACTGATCTGGCTCATGCTTTCTTTGAATTAAAGGATTCGGTTGGTGTTTCATATGTCTGGCTGGCGCCTATCGGGCCACTGAGATTTAGCTGGGCCAGAGGCTTGTCAAATGATCCGAATGACAATAAAAAGACCTTCCAGTTTAGTATCGGATCTTTCTTTTAGTCCGGGTTTGTAAACAATATATATGATGGAAAATAAAATGAAAAAAATATTATGGGGTCTGTTAGTTGCACTGTGCGTTGTAACCGGCGTACAGGCAAAAGACTTAAAGCTTGGTGTTGTCAGTGTTGATGCAATTTTTAAAAATGCACCGCAAGCTGTGGTGATTAATAATAAATTAAAAGACATGCTGGATGCTTCAAAAATCAAGCTACAGGCGATGGGTAAATCAATACAGGAAAGCCAGGAAAAATTAAAAAAAGATGAACTGATCCTGTCGAAGTCTCAAAAAGAAGAGGCTCAGAAATCATACATCGCCTCGGTAAAGGAAATCAGAGAAACAGAAGCCAGAATGAAAAACGAAATTGAAGATGCCAGAAATCAGGCTTTAGCTGAATTTCGTTCTACTGTAAGGCAAATTATTAATAAAATTGCTGAAGAGCAAGGCTATGACATGATTTTTAGTGAAGGCGTAGCATTTACTAAGAAACAGTTTGATCTTACTGAAGATGTCATCAAGCAATTAAAGAGTCAGGCAGAGCCTAAAAAGAAATAATGAAATACACGCTTGGTGAGTTAGCATCCCGCACAGGAGTGCCGCTAAATAATGAGAGTTATTCCGGCTTAGAGATTGAAGCGGTTGCACCATTGCAGTCAGCAACAGCCGGTAGTATTAGTTTTTGTGCGAACCCTAAGTACAAAAAACACCTTGCACAAAGCCAGGCGTCCGCTGTTATTCTGAATGAAACACTGGCTGACGGTTTTAATGGTGCTTCACTCGTCAGTAAAAATCCCTATGCTACCTATGCACAGGTGGCTGCTTTGTTATCTCCGCCAGATAGCCCGGACGCTGAGATCCACCCGACAGCTGTTATCCATGCCACAGCAAAAATTGGCAATGATTGCTATATCGGGCCCAATACAGTGATTGAAGCCGGAGCGGTTATTGAAGCCGGCTGTTTATTGGTGGCGGGTGTCTATGTTGGCAAGCACAGTCGAATCGGTGAAGGCTCACGTATTAATGCCAATGTCTCGATCTATCATGGATGCGAGATTGGTAAACGTAATATTATTCATTCTGCTGCTGTTATCGGTGCTGACGGATTTGGCTTTGCGCAAGATAATGGCAAGTGGATTAAAGTACCACAAACCGGTGGAGTTGTTACCGGTGATGATGTTGAAGTCGGCGCCTCTACGACGATTGACAGGGGCGCGATTGCTGACACGGTTATCGAAGACGGTGTAAAACTCGATAATCAAATTCAGATTGCCCACAATGTCCGCATCGGTGCACATACTGCCATCGCCGGCTGCTCGGGTGTTGCCGGCAGTACGGTTATCGGAAAGTATTGTACAATAGCCGGCATGTGTACCATCGTTGGTCATATAGAACTGGCTGATCATGTACATGTTACAGCGATGTCATTAATAACCAAATCGATTAAAAAGCCGGGTAGTTATTCTTCAGGCACAGCATTTGAAGAAACCACTAGCTGGCGCAAAAACAGCGTTAGATTCAAGCAACTGGATGTCATTTCTAGGCGGTTACACGATTTAGAGAACAAAACTTAATTTTTGTGTTTAACATAAAACCAAACCATATCAGACAGGAGAGCCGTCCTTGAAAGAGTTAAATATTTACGAAGTGATGAAGTTTTTGCCTCATCGTTATCCTTTTTTGCTTATCGACAAGGTTGTTGACTATAAAGAAAATGAAACACTGCATGCGATTAAAAATGTCTCAATGAATGAGCCTTTTTTTCAGGGTCACTTTCCAGAATATCCGGTCATGCCGGGTGTTTTAATTCTTGAGGCACTGGCACAGGCAACCGGTATTCTTGCTTTTCAGTCTATGGAGCAGGCACCGGGTGCGGATAATCTGTATCTGTTTGTTGGTATCGATAATGCACGTTTTAAACGTCAGGTGATACCGGGTGATCAGTTGCATTTAAAAGTGAAGCTGCTAAAAGAAAAAAGAGGAATCTGGAAATTTGAAGCAGGAGCTTATGTTGGTGATGAGCTGGCTGCTTCTGCGACATTAATGGGCGCAGCGAGAGAAAAAAATCAGTGATACATCAGACCGCGATAATTGATCCGACAGCATCGATTGCTGATGATGTCGATATTGGACCATACAGTATTATCGGTGCCAATGTCGAGATCGGGTCAGGTACCTGGATCGGGCCACATGTTGTCATCAATGGACCGACTAAAATTGGTAAAGACAACCGAATATTTCAGTTTGCATCAATCGGTGAAGAGCCGCAGGATCTTAAATATAACGGTGAAGATACCAGGCTTGAAGTCGGCGATCGTAATACAATCCGCGAATATGTAACATTTAACCGTGGTACACCGGATGATGCCGGTATTACCCGTGTGG
>JAOULC010000139.1 GCA_029882215.1 Gammaproteobacteria bacterium | reverse complement strand
GCCATCATCCTTTGTTACCACTCCAGGATGGATCGTCACAAAGTCATGCGAATCATCTCGGGCAGCCAGATATGCTTTATCTGCCGAAGTTGAGTCATCTGCTGGACCAGCAAGTGTGCCTGCTGACTCAGTGTCTGCTTCAGTGCCTGCATCAAACACATGACTCATCATTGTCATTGATTCTCCAGCAGCTAAAGATCCAATATCTACCGCATCCAGTCCGGTAAACGCATCATTGGTATTTGCCAGCATTGATGCAACAGACATTTTCAAACCACTGTTATAGTTTGCTTTTACGTTTACCGTTGCTGTTCCGCCAGGACCAAAAGGGGCACTGCCTGCAACATCGGTAGACATTACATACATATTGGCAGCTGCTTCTGAAATAAAGTCTGTAGTTGCACCACCTTCTGCCAGTTTTTCCAGCCCGGTAGATGCTGCACTTCCTAATGTCCATCCATGATAGCCTGCTTTATGAATAACAACAGCAACTGGCGTCATAGGCTGACCGTTTGTTAAGTTACTAACCGTCACTTTATATGTTGCTTCAATCGGCATATCGTCTGAGTCATCTTCACCATGAAAACAGGCGACTAATGATAGAGATAAAATTGATGCAGCTCCTAATTTAGCACCAAGCTTAACTCCTTGCTTAACTCTTTGCTTAAAATATAGAGACAAAGTGCCGTTTAAAGGATGTTTGAATACATTCATAATTCAGCTCCTTATTTAACTGTGACTGTCACTTTTGCCATTGGGTTCTGCCAGCGATGAACAGTGCTGTCCAGGTCGCTTAATCCGCCTGTCGCATCACTATCGCCTAAAACACCGCGATGAATATGCACCATTGTATTGCTGTCAACGCCAACCATACCTGTGCCATTCATTCCTTCGCTGCCACTTGGCGCACCAGGATAACCAGCCTGATTAATTGCACATGATTCCGCCGTATCTTTCAGCTCGGTATTTGCTTCTGTACCAGCATCATAGCCATTAACATAGTATGTGTAAGTACCAGCCGCTGTAGGCACTTCAACTGAACCTAATCCGATAAAACCATCGTTTGATGGCAATATCATCCCAACAATAGAAAGATGTGTATTCGTCGTCGTTAGCATTGCTGTGGTACTAGAGCCCGGAGCCAGTAAATTTCCGTTTGTAGCCCCAACCGGATTCGCAATGGTGTCTGCATCTTCACCACCAATATCAGTTATTAAACCACTTAAATCGCCGCACTCGGCCATGCTTTGTAGCGAAACACCTGCCGCTGCACCAGTTGTAAACAAGCTCTCAGTACTGCTATGAGCCGTTACTAATAAAGGTGTAAAATGATTTCCATTGGTTAAATTTGTGACAGTTACATCCCACATTGCCGCATTGGCCGCCAAACTTGTTACACTTACACCCATAGCCAATGCCATCGACATTAAGCTTTTTTGCATATTCATTTTCATGTGATTTTCCTTTTAGTCTAATTTTTTAAAATCGATTTATGTTTCAACATAATTAGCTTATGTCCAAAACATCACGTCAAAATCACCAAAAGATCACATTTCTATCACGAAGAATTTATTACCACTCTCCATCCAGCTCTACTAAAATAATCCATATTTCAATTCACTGAATCACATTAATTGTTTAAAATAGACGCACGTCCTCCATTTGAAAAAAATAATCAGTGCTTGAATTAAAAAACGCC
>JAOULC010000138.1 GCA_029882215.1 Gammaproteobacteria bacterium | reverse complement strand
GTCAAAATTACATCCATAGGTATGGCGAGTCGTGTAATAAATATTTTGTACATCAACAAAGATAGCGACTTTTTTCATTTAGCTTGATGGCTCATTTGTGTAAGTAAAATCAATTAACAAGGGTGACTGGCGTGCAGCACCCGGAAAACCACATCGACAGTTAAATCAATGCTCTGCAGTTGACTGACCGCCTGCTTACCTTCTTGACTGGCCCGAAAAAAATGGGGCGTCATATGTAAAAGGTTCATTAGTTGCTCGTTGGGGACATTATTGACTGCGTATGTCAGCCGCGAGTCACTATACATATCAAAGCCGGACTTTTCTGCCCCAGCCAGATCCGATGCGTCTGACATATTGACTGACGGGTAAATGATATTTCTTAACTCGAGCAGATGATCCTGCCCTGCATCCACAAGAATTAGTTTACCGCCGGGTTTAAGGCTTTCTTTGAAACTCTCATAAACCGGAAAACCAAACATGCAAATAATAATATCGACCGTCCCCGGCAACACCGGCAGTTGTTTGTTTGATGAGACTAGCCAGCTTATTTTCTTACTTCGTTTAGATGCCGCAAGAATTGCCGGTTTTGAAATATCCAGACCAATAAACGAAACTTCCCGTTCAGTCCCTGCACGCTCCAGGTGACTTAACAGGCTTTGAAGATAATAACCTTCACCACAGCCGGCATCTACAAGGCAAACACCTTCACTTTCATCTTTATGACCAACTGTCAATTCATGGCAAAGTTCATTAAAGCGCTCAGCGATTGGCTGGTACAGACCTGTATTAAGAAACTCAGTCCTGGCAACAATCATTTCCTTGCTATCGCCCGGATTTTTGGAACGTTTCTGCTGCACCGGTAGAAGGTTGACATAACCCTGGCGGGCAATGTCAAAGCTGTGGCCATTTAAACAAACATGTTGTTTTTCGCTGAGCTGAAGCAGCAGACCACACAGCGGGCAAGATAGATTATTCGCTTTTTTAATTTCCATCTCTCGTCACAGGGAAGCATGGTCTGGGTTATATGATGTGGTTGCTGGCGATTATATACGATACTGCAAATGGCATCTCTTGATATCCCGACCAAACGGCAGATATTCAGCTTTTTATCTGAATCGCCGCCAATTGCTGACGATAAACTTGAGAGAAGATTGACATTACGGTTATGGCGCCCAGGGTATCGGCGAGGATATCTTTTTGCGCATCCCAGATATCCCCCTGCGATCCCAGCACAGCAATACCAGCGGCCTCATCAGCAGAAACCGCATACCACCACTCGATGATCTCGTACACGCCGGCAACAGTCACGATGGAAAACACAGGGAATAGGTACAACACTAGCCTGGAGTGCACCAGTCCCCTGACCAGTAATAACTCAGCGATGGGGTAGGCATAAAAGCCAACACTAAAATGGGCCATGCGGTCATAGTGATTACGCTCAAAGCCAAACAAGTTGCTGACAAATTCAAATGGCACGCGTTCAAAGGTGTAATGACCGCCTATCGTGTGCAGAAAAATAAAGATCGACATCAGGATATAACTGGCGTTACTAAAACGATAGTGTTTCCAATACACAATCATCAAGGCAACAATCACTATCACCGGAATGTTTTCTGCCCACCACACTGAACGGTCATAAGGTTCAATAGCACAGACAATAAATACGCCGAGATATGCAAGTAGCAGTATCTGCGGTATTTTGCTATTCGTCA
>JAOULC010000081.1 GCA_029882215.1 Gammaproteobacteria bacterium | reverse complement strand
ATAAAAAGACGAATTTCATAACCGTGTTCGCGTTCAAGTTTACGTTTTTTACGGCTAATCGTATTACGCAACTGCGCCGGACGCGCGGCCATATACTGCGCATATGACTGCCCCTGCGCCCGGTAAACCCAGTTATAGTGGCGAAATGCATAGTCACAGTTAAAGCCGGCTGCTGTCATGCACTTCTGTAAGACTCTTAACTTGCTGTCATCGTTGGCAACCGGTTGCAACAGCAAACCCTTCAGCGGCAATTGACTCAGGGCCCGCGCCAGGCACGTGAGAATGCGCTCTTGCTCACCATTCGCAAGTAACAGGCTGTAATGCGGAGTAAAGCCGTGGCTGAGTGAGTACCAGATGTTATTGCTGGCACTCTCCATCAGCGGCAGTATGGCCATCACCTTATCACCGGACAGCACACAGGCCAGCACTATATTATCATCAGCTTGCAGCGCAGTGGCAGCCACACACTCAAACCACTGACGGCAGAAAAAGAGGCTCTCACCCTCTGCCTGCTCAAACAGCGCGCGAGCACTCTCCGGTAGTTGGCTCCAGTCGTTGTAACTTACAAACTTCATTAAAGAATCATTTCATTACTAGTCGCCAAACGGATCATCATAAACAAAAATATTGAGCTAGGGAACAAACTTAGCCTTTTTCAAATTTTACATAACTCTGCAGCAGTTTACATTTCACACTTTAACCAGTTCAATCTACAAATTGTATACAGTTAGGCTCAGCCTGTACTTTATTATTTCTAACAACTAAAAACTACGACCGGGTAGTGATCTTTACAAACATCATAATGACGATTAAAAGTTTAGTTTAATAAAAAAGGCGCTGGAGAATGAAACTTAATGCCTTCGACACTTTTATCATTTTTTTCAAAATATCGAGTGATCACAACTGGTCAAAATTTAATCCCTCCGGCACCTTTTATCTGTTATTTGTCAATTTAAGTGAAAAGCTACTTTAAATGGGAAATATTATAAAAACCACAGGTGAAGAATCATAAGCCTCATTCAAGCGAGTTATTCTTATATGTTTTTCTTAATGTGAGTGCCTAGTTTAGTTGGGCAAGATTACTATAACGAAAAAACGGACCTCAAACATGCCACAATAAGACTGGAAGACAGACTGGGAAAAACGACGATAAGAAGACAAGCCCTTATTAACTCATGCTCGCCTCTAGTTATATTGTTAGCTTGTCCAGTTAGTTTACCCGTGGCTGTGTTGAGCTAAATATCAGGCTAACTTCACACTCGGTGCCCCAATAAAACGCTTTATAACTGTTGTTAAAAAGCGTCATTCCACAACAACATATTTGATGCCCTAATACGATTAATCAAGCAACTAACCAAGCCTGAATTCTGCTTAATACAAATATGCTGCCCCTGCATTAAGCGCATCATTATTCAGCTGGTCACCGTCAAGGCCTGTCGCATTGCCTGCCTCCCAGAGAGCACCCACCGCCAGAGTGTTGCCATCATCACTTAAGGCTACTGACCCTCCAAATTGATCATCGCTGCCGGTATTGCTGGCTTTGACATAGGCCTGCTGGCTCCAGCTACTGCCCGAGTAGGTGAAGACGTATGCAGCACCAGAAAAAGTTGCGTTATCGTCCTGCTGCGCTGCGCTACTGCCTGTCGCATCAGTATCAATTCCGGTCGCCTCACTACTTTCCTGAAATGCACCCACAGCCAGAGTAGCGCCATCATTACTTAGCGCCACAGCACGGCCAAAGTAGTCAACCACTCCGCTATTGGAAGCTTTGACATAAGCTTGCTGGCTCCAGGCAGCTCCACTTCGACTAAAGACATAAACTGACCCGGCACTGAACATATTATTATCTGCCCCGCCTACTACCGTGTCATTTATACCAGTGGCTGCACTGTCTTCTAAATAGGCTCCTACTGCCAGAGTATTACCACTACCGCTTAAGGCAACACTAAAACCAAAATAATCATCTCTATTGGTATTGGAGGCTTTAATATAGGCTTGCTGAGCCCAGGCACTACCGGTACGGATAAAAACATAGGCCGCGCCAGAGTTAAGAAATGCATTAACATTACCTTCATTACCACCTACTCCAGTAGCATCACTGTCTTCAGAATAGGCGCCAACTGCTAACGTGTTACCATCGGCACTGATTGCCAGTGCGCTACCAAATAAATCGTATGCCCCAACATTCGATGCTTTGAGATAGCTTTGTTGACTCCAGGCACTGCCACTGCGGCTAAAGATATAGACTGCACCGGAATGAATATAACTACCTGAATCATCTGCATCTTCCCAGTCGGCACCTACCGCCAGTGTATTACCATCATTACTTAATGCCACCGATTTTCCAAAATAATCATTACCCTGTGTATTGCTAGCTTTAATATAGGCCTGCTGACTCCAGGCACTGCCACTGCGGCTAAACACATAAACCGCCCCAGCACGAAACGCATCATTATTGTTTTCATCACCGCCAACTCCTGTGGCAATGCTAGATTCGCCGACGGCTCCCACAACAAGAGTGTTACCATCGGCACTTAAGGCAACCGAGGTTCCGAACAAATCACCTTGTCCGGTATTGTCTCCTTTAAGATAAGCTTGCTGGCTCCAACTGCCTCCACTGTTGCTGTAGACATAGACCGCACCTGCAGAGTCAAAACTGCCGCTATCATCACCATTTTCCATGGCAGCCCCTACCGCCAGAGTACTGCCATCGTCACTTAAGGCTAAAGCGGCACCAAATTCATCATTTTCCCCGGTATTGGATGCCTTGATATAACCAATAGCAGATAACACACTGCCGAGAGTATTAACTTCATTCGAGTCAATACAGCCGCTGCTATTACAAGCTTGTACCAAATAGCGCGCATTCGGCCAGTTATGGCGATGTACCGCTATCTCGAGATTAGAAGATGTGCCAGTAATGTCAGGTCCCACCTGAGTAAAGCCAGATGCCCCATCTGGATTTTCCATCAGTTTATAATGAGTGGTGCCTGTAACCGCCGTCCAGCTAAATTGCAGTTGTTTAATGCCAAAATTTATCGAAAGGCTGATACTTGCCGAACCGATAACAGTGATTGCGCCGGAGGTTTGCGCAGCCCCGGTGGTGGTACCAGCCGTGGCGACGGGGGTAACTTCAAAGCTAATTGATTGACCACTATCGGCCGCAACCAGAGTATACGTTAATGCCGTAACGCCACTAATGGCTGTACCATTGCGTAACCAGCGATAGGCAGAACTTCCTTCAACATCGCCATCTGCATCAGCATAGATATAATGCCCGGTGAGATTATCGCCAACCACCGCATCGCCGCCGTTATCATCAATGATGCTGACACTACCTGCGGTTGGTGCGCTGTTTGCCGGGGTATTATTTGAACTACCACTGTTACCACAAGCGGCTAATAGCACACTCAATATTACGGCAAGCAGTCGAGAAGAAAAAAAGAAAAAGCATGAGTGTTTGAATAGGTACGATGCGTTCATGACAAGCTCCCTCTATAGCATTTTTTATTAAGGGATTGCACTGGCTCATGAACTACAAGCTAACTTAAACCGATCAGCTGACCGGAACAGGCTCCAAAGTCAGATTATTAAATTTTATATACACCTTAACCTTAAGGCCTGGCTCACCATAAGTAGTATCACTTATTGAATAGCATACGATTCTGCGACAGTTTAAATTCAATTCCCCACATTGCGAATGCTATTATCCATTGCAACACCTATAGCAGGTTCACTATAAAATATTATTTCCAAAATAGTTTTGCGGTTAATCAAACCATGACAACTTTTTTTAAAGAGAGACTTAACGTAAAAAATCAGGTCTAACGCTAACACTAAATGATTCTCATTTCTCACTGAACTTTTTTATTTCAACGGATTGTTATGTAGCTATCTGGACACCCACTTCAACAATTGACAACTATACTCACCAACATTAACCTATACAACATGGATTTAACTGATCAAGGAGATGATCATGCCGCTTCCTCGTTATTCACAAATTTCATTAGATGCTACGCCCTATTATCACTGCATCTCTCGTTGTGTTCGTCGCGCCTTTTTATGTGGTAAGGATTCTGTTACCGGCAATAGTTTCGAACACCGTCGTCAGTGGATTGAAGACAAACTGTTAGAGCTATCTCAAATATTTTGTATTGACCTTTGTGCTTACGCCGTGATGTCTAATCACTACCATGTGGTATTACACATACACAAAGAACAGGCCTTATCATTATCAACTGATGATGTTATTTGCCGATGGCACCAACTGTTTAAAGGCTCTTTGTTATCTCAACGATTCCTGCGCAATGAAGCACTCAGCAAGGCCGAGTTAACCGCTCTTAATAATCAGGTTGATACCTGGCGTGCTCGCTTAATGGATATCAGTTGGTTCATGCGCTGTATGAATGAAGCCATTGCACGTCAATCTAACGAGGAAGATAACTGCACAGGTCGCTTCTGGGAAGGCCGTTACAAGTGCCAGGCACTGTTAGATGAAAGCGCACTGGCAGCTTGTATGGCCTATGTTGATTTAAATCCAATTCGAGCCGCTATTTCTACTGCACCTGAGACATCAGACTATACATCGATTAAAAAACGCATTACTAAATCTCAAACTGTCACAATACCCAATCACCCTAACCAGCAAAATAAACAATTAATGTCATTTGTAGGCAATCCAAGAAAAGAAATGCCTCATGGTCTTCCCTTTCGTTTAACAGATTATATTGAATCTGGTCGATTGGACGGGGCGAATTATGAGAGATGATAAACGAGGGTTTATAAATAATGAGTTACCGTCGATTCTTAATCGACTAAACATTGAACCCAAACACTGGTATTACATGACACAGCATTTTGAAAGCCAGTTCAAAGGCTTTGTAGGCTCAGCCTATAAACTCAAGCAAACCTGTAAAGCTTTGGGCTACATCCGAACACCGGGATTAAAACCCTGTTTGAAATTACTAACTTAGCAACCAACAACAAACCTTTTCCTTCCTCAGATAGTATTCTGAAAACACACTCGTCTGTTATTTGTTAATTTAAGTGAAAATCCACTTTAATTAGAAAATATTATAAAAAAAATAGCTGAAGAATCACAAGCCTCATTTAACCGAGTTATTGTTATATGTTTTTCTTAAAGTGGGTGTCTTGTTTAGTTTTTTTATAATTGGTAGATACCATTTAACTTTTACTCTACCAAAGTCTGTTCTCTTATGTGTCTTAATTGCTTTCTTTGGGTCAATAAAAAACTCGTTATTTTTGTTACGACAGAAAACCACCCAATGCCAAGAAGCACCATCTTCACCTTCTCTATAATTTATAGCAACAATAGCCTTATCAGGTATATTTGACCAACTAGTGAACTTACTCATGCGTTTCCCAAGAGTTACATTAAACTCTGAGGATAACGCCCTTAGTTCAGATGCATTTGTATAAAAGTCACCGTCTTCAGTAAAACCAGAAAAGGATAATAGTTTCTTCTTTACATCTATGTATTTATTGCCACTAATCATTGCTACACAAGCAATTCCGCATCCAGTGCTGTCTTTTTGTATG
Organism: Gammaproteobacteria bacterium; assembly: GCA_029882215.1. Classification (GTDB taxonomy): domain Bacteria; phylum Pseudomonadota; class Gammaproteobacteria; order SZUA-229; family SZUA-229; genus JAUVDT01. Next base: position 1,270 of record JAOULC010000081.1, on the reverse strand, counting down.
ACTCTGTTCATTACTTCTTACACATAACGTTTAAGCTTTGTGGCGCGACGCAAGGAGCGTCCTACACGAGCGCATTGTATGGATAATAACTCCCTCATTGGGTAAAGTGAGGCCCAAGCTTTAGCAGCAACTAAAGCCTTTCTATTCCGTAGTTCGACGAGCGCCTGGCTCCTCTTTTGAGAGACCGTTAACAAGCACGAACGCGGGATAGGACTCCAAGCATTTAAACTCGGATAGTCAACTGGGCCTCGAGCCCGTATCAGCAAGGCAGAGTCAGCTTATTATGAATAGCAAAATTAATCAAAAAGAAATCAACATCGGTGTCGATACTGGCAAACATCAACTCGATATTTATATTCGTCCGTTAGATATTTTTTTCAGTGTAATGAATGATGAAAAAGGTATTAAAGAATCCATTAATATTATTAAACAGCATAAACCGACACGCATTATTATTGAGGCGACTGGTCGACTTGAGCATGCTTTTATCTTTGCATGCTCTAAACACAAGTTACCGTTTGTGGTGGCTAATCCTGTCCATGTCAGAAAGTTTGCTGGGGCAATTGGCCAATTGGCTAAAACAGACCCATTAGATGCAAAATTAATTGCGCATTATGGTGAAGCGATTAAACCCGCATTGTCTGAACTAAAACCAGAGTCAATGCGCCTGATGAGTGATTTATTAGCTCGCAGAAGGCAATTAATGACCATGCAAACCATGGAGAAAAACAGGCTTCAGATTATGCCAAATGAAATCACAGGATTTATAAAACCCATTCTAACGGCGATTAAAAATCAGATTAAAAAGACTGATCTTAAACTGATTAAACTCATTGAAAGCTGTGATGAATATAAAATTAAAAATGACATTATTCAAAGTATGCCTGGTATTGGTAATGTCGTGGCGTTTAACTTGCTTGGCAATATGCCAGAGCTTGGTTACATTACCAACAAACAAGCCGCTGCTTTAGTCGGTGTTGCACCCATCAATAAAGAAAGTGGTAGCTATACGGGTAAGAGTAAAATACGGGGTGGTCGATATCAGGTACGGACAGCCATGTTCATGGCCATGATGTCGGCCATGCAATGTAATCCTGTCTTTAAAGAAATGTATCACCGGCTATTAGCGAAAGGTAAACCTAAAAAAACGGCGATCATTGCTTGTGTTAGAAAGATGATAGTAATTTTAAATTCGATGGTACGTGATGGTGTTTATTGGGACCCTGAAATGGGTAAATAATTAATGTTTGACACCATAGTCACTTGTTAG
>JAOULC010000137.1 GCA_029882215.1 Gammaproteobacteria bacterium | reverse complement strand
GAAGCGATCGAGGCTGTAGAACTTAAGTACATCTAATAATGACTGAGCATCCGGATAAGCGATGGTGTCTTTGGGGTCAATCTGACTGAAAGGGTCGACTTCGTCATACCAGTAGTAAAAGCGTTTCATCACATCATAAACGTACTGGTTGTAATCATCATTGTGACACGATACTGGTACAGGAAATGATGGCCGGCTGTTATTATCAAATAAATCGCAGGCAGTGACGGAGAATAATAACAGAGTGAAGATAATAGAAAGCTTAGTTGAATGTCCTTTCACGATGAACCCTGTTCTCATTAATAAATGCTGAACTAACCTTAACATTATTTATATTTTTTTAAACAGTGTTATGGTGTATGTATCGTATTACTAGAGAAATCCGTTGATTGAGTCGCTGTTAAAAGAAATTGAAAAAGTCTTAAAAAGGCACCCTGAAGGTCTTTCAGAATATGAACTGATTTCTGTTTTAAAGAAGAACAAAAAAAATAAGCTAGTTAAGGCTGATCTACAGGATGCTTATCAGTTATTCAATGTTCATTTTATTGTCTTTCATTGTTTGTATTTGTTACGAGACCGCTGGTTGAGTGACGAAGAAGCTAATTTACAGATCAGTACGCTGAAAATAATTCGTCATGATTATCACAAAAGCCAGCAGGACGGCCTGGAAACCATTGATGAGCTCAGGAGTTATTATCTGGATCTCGGTAATCTGGAAAAAACAGATGCAGCTGCTGCTGAAGATTTAATTAACAGTTTTTGGGTGAAATATGCAGCCTCGGCAGACCGCTTTGAAGCGCTGGCTGTGCTTGAGCTGGGTGATGATGTCGACTATGAACAAGTTAAAGCAAGATACCGGCAGTTAGCGATGAAAAACCATCCGGATCGTGGCGGATCAGATAAGCGATTAGCTGATATTAACAAGGCGATGGAGACGTTGAAGCGTTATTATAAGCCTGACTGATACCCTGCTTAAATTTAGGGTCAAAGGTAAAATAATCTAAAAGAATTCTAAAAATCGGCCTTGGCCGGGCCTTTTATCTTAATATTACAAATATATAATATTCTTATCTGGTTTTTTACTACTATTTTAAGTATAGTGCCGCCTCAATTTCGCCATCTCACAGAGGTTTTCCTTTGTCTTTTGAAGCTTTAGAACTCGACCCCAGTATTTTACGTGCCATCACTGATTGTGGTTATGAAACTCCGTCTGAAATCCAGGCCAAGTCTATTCCGCTTGCGTTAGCAGGGCAGGATTTACTGGCATCTGCACCAACCGGTACAGGTAAGACAGCTGCTTTTGTTTTGCCAACCTTGCATCGTCTGATCCAGTCAAATCAAGCTTCTGAAGAGAATAGTGGCAAAGGTCGAGCACCCAGAGTGCTGGTATTAACACCAACACGAGAGTTGGCGAATCAGATCGTTAAAAATACCCGTGATTTTGGCAAATATACACGTTTGTACAGTGCTTTACTGGTTGGTGGTGTGCCATATCCGGCGCAGATTAAAAGCTTAAAGCGCGGCGTTGATTTAATTATTGCAACGCCAGGTCGTTTAATTGACCACATGAAATCTGATCGCATTGATTTCTCAAAAATTGAATTGCTGATTCTGGATGAAGCAGACCGCATGCTGGATATGGGTTTCCTGGATGATGTTAAGAAAATTGCCGAAGCGACTCCTGAGACCAGGCAGACGTTATTGTTCTCAGCAACATTGGAAGG
>JAOULC010000080.1 GCA_029882215.1 Gammaproteobacteria bacterium | reverse complement strand
ACTATAATAGATCCAAAACACTGCTCATTTATAAGTTATTCTTATCTATAATCATCCTATGGTTTTTACTAATCTGTGACAATCAGCCTAAAGTCTCATCAACTACGACTAAAGTCGTAAATGGGTGTTATTTACTAAGACTAATGACAAATATTTTAAGGTCTTTCAGCTGTTACTTTGGTAGTATGATGCATTCTAAAAATAAAAATCGGCAACAGGAGTACAAAGCTGAATATGGGAATAAAAGCACTGCTCGTTGATGATCATGAGTTATTACTGGATAGTCTGGAAATAATACTGAAAGAAATTGATGAAAACCTTCAGGTTTTAAAAGCTAAAACTTGTAAAGCTGCGTCTGAAATTATTTCTCATGAAGAAGATCTGTCTCTGGTTCTGCTCGATTTAAATCTGCCGGATGCCAGCGGCATTAATCTTTTACTTGAATTTACCGCCAAGCACCCTTTATTACCGATTATTATTTTGTCGAGTTCAGAAGATCCTGTTGAAATGCAGCAATGTCTCAATAGCGGTGCACTTGGCTTCATCCCCAAGACCTCATCAGCAAAAGTAATTGTTAATGCTGTAAGGCTGGTTATGGCAGGTGGCATCTATATACCAAAAGAATTACTTTCAAGCAAAAACGGTCATGATGCTCAAAAAAGTAAATTGAATCTGACACCGCGACAGCATGAGGTTTTTAAACTTCTGATCTCGGGTATTTCAAATAAAGAAATTGCCAATAATCTTAGCTGCACTGAAGCCACGATCAAAACCCACATTACCGCGGTACTGAAAGCATTAGGTGTAGCCAACAGAACACAGGCCGCTCTGGCGGCTCAGAAGATGGGCTATATCCGCTAAGATTATTCAGGCTTTATGTATCAGCTAATAAGTTTTGTAAAAGAGTCACTACTGTGCATTCCTATTCACTGGTACGGACTCTCGAATTGGCTAATAATAGTATAAACTGTCTGCTTAGGTTATGATTTTATACCGCAATACACGGTATCCTTGTCATATCTCCCTGCTTAATTATATTGTGCGTTAATGCCATGGAAGTTTCACCGGTATCGATAGCGCTTATTCTTTTTCGTAAAAAGCCATGTTCACAAGTGCAATATCGACAATTATGCTCTAATTGACAAAATCAGCCATGGCTGAAAAATTGCAATGAAATTCTGAGCTATATGCTTAAAAAATCGTTTATAAATTTTCAGGCCACTTTGTTACCCGTTAGCAGATAATCCAGCACATCATATATCGGGGAAATTTTATCTTTAAAAACAACCGCCTCAGAGCCTTTAAAAAACAGCCCCTTTTCTTAGTTACCTTTCAGCACTAAGACATAAGACTATTAATCTTTAAATTCTGCAAGAAAAAAGGCACAACCAATAATCAGTTATGCCTAAAGCACTTTTCGAGGGAAGAGTATTTCACCACTAAAATATAAATGATATTTATAAAATAAACTTGACCTTATTTTATTTCAAAATAATCATAATCATTTATTTTTTTCAGCGTGACTATATTGGTATCATTTGAATATTTACTGTAAGCACCAACTCTGCAGTCTCTATACTCCACATAATGTGTATAAATTGATGACTGCATGTGTACACATTTACTACACCTCAACAAAAATACCCGCTATATACAATAGCGGGCACTTGATTAAAGTCTACAGACAGGTACCGGCAACAGTATTGTTTATCAGTTTAGCAATTCCGGCTGTTCCGATGTTTATATAACCATAAGTATAAGGATGACTTATGACAACTTCCGTATCTGCCGGATCATTAAAGTCAGTCTGGTGTACAAATGTAGTATTACTACCCCAGCCGCTCCAGGCTGCTCCGTAATAATCCAGATACCTTCTTTCAGAATATAAGCGAACCCTGTCATTAGATTTCATCACATAATGCTTCGAAACCGTTGTCGGAAATGACCAAATCCAGCCAGTAGAAAACCACTGCTCAACTTGATTATAATTAATATAATTAGTATTTTTATCTACACCAAACCGGTCTTGTAAAGAGGCGCTATAATTTCCTGTTATATAGCCACCATTATCATAACTGATGGTGCCTGAATTTAACTTCACGGTTTTGTATGCCACTTCGACACAACGGTCATCAGGATCACGAGGGTCGGTACCCAAATCTAATTCCATTTTATCATTGACACCGTAAACATCTCCGTCGGTATTAGCTAAAGTCGGGTTAGTGCCGCGAATCAGCTCTACGTAATCTATTAGACCATCTCCATCTCCATCTGCTGCATTCGGGTCAAACACACCTGTAATAAGCTGACCTGATGCTAGCGCTACCGTCCACATATTTGTCACCTCATAATCATCGGATAAAATGTCACCGTCTGTGTCACGATTTCGTGGATTTGTTGAATGAATATTAACCTCATCTCCATCACTTAAAGTATCGCCATCACTATCGGCAAGAAAAGGATACGAGCTATAGTGAGTTAAGCCATCATCCACTAATGAAAATCCGCTATAAGTCTGCTCGTAATTAATGTATTTGCTGAAATTCGTAAACTCCTGATAGTCAGTAAGCCCATCACCATCTGAATCACTACCATTGACAGCAGGCAATAAACCCGAAGCCATAATGCTCACCGGGCTTGAGCCACTCTCTCTTTCAACAAGGTCAGGCAAACCATCGCCATCCGTGTCTGACTTTATTGGATCAGTGTAAACCTTATAGACCTTGCCATTTAACGTGACATTCCAGCCTAAGTTCTCCACATAATCTGTTAAACCGTCATTATCCGAATCTGCTGTTTCCTGTGCATCCTGAACGGCGGGATTAGTACCCAGTACCAGCTCATAACCGTCACTGATATTATCGCCATCTGTATCAGGGCGTAACGGATCCGTCATTACATTAACAGATACAGTCGAGGTGTCATCACCACCAGCTGTACTTTGAAGCAACCTATTAAGCCCTGGCGCAACAACAATACCTCCCGCCTTCATTAATGAGCCACTGATAATCAACGCCTGATCATCACTACCCTGTGCAGGGCCTGATTCAGCAATACCATTACCACCATCAACAATTGCCCGACTTGTCGCGTAGGGTGTTAACTCTTCAGAATCTGAAAGACCATCATTATCCGTATCTTTTAAGCGCGGATGAGTTGCACCCACAGTTGTAGTTGACAACACAGTCTTGCTTGAATCGGTGAAACTACATAAAGCATCTGTACGGGTTTCAGAACCATCTAACTTACAATAACTCGAAAGATCTCTCTCAACAAAATCTGACAGCCCATCACCGTCAGAGTCTGTTAGTCCCGGATGAGAATAAACTTGCAACAGCTCTGTTGGCAGGTTAACTTTCCAGCCCACTTTGATTTCTGCATAATCATTAATACCATCGCCATCAGTATCTTTTGAATCAGCAAATACATCTGTACCCGGACCGTTAGCCAGCTCCGTCACTCTATCAAAACCTGGACCAAAAGAATTGTTATCTATTTCATTAATAGAGCTATCAACTGAACCATATTTTGCTTCAGTCCGTGCACTTAAACCATCCTTATCCAGATCCTGTAAAAATGCCAGTCGAATTACCTGACCAGGCTTCACAATCGTTTGATTAAAGTTTGCCGCTGTTGGGATGTCTTCGCTCATTAGTACAAACCAGTCACGGTTATAGTCACCGGCTCGCAGCGTATTGATTCGTGCTATTCGTTCTGGCCCCTTACAGGATCCATTTGTTTCAAGCGCAGTATTACAATCACTATCAACAGTACATACAGCATAGACTGTACTTGCATTTCCCAGACAGGTTCGACTGGTCTCATAACCGCCTACATATTCAAGAATATCTTTTGAGTCGACTATAGAATCAATAATGTTATTATCGCCCGCTGAAACAACAATGGTTCCATACGGTACTTTTTCACCAACATTAACAACCTGTACGTCATCACCGAGCGCTTCCGTACTGACAAAACCATCACTACCTGCGATAACCCCTTGCTGAGCTAACGCAGGACTGCCCTGTCTATCAACCAGGCTTTTAACAACAACATCATCACCTGCAGGCTGCGTATCGATCCAGCCATTGGCACCCGGTAATATATGAGAACCCTCTAAAATATCGTCAGTAAGACTATCAACAACAGTATCAAGCACACCATCAACTCCAGCCTCTAGTGTGTCATAACGATAGTGACGCGTTAGTCCCAAGATGCTTTGCATCGCATAGTCCAGAGAAACCCCTCGCGGTAAACCCTGCGCTGTAACACCACCTTGCCAGCCACCACCGACTACATTATTTGAATCATTAGAACCTGCTACGCTAACTAAGTGGCGCTCTGCATCAGCAGTGTTACCATAGTCAAATACGATACCGGCCGTTTTATTAAAGACGCTCTCGTCCGTATTAGCGTAGCTAACACCATCAATATCGACTAATGAATAATTCGCGACACGAAATTCAAGCGCAGGCGTATTTTTCATTAATTCTTCAACAACATTTGCTTCAACACTGGCTTCAAAGATAACACCTGTGCCCAGTGCATTTAACGGGCTAACCGAAATAGCACCATAGCCTGACGGTAATGACAGAGTCGTGATTGGTACTAAAATACCTTTTTCATATTTTAAAACCGAAATTTGGATATCATTAAAAGTTAAGGTCAGTCCACCTTTATTAACAATATCAACACTTAATGCAATTCGTCCACCATTTACATTGCGTGTAAAAGTAGACGTACTGGTAAGCGTCTCACCTTTTGTAAATGAATCCTCATAGGTTTGCGAGGCACTCTGTACATCTGTTTTCTCCGCCTGCCAGCTTGATGAATCCGTCCAGCTCTTACCACCGCTAATAGTTGTAATCGCTTTCCACGGTGGTATTACATAAGCTTCTATAACATCCTTACTTGTTTGTGTGTAGTCAAACCCTGCTTCAAGACTCGATTCAATATTCCCTGTTGATTCACTTACACCTGCATCGGTTTTTGTATTACTTACGCTGCTATCTCTGTTTAAGGTAGCTGTACTTGAAGAAGTGATTTCTTGAGCAGTCTGAGTTTCATCCACATAACTATAGGTTTCATCGAGTATCAGATTAACATTTTGCACATCAATAGAAAATTTAGGACGATCAGCAATCCTCGGATTACGATTATTGTCTATTTCATCCGCATCACTTATGCCATCACCATCAGTATCGACATTAACAGGTGATGTGAAATAAAAACTGTATTCATCGAGATCGGGTAAACCATCATTATCACTGTCTTTATCCGTCATACTGGAAAAAACAACATTCCATTCGTCATAATCTGTAATGTTGTCACCATCAGTGTCGGCATTACGAGGGTCGGCATTATTCGTAAATTCTTCGAAATCAGAAAGATTATCGCCATCGGTATCTGCCAGCAATTCATTACTGGTCACTGTTTTAGTAACGACAGAGCCATCCAATTGTATAATATTGACTGTCCAGCCCTGCGATTCCTGATAATCCATCAGGCCGTCCAGATCAGTATCCGGTAAACCTGACAATATATCTCCAGCACTTACATCACCACTGGCATCCAGATCCTGCCAGTTATCAATAACACCATTACCATCGGTATCTTTTAATATAAAAGCACTACCCTGACTATCATTCATTCCATCGCCAACATCAATAACACCATTGGCATTTAAATCCTGCCAACCAATAATTCCATTGCTATCCGAAGTCATAGTTACTTCAAGTAAAGACGGAGCAACACCAGCAAAGACAGCACTGGCCGGGTCAACAAGTCCTCCTGACCCTGTAGTACTTTGTTCCATCACATTACCCGCGAGATCTCTAACATTAACAGCTGTAACACGATAGTTTATTGAGTCTACCTGTGAAGATGTCTTCAATACCACACTGGTTTTATCAGTAGATAATGTTGCAGTATAGACTGTTAGGCCACCTGAACCGGGGCTTGAGCTATCAATGACTATCGAATAATTTCCTGCATCTTCAGCAGTAACACCCATCGCTTCACTATAGCTTACAAGGACATATGTATTTGACTGCGCTATAGCACCGGAGATTGTTGGACGATCACTATCACCAGGACCTCCGCCACCGCCACCGCAGCTTATCAACGTGAGCGATAAGAAAAGTATGATAAGATTTTGTTTAATCAAAAAAGGATTCATGTTGTGTTCCTGCTTTATTATTTTAATTTGATCATATAAATTTAGTGTTAAATAATATATCCCCATACTATTCAGACACATTTACAGATCTTTTAATATTTGTATTTCAATGATACCTAATAATCTTATGATGATATATCCACCATCAGTAGGTCATATCTACGACCAAGGTAGTAGATATTCGGACCACCTGTAATTAAGTATGTGTATGTGTGTTTTTAGGATTAAGAAATGATTTCTTTGATAGAATCATATAATCGATGATTAAAAATCAAACAATAGACTTACATAGCTGGGATACGGGAATAAAAGCACTGCTCGTTGATGATCATGAGTTGTTACTGAATAGTCTGGAAATAATACACAAAGAAATTGATGAAAACCTTAAAGTTTTAAAAGCTAAAACCTGTAAAGCAGCGTCAGAAATTACTTCTAATGAAAGGGATCTGTCTTTGGTTCTGCTCGAGCTAAATCTGCCGGATGCCAGCGGCATTAATCATCTACTTGAATTTACCGCCAAACACCCTTTATTACCGGTTATTATTTTCTCGAGCTCAGAAGATGGGCTATATCCACCAGGATTATTCAGGCTTTATTTATCAGCCGATAGGTTTTGCAAAAAAACTCTTAACTTCGACGGGTGCAGCGGCTTATGCAATAACTGATAACCACTGCCCTGCACTTCCTTCAGCCGGTCACTTGCTGTATCACCCGTTATAATCAACGCCGGAATATCTATGGCAAACAGATTATTGATCGCAGCAATGGCATCAATGCCTGTTTTATTTTTTCTTAAGC
>JAOULC010000136.1 GCA_029882215.1 Gammaproteobacteria bacterium | reverse complement strand
CTCCAGTTGCACTTGCTTGAATGCCTGAGCATTACTGCGAATAGAATACAGCTTAAGTCGATTGCGTATAAGCCCGGTGTCTAAAAGCAGCTTCTCAATAGTCTTGTCTGTGAGCCGGGCTACCTTGTCTATATCAAAATTCTTGAAACACTTGCGGTAGTGATCGCGCTTCTTTAATACCGTTATCCAGCTAAGCCCCGCCTGCTGGCCCTCCAGGCAGAGAAATTCAAACAATAGCCGTTCATCATGAACTGGCACTCCCCATTCGTCGTCATGGTAGGCAATGTACAGGGGGTCGTTTCCCGGCCACCAGCAGCGATTAGTCATGATAGTTGACTCCATAAAAACGAAATAATACTGTATATAAATACAGTAAAAGTTGCAAGTATTTGCAGCCGTTCAGAAAGTAAAAAGTACTCCCGATCACTGTTGCTCTCGAGATTACTGCTGACTATCCCAGAGTGGCCGGGAAGCTATGGTAGCACCGGTGCAGGCGGTCGGGCAGTATTTCCCAAATAACGCACTGTCCTAACGATGTGCTGTTTTGCGACCACGGGAAAGCGGCCCACGATCAATGGTTACCGGGATAAGCTCTTGTGTTTACGGGAAATATTGTTACTGGGGCGCAAATTGGCAGGCTATGTTAAAAGCCTGGGCTGTGGAGAAATGCGAAAAATAACAATTATTCTCCGGTGTATGAAAGAGAATTTGCAAAAACACGATCTTAGATAGCACAGGCAGTTGCAAATGAGATCATCGATGAAAAACTCGCCGGCCAAAACCACGTCGCTAATGTCACTGTTGTTACTAACTGTTGATACTAACGGTATTCTGTATCTACCTGACTCCAAATAGTTATGCGCAGGCGCTGGTTGAAACATGGGAAGCGGTGAATTCTGCCGAGCTATTGGAAAATCCTGTTAGAGCCAGTCGCCAGTAATCCATAGAAAATATTTTCAGTCATTGAAACGAACACTCTAGGGCATTACAAAATCGAGAGGAAAGATCATGAAATTAAAACTCATCGTCATGGCGAGTTTGCTGCTTAGTTTATCCGCCTGTATGTCTACCTCATCTCCACTCGGGCCTGATGCCAGTGCCTGGGATAACTATTTATCCTGGTACAAGGTGACAGCAGATGCTACCACTGGGGATCCCACCGGCTTTCTTGGCTCCGTGCATGATGGCAGCAGTGCATTCAGACAGATTTATGTTAACTCTATAGGCGAGGGGGTTAACCGTGGCACCCAGGGCTTTCCCTACCCGGCGGGAACCATATTGCTAAAGGAAAGTTTTAACAATGCCCAGGCGCTGGCAGATCACCGCAATCCTGATCTGACCATTATGGTAAAACTGGCCACTGGGCAGTCACCAGCGACGGGCGATTGGGAATATATAATGGGTGCGAATGGTGGTAGACGCGGTACTGGCGATTCGGGGCTTGCAGAATTCTGTCGAGACTGTCACCTGTACGCCGCAGCAACTGACTACAATTTCATTAATTCAAGATTTTTTGAGAACAATCGGTGACACCTCGCTTCATGCTTGTCGCCCCATGGTCGATGCCGTAGATTCAGAGAATCAAAAATGAATGGCGTAGAGGGCCAGGTCTTCTACGCTTTTTTACAGTTAACTATTCAGAAGGCATAAAAAACAGGCCGACATAGGCTATAATTCGCGCTCAGTTTAGGAGCGCTCGTACTATCTCTTCCGCATCAGATCCAAATACAGCCGATTCAGGCACAGCAAAT
>JAOULC010000135.1 GCA_029882215.1 Gammaproteobacteria bacterium | reverse complement strand
ATACTTATGCTTAAGATAGTCGGCCCGGATTTCCAACCAAAGATCCGTCTTGTCTATGCGCGTTAACTCGAGCGTGTAAACCATCGGTGTGAAGGGTGAATCATAAACACGACCTAATTTAGTAATAGTATCTTTTTGAGCATCCCATGAAGGATCTGCAAACTGAATATAATAGAACTTATGTTCAGTTTGTCGCTCAAACCTAGCACCATAGGTCATATCGTAGGCACGCTGAAATACCAATACCGCTCTATTTCTTAGATTCAAATCAATATCTGCCGCAACACCCACAAATACTGGACGCATAATATTATCCGGATCATCTGCGATATGTATATCTGCATGAATTTCAGACTCACCCGTCTGGTGAAGGTAGTTGGCCGCCAAACCCCAAAAGTTATCATGTTCAAAATCTGGCAAATAGGTTTCAGATTCATAGTTGGCATCATACTGGGCAACAAATGGTATTTCCGGATGGTAATAGCGAATACCCAGTATGGCGTCGTACCCCAAACCCTCATTTATTTCATCAGTAACCAACTTGACATAATCATCGGTGGTATTTACGGCGTCAAGCTGACCAAAAACCAGATCACCCTCATGAACCTGCAGATTATCAATCGTTAATTGCCAGGTATGCTGTTGGGCAAGCAAGGCTGCAGTATCAGCTGGGTCAACGGTTTCATCATCGACCTCTTCGAACAGCATTGTGCCTGAAAAAGGTCCATTAACAATATTGGCCTCTATGGTTAACTCATGATGATCGCCTTCAATATCATCCTGCAACTCATTGAACCGACTGTCATCTTTAAAATTAAATACCGTGGCGTACTTCAATTCACCCGATATGTCGACAGAAACACCAGTTTCTGAAGCAAAACCAACAGTGCCAAACAACAAACCGAAAACCAGCAGCACGCAAGATGACCCAGCAACTAAATAGCGGCTTTTTGAATCCATTAATCGAATATCCATCAGGAAGAAACGTGTTGAAAAATTATAATGGAAAGCAAGCTAATAATTCATTATGAGATCAATGAATTATTCATTTAAATATCAAGTAACAGGAAAAATGAAAGGAAGAACTAATATATGAAAAATATTAACTTAAAAAATACTTGCCTGAAAATAAGAAAAGCCGGTCAAAGACCGGCTTTAAGCTTTATATTCTGACTAAGTTTAACTTAGAAAGAGTAAGAAGCAGACGCTACGATTGCATCAAATGTGTAGTCATCATCGCCATCGTCAGCAGAAGTACCAGTATCAACTTCATAGTTCAGAGCGATAACTGCTCCACCTTCAGTTGTGTAAGTAACATGAGCTGTTGTTTCAGTAGACTCATCATGACGGAATGTGTAACCCGCACCAGCAGAGATCATTTCAGATACTGCATAGCTACCGTTTACATCATACTCATAGGTATTTACAGAGTTTGTAAGATCCATAGCGTATTCGAACATTGCGCTATAAGAAACAGCATCTGCTTCGCCAGTATAAGTTGCACCAACAGTAAGGTCTGAAGCATTATCGTTCATTGCGTAATCAGCATAGGCACCGATTGCGTCCATAGCGTAAGTACCACCAACACCGATGTCTGCACCATTAGCAGAAGCACTGTTAGAGATGTACTCGCCATAGGCAGTCATAGCATCAGCAGACAAGTCTGCACGAACAGCCATAGAAGTTTCAGTACCCTGACCAGAAGTATAAGCAGCCTTAACAGACATGCTGTCAGAAGCAGCAAAAGTAACACCAACACCCATGAAAGAATCTAAAGCAGTATCAGC
>JAOULC010000037.1 GCA_029882215.1 Gammaproteobacteria bacterium | reverse complement strand
AAAAGACATGAACCAAATAATGATTTAGAACATGCATTTCCTCTACAAAGTGGCTGGTCTTATCTTTCAGCACTTGATGAAATCGGTGATGTAGATGTTTTTGAAATTCGGGCACCCGGCAACACGGATATACAGCCAGGAAGCGAGGTGCTTGTTAAGCTGGATGCTCCTCAGGATTACGATCTTGTACTATTTATAAAACGACCTGTCGCAAATGATGACTTTTCCGACTCACCATTTTTCTTGCGCAGTCCGTTCTTTTTAAGAAGCCCTTTTTTCTTGAGAAGCCCGTTCTTTCTACGCAGTCCTTTCTTTTTGAGAAGTCCGTTCTTTTTAAGGAGTCCTTTTTTCCTGAGAAGTCCGTTCTTTTTAAGAAGTCCTTTTTTCCTGAGAAGTCCGTTTGAAAGTTCTTCAATGAGCTTTGATCAAATACCGTTAACAAATCTCGCTTTTACACCCCCAGATGGCACTCATTTAGGTGGCTCAGACATTAATTTATCTGAGCTTGGCCTGGGTGTATTACAGGACAATAATGAAATCATTGTTATTGGTCATTCAGCAAACCGCTCCGGGCTTGAGGAATTATTAGTGCGGTCTGATTTTGCAGATGCTCAATTATACGTTGCTGTTGTCGGACATAATGATATTTACAGTCCGGAGCCTTATAAACTTCAGATTGAAGTATCCAGGCCAGCTGACTTTGCGGCATTATTTGGTGATGTCTGTACAGGGAAAACACTGGTTGATGCTACCAGATCAACGACAGCTGTCAGCGTATTGCATGATACAGCGTCGCCAAAAACATTATTTATTACTCAGCGTGAACGAATACGTGAAGTTAATAATATGGATGATGCAAGCTGGAGCTCTTTTCAAAACAAGCTTTCAGAAATATCTAATCACGGCGCAGTACAGGGACGTGTGATTTCTATGCCAAGTTCGTTCTATGATGACTGGGATAATAATCCTTGTTCAGTTGAAAAAGCTATAAATGTGTCAGATCAGATTCGTCTTGAAATTATTGCTCAACTCGAAGTCAGTCCGACAATAGAGCATATTGTGATTGTGGGGGGAGATAATATAGTACCAATGCGCAGAACTCTCGATGCCACAGACTTAAATGAACGAACTTTCGTTAACGACTCTCTTTTACGTCCGGGAACACCGCTTGATACAAGTGTCAGAGCCGGATTTATGCTGACAGATGATTGTTATGCAGATGCCACTCCGATGAACTTTCAAGGGCGTCAGTTATGTCTTCCAAAGAAAAGCATCGCCAGACTGGTAGAGTCACCCGCAGAAATTTCATCTGTTATTGATGGGTTTATAGAAAATGACGGGCTGCTAAAACTATCAACGGCATTAGTAACCGGATATGACTTTTTTAAAGACGGTGCCGAAGAGACTTCACAGGCGCTGAAAAATGCAGGCCTGACAGTAAAAACTGATTATTCAGACCTATGGCGAACCGATGATCTTATGTGTGATTTGCTGGGCGATACCAGCTATGGTGCGGAGTGTCAGGCGCATGATATGAACGCCATCAATGCCCATTTTACTCACTTCGCAGCGATAAGTTCGGCTGACTGGAATGATCAGTCAGGGTCTGATCCGGATTTATTTACCTCGCTTGCGGTAAATGATGCGGGTAATGGTGTGGCTAAATTATCCGGTAAGCTGGTCACCACTCTTGGTTGTCATGCCGGATTTCAGGTTCCTGATGGCGATGCAGTCAGCCCGCAGACATTTGCTGGTATAAACCCTAATCTGGATTTTGCTCAAGCCATGTCTGCTCAGCGTGCAGTATATATTGCCAGCACTGGTTACGGCATCGGTGCACAGTCATCTGTAGCAGGTACAGAAAGATTAATGGTTGACTTTGCAATAGAGTTATCTGAAAGTCAGAGTGTGGGCAGAGCATTAGTGAATGCCAAGCATCGTTTTTTCAATAACCTGAGTACTATGTCGGTTTATCATGAAAAATCAATGTTACAAACGGTTATGTTTGGCTTGCCGATGTATCAGATTTTTTTGCAGGCCCCTCCAGCGCAAGATGAAAGTAAACGCGGTGTTGCGGATGGTCTGTTTAATTTAACAATAGAAGATGGTGACGTAACTCAAACATCACATCAGTTTTACAGAGTGTTATCTGATGAACTCGGCGAATATTTTACTGTAAGTAATGATCATCAGGTTGTCATGGGGCGACCTGTACAGCCTCGTGTTATGACTGAGCTGAGTGGCAGCGAAAAAATCCGTGGCGTTGTTATCAAAAATGCAGTCTATGAAGATATTGCAGGATTTGATCCGGTGATAACTAAACTCACTCATGAATGGGAAACTCGACCGGAAGGCGTAGCTGATATTTCAGAAGAGGATGCTTGTCTGGATAATTATTGGCCATCAATGTCATTACTGGCCAATGTAAAACCGGTACAGATTAATAGTCAAAGCAAAGACGCACTGGTTGTTGTGCCCGGACAATTCCGTTGTACCAGTGAAGCCGGTGAAAAAGTAACCGGTGTGCAGCGTAAGTTTTCATCAATGACAGTTAAAGTTCTGAGGTCTGATTCTGCAGATACTATCGCCCCGGAAATTAATGCTGTTGGCATTGATGTGACAAGCGGTTCAACGGCATCTATAACCGTTGAGGCAACTGATCTGCACGGTATTGCTGAAGTGGTAGTGCTGTTACTCAATGGCAATAGTATTACCTCAGTCAGTAGCGGTAGTGTTTCAGGTTCGGGTGAGTTTCATGTTGACGTTACAGGCATCAGCAAGGATACCCGTTATGCTCTACAGGTGATCGATTCTTCCGGTAATGTAAGCACCTGGGCAGGTAAAGGAGCAAATATAAGTGGAATTCATGTTGACGTTCCTGAACAGATTGTTTTCTCAAATCTTGCACCGGTCACAATAAAGGCGGAGATCTACGATTTCACCTCGCTAATTGATAAATCTGACACCGTATCATACGTCTGGCAGTTTGGAGATGGTCAGACTGAAACCGGTAAGCTGGCTGAGAATGGCGTAGTAAATCAGTCTGTAACGGTGGGCACAAATGGTAATGCCACATTTAAACAATCTCATCTGTACAGCCTTGATCATGATGTTACTGCAACATTAAAAATAACTGATTCTGAAAGCGGGGTGGGTACAGATTCGGTATATTTAAAAACCTGTAGTGATATGCTGAATGATTTTAGTGATCCAGACGGAGATATGACAGGATGTGCTGTTATAAATACAGACAGCTCAGTAAGCCTTTATATTAAAGTTGCAGGTACTATCACCACTGATTCTGATTATCAGTACAGGGTAAATCTCGATATAGGAGACGGCAAGAGTGGCGCACCGGTTCCGGACGGTGGAGTTGATGTAACATTTAAATATGATAATGGAAAAGTAACAGGTGGTTCCGGGCTTGATAGTATATCGGTAGTCCATGTTGATACGCAGACTATCCGTTTTGATTTTAGGTTGTCTGACTTTGGCTGGAATGGTGATAGCTTCCAGTGGTTCGCAGAAATTCAGGCAGGAATTAAAGCAAGTCAGGGAGCAGGGTTTAATGACCGGATGCCGGATTCTGGATTCTATACACACACATTACAGTGAGTAAATAAGCTGATAGACGGTGCAAAGTTAAAAACTGAGTGTGAAAAACTCCTGATTATCCAACAGCAATAAACAGGAGACTTGTGGAATATAAAAGTAAAAATATTTTACGGATTTATCGTATATGCCAACTGCAGTTAACGATGCCATAGTACTTCAGCATTTGCCGGCAACTCTGGTGAGTGAATGGGAAGACAACATTAATCAATCACCCGTCTGGGGGAAATGGCTTCACGGATCATTAATGCACTGTGATGTTACGGGTTTTACAGCGATGTCTGAATCGCTGGCTGAATCTGGTAAAGAGGGTGCTGAGTTAATGGCCGCCATTCTTAATCAGTTTTTTGAACGCATGCTCTCGATTGCAAACGTATGGGGTGGCGTACAAATGAAATTCGGGGGAGATGCTATGCTAGTGTATTTCCCTGAAGCAGAGCATGCTCAGCGAGCCACTGGATGTGGTCTGAACATGCAGGCTGCAATGAAAGAATTCAATAAAGTAACTGTTGCAGATAAAGTTTGTGAACTGAGGATGAGGATTGGAATACACAGCGGTTCATTTTATTCTGCATCAGTCGGACAAAATAGAGGTCTATTACATTATTTACTGATTGGTAAAGATGTAAATTATTCTGCTGAAGTCGAATCAATGGCGCAACCTGGTCAGGTCGTTATCAGTAACACGACAGCTAAATATCTAAAAGATAAGTGTCAGTTAAAAGTAACAAAATACCCGGATGTATGGCAGGTAAAGTCTGTCACGGACTGCCATGTAGAAGAGAATTCAGCCCGTATTACCAATAAATCAAGGCATATTTTAAAGCGCTATCTAATGCCTCCTGTCGCCGAGGGTAAAGTCGCTGATGTAACAGGTGAGCACCGCCGGGTGTCAGTCGTTTTTATTTATTTAAACGGCCTTTCAGAGTCATTAACAGAGAAAGGAGAAGAACAAACGCTTGCAGAAATAAATACCTATATTAATAAACTCATCGAGCTGGCTACACAGTTTGGTGGTTATCTAGCTGCGAGTGACACATCGGAGCATGGCGATAAACTCATCGTTTTGTTTGGTGCGCCAGTATCACTTGATAAGCAAGAGTATAATGCAATACGATTTGTCTGTGAGCTGAGAGATTATATTTCACATTCAGAATTCAATTTCACTCAGCAAACTGGTGTTAACACAGGTTATGTATTTGCCGGTGCAATTGGTTCTAAAGAGCGGCGAGAGTATACCTGTATCGGAGATGTCGTTAATCTTTCTGCAAGACTTATGGCGTCAGCATGGTCAGGAAACGTTCTGGTGTCAGCTTTAACAGCTGACAGATCTATAGATGGATTTATATGGCATAGAATGACACCGATTAAGGTAAAAGGAAAAAGTAAAGCAATAGAAATATTTAAATTAATGGGGGAAGATTTATCAGAAGAATCAGCCACAGACTTGAACAATAGAACGCCTTTTGTTGGAAGACAAGTAGAGTATAAAAAAATACTTTATCTGGCTCAAACATCTCATGACAACAAATGGCCTGTGTGTTGTCATGTGTATGGTGAATCTGGTATTGGTAAATCAAGACTATGTTATGAAGTTTTAAATCACCTATACAAGAAAGGCTGGCAACGGTTTACCGGTATCTGTCATTCATATAGCGCTAACTCTGCATACAGTGCATGGATAGACCCGCTCAGATTGCTGTTTGGCGTCACTAATAGTGATTCAGATAATATTGCATGGGGAAAAATAAAAAATACAGTAGATAATTTATGCCCTGAAATCAGTGATTTTTCTCCGCTCGTTGCTGAGATATTAGGTATTAGGGCTGAAAGTAATGTTGTTGTCCTGTCGCTTGATGCAAAGTCTAAGCGAGATAAATCAATGACTTTAATTGCAAGTATCATTAAGGAAGTGGCTGAGTTACATCCGGTGTTAATGGTGTTTGATAATGCAGACTGGATGGATACATCTTCAGCTGAATTAATTGGGCGGATAATCGGCTGTAAAAGTATATCGGTGTTATTTTGTGTTATTTCAAATACAGATGATTTGTCATCTGTATTTGATGTTAATAGTGTAAGTCAGACAATTCCTCTGGGTGAATTAAATGCTGAAGATGCAGAACATCTTGTTTCTTCAATTACATCTATATCAGATGAAAATATAAAGATTCTTGCCGGCAGAGCAAAGGGAAATCCGCTCTTTCTGGAGGAACTTTCAAAGAATGTATCTGAAGGGCAGTCGGATCTGCCAGAAACTATTAATGATGTCATTATGGCAAAACTAGACCGACTTAATAATGGTAAGAAGGTACTACAGTACGCATCGATAATAGGTGAAACATTTAATAAGGACTTGTTAAAACGAATGATTTTCGGGATCAGAGGTGCCGATGGTTGATCGTAAAGAACTAGAACAGCTGATAAAAAGCGGGATTATTGCTACGACACCGGATAAAGATCTTATTGATAGTGCAATTGAGGAACTTGAAAATAGTGGGTTCATTAGAACCCATAATGATATTAATAACATGATGTTTAAAAATAGTCTGACCTGGGAGGTTGTTTATGAAACTTTACTCTATGCTGAAAGAAGGCGTTTCCATCATTTAATTGCTATGCACATAGAAAGAAATAATAAGGATAATTTGCCACTTGTAGCGGATCTTTTGCTGCATCATTATGAAAAGTCTAACGCTTTTAAACAATGCGTATTATATGGGGCAATGGCAGGAGACAGGGCTGCCGGGATGTATTCAAATCAGGATGCAGTTAAATTCTATCAGCGTGCATTAAATTCGATAGATCATATTAAGGCATCGCATCTTATTGACCGGTGTTTATTAAGGGAAAAGATCGGTGATGTATTTGCAATTGCAGGTTCAGATAAGCAGGCTCAAGAGTCATTTTTACTTTCATTAGGATTGTGGCGACAAGCACCAGTAAATAAAAAACCTTTGCTGGTTCCCTGGGTATTTAAAAAAACAACAAAGGAGTCCGCATTATGCCGGAAGATTGCTATTTCCTGTGAGAGGCAGGCTAATTTCGATTTGTCCCTCGAGTGGCTTGAAAAGGCCATAGAATTAATGCCTGCCAGACCTGGCCGGGTTGCAGCTCAGGTCTACGCTTCTAAAAGTGTCTCGTTATCCAGAAAGGGAGACTACCGGCAGGCAATCGAGTGGGGAGAAAAAGCACTAAAGGTTGCTAGGCGTTCGGGTGAAGCGTCGGACGTTGCATACGCAAATAATATGCTGGCTAATTCGTTTATTGAGACTGGAAATATCAGAAAGGCAATTGTATTTCTTAAAAACTCTGTAGCTACTTATCAAGAAAATAATAATCTTTCCGGTATTGCTTCTGCAAGCAGTAATCTGGGTAGTTGCTTTGGTATGTTATGTGACATGGATTCAGCAGTAAAATATTTCAATATAGCACTTGATAATGATAACAGGATGCAAAATGAATCCAACATAGCAATTGATCATCAGAATCTGGGAAACGTTTATCTGATTATTGGCCAGTACGATCCTGCAATTAAACATTTCGAGAGTGTTTTAATATCGCATGAATGCAGGGAAGATCTGCAGGGCGCCGTGCTGATAGGACTATGTCAGTGTTATCTAGGAAAAGGCGAAATTAGAAAGGCAGAGAAAAATATTAATAAGGCAATTAAACTGTTAAACGAAACAGGACAAAGCGCATTAATAACAGAAGCAGAGTTAGAATTGGCTGAACTTCGTTTGTGTCAGGGAAAACCGAAAGAGGCAATATCAATATGTAAGATTTCCCTTGTTAAAATACAAAAACAAAATGCAGCATATCACGAAGTTAAAGCGGAGCGTGTACTTGGGGTTGCGTATAAGGATATTAATAACCCTGATCAGGCTGTTGTCCATCTTGATAACAGTATAAAAATATCACACGATATTGGTATGATTTATGATGAAGCCAGGGCGATTCTGATTAAATCCAGACTTCAGCTTGATAAAAATATTAGTAGTAAAAAAGACGTGTTTAAAGAAATAAAATATGCAAACGAGATATTTAACAGGCTTAACTCAAAATCATACTATGACGAAGGCAGGCAGTTGTTAAATTACTATAAATAGTTTTATGGGACTAAGACGATTGGTTTTTTTCTAATTATAAAAGCGATATAAGGAAATGTATTATGTTTATATTTAAAAATCTGTTATCCACTTATACCTGTATTATCTGTTTTATAATATTCTCTATTTTCAAATCAGGTGTGGTTTTATCTGCAGATAATGTTGAATCGCTCGGTAAAATTGAAGTGACCGGTTCCCATATTAAACGAACAGATACTGAAGGTCCGTCTCCGGTTCTGGTTATTGACAGGGAGGCCATTGAGCAATCGGGTCTGTCAACTGCTTCTGAATTATTAAGAAGCCTTACTCAAAATGCCGGTGTTTCATTTGATGATAAATATGTCGGTTCATTTGCTCCTGGTTCTTCCGGTATTTCACTACGCGGGCTTGGACAGAATACAGCCCTGGTTTTGATTGACGGCAGGCGAGTTGCAAGCTACGGCTTTGCACAGGAACTGAAAGATAACTTTGTTGACCTGAATAGTATCCCATTAGCCGCTATTGAACGGATTGAAGTGCTAAAAGATGGAGCCTCTGCAATCTATGGATCTGATGCAATCGCCGGCGTCGTCAATATTATCATGAGAAAGGAATATGAAGGTTCTGATGTAACGGTCACAACCGGACAGTCATCAGAAGGTGATGCTGAGGAGTCACGCTTAAGTGTGGTCTCAGGCTTTGCTTCATCGGATCATAGTCTTAGTTTTGCTTTTGATTATTTCAAGCGTAACCCTGTACTACGTGGTGCACGTGAATTTTCAAAAACTGCTGATCATACAGCTGTTGGTGGACAGGACTTCACTAGCATTGCTTATCCAGTAGCGAATGTATATGGCCTGATTACAGATGATTTTATTGCTATCAATGGGTTTTATGATTTCAACCCAGAAGTCAGTCTTATTCCCGAATCAGAAAGAACAGGAGTGATGTTAAATTACAATAGAGAACTCTCAGCTGATATCAATCTTTTTGCACAAATGATGATAAATAGAACGGTTTCAGGCATTCAGCAAGCTGCTACTCCAGTATTTGATGATGTTTTTGTGTCTGACACACAGGCATTTAATACCTATGGGGAGCCTGTTCTTACGTTTTGGCGTATGGATGAAATGGGTAACCGCTTGTTAGAAACGACTACAGATGCATCACGAGTTGTGCTTGGGCTTGATGGGGTTTCTGCAGACTGGGACTGGAATGCTGCAATTAATTATAGTGATTCAAAAAGTCAGATGATTGGCAAGAATTTTGTTTCGATAACCGCGTTGCAAACAGCGATAGATACTGATCAAATAAATCCATTTGGAACATCAGCAAATTCACAAGCGGCATTAGATAGTGTCAGAGCGACTATTTCACGCGATGGTGAATTCACGTTCTACGGTGTTGATGCAAAGGCTACTACGGAGTTAAACGAATTTATAACAGGTACAGATCCGGTGGGTGTGGCAGTTGGCATGCAGCAACGACATGAAAAATTATCCGATGTACCTGATGCTTTATCTGCCAATTATGATATTGTCGGGCTGGGTGCAACAACAACATCTGGTGACAGGGACGTATCGTCTTTATTCACAGAATTTAATATTCCATTAGCGGCAGATTCAAAGGTTGAACTTCAGGTTGCTGCGCGCTATGAAAACTATAGTGACTTTGGTGCTGCAGCAAATCCTAAGTTAGCCATACGATATCAGCCACTTGAAAATCTCGTAGTCCGTTCATCCTGGGGAACAGGCTTCCGTGCACCGTCACTATCGGAACTTTATTTAGGAGATACAAGAGGATTAGAACAAGTAGTTGACACTACACGATGTACAGCCGTTGCGTTAGATTGTTCACCTCAGGCAGTCTTTACTAATACCAGCGGTAACCCTGATCTTAAAGAAGAAGAGTCGGAGTCATTTTACCTGGGATTTGTGATAGAGCCAGTTACGGATTTTTCAGTCTCTATTGACTACTGGAATTATAAACACACTAACGTGGTCAGTTTGTATGATGCACAATATTTAATCGATAATGAAGCATTGTTCCCCGGTGTTATTAATCGTGGTCCTGTTGCAGGAGCTGATCCGGGAGCGCTGGACTGGTCGAATGCAATTGATGGTACTTTCTTTAATATTTCAGAACAAAATACAGATGGTATCGATCTTGAAGTTAAATACGACTGGAAGACTGCCATAGGCAGCTTTACTCTAAAGCATGAGTTAACATATTTATTAAGTTTCGAACGTGCACCATTACCCGGATCAAGTCCTGAGGATTTATTAGGTAGTTATCGGTTCCCCGACTTACGTACTAAAACAACACTCTCGTGGAATAACGCATCATATTCTGCATTATTGAGTGCCAACTATATTGGTGCTTATGAAGATAAGCTGGATCCTGCTATCGAAGTTGGTTCATACCAGACCTTTGATACACAAATAACATATAAAGGTTTCAAATCAAGTAAGCTAATTCTGGGTATTAATAACCTGACTGACGAAGCACCGCCTTTCGCAAATGAAGAAGAAGGCTACGATTATGCCACCCATGATCCCCGTGGTCGCTATGTCTATATTACGTACAATGTTTCATTTTAATATCTGTCTACTACAGAATGGCGATATCAGGGAATATATACAATGAAAAAAATCGTTCGTTTTTTGCTATTGATGACGGCTTGTTTGAATTTCACAGTGCTACAGGCTAGCGGGGCCGGTGTGGACAGTATTTTCGATAAACAGGTCAGTGCGAATAAACAGGCGAAAATTTCACAGGAAAAAATTGACAGGATTTCAGACGAAACCCGAAAGCTGATCGATGAATACAAGCAGACTGTGATTCAGACCGATAATTATAATACATATAATGCTCACATTAAAAAAATGATTAACTCACAGATAGAAGAGGAAATGTCGCTGAAAAAACAGCTGGATAGTATTTCACAAACGGAGCTGGGTATTATTCCTCTTATGCTAAAAATGCTTGATGCACTGGAAATATTCATTGATCTAGATATGCCATTTCTATTGTCTGAAAGACAGGCTCGTATCGAAAAAATAAAAAATATGATGTCACTGGCAAGCGTTAGTACAGCTGAAAAATATCGTCGAATTCTTGAAGCTTATCAGATTGAAATGGATTATGGCCGTACTATTGAAACGTATGCTGGAATCGTGCCGCAAGAAAAGACAAAAAAAGCAGTTAATTTTATACGTTTTGGCCGTTTGATATTCATGTACCAGACGCTTGATGAAAGTGAAGCAGCTGTTTGGGATAATGATAAAAAATCATGGCAGATTATACCTGATGAACAGAAGCGAGAACTAACAAGATTAATCCGCATTGCTAAAAAGCAGTTACCACCTGATCTTCTGGTACTGCCTGTCAAATCAGCGGGGATAAAAAGGTGATTATAATAGGCAGAATAATACACGTAATCATATTGTTTTTTTCTCTTTCAGGTCATGCACTGGCATTAGAAAACATACTAACGCTAGATCAGCTTATGGAGAAAGTTAAACAATCAGCTTCAGAGTCTAACAAGATAGATGAGAAAAGACTGGCGTTATTTATAGGCAAGAAGACCCGGCAGAAAAAAACTCTTGAAGAATCAAAAAAGACTTTATCAAACGTTAAATCATTAAATAAAAGCTTACAAAATGATTATGATAAAGCCGAGAAAAGGCTGGCAGATCTGGCGGGTAGTGTAGATCAGCGTGCCAACTCTCTGGGTGAGTTGTTTGGGATTGTGAGACAGGTAGCCGGTGAAACATCGGCATTATTCGAACACTCTATAGTCTCATCTCAACTGAAGGAAAGGCTGTTAAATGTCCGGAAAATAGCTGACAGCAAAACACTTCCTTCAATATCCCAGCTGGAGTTGTTGTGGATTGCAATGCAACAGGAAATGATTGAATCCGGGAAGGTCGTGAAATATAAAGACGTTGTGGTAAAGAAAGACGGATCAGAAAGGGAACAGAATATTATAAGGTTTGGTGTTTTCAACGTAATAAGTGAAGGTATGTACTTGCGCTATGACTCATCGTTACAGTCTTTATACGAAATAATGCATCAGCCGCCGGGTGATTTTCTAACTATGGCAGCTGAGTTTGAATCCTCAGCAAGTCATTTTACAAATATGGCACTTGATCCGTCGCGAGGTGCAGTACTAACGTTATATGGACTTTCTCCTGATTTCCTGGAGCGAATATCTCAGGGTAAGCTGGTTGGCTACATAATAATTGTACTGGGTGTTATAGGGCTATTGTTACTCACCGAAAGATTTTTTGTTTTATCAAAAACTGAAAGTCTGCTTGTCAGGCAGCTTCATTCTGACAGCGTTGATACATCTAACGCGCTTGGAAGAATACTTGCACTTTATAAAAATAACATATCGACTGAGCTTGAAGTATTAGAAAGAAAAATCGATGAAGCAATTATCAAAGAAGCCCCCGCTCTTGAAAGAGGCTTGTCTTCAATCAAAATACTTGCTGTGATTGCTCCGTTATTGGGTTTATTGGGTACAGTAACGGGTATGATCGAAACATTTCAGTCAATAACAATTTTTGGTACAGGTGATGCAAAATTGATGGCAGGAGGTATTTCACAGGCACTGATAACCACTGTTCTTGGTCTGGTTGTTGCGATACCGCTTATCCTTTTTCACAATATTGTCTCAACTAAGAGTAAACGATGTATCAATATTCTGGAAGGCCAGAGTGCAGGTCTTATTGCAATGTATGCTGAGTCTAATGGTAAATATTAATGACTGATTTTATTCCACAGCTTGAGTCAGTGAAAGATTTTTTGTCCACTGGTGGATATGTGTTATGGGTCATCTTTTTTATGTCGTTGTTGTTGTGGACACTGATTATCGAACGCTACTGGTATTTATGGCGGGTGTATCCGTTAATGTTAAGCAATGAAATTGCCTGGTGGAAAAAACGAGATGATAAAGCATCCTGGTTTTCAACTAATATAAGAGCGGCTAAGATCTCTGATATCACGAGTCAGTTAAATAAAAACCTGTCATTTATCCGGGTATTGGTCATGTTATGTCCAATGCTGGGTTTGCTCGGTACAGTAACGGGCATGATACAGGTTTTTGAGGTGATGGCTGTTTTGGGTACAACAAATGCTCGTGCCATGGCAAGTGGTGTTTCAATGGCCACAATACCAACAATGGCCGGACTGGTAACGGCACTTTCCGGTTTCTATTTTAGTGCCAGGCTGAAATTTCATATTTTATCTGCCAGAAACAAGTTTATAGAGTGTATTACTTACGGTGGTGAATCTGATGCGACGTAAATATGAACAACAAGAAGATGATATTGTTCTGGATATGACGCCGATGCTGGATATTGTTTTTATTATGCTTATATTTTTTATTGTCAGTACCTCTTTTGTTAAAGAGTCCGGTGTTGATGTAAGCAGTCCAGCGGCAGCGACGGCTGAAAAGAAAGAGCTTGGTAATATTATGATAGCGCTGACGGCTAATGGAGAAGTATGGATAGACAAACGTAATATTGATGTCCGTTCAGTCCGGGCAAATGTTGAGCGATTGCATGCTGAGAACCCGGAGGGAACAGTGGTTATACAGGCGGATAAAGATTCAAAAAATGGTTTACTGATCAGTGTAATAGATCAGGCACGGTTAGCCGGTGTATCAAATGTATCTGTTGCTGCCATCCCGCGCCAATAAAATAATCCGCTTTGCCAGTGCATCTTTACTGGCAACAATCGTTACACTCGGGTTGTTCTATGTTATGAATATGATGGTAACAAGTGAAATATCAGTGACAGAGAGATCTGCAGCGACGAATATTGTAAATTTTATAAAACTAAAAACTGAGACACAAGTACAGAATAAAAAGCGTCAGAAAGAAATCACAGATCCGCATACTACAATGATTCCTGCAAGGCCAGCAATTAATACATTATCAGATACAGTCATTAAATCACCAGTCGGCCTTAAAATACCAGCTCCAAAATTCAGTAATTTCAGCATTAAGGGTAGTCCTGTTATCGGTGAAATAGGGCCGGATTCAACTGACGGTACATTGATACCGGTTAGCAGAATAGCACCACAGTATCCGAGAAAAGCAGCGCAAAAAATGCTCGAGGGCTGGGTTGAACTCGAATTTACAGTGGCACCAGATGGTTCAGTAATTGATATAAAAGTACTGAACGCAAAACCTGACAGAGTCTTTAATCGTGCGGCAATTAAAGCTATTTCACAGTGGAAGTTTAAGCCGGTAGGAACAGTGGTTTCATCCGGCAAACGATATAGTCAGATCATCGAGTTCAAGTTAAATCATGAGTAGATGCACACCTATATCAATGAGTATAAATTGTATAGTAACGATTTTGCTCTGCTTGCTGTTTCAGGGTTATGTCTTTGCATCTGCTAATAAAATTTCTGATCGTACACACAACAAACTGACCGTTATTCATCGCTTAATGGCAGAAGATGAGCATGAGGAGGCATTGTCACGTCTTGATACCCTGGCAGGACATGTTTCATCCCGTAAATACGATAACGCTTATGTTCAGCAGACCTACGGCTATTTATTTACTTCAATGGGAAGAGTTGATGATGCAATCAGCGCATTTGAGAAAAGTCTGGCTGCAGGTGTTCTGCAACTGGCGGCATCCAATAGCATAATGCTTAATCTGGTTCAGTTATATGTGAATAAAAATGAGCTTAATAAATCGGTGGAATTATTTGAAAAATGGCTGGGTCGGGTAGAACAGCCAGCGGCCAGTGAATTGGCACTTGGCGGCTCAGTATATGCATCATATGGCAAACATTTACTGGCTGTTAAATATTTACAACAAGCTATCAGTATTTCAAAAAATCCAGTGGAGCCGTGGTATCAGTTATTAGTATCGGTCTATTTCGAGATGAAAAATTATAAACCTGCTGTTTCTGTACTTAAAAAATTATTAACAATCAATCCTCAGGATAAAAATTACTGGCTACAATTGTCGGCTGCCTACCAGTTAACAGGTGATCAGCTAATGGCGCTAACCGTTTACAATCTTGCCTATCTTAAAGGAATTATAAAACGAGAAAATGAAATTATGCAGCTGGCGTATTTATATATGGCGGAAAATTTACCGCTAAAAGCCGCCGTATTACTTAACCGTTCGTTTGCTAAAAATATTGTAAAAAAATCTGCTGATAATTTGAAGTTACTATATCAGGCATACTTGGCGGCAAATGAACTTGAACTGGCAATTGCTGTGCTAAATGATACTTATAAACTGTATGCTGATATTGATATAAAGATAAAAATCGGCCAGTTATATATGGAATTAGAAGAGTGGGCAAGTGCAAAAGAAGAGTTTTATCTGGTGTTAGATCAGGATGATCATAAACAGTCTGCTAAGGTTTATTTTCTTGCTGGAATCACTAACTATGAATTAAAAAATTACAACGAAGCCATTCGCCTGTTAGAAATATCAAAAGCGAGTAAAGAATACAAAAGACAATCGTCAGAATGGGTTAACTATATCAGTAACCTAAAAGCATAGTGATTGGAAATTACAAAGCTATCTATAAGTAATGTGTTTTCTTACGCAAGGAATATATATGAATATGTTAATTAAATGCTTAGTGTTTGCCATTTCGATAACTCTGATACCGTTTGTTTATGCCGGAAAATTAACTGACAAGCATTATAGTCATGTGGGTTTTTTCGATATTCACTATTGTAACTGGCCAGACAGGAAGCCGTTCATTCTGGCTTTGTTTTCTACTGTTCACTATAAAAATATCAATGAGATAGAGATATTTGATCCTGATAATAGAAAAATAACCAGCCTTGATCTTGATAGGTTTCGTCAGGTTGAGACAAAGAGTAAAAAGATTAAAAAAGTTTTTATTAAACAAGTAGAGGTTGATGCTACGTTTAAAGATGGCTGGTATAGAAGTGTTGTATCACTTAATGACGGTACAAAAGTGATATCTTATGATTATGTAAAATATACGTTAATGGAAATGGCTAGCAAGACCGTACCTGAGGATGAATCTGAGGAAGTTGATGTCCCTGAATCACTGCGATGG
Organism: Gammaproteobacteria bacterium; assembly: GCA_029882215.1. Taxonomy (GTDB): domain Bacteria; phylum Pseudomonadota; class Gammaproteobacteria; order SZUA-229; family SZUA-229; genus JAUVDT01. The sequence goes on along the minus strand of JAOULC010000037.1, from coordinate 13,511 downwards.
AAAAAAATTGATGATGCAAAGTATTATCAGGTCTTTATTAAAGATATGTGGCAGGATGGTAAATTAATCTATACCTCAAAGTTGCTGGATAAAAATAAGCTTAAATTACCTGAAGGGTTGTTAGAACCAGGAGGCTATTATAGCTGGCGTATACACGCACGTGACGTCAATGAAGATATTAAGCTCGGTGATTTTAATCACGGATCACTATCAAAGATACTCACTTTTTCTGTAACTGACTAGTTGTTATCAAATCTATCTTGATTGTGAAAATTGATTGATAGTTTATCTGGGACTGATTTGTTACTGTTTGATAGTCTGTCAGGTTACTGGAGTTTCTGATGGCGGCTTTCGGTGCTTAGCATGTAGGTAAAATTTTAACATTAATTCTTTATTTATAAATATTGGTACTCTTAATATTTTCTAATTACTTTAATATTTATTGATCAGTATCATGGTTTTCAGGTAGTCCGTAGGTTTTTAATAAATACATGAAAAGGAGGTTATGAAATGAAATCAATTATAGTTGTAGTTGCAGACAGGACCGCTGCTCGTATATTTGCAGCGGAGTCAACCAGTTCGCCGTTAGTCGAGATAGAGACGATGGCAAGTCCTGCAGGCCGTTTACATGAGCGGCAGATGACCAGTGACCTGCCCGGTAAAAGTCAGGGCAGTGGTGGCTCTGCAGGGCATGCGTATGAGAATGAAACAGATCCAAAAAGCCATGAGATGACTGAATTTGCAATGCAGGTTGCCGGATATCTGGATGATGCGAGAAATGCTAATAAAATATCAGGCTTATTACTGGTAGCAGCACCAGGTTTCCTGGGTGAATTGCGTACTCATCTATCGGCTCAGACAAGCAAGCTCGTTGTCTTCGAGCTGGATAAAAACCTGACTCGTCACAGCGTTGAAGATATCCGTCAGCATTTACCAAAACGCCTCACACATTGATGTAAAGTACTGTTAAATAAATCAACTAAGCATTAAGCATTGTGGTATTTATGACGGATGATGCATTAAAGCTAAAAATTAGTGACTTTTTTGTGTAACTCTCAGGGCATGCTATGTCAAAAGTGAAAACGGTAACGATAGACGGTAATCAGGCAGCTGCCAGTGTTGCGCATTTAACCAATGAAGTGATCGCTATTTATCCGATAACGCCGGCTTCACCGATGGGTGAATGGGCAGATGAATGGTCCTCGCGTCAGCAGCCTAATCTGTGGGGTACTGTGCCGCAAATTATTGAAATGCAGAGTGAGGCAGGAGCTGCCGGTGCTGTTCACGGTGCATTACAGAGTGGGACACTAACAACCACTTTTACTGCATCACAGGGATTATTATTAATGATCCCGAATATGTTTAAAATTGCCGGTGAACTGACGCCAACCGTTTTCCATATTGCGGCACGTTCTGTCGCTGCTCAGGCGCTTTCTATCTTCGGTGATCACAGCGATGTAATGACCGCGCGTTCGACCGGCTTTGCCATGCTGGTGTCTAATTCACCACAGGAAGTGATGGACATGGCGTTCATTGCGCAAGTCTCCACTCTGGAGTCCAGAATTCCGTTCATGCATTTTTTTGACGGCTTCAGAACCTCGCATGAGGTAGCAAAAGTTTTTCCTGTTGATGCAGAGATTATGAAGCAACTGCTTAATCAAGAATCTATCATTGCGCATCGCCAGCGCGCATTGTCACCGCTGCATCCGGTGTTACGCGGCAGCTCTCAGAACCCCGATGTATTTTTTCAGGCCAGAGAATCGGTTAATCCTTATTATCAGGCCATGCCGGGTATTGTGCAAAAAGCCATGGATAGTTTCGCTGAGCTTACCGGCAGACAATATCAATTATTTGATTACACCGGACATGAGCAGGCTGAGCGTATTATTATCCTAATGGGTTCCGGTGCGGAAACCGCGCATGAAACCGTTGATTATTTAAGTGCCCAGGGTGAGAAAGTGGGATTGCTTAAGGTTCGCTTATTCAGGCCGCTTGATAGCACGGCTTTAATTGCAGCTATACCAGCCAGCGTCAAAAAAATTGCTGTGCTGGATCGTACCAAAGAACCGGGTGCGGATGGTGAACCACTCTATAAAGACGTGGTGGTAGCGTTGGCGCAACATCACTGTGCAGAAAACAATAAATTCAAATCCATGCCCACTGTTATCGGTGGCCGTTTTGGTCTGTCATCCAAAGAGTTTACACCGGCGATGGTAAAAGCCGTGTTTGATGAACTTGCTACGGCATCTCCAAAAAATCATTTTACTATTGGTATTAATGATGATGTCAGTTACAGCAGTCTGGACTGGGATCAGAGTTTCCGCACCGATGCGAATAAAGAAACTATTCAGGCAGTTTTTTATGGACTGGGTAGTGACGGTACAGTCAGCGCCAACAAGAACAGTATTAAAATCATAGGTGAGAGTACTGATAAATACGTGCAGGGTTATTTTGTTTATGATTCAAAAAAAGCCGGTGCCGTCACCATCTCGCATTTACGCTTTGGTGACAGACCTATCCATTCTGCTTATTTAATTGATGACGGCGATGCTGATTTTGTTGCCTGTCACCAGCCGGTTTTCCTTGAGCGTTATCCGATGCTGGATAAGGCTGCAGATAATGCCATCTTTTTATTAAATACACCGGCAGCTGCCGACGCTGTCTGGCAAACACTGCCGGAGAAAATGCAGCGGCAGATGATTGATAAAAAAATACGCTTTTATATTATTGATGCCTATAAGGTTGCAGAGACGACGGGTATGGATAAGCGTATCAATACCATCATGCAAACCTGTTTCTTTTCAATTTCCGGCATCCTGCCAAAAGATCAGGCCATTGCGTCGATTAAAAATGCGGTTGAAAAAACCTATGGAAAAAAGGGTAAGCGACTGGTTGATTTTAATTTCAGAGCGATTGATGAAACACTGGCGAATCTGCATGAAGTTAAAGTAGCGGCTAAAACAGGCTCAACTTTAATGTTACAGAGTGCGATCACCGCTACAATGCCTGATTTTGTTAAACAGGTGACCGCAGAACTGATTGCAGGTCGCGGCGATAACATTCCGGTGAGTTTTTTTCCGGCTGATGGCAGTTACCCGCTCGGTACGGCAGCATATGAAAAACGTAATCTTGCGCTGGAAATTCCTGTACTGGATGAAACTTTATGCACGCAGTGTGGAAAATGTCCTCTGGTCTGCCCGCACGGTGTGATTCGTTGTAAGGTCTATGATGAAACCCTGGTTAATAAAGCGCCGGACAGTTTCAAGTCGATGCCGGTCAAAGGCAAAGACTTTGCACAAAATCTGCAGATGACATATCAGGTTTCGCCGGAAGACTGTACCGGTTGCGGTTTGTGTGTGGACATATGCCCGATTCATGATAAATCGAATGTTAGCCATAAAGCCTTAAACATGGTGGCTTATACGCCTGATTTGCGGCAACAGGAAAAGCAAAACTGGAACTTTTTCCTGAGTTTACCTGAGTACGACAGGGCGATGGTAAAAAGCAATACCATTAAAGGTGCGATGATCTTGCAGCCTTTATTTGAATTTTCCAGTGCCTGTGTTGGCTGTGGTGAAACCCCGTATATCAAACTGGCAAGTCAGCTGTTCGGTGATCGCATGGTAGTTGCCAATGCAACCGGTTGTTCATCCATTTATGGTGGCAATCTACCTACTACGCCATGGACAACCAATGCACAGGGTAGAGGCCCTGCCTGGTCCAATTCATTGTTTGAAGATAATGCCGAGTTTGGTCTGGGTATGCGACTGGCTATCGACAAACAAAAACAGTATGCCGGCGAATTGTTAAAGCAGCTGCTACCAGAGATTGGTAATGAGCTGGTAAATGAAATTCTAACGGCTGATGAAACAACGGAAGAAGGTATTTTTCAGCAAAGACAGCGCATCAATTCCTTGCTGGAAAAACTGAACACCATAGACAATTCAAAGGCCAGTGAACTTAAGTCAGTGGCAGAAAATTTATCCCGAAAAAGTGTCTGGATAATCGGCGGAGATGGCTGGGCTTATGATATCGGTTTTGGTGGCCTCGATCACGTCATGGCATCGGGTCGTGATGTCAATATACTGGTGCTGGATACGGAAGTGTATTCCAATACCGGTGGTCAGACATCAAAAGCCACACCGCGTGGTGCGGTCGCTAAATTTTCTGCCGGCGGCAAAGCTTCGCCGAAAAAAGATCTGGCTCTACTGGCAATGGATTATGAAAATGTTTACGTCGCGCATGTGGCTTATGGTGCAAAAGACATACAAACGATTCGTGCATTTAATGAAGCAGAAGCATACCCCGGTCCGTCGATTATTATTGCTTACTCACCCTGTATTGCCCACGGCATCGATTTGAAAGACAACCATAAACAACAAAAGCTGGCCGTTGACAGTGGTCACTGGCCACTGTTCAGATATAACCCGCTGAATGCACAAAAGGGCATTAATCCGTTACAGCTTGACAGTAAAGCACCATCAATTCCATACCGTGAATTTATTGAAACAGAAATCCGTTTTAATATGCTCTGGCGTACGCATCCTGAAGCCGCAGAAGAAATGCTGCAACAGTCGCAGCAGGATGTTTTGCACCGCTATCGTTTTTATGAACAGCTGGCCGCTCTGTCCTGGGAGGATTCCTCTTCAACCCAGCCGCCACACCGTAAACTGGCCAGTGTGGTACAGCAACAAGGTGAGCAGACTAAATCAATAAAGGAAACTCAGCATGATTGACTTAAGTACACAATATCTGGGACTGAAACTGAAGAATCCTTTAGTACCATCGTCTTCACCATTAACCGGCAATCTTGATGATGCCAAACGACTGGAGGATGCAGGAGCAGCTGCCATTGTACTGCCTTCACTGTTTGAAGAAAGTTTACATTATGAACAAAAACAGCTGGAAAAATACGTATATTCACAGGCTTTAGGTAATTATGAGGCTGAGTCTTTTCATCCGGTTCCGGCCGATTATAACGGTGAGCTGGATCAGTATCTTGAGCATTTACTGCAGCTTAAAGCATCAATGGAAATTCCGGTTATTGCCAGTCTTAACGGCGTTACGGATAGCGGGTGGATAAACTATGGCAGAGAAATGATGCAGGCCGGAGCCGATGCACTGGAGTTAAATGTTTATTATGTTGCAGCTGATCCGGAGGAAACTGGCGAGCTGGTTGAACATCGTTATGTGCATTTATTAAATCAGTTACGTTCACACGTTACTATTCCGGTGACGATGAAACTGTCATCACAGTTTTCATCGGTTGGCAATATGGTAAAAAAACTGCAGTTATTTGGCGCAGATGGAGTCGTACTGTTTAACCGTTTTTACCAGCCGGATATAGATCTGGAAACTTTAAGCATCAGTCCACAACTGGAGCTGTCATCTGCATCCGAGTCACTGCTTAGAATCCGCTGGATTGCATTAATCAGAAGCAGGGTAGAGTTATCACTGGCTGCTACCGGTGGCTTTCATGATGTTGATAGTATCATTAAAGCACTACTGGCAGGTGCGGATGTCGTCTATCTGTGCAGTGTGTTATTAGAAAAAGGTCCGGCGTATTGTGCTGAGCTGTTAACGCAACTGGAACACTGGCTAAACGAACATGAATACGAATCTGTGCAGCAAATGAAGGGCAGCGTCAGTCAGGCCTGCGTGATTAATCCAGCCGTGTATGAACACAGCAATTATGTTGATGTGATCAAAAGCTTTCATCTGAAGCGCTGACAGTATTTTGTCCTGAAATCGCTTATGGAGCAAAAGAGGGAGTGTCATACGGAGTTGAGATCACTGAACAAACGCCAGAAAGCTGGCTGAGCAGGAGAAAATATATTACCCGCCTGAAAAGTTTTCGTTATTGAGCGGTCATGAACTTAAAATTATAACTGGCCGTGTTTAATCGCGATAACATAATGTATAAACACTCAGACTGATGCGGTAAAAGCTATGGAGAAGTTAAGCTGGTAGCCTGAAAAGGGATTTTGGGCACATACAGAGACAACATCTTAATGAGAAAGATGTTGGTGCCGAGAAGAGGACTCGAACCTCCACGACCATACAGTCACTAGCACCTGAAGCTAGCGCGTCTACCAATTCCGCCACCTCGGCAAAGGTGTCTGATAAAACAGAGGCGCGAACTTTACAATGAGTTTATGAACTTGTCAACGACTCGTGTTATCCTATGCGCATATTCAGCCAAAGCACCTATAAATGCCTAATAAAACATTAAAAAAATTAGTAAAATCTGTCAAATCGACCTTTAAAAGAGCTACCACCAGATCTAAGGCCGCTAAAAAGCCGCGTTTGTCGTTAAAAGACCCTGCCGCGGATCGCGAGTCTTCCACTTATGAAAACCCGATAGCCAGCCGGGAGCTTATTCTTCGTATTGTTAATCATCACGGTACTTTAACTGAAGAAGAGGTTATTGATGTCCTGCAACTGCGTACAGAAGACGAGGTTGTTGGTCTGTCCAGACGTATGCGGGCGATGGTCAGAGATGGTCAGTTACACCGTAATCGCAGTGGTAATTACGTTGCTGTTAATGATGAAGATTTGATCCGCGGTAAAATCATTGCTCACCCGGAAGGTTTTGGCTTTTTAGCCCCTGAAGACGGTGGTGCAGATCTGTTTTTGCATGCGCGTCAGATGAGACCAGTATTGCACGGTGATAAGGTGGTAGCGCATGTAACGGGTGTTGATGGCCGTGGCCGCAAAGAGGCGGCTATTGTCCGTGTTATCGAACATGCTAATACACATATTGTGGGCCGTCTTAAGTTTGAAGATGGTATGGTCTTTTTAAGTCCTGATAATAAACGGATTCATCAGGACATTATGGTTAAAGAAGACCAGCTGGGTGATGCTAAGGAAGGCCAGATGGTGGTGGTTGAGATTACCAAGCAGCCAACCTTCAGGCACCAGCCGATTGGCCGGGTTGATAAAGTGCTTTGTGATCATATGGCACCGGGTATGGAGATTGATGTTGCGATTCATGCTCATAACATTCCGACGGAATGGCCGGCTGAAGTTGAAGAGCAAATTAAAGATCTAAAAGAAACACTGTCGGAGGCGGATAAAAAAGGCCGGGTTGATATCCGCGATATTCCGTTAATCACCATCGACGGTGAAGATTCACGTGATTTCGATGATGCCGTTTATTGCACACCGACAGATTCCGGCTGGAAGTTATTGGTGGCGATTGCCGATGTTTCACACTACGTGGACATTGGTTCGGCACTGGATATTGAAGCGCATAACCGTGCAACCTCGGTTTATTTCCCCGGCAAAGTCATACCGATGTTGCCTGAAGTGCTATCAAACGGCCTGTGTTCGATAAATCCTGATGTAGAACGCCTTTGCATGGTGTGTGAAATGCATATCGACAAAGAGGGTAAGGTAACGGGCAGTAAGTTTTTTGAAGGCCTGATGCGATCGCATGCACGACTGACCTACAATAAAGTCAGTGACATGTTATTAGATCAAAACTCACCTCTGCGCGAAGAATACAAGCACGTCATTGAAAATGTAGATGATCTGAACAGTCTTTATAAAGTGCTGGCTAAAGCCCGTAAAAAACGCGGCTCTATTGATTTTGATACGCAAGAAACCCGCATCATGTTTGATACCAATCAGCGGATTGAAAACATCGTACCCACGGAACGCAATGATGCCCATAAACTGATTGAAGAATGCATGATTGCCGCTAATGTTACTGCAGCCAAGTTTTTGCTGAAACACAAAGTACCAACGCTTTACCGTGATCATGACGGCCCGAAAGCCACCAAGCTGGATGACCTGCGGGACTTCTTATCAAACTTTGCATTAACGCTGGGTAAAAGCGGTACAAAAGCCAGCTCTAAAGATTATGGTATTTTAATCAGCAGTATTAAAGACCGCCCGGATTTTAATTTAATCCAGACGGTATTGTTGCGTTCATTAAGTCAGGCTGTTTATAGCCCGGACCATATTGGCCATTTTGGTCTGTCACTTGAAAATTATGCGCACTTTACCTCACCGATTCGTCGTTATCCTGATCTGCTGGTACATCGTGGTATCCGTCATGTGCTGCGAGGTAACAAAACACCGCCATATTCACATGAGGCAATGGTGACGCTGGGTGAGCATTGCTCAGCGAATGAACGCCGTGCTGATGAAGCAACCAGAGATGCCGAGTCGGCATTAAAGTGCGAATACATGCTGGATAAAGTGGGTGAGGCATATCATGGCATTATTACCGCAGCTACATCCTTTGGTGTGTTTGTTGAGCTGAAAGAAATATATGTCGAAGGTTTGATTCACATTACTAACCTGCCAAAAGACTATTATAAATTCAATCCTGTTGCACACCGGTTAACGGGCGAGAACAATGGCCTGACATTCCGCCTGGGTGATCCGGTTAATGTACGGGTTGCTGCTGTCAATATGGATGAGCGGAAAATTGATTTTGAGTTCCTGCATTTCGATGATGAAGATCAGAATGTCATACTGGAAAAAATTCGTTCCGGATCAGATGCGGGTGCAAAAAAACCACGTAAAAAGACTAAAAAAGCTGCTGCAAAAAAAGATAAGTCTTCAGAGTCTGTAAAAGACAAGCCTAAAAAGTCTGTCGCTAAAAAAGCAGCAACAGAAACAGAAACACCAGAGTCTGAAAAGCAACTGAAAGACGATAAAGACCTCAGTGAAGAAGATTTAAAAGCCATCGCGAAGAAGAAAAAACGCAAAGATAAACGCAAAAAATTAAAAGCAAAAATCCGCAAGAAAAAGCGTGATGCAGAAGCTGAAGCAAAAGCTGATAAGCAAGATTAAATGAAAGAGAAAAAAGAAGAACTGATCTACGGCTTTCATGCCGTAGAATCTGCATTGTTTAATGATTCAGCCAATGTACTGGTTGCCTGGCTTGAACAAAGCCGCCAGGATAAGCGTCTGCAAAAAATTATCGATATGCTGGAGGAAAATAATATTCCTTATGAAGTCGTCGATAAAAAAACACTGGATAAAAAGACCAAATCTACCCGTCATCAGGGTGTTGTCATCAATTACAAATCAGCCGGTTTATATACTGAAAAAGAACTTGATTTGTTTTTAGATAAAAATGAATTACTAATCCTTGTACTCGACGGCATCACTGATCCGCATAACTTTGGTGCCTGTCTAAGAACGGCAGATGCTGCCGGTGTGGACTGCGTGATTATTCCTAAAGATAATGCGGTTGGCATCACCCCGGTGGTGCGAAAAGTGGCCAGTGGTGCTGTTGATACAGTAGCGGTTGTACAGGTTACTAATTTAGCGCGCAGCATTAAAAAAATACAGGCGGCCGGTGTCTGGGTATATGGTGCTGCCGGTGAAACGGAGCAGACTGTCTATCAGACCGACCTGAAAGGTAAAACGGCAATTGTGATGGGGGCTGAGGAAAAAGGCCTGCGGCGGTTAACGCGTGAAACCTGTGATGTGCTGTTTAAAATACCGATGACAGGTACGGTAGAGAGTCTCAATGTCTCTGTCGCGACAGCCGTCATATTATATGAGGCTGTGCGACAACGCATGTAAGCTTATCTGATTAGTCGTCTAGCAGACTGATACCACTTAAGTCTGCGTTTAATGGTGGCGGGTCTTCCTTCTTGTCACCAATATCAGCACCGGCTTCGGCTAATGAGAACTCACTGAGATCAAAGCTGGCCTCCGGCACTTCTTCGCTAGGGTCTACCAGGTTTCCTGTATTCTCGCGCAACGATAACTCACTCAAATCCGGGTTGCTATTAAGGTTTAACTGAGTCTGAGGAGCGGCTGTTACATGTTCACTGGCTTCACCGCTGTGCTCAAAAACAGAGGTGCTGCTGGTTACTGCAGGAGCAGCTGGTTCAGCCCGTTGTGCAGGGGGGGCTACAGCTGCAGCGGGTGCAGTGGCTTTTTCGGTGGCTGCGGCTGTGTTACGTACAACAGCATGAGCACCGGCTTTTTTAAATGCGCCTATGTATTTATTAGCTGTTGCCTCGTCCAGATCTTTTTTAATAACAACGCTGTTGCCAGAGAATAAACGTGCAATCTTTGCTTCATCAGCATTAAAGAGTTTGCCTATTTTGGCACGGGTTTCTGCAGCGTCGTAGCCGTCAATGACTACACCGTTAAATACTACTTCAAATGTATTACTCATACTGACCTCGGTATCCTCATTATATTGAGAGCTTTGTCTCGTAGTATAGCAACTGTCGTTGCCGGAGTGAGTGGAAAATAGCGATTTATTGATGGTGGCTTAATATATTGATCTTGCTTTATATTGATATAAAGCTCAATTAATGAGCTATTTCTATTAATATTGATCTGAAGATCAATTTATAAATTGATTTTTAGCAGAGTAATGCATATATTTAATCTAATAATTGATGAAAAGGTTAATTTTATGCCAATACTCGATACATTGTTGAATGAAATCATAGAGTTATCAAAAGCAAAAGGCATGAAGCAGAAAGAACTGGCGGAACGGGCAGGGCTTTCAGCGGAAACCCTGTCGCGTGCAAAAAGATCGGGCGACATGCGCCTGTCGAGCCTGATAAGGCTGGCTGATACGGTGGGTTTAAAGCTGAAGTTAAGCGCTGATAACCCGGTGATTGAAAAAATAAATAATGGAACACTGTTTAACTAATGAACAGAGATCGTTCCGCTGTTGTCTGGACAAGGCTGGCGACACGCCCGCTCAAAATGGGCCGCTTGTACCTGACGCAAACTGAATGCCGTTTTAGCTATGATCTGGATTACCTGCAAACAGGCTTGCCCGGCTTGGGTATCATCTATGACCCAAAAATCATCGGTGACAATACCATTGTTCGTCAGCGCACAGAGTTTTTTGATTTATTACCGCCCATACAGTTTCTGCTGCCGCCGCAAAGCGAGCATAATTTTCAGCGTCAACTGATACTCAGCTACCTCAATAAAAAAGGCATCACGCCAGCCAGAGGCCTCGACACCGACTGGGAAATTCTCAAAGTGGCCGGGCATGGTGGAATCGGTCATCTGGATGTATTTGAGAACGATGAAAAAGCACTTGAATGGTACTCCACGCCGGCTAAAAATGAACTGTTTGAAATAACCGATGAGATTGGTTTCTCACTCAAAGAATTCCTCACCTGGTTTGATCATGACGGCGAAACACTGATCAATGCTATCGGACCCACACCCAGTGTCGGTGGCGCTATTCCGAAACTGTTATTGTCCATTCCGCAAAGCGGCTGGGATAACAGAATAGGTTTGCCAACAAAAATTGGCGCGCATGGTGTCACCGACGTTGTTGTAAAGTTTGAACAAAGCAATAGCTACCCCGGCATTATAGAACTCGAAGCACTGGCACTGGATATTCATCAACAAGCCGGCTTTGATGTGCCGCGATACTGGAAAGCAAATATCAACGATATTCCCGTGCTGGCTGTCGAACGCTTCGATCGCGACAAATACCACAACCCGGTATTTACCGAATCGCTGTATTCAATACTCGCATCCGGTGACCGGGAAATCACAAATCACTACAGCTATAGCTACGATAAAATTGGTCGCGCAATCGACAGAAGCCCGATTGATATAGTAGCAAACAGGATGCAGGCAAAAGAACACTTGTTCAGGCGCTTTATATTTTCTCTGCTCACAGCAAACGGTGATCTTCATCTGGAAAATTTTTCCGTTATAAAAACCACAAACCAGTTCGGCTTTTCACCGGTGTATGACCCGACCCCGATGCGGGCTTATTCATTGCACAATATGTTATCGGTTATGCCGTTTGGTCACTATGGCGATATCATGCAGGGTCAGAGTGAACCGGTGGCTTTGAATCAGGCACTAAAAAATTTAGCGCATCATTTAAATATAAAAAAATCACGGGTCAAACAAATCATAGAAAATGCACTGGAGGCCACTGCAAGCTTTGAGCAGAGCGTTTCAATGATAAGCAGGCTTCCTGAAGATCATAAAAGCAGGCTAATAAAAATCATCGGTAAGCTGAGAAACAGCCTGAATTCATACTAGGGTATGCTTCACAGTCGTGTACACAGCCTTACGATGCCGGGCTCGTCACATCAGTTAGTCAGGCTTTTTATCCGCCGAATTCAGATACACAAGGCGCTGCTTTGGCTCATTAGTAATAGCGGCAATCATTTTGTTACGCTTTTTCTCCCAGTCCGACTCCGGGTCCTGTTTATCCCAGGCCTCAAATAGTTTTTGCTGTGAGGAGCTGATTTTTATATTGTATTTTTTGCTCATATAAAAATAGATGCGTGCGATATCACCACGACGGTCTGCTGTTGGTTCTGCCACCCGCTGCTTAAAATCTATTTCCATATCGCATTGACCATAGCGGCGGGCTTCGCCTGCTATCATGCCAAATCTATAATTCGATCGGTCGCCGTTAATTTCACCGATGGCCGGCACCAGGTTCATTATATCGGCTTCTGCTTGGCGAAAGACCGGGTCAGTTTTGCGGCAGTTTTTACGCCCGCCATTTTGCCAGCACTGACGCTGATGCCCCAGCCACCAGGCCGGTACGATATGCTCCCATTCAATCCGGGCAGCCCGTTTTGCATTTTTACGGGGGATGTAACCACAGCTGTTCAAATCGGCTCTTAACTTCCCTTTTATTGACTGGTATTGGCAGTTGCAATAAAAGCTGACCGGGTTCTGGCTGTAAATTTTACTGATGACGCGTTTTGCGCTACTGAATGTTTCTGGGGTGGCAGCCATACCTTTAGCAGGCAGCAGTACTGTTAGTACAAGGACCAGGATTAATCGCATTTTATATAAATCGTTTCAGTTAGTAAGCTCCTTCTTGGTTAAGTAATGTGACAGACAACACGGTCATCCGATGGGGTTGCGGGCCGCATTGTAGTTTAAAACGGTCATTTATATTACATAAAATTAGAAAAATTTTGTAACGAGTACGGTCAGTTGTAGTGTCACGCCAGCACCAACAAAAAATACCCACAGGGTGATACTTGGCAGGGTATTTGTATTAATAAATATACTTAACTTGTTGAAGTTATTAGTTATTTCTATGAATCATACGAAAAGTGCCCCGTTTTCCCCGGTAACGAATAAAGACAGGTTTTGTAATATTCGCAATAAAAACAGGGCTAAAACTCAAAATAGATAGGTAACGGATGATTTTTCTATTAGCGATTCAGGCGTGTTGTGGTAGATTGGTCGCAAGAGATGCTAACTACCGGCTAGTAATAATAAGTAAAGGATCATGCCGCTCGTCGTGAAAACAAATACGACCGTGGTCGCATATCTCAGAGCAACGACCACTAGCCTGCAAATTATAGAAATAACACGTTGATATTTATATAGATTTTCAATATAAGTCGGTAAAGAAAAATAAAAAGGATATACGACCGTGGTCGTAATATATTACGACCACGGTCGTATACTTAAATGTTAAATGCTTATGAGAAATCTACCAAAATACATCCAAATGCTAGATATGATCGAGACAGAAATTGTCGAGATAAAGATCAAAACAAATGACCATGGAG
>JAOULC010000036.1 GCA_029882215.1 Gammaproteobacteria bacterium | reverse complement strand
GCCCGGGATCAATCAGTACCGTCATTATAGAAATGCACCGCTCTGATACACAGTTCCACTACCTGCCGGTAATTGGCAGTATTTTTGTCGTCTGTGTTTTGCTGTGGATTGTACTGCGACTGGCCGCAAAAATTGGCAAGCTGTTTGGTCAGATAGGACTTAACATTATCAATCGTTTGTTTGGCCTGATTCTGACCGCCATTGCAGTAGAGATCATTGCCAATGGTCTTAAAGAATTGTTTCCGGCACTGCTGGGTTAAGTATATTTGTGAAGAGCATTCATTGCTGTGTTATTTACCATACGCTGATGACAATGAACGACATGGCGTGAGTAATACACTCTGTCTAAACATTGCCGGTATTATATGGGTTGTGTTGAAGGACGAAACCCAACAGAACTTTATAGAATATAAGCAAAATCAACGGCATGGGTCAGACACCGACGCCGTTGATTTTTAGCTTAATCTTTTGATGAGTTAACTTCGCACCAATGGCACACAACCCCCTGAAGCAGTCTTTAAAAAATGCTAATTCTGATTCCGCTTTCGGCCAGTAGCTGCTGTTCTATTTGCACTATAAGTTTCTATGCGCGACACTGAAAGTAGACATTCAGCACGTTTAACTGATTTGTTTTCTGGTAGTCTTTTTAAATCCCCCTATTCACTCTGATATGCTTTCAGCAGAATCAATAAAGGGAGGGTAGCTATATGTGCGCCAATTTATTCAGACTCATAAGGAATTAATTTATAAAAGCCATCGGCGAATGGCCTTATGAATCTCCATCACAATCAGTACAGTCAATGCTATCCCCAGTAACTCCAGCCAGTGTTGTGGCGTTACTGGCTGGATATGCAGCACATCACTAATCCAGGGGCTATACATAGCGCCGATATGCACGAGTTGTGCGATAGCCGTACCAATTAAAAGTATCGGATTACGTAATGGATTGTGTCGAAATACCGAGCGTACTTCGGATCGACAGTTGAATACATGAACATTCTCAAACAACACCATCAACAACAAAGTCCCATTGCGTGCCTCATCCAGATTAAAGCCTCTGGCGATGAGCCACTGGAAAACAACAAAGGCGACAATCCCGATAACCAACGCCGAGATAACAACCCGCTCTATCATTATTCGATTAAAGATGGGTTCTTGCGGTGATCTTGGTGAATGACGCAATTCGTCGCCTTCGCTGGGTTCAAATGCCAACGCCACATCCTGAATGCCATTGGTTACCAGATTTAGCCAAAGCAACTGTACCGCTATCAGCGGTAGAGGTGATCCGCTCAATAAAGCCAATGTAAACAGTACCAACTCCGCAGCACCGGTGGAGATGAGGAGAAAAATCACCTTGCGGACGTTTGCATAGGCGACACGCCCCTCTTCAATACCCGCTACTATCGAATCAAACTTGTCGTCAGTGATGATGAGGTCTGCTGTTTCCCTTGCCACATCAGTACCACTTAACCCCATGGCAACTCCTACCTGGGCTGCACGTAGAGCAGGTGCATCATTGGCACCATCTCCACTGACTGCCACAAAATGTCCATTGCGTTGCAGAGATTGAACAATGTCCAGTTTTTGGTGCGGCCCCACACGTGCGAAGACTCGCGCCTTGTGGGTGAGCTGATCAATCGTCCCTGCATCGAGTGCCAGTCTCAACTCAGGGCCAGTCACCAACTGCTCGGCGCGCTCTACCATGCCTAATTCTTTTGCAATGGCGAGGGCAGTCGCGGGATGGTCACCCGTGATCATGGCAACCTCAATGCCCGCCTGCCGACAGGCGGCGACGGCAGTCTTTGCCTCCGTCCGCAATGGGTCGATAATTCCTATCAGACCGACCAATGTAAGGCCCTGCAGATGCTCTTCGGTGAAAATTTCACCCGGGGCCTGTTCAATCATACCTGTAGCCAAAGCAAGTACCCGATACCCACTACTTGCCAACGAGTGTGCTTGTTGTTCAATCAGACTTTGCTCCATTGTCACGTCTTTGCCAGGTGTCGCCATCATCGTGCACATAGGTAATAGCCGCTCTAGCGCACCTTTCACGAATGCACATTTCCCCGCATTCACTTCATTCAGACTGGCCGAAAACAACCGCTCTGACTCATAGGGAATACTGGCAATTTCGGGAAAGGTATTCGTCATTTCTGTTTTAACGATGCCGGCCTTATGCGCCATCACCAAAAAAGCCACATCCACTGCATCACCATGCTGAGACCAGCCAGAATCAGTGTGACCAAGGAAACCTTCATTAGTCAGCACGGCAGCCTGGCACAGTCGCTCAAGCATTAATTTCTCTTCTGCTGACGGCGTGCCGTGTGGTCCCCGGATAGCACCTTCCGGTACTACGCCTTCACCGCTAACTTGCCACACATCACTGTTTGGAAAGGCAATACAACGGACGGTAAGTTGATTTACGGTAAGCGTGCCTGTCTTGTCGGTAGCGATGAAGGTACAGGAACCCAGTGCTTCCACCGCCAAAAGCCGACGCACAATTACATTTCGCTTCGCCATTCTCCGCATGCCAATGGCCAGGGCAACGGTGAGCGCTACCGGTAAGCCCTCGGGAATTACCGATACCGCAAGCGCAACTGCGAGTAAGAATACTTCGCCGAATGGCGTACCACGCATCACTGCCACCACGAACATTATCAAAGCGGCTATACCAACAAAGATTGCCACCCAATGGGTAAACTTCTCCATCCGAACTTGCAACGGTGCCTTAGGTGACGGTTTAAATAAAACATCAGCAGCTATACGACCCAACTCGGTGTTTATCGCTGTGCTTACTACAACACCTCGAGCCCGTCCGCGGCCGACCAACGTACCCGTAAAAAGCATATTAATGCGATCCCCTAAGGCAATATCCTCAGCTAAAACGGCACTAGCATCTTTCAGTAACGGCAGCGATTCACCTGTCAGTAAGGATTCATCCACTTCCAGATCATGGGACACGAGCAGGCGTAAGTCGGCAGGAACTTTATCACCTGACTCCAAAAGGACAATATCACCTGAAACTAATTCTTCAGCGTTAATTTCATAAATATCACCCTCTCGAAAGACTCGGCATCGCGTACTTACCAGCTCTTGCAAGGCAGCGGCAGCACGCTGGGCTGAATACTCTTGAATGGTGCCAATAACGGCATTAATGATCAGAACCGCAGAAATAAAGCCCGCATCAGACCATTCCTTAATCATCACGGATAATAGTGCGGCTGCAACTAGAACATAAATAAGGGGACTTGCAAACTGACGAAGGAAGACTAGCCCGATCCCTGATGGCATGGCCTGAGGTAATGTATTTCGTCCATATTTTTCAAGGCGGGCTACAGCCTCACTATGAGTTAGTCCATGAAGTGAACTCTTAAGTGCGACAAGAACAGTCTCGCTCGATTCTGCATGGGCAGAAGGTGCTAGGTCGGTTGTATTTTGAGTAGTCATGTTTGTACTACTAATCGAGGAGCCATTGCTGTGGTTGTGTTAAACATGAAGCTAATCCTTATTGCTCTATTACATATTCGAGTTCGGTTTACGGTATGTCGATTTTGACTGCTGAGTTAGGTTTTACACACTCCGCAGAAGATCTATTGATGTCTGAAACAGGAATTTTACTAACTTCGATTCTGAGCTGTATTTCAGGATTTATCCAGTTGTATTTTTACGTCCAGCAGATAGCTGGAGCACAAAGTTATCGGTAATAGTCTGGCTTGCACTATCATTTATCAATTATTCTGAATGACTGCTTTTAGGATGATCTAACTAAAGTAATTTAGAACTTGAACGGCAGCAATGAGTCGATTTCAGTCTGACGTTTAATGAGGCCGACTGACAACTTTTGTCTAATACCCGCCTAATTCAGAAGTGATCAATGAATCACATATGGACAATTCGGGCCAGCCCCACTTATTTTATAAATGACTATTGTCTATCACTTATCAGCACAGGCCTTCTCAGCTTCGATAAAGATACGCTTGATTTGTGGGTACTCCTGCTTGATTGCCTGATCCACTTTCTCAATCGTTGACTCAATTTCTCCCACTGTCAGGCTGTCTTTGAAATCCACACTGATATTAGCCAGAATAAAATCCGGCCCCATGTGCATGGTGAGTAATTCATTCACCTGTTCAATCGACGGGTAAGTTTTCAAAATTTTTCTGATGCCCTGAATGACGTGTTTATTTGCACTTTCGCCGATCAGCAAACCTTTTGTTTCATAAGCCAGCCAGACCGATGTGCCCAGCAGAATCAAACCAATAATAACGGAAGCGATGGCATCAAAATACAAAATACCCGTGAGTTGCGTTAACATGACACCAAAAAAAGCCACCAGCAAACCCAGCATTGCCGCCGAATCCTCGAACAGCACGACAAACACTGACGGATCTTTGGTGCGTTGTACCGCCTCGATATAACCCCATTTGCCTTTTGCCCGGCTGAATTCACGCAAAGCAAAAAACCAGGCCATACCTTCAAACAGCAAGGCAAGACCCAGTACGATATAAATAATCACCGGACTTTTGATTTCAACCGGGTGCATTAAATGCTGCACACCTTCATAGATAGAAATACCGCCACCGAGTGCAAAAATCAGGATGGCAACCACGAAACTCCAGAAATAGATCTCTTTACCATGACCAAACGGAAAATCCTCATCTGCCGGTTTTTCTGCTCTTTTCAATCCGTATAAAAGCAGCACCTGATTACCGGTATCAACCAGTGAGTGAATACCTTCCGACAACATCGCGGAGCTACCGGTAATCGTGGCAGCAACGAATTTAGTAACCGCAATCAGTGCATTACCAATCAGTGCTGCGTAAATAACTTTCTTTGATCCCATTGACATGATTGACACTTACCCTTTATCTGCTGTTGTTTCGCTGGCTTGGACCTTCAAATCAGCAGTATTTAGCATTATTCATCTACTTTTATTTTTTCCAGATCTGCTGACACTGCTTGCTGTTTTTTTTCAGCCAGTATAATTTCTGAGTCAATATCTTTCTGCGCAGGTTCTGCCAGACCTTTTTTTGATTTCTTTAATGCCTCGATCTGCAGACTTAAGGCGACCATCTGTGCACGCAGATCTTCCGCCTCAGCCGCGACTTCTGCCTTATCAAATATCAGCTCTTCAGGCAAAATTTCTTTCTTCAGCTTTTTTCTTTTTGCAGCTACTTCACTATCAGGAATGATTTTTTGCTCCGCCGGCAGCTGACGCTGATTCATGAAGGCAGGCGATACTATCTCGACATTGTTTTCATGCAGGGCATCAAGTACATTTTTTTTCAGGTTGGATCTGGCGGTTATCAGATTTTTTACTTCAGCCAGAAAACCTGATATCCGGTAAACCACCGAGTAATCGCCCAGCGAAATAATCAGTACAAACGGATCCTGCAAATCTGTTTGCAGTGCAGCCTGTTTTAATAAATCCTCAATCAGCTTGCGTGATATATCATAGCCCAGGGATAGCTCGGCTGAAATAATCGTACCGGTACTGTGTACCACAGTTACCGGATTAGTGGCCAGATGCAGGTTCGGTATGGTACTCAGATCACGGTCTTCAGTCTGAATTTCAACATGAAATAAACCGCGCTCTGTCACCCTGCCCATTTGCTGACCAACCCGGATAAAGTCACCGGGGTTAAAACTTTTAACAACGTGCAGCATTAACCCGGCCATCACATTGGCTACAAAACTGGTTGATGAGAGAGCAATCACACCGGTGATTACCAGTCCCAGCAAGGTAATAACCTGGCCGCGTGTTGAATCGTGCATAGGGAATAAAATAATCAGCAGCACCAGAGCAGAAATGGTTAGCGCAAACATAATCAGCTGCCGCGGTAAGCGTGCCTGCGCCCCCAGTGCTGCACGTCTGCCAAGTAGCAACCAGTGCATCAGCCATAAAAAAAGCGCTGACGCCAGTAGAGAAGAAACCACGGGGATATAAATAATAATAGAATCCGGCAAAATGTAGGCTCCCTGTAGTTATCGTTTATTAGCTTTTAACTTATCAAGACTTACTGTATCAGCACGCCATAGGCATGCACTTACTCAGGCCAGACAACGTGACGAATATTATTTTACCCGGCTTCTTAACCGCATACATCAGGTCGTCTACCCGCTTGATCATATCACACCGACACTAAACGTTACCGGCCTGCGTTAAGATAAAAAATGGCCTGTACTGAAACCATCGGTGTATCTGTTCATTAACTGAATCACAATAATAACTCAATACGTTCTCTGGTTAATACCGGCTATGCTGAAACATCAAACCGGTGATTTCAGCTAAACAATACATAACGGAATTCCTGTTTGCTGTTTTAGTCATCATTTTCTTCTTTATCTTTTTTATTCGATTTTTTTTCAGGCTCAGTTAAAAACCCAAGCCACTGCGGAACCTTGTATTTACCGAATGGAACTGTTGCAACCATGATCAGCAGTGATAAGGTAAACAAATGTGCCTCCGGATAACGAAGAAGCAATGCGCCAAGCCAGTCCTGCTGCAAAACAGGCAGCGTAATCAGCGTTAATATCAGTGTCCATACCAGGCGAATAAAGGCTGTATGACTGCCGAATTTTTCAACGGCCGCAAAGAAGCGGTCTACCAGCGAGGTTATAATCACTATCGGTAACAGTATCAGATGACCATCTGTAGCCAGTGAAAAATAATCCAGGACAGAAACACCGATCACCATACTGGTGGCAACCAGAGTAAAGATAATGGATAAGCGCGGTGTTCGCGACATTTCATGGTGAAAAGCAGGCCGGCCAAAATATACCAGCGTCAGTGTAATGGCAAGAATCAGCATGGTTGTTTCTTGCTCAGTATAAGTAACGGCCAGTGCCAGTATTGTGGGCGTGAACACGCCATAGCTGTGTAAACCCATGAACTGACGGATAAAACTACTCAACAGTGCGCCCAGCGGTAACAGCATTAATAAGCCAAGCTGTGCTCGAGTATCTGATGGCAGGCGATCCAGCATCAGAACCTGATACCATTCACTACGTAAATTATCGGGGCTTATAATAGATGCCGGTATACGCTCAATGCTGATATCACTGCTTTGCGTATATTCTTTTTTATCCGTCATCGCACCATTCACTCTGGCCGAAATCATGCCTTCGTCATATTTATCTAATGCCACATAATTAACCGGTAACTGCTGACTGTATCCAAGAGCAGGATGATAACTGAGCCAGCGATCATTAATATACAGTTCCACCCAATACTGAAAGCTGGCTGACGGATCGTCTTTCATCTCTAAGCCGGTTATTATTCTCGCCGGTATTCCCGCCTTACGACTCAGGGCAACCATAAGCTGCGCACGCTCATAGCGGCTGGCCGAACGGGATGCGAGTATTGCCGGCGCAGTGCGCAAGCTTTTTGCTGCACGGCCTGATAAACGATAAACCTTCTGAAAAATTCGCTCAGCCAGTCCATCGTGATCAACTTTATCCACGCCGACTTCATTGAGCACTGTCATTAATGAAGAGTCATCGAGTTGCAGCCATTCATTATCCTGCAGAAAAAGCTGGCGCCTTTCAGCTGTCATCGGCTTACTATTTGTTTTATGGAAACGGGGCAGCTGACTCTGCTGCAGGGTAAACTCCACTGTGGAGTGAAATTTACCCGCTTTGTCTGCCCGTAAACGGATTGCCCTTTTATTCGATAAATGACTTGCCTGTGGCGAAATAACCCTGAACCCCGGATGGTTAAGGTTTCGCCCAACCAGACGAATATTTTTGGATTCGTACGGCGGATGGATACTTATGATTGTATTGGGCCTGGCAATACGGTGCTGACTCTCAATGCTTATTAGCCAGTTTTCATCACCATGGGTTTGCTGCCCCTGCAATAAGAAACTGTGCATCAGCAACAAAAAAGTACCGATAACACTCAGTATTATGGCCACCTTGCGCATGTTATTTTCTTTGAAACTATCGGGCATTTTGTAACGGCTCACAGGTTTATAGTCTTTAATTTACTATATTTATAAATAATGCTTTATTATTTTAATCAATACGAGTAAATACTAAATTTAATCGACATTTGAAGTCTTAATCTTCAAAAACACATGACAAACTTTGGATAGTGATGCGCTATTTTTTAATTCTACTGTTTTTTTGTAGCAGCCATGCGACTGCTGGCTCTGACCGGCTGACCTCTATCGGCTGGATAGAACCGGTACGTATTTTACCTGAAGGAATGGAATTACAGGCCAAAATTGATACCGGTGCCGATAATTCATCGGTAGGCGTCCTTGAATGGGCAAGTTATAACAACAAAGGTGAGGAATGGATTCGTTTTAAAGTACGCGACAACAGGGGCAACTCAAAAGTATTTGAACGACCACTGGAACGCTACACACACATCAAGCGAAAAAAGGCCAAGCCTCTGCTACGCCCGGTGGTCAATCTTTGGCTGTGCTTAGGTCATCAGAAGTATCTCACGCCTGTTAATTTGTCTGACAGGCAAGCGTTTAACTACCGGATGCTGATCGGCCGCAGTTTTCTTAAAGGCCGCTTTCTGGTAGACTCTGGCGTGAGCATGACGCAGTCTTCTGACTGTATAACATCACTATAAATCCCTTTTTTACGAAAACTTGTCTGCGCAATACCATTAACAGCTATGCGTAAACTTGACTTAAGTTGGTTGCCAGTCAATTTCAATATGACGTCAGCGGCGACCCGAGTGCTAACGTTGTGACTGATCTCTAAACCAGGCAAACTGGTAACATCAAATATTAAGCTCAGATTTCTCTGCACGAAATTCTGCCAACAGGAACAGACTGAATATGACATCACCCGATACCATCATCGAGGACACCCCTGCCACTAACCCGGTTGATAACATCATTGTATCGTTAAAAGCCGGAGAGGATGATGCGGTTAGTCTGCAGCTAGAGCAATTACACATTTCTGAAGTCGCTGTTGCACTGGAGTCACTGCCTCCGGAACTGCGCCAGCGACTCTGGAAATTATTACCTCAGACCATCAAAGGTGAAACACTCACTTATCTCGGTGAAGAAGTTCGTAGTCGCATCATGGGTGAAATGGAAAATGCCGATCTGGTTGCTGCCACTGAAACCATGGAGGTCGAAGACCTGGCTGATGTCATGGACGAATTACCGGAGCATCTTGGTGAGGCGGTACTGGAGTCTCTTGATAAAGACCGTCGTCAGCGCCTGGAAACCACTCTGGCATTCACCGAAGGTACTGCCGGGCGACTGATGAGTGCCGATGTTATCAGTGTACGTATCAACGTTACACTCGCTGTCGTTTTGCGCTACCTGCGCCGTCTGAAACCATTACCACAGCACACAGATGCACTGATGGTCACCGATGAAAATGGCATCTATCTTGGTAAACTACCGTTAACCGATGTGGTTTCAGAAAACCCGGAGACGCTGGTATCCGACATCATGAAAAAAGATGCCGACAGGGTTCAGGCCAGTGCTACTGAACATGATGTCGCGGTTTTGTTTGAGCGTCGCGATTTAATTTCGGTCGCCGTTATTGATGAACAAAATCAGTTACTGGGGCGTATTACCATTGCTAACGTCGTCGATATTATTATCGCCGAGGCTGATAAAGCCTTACTTGCCAGTGGCGGTTTAGCGGAAGATGAAGACCTGTTTTCGCCGGTTTTACCCAGCGCTAAACGTCGTGCACTATGGCTGGGCATTAACCTGTTAACTGTTTTTATGGCCGCCTGGGTCATTGGCCGTTTTGAAGAAGTGCTGGATAAAATTGTCGTGCTGGCGATATTAATGCCGGTAGCAGCCAGCATGGGAGGGATTGCAGGCAGCCAGAGCCTGACACTGACTATTCGTGGTCTGGCCATGGGACAGGTCAGCAGTTCCAACCTGCGCTGGTTACGCAATAAAGAGCTGGCAGTCGGTTTACTCAATGGCATCGCCTGGGCAGTCGTGGTTGCCGTCGTGACTTTATTCTGGTTTCAGGATCTGGGTGTGTCACTGGTGATTGCATTCGCTCTGCTGGTTAATCTTGTTGTCGCCACCTTTTCAGGCGTCATTATTCCGGTTTTATTAACCCGGATGAATATTGACCCTGCACTCTCCGGAGCCGTGGTACTCACCACGGTCACGGATGTGGTTGGTTTCTTAAGCTTTCTGGGCTTAGCGACTGTGTTTCTATTATAATGAAACTGATTTCCACACTTAATGAGTTGTTTCGATTTAATTAACTACAGTTATACTCATGGCTCAGATAAAGGTTAACAAACCATGCAACAAGAATTAACGACGGTAGGCTGGCGGGAATGGATTTACTTTCCTGATCTCGGGCTGCCCTGCATCAAGGCCAAAGTGGATACCGGTGCGCGCACATCCTGCCTGCACGCATTTAGTGTCGAGCCATTTACAAAAGAAGAAAAGCTATGGGTTCGTTTTGGTATCCACCCGAATCAGGATGACACCGACACTGAAGTATTTTGTGAAGCGGAGGTGATTGATGAACGCATTGTTACCGACTCCGGCGGACACAAAGAAAAACGCTACGTAATTTCTACCGATATCCTGCTGGGTAACAACCAGCGATGGTCAATAGAATTTACATTAACCAACCGTGACACCATGAAATTTCGCATGCTGCTAGGGCGCACTGCTATGGAACAACGGATTATCGTCAAGCCGGATGCTTCTTTTATACTTGGCAAACCTGAACAGGAAAAATTAAAATGAAAATAGCTATATTGTCACGTAATAAAAAACTTTATTCTACACGTCGTCTGATCGAAGCCTGCGAACAAAGAGGCCATGAACCGGCGGTGCTGGATGTATTGCGCACTTACATGGAAGTGGTACCCAGTAAACCGGAAGTGCACTTAAAAGGCTTAACACTGGAACCGTTTGATGCGGTCATTCCTCGTATCGGCGCATCGGTAACCTTTTACGGTACTGCCGCATTAAGACAGTTTGAAATGATGGGAGCCTTCCCACTCAATGAATCGGTGGCTATTTCCCGCTCGCGTGACAAACTGCGCTCGTTGCAGTTACTGTCACGTAAAGGTGTCGGCCTGCCCAGCACCGGTTTTGCCCATCACCCGGATGATATTCAGGATCTGATTAAGATGGTCGGCGGTGCACCTCTGGTGATTAAACTGCTGGAAGGCACACAGGGTATCGGTGTTGTTTTAGCCGAAACTAAAAAAGCCGCTGAAAGTGTGATCGAGGCATTTATGGGTCTTAAAGCCAACATCATGGTGCAGGAATATATCAAAGAAGCCGGTGGTGCTGATATTCGCTGTCTGGTAATTGGCGACAAAGTGGTTGCGGCTATGAAGCGTCAGGCCCTGCCCGGAGAATTCCGTTCTAATTTGCACCGCGGTGGCTCTGCATCCTTAATTAAAATTTCACCTGCTGAGCGCGCAACCGCCGTCAAAGCTGCTCAGGTGATGGGACTGAATGTAGCGGGAGTGGATTTACTACGCTCCGAACGCGGCCCGCTGGTAATGGAAGTGAACTCATCCCCCGGTCTCGAAGGCATTGAGTTAGCAACCGGCAAGGACATTGCAAGTATGATCATCGAGTTCATCGAAAAAAATGCCAAGCCGCATAAAACAAAAACCAGGGGTAAGGGCTAGCCATGTCTGATAAGCCATTAACAATCAATGGCGTTACCTTTTCAGCAGGCACGCGTACAACGGTCGAACTGCCGGTCGGTCGTTTATATACGCATACCCAAATGACGATTCCGGTACACGTTGTCAGAGGTAAAAGCACGGGCCCCCGGCTGTTTATCAGCGCGGCTATTCACGGTGATGAAATCAATGGCGTTGAAATTATTCGGCGCCTGCTAAAGCTTCCCGTGCTAAAGCGACTTCGCGGGACCATTATTGCCGTTCCCATTGTCAATATACATGGCCTGATCAATCATTCACGTTACCTGCCCGACAGACGCGATTTGAACCGCTCATTCCCTGGCTCCGAAACCGGTTCATTAGCCGCACGGCTTGCGAACCTGTTTATGCAGGAGATTGTCTCACAAAGCACACATGGTATTGATCTGCACACGGGTGCCATTCACCGCACTAACCTGCCCCAGATCCGGGCCAACCTTGACGATGAAGAAACACTAAAACTCGCCAGAGCGTTTAATGTCCCTGTGATGATTTCATCTAACCTGCGCGATGGTTCACTCAGAGAATCGGCGGCAGAATATGGTATCCCCATGCTGCTATATGAGGCAGGTGAAGCACTGCGCTTTGATGAAGTGTCGATAAGAGCAGGTGTTGAAGGCATTATAAATGTGATGCGTACCTTAGATATGCTGCCAGCCTCACGCAGCAAAACGAAAAAAAATATCGAGCCGATGATGGCCCGCTCTTCTATGTGGGTGCGTGCTGCAGACAGCGGTATACTACGTGCCATGGTGCCGCTCGGCAGCCGGGTCAGTAAAGACACTTTGCTGGGCGTCATTGCCGACCCCTTTGGCACCACCGAAGAAAAAATCATATCCACATGTAACGGTATTGTCATAGGCAGAACCAATCTGCCACTGGTGAATGAAGGCGACGCACTGTTTCATATTGCGCGCTTCGAACACATCAATGAAGTCGCTACAAAAGTGGATGAATTTAACGAAGAGTACTCGCCTGAACTGATGCCATCACCTCACCCCGAGAGCCCTATCATTTAGCTCAGACCAAGTGGTTTGTCGCGACAGCAGTCGATTCATATCAAGTCCTTTCCAGTGTAAGCCAGAGCTGATGACTCTGGCTTTTCCACATCTCGTACCGACAGTACTATCCCCTCAAATAATCGTCGAATCACTGAATCATTTTATTGCCAAGACATTCAAACAATGCTATTAAAGCGCTCAATAATTTTATCATTTGTGATACCCAGATCATCCCCCATGATGCAGCAATTATCACTCTACTATGAAGGGTTTCCATATGAATACTACCGCTGCATCATCCGTCAGTAACAGCGCTGAGAGCTCTACACGCCCGGACTTGCCCGCGTCATACCTAGATTTACTGTCATCATTAATACGCAGCCCCAGCGTTGTCGGTGCCGAGCATTCTTTTTTCCGGATTTTACAGCGTGAACTGGAAGAGCGAGGTGCAAAGGTCACCTGGTATGAAGGTGTTTTAGTCGCACAGGGCAATGATCCCGACAGCATTATGTTTTCAGCGCATATAGACCGCCACGGTTTAATCTGCACCGGACCGAATGAGTTTCAGTACGCCGCATTTGTTGCAGGTGCCCGTTCCGATTTACTGGGCAATTCCGTCGATGAACAGTTAATGCGAAAAATACTAGGGCGTTATGAGTCTGAGCCGGTCTATGCATATGAGCCGTGGTCGGGTGCGTACCGTGGCCGCGGGACTATTGATAAAGCGTATATTTGTGAGTATAGAAACAACCTTATTTTTGAACTCAATGGCATGGAACATCTGGTAGCAGGTACGCCTGTCGCTTTTGTTGATAAGGTAAAGGTGACTGAAGAAGCACTGGTGGGTCAGCTTGATAATGTGCTGACTGCCGCTGCATTAGTACACCTTTTTGAGTGCGGCTTTCAGGGCACCATGTTTTTTACCGCGCAGGAAGAAGCCGGTAAAAGCTGGCGCTACCTGTTAGAGTGGTTCCGCCGCTTCGGCGGATCAACAAACCAGCTAATCGTGGTAGACACCAGCCCCTACCCCTCACTGGAAATAGCAAAACAGCAACACCTGGTACTGAGAAACAAAGATGCGAACGCTGTATTTAATGCCGAATTAACCAGTAAGCTGGTCTCTTTGTGCGAGCAACACGGCATAAATTATCAGTTCAAGGATAAATACGTAGAAGCCCTTAATGCCACACTTGTCGCTCAGGGAGGCTCACCGAACTCACTCGGCTCAACTGAAATGGGTCGTATCATTGCCGCATCGAACGGCCTGGTTGACGGCACAACACTGCAAATACCAACCTCCGGCTACCATACTTTAGCGGAATCGGCACCGTTAGCCTCGGTCGAGGCCTTTATCAAAATATTATCAAAACTTTCAAATATTCCGGCATAAAGCCTTATTGATGCTGTGAATAAACCAGCAGCATTACGATTTATGTTCGTTAAGGTATTTGAAGACGATCAAAGTAATGCTGATCAGGATGATCAGCAAAGCCATAACCAGTAACGGCATGTTTTGGCTCAGGCTGGCATGAGCCAGCCAGAAGCCATTACCTATGACTGAAAAGACCAGCATCAGCATCGAAATATCATGTGTTAATTTTGTTTTAATTACCTTAACAAGTTGTGGCAAAAAAATAATCGTCGTAAAGACCGATGCTAACCAGCCAAATATTTCTGTCAGGTTCATTCAAAACTCCCGTTAGCGGTGTTTTCGCTGCTGTTGTTGCTGGGCCTGTTTTATCTGTTGTTTTTTCAGCCGGTGTTGCTGGCCAAACTTTGAAACATCTGAGCCGATATGTGACTCACCGCGCTCTTTTGCCAGTTGTATTTGTTTTTCTCTTTGCAGAAAACTTTGCTTTTGCTTTTCAGTGATCTTGTCATAACAATTCGGACAGCATACTCCCTGCTGGTAATGCGGGTTTTGCTTATCTTCTTCGGTAATCGGCAGGCGGCAGCCATGACACATATCATAACGGCCTTTTTCAAGCTGATGATTCACGCTTACGCGATTATCAAACACAAAACACTCGCCCTGCCACAAAGACTCTTCTTCAGGCACTTCTTCAAGGTATTTTAGAATACCACCCTGCAAATGGTAAACTTCCTCATAACCCAGTTCTTTTAAATAAGCTGTCGATTTTTCACAGCGAATCCCTCCGGTACAAAACATCGCCACTTTTTTATTTTTTTCCGGGCTGTGATTTTTCTTCATGTAATCTGGAAATTCACGAAATGATTCCGTCTGTGGGTCTATGGCATTTTTAAACGTGCCGATTCGGGTTTCATATTCGTTACGTGTGTCTATCAGGGTCACATCTGGATCTGAAATTAATGCATTCCAGTCTGCTGCAGCCACATAAGTACCCACTACCTGATTAGGATCAATACCCTCAACACCCATCGTAACGATTTCTTTTTTCAGCTTTACCCGGGTGCGGTAAAAAGGCATTTCATCATCATAGGAAAGTTTGTAGCGTAAAGATGCCAGACGCGAATCAGATTTTATCCAGCCGATTAATTCATCAATTGAAGCCTGTGTTCCGGCAACAGTACCGTTGATGCCTTCCTTAGCCAGTAATAAGGTACCCTTGATTCCTAGCTGAACCATTTTGTTATACAGCGTCTGTTTGATTTCTCTGTAATTATCAAGAATAACGAAGTGATAGAGCGCAGCAACAGTAAATTTTGACATGGAACGAACCCGAGTAAATATTAACCGGCATTATACCGTATTTGTTTACATAGCGGTTTGTAAAACCATTTTAGATTGTCAATCATGCCTGATCCTCTATACTACCCGACGGCTACATTACAATTAATATCAGACTGTTACTGGAGAATTTTCTGCGTGAATAAAAGTTTACTTACTAATGGCCTGGCCGCCATTCTCGTTATTGTCGGTTTTTCACTGCAACACCCTGTCATACTCACTATCGGGCTGTTTGCTCTTTCCGGCGCCGTCACTAACTGGCTGGCGATCCATATGCTGTTTGAAAAAGTACCCGGTTTATATGGCTCCGGCGTTATTCCTGCCCGCTTCGAGGACTTTAAGCTGGGCATAAAAGATCTGATGATGACGCAATTTTTTACCAGCGAAAATATCGACCGCTTCCTCAAAGGCAGCGATGAAAGCAATCAGGACCTTCACCTTGCACCGGTGATTGAAAAGGTCGACCTGTCACCGTCTTTTGACTCGCTGGTCAGCGTTATTATGGAATCTTCCTTTGGCGGCATGCTGGGCATGTTTGGTGGTCAGGCAGCACTTGAGCCGCTAAAAGAACCGTTTCTTGCCAATATGAAGAAGTCGCTCACCGAGATGACGCAGCAGGAAAATTTTCAGCAACTCCTGCGGGATGAGCTGGAACAACCTGATGTTATGGCCGGCATACAACAGCAAATTGAAGACATCGTCGAGCAGAGACTCAGTGAACTGACCCCACAAATCGTTAAGGAAATCATTCAGCAAATGATAAAACAGCATCTTGGCTGGCTGGTGGTATGGGGCGGCGTGTTTGGCGGGTTAATCGGCTTTCTTTCTGCCGTTCTTTTATAATTTTTACGGAACACATTTATGAATAAAACATTAAAAAATTTCAGGCTGCTGGCAATGATAGAAGGCATCTCACTGCTGACATTAGTACTGATCGCTATGCCGCTAAAATACTATGCCGGCATCACTCTGGTCGTCCCGGTGGTTGGCATGATTCACGGCCTGCTGTTTATGGGCTTTATGCTGGCATCTCTTAACATCAGCCATAAACTTAACTGGCCTATTACCTTTTGGCTGCTGGTTTTCTTCTCCTCGATTGTGCCGGGCGGCACTTTCTTAATGGACCTTAAATTAAAAAAGATTGTTGTCGAGGACTGATGCCTGTTCATCAACGCATCGTTACAGCTATTTAACAATGCGATAGCACGGCTCATATTTTGAGCCGGGCAGCTTCATTCTATGCTGATCGACAAATGCTGACAGCAATTCATCCATCGGCTGCATTATTTCGCTATCTCCTTTAATTTCAAACTTACCGTGCTTTTCGATTTCTCTGATACCGTCGTCTTTAACATTACCGGCAACCACACCGGAAAATGCGCGCCGCAGGTTTGCTGCCAGCACATGCACCGGCTGATCTTTGCTTAACAGCAGACTTTTCATATTTTCATGGTTCGGTATAAATGGTTCCTGAAACACTGCATCAATCTTAAGCAGCCAGTTAAAGTAAAAAGCATCTCCTTTTTGTTTTCTGAATTCCTTTACCTGTTTAAAACCTTTTTTAATTTGCTGAGCTACTTTTTCAGGGTCATCAATGATAATAGTGTATAAATTTGTTGCCTCTTCCCCCAGTGTCTGCGCAATAAAATGGTCAATAATGCGAAAATAATCCTTGCTGTTTTCTGGCCCGGTAAATATTAACGGGAACGGAATATGTTTGTTTTCCGGGTGCATTAACACACCCAGAATATACAGTATTTCTTCTGCAGTACCGGCTCCTCCCGGAAAGACAACAATACCGTGGCCAGTGCGAACAAATGCTTCCAGACGTTTTTCTATATCGGGCATGATCACCAGCTCATTAACGATCGGGTTTGGAGACTCCGCCGCAATAATCCCCGGTTCGGTAATACCCAGGTACTGACCGTCCGTTATGCGCTGTTTAGCGTGACCTATGGTCGCTCCCTTCATTGGCCCTTTCATGGCACCCGGTCCGCAGCCGGTGCATATATTCAAACCGCGAAGCCCCATCTGGTAGCCCACTTCTTTGGTGTAATCATATTCTTCCCGGCTGATTGAGTGCCCACCCCAGCAAACTACAAGATTAGGAGAGTTTAATGGCTTCAGAATATTGGCATTACGCAGGATATGGAATACCGCATTACTAATGCCCTCAGATGTTTCAAGGTCAAATATACGGCTGGCATTTATTTCATCATTGATAAAAATAACATCGCGTAAAACCGAAAATAAATGTTCATTAATGCCTTTTATCATTTCACCATCGACAAACGCATGCGCTGGCGCTGAAATAAGCTGCAGCTTAATTCCTCTTTCCTGCTGAATCAGTCTGATTGCAAAATCCTGATAGCGCTCGAGCAGCTTTTTTCCGTCATCTAAGGTACTGCCGCTGTTCAGTACCGCCAGACAACAGTTTCGAAAAAGCGTATACAAACCACTCTGGCTGGTATCAAGCAGTTTATTAACTTCAATTTTTGACAATATATCAAGACTGCCAAGCGGAGAAACAATGGCATCGGTTACGTCATGGCTCATACATTAACTCTGGTGATTAATTAAGGGTTTTGTACTTTAATAGTTTCTTAAACAGACTTTAACAAGCCAGCTAAGACTTTGCATTACAATAAAACCGTTTGCACAAAATCATTACAGTTTCTCGAGCCGGCAAAGCACGGACAGCCTTCAGATTTTTTTACTTCAGACCTTAACTCGCATAATTTTTCACAGCTTTTTTTCAAGAGTTTCAAGTTCCAGATCATCTCTGTTTGGAATACCATATCTTGGCTCTGCATAAGGAAATGGCGTGCTCTTTCCTGTTTTTTCGTAACCGTGCCGGCAGTACCAGTTAATTAACTCTTCGCGGGTACTGATAACCCGCATATTTAACGCGACACTGCCCCACTCTTTTAGCACGTAGCTTTCCGCTTGTTTAAGCAAACTAAGGCCGATACCCTGGCCCTGTTTTGGCGGCTCAACCGCAAACATTCCGAGATACGCTTTAGCAGAGTCTCTATTGAGCTGTACTGATGCCATTAAGCGGCTTCTATACTCGCACAGCAAAATAACATGATCAGGCTTAGCGAGTATTTCCATTATCTCCTGCCTGTCTGTTCTTTGGCCTGCTATGAAATCGGCTTCTGTTGTCCAGCCTTGACGACTGCTATCACCTCTGTATGCAGACTCAACAAGCTTTACAATATTATCTATATCGGCTTTAACCGCCAGTCTGTAAGTTAGCATGGGCTTTCTGCTTATATTAGCTGTGATCTATGGTGGCTGATTTTTGATCTATACTATAATGAGTCACTTCCATTTTAACAGGAGTATATGTTCGTGAAACGCCTGGAAAAACGTCAGCCTAGTGCCAACTCTTATTTAGTGATTGAGCGCCATACCAATTTGGGGCATTTTGAAGACAGTGTCCACTATCCCATACAAAACTTAAGCCGGGGCGGCATTCGCTTTTGCTGCAATGACCACTTTGATATTGATGAGAGAGTAAGCTTGTCGCTCTATATAGATGAAAAGCTTTCGCATAAAGCCAGCGGAAGGATTTGTTATCATGATGAAGACAAGGATCATAATAATTATTATGGCGTCAGCTTCCTGGATAATTATCTGCAGTTATAAACTCACGCCATTATATTGCCCTGATATCACTGAAATAAAAAACATATAAAAGTGATTATATGCTTCTTCAATCACAGTTCAGGCAGATCAGAACTGGCCTGCAGCACCGGCGTTGAGTATCTTCTTCAGCGTATCATTTACCCGTTCTGCCGTCTTTTTAACAACCGGTGGCAAAACCTTGTCATTAATCACCAGATCCAGACTCATCATCAGCAGCCAGTATTGATTATACTCATCCTCAACCAGGGCAATTTTGCATGGCATATAGGCTGCAAAAATCGGATTATGACTCACCATTACCCGTGCATCATAGGGATTACAAAACTGAAAAATTTCTATCCGGCGTGAATCAACACCTCTGGCAATTAACTCAGCTGATAATGGCTGATGTGAAACCAGCTTCATATTCAGGTCCAGTGCTTTTGATGTCAGTGCCTGAACAGCATCATCGGGCTTGACGCCTTTGGCTAACGGCACTTTATGCAACTGCTGTTCAATGACAAGAACGTCTTCTTTAGCTGCCTGCGCTACAGCAGTCATTCCGTTGAAAAGGCAGGCACTTAACAACACCATTATTTTAACTTTCACGTTTATTTACTCTCTTGCACAAGCTTGGGTGATAGGGATATTTTTATTTTTTACTTTATAACAATCATTTTATAAGTTCAGATATGTGGTCTTCTAACTGACTTGGGTGAATATATTCCTCAGATATCGCCAGCTCGCTGACAGAAACAGGAATATTCCGTGCAGAATTATGGGAGATTAAAGGATGCCAGTCAAACAACGGTTTGCCTTCGTAAAGGAGCTTATAGGCACAGCTATCAGGCATCCATTCAAACTGATCCGGTCTGTCCAGACTCACCTGAACACACTCGGGAACTTTTTCAAAGCGCCCGGCGTAATCTTTACAACGGCAGCTGTCTAAATCCAGCAAATGGCAACTGACATTTGTGCGATAAATTTTACCACTGTCCTCGTCTTCCAGTTTTATAAGACAACACTGACCACAACCATCACATAAGGACTCCCATTCATCGTGGCTCAGTTCACTCAGTGTTTTATTCAGCCAGAACTTAGCCTGCATCGTCGTCGAACTCTTTAAAGTCATTTAATGCCGGTCATTTTACCCCATATCGAACATGCATTGCCCATATATACCTTCACAGGTGTTCCTAATCGTTACAGATGACTGTCGAAAATAACCATTTAATCTGTTTTGTTTATAGCCGCTACGGGCAAAATAAGCAGCAAGCCTGAATCAGGTTGACACTACTGTTCGTACGGTTAACGATCCGGTTTTGATGGTTTAGTCAGAATAAACCACAATCCATAGAGCATAAGCATTGCCACCGGCAGCAGTATTTCAGACGGTAGTTTTTTAAAAAAGACCAGATATGCAAAGCTAGCCAGCATCATGCTAACCGACATGACTTTTGCAGGCAAAGGTATCACCCTGTAGCGCTCCCACTGCTGCAATGTCGGGCCAAAAAAACGATGTTGATACAGCCACTGATGAAACCTGTCGGAACTTTTGGAAAAGCACCACAAAGCCAGTATCATAAACGGTGTTGTTGGCAAAACAGGCAGCGCAACACCAATCAGCCCTATCGCAAAAAACAGCCAGCCACAGCTAAAATAAATTAATTTCATAATGCTCGTTTATAAAAACCCTATCCTCTGATAAATAGCTGTTATTAAAAGCTTATTCCCGCCAACACAATCAGACGATTCAGTCACAATAGCCTCTTACCGGCATGAGAGAGCTGCAGCATACATGATGAAATTTTAAATGTATAATACGGAGCCCGTATATAACTAAGTATCGCTGACAATGAGCAATAGCACTATTAACGACAAGGACGCTGTGAAAATGACTGAATACAGTCATGGTTCTGGCTGTGGTTGTAAGATTTCACCGCAACTGCTCGACAATATCCTGAAAACCAGTCAGCCGGTATTTAATGCACCAATGCTATTAGTGGGTAATCAGACTAAAGATGATGCGGCCGTTTATGATCTTGGAAATGATACATCAGTCATCAGTACCACCGATTTTTTTATGCCGATTGTCGATGACCCGTTTGAGTTTGGCCAGATAGCCGCCACTAATGCGATCAGTGATATCTATGCCATGGGTGGAACCCCACTAATGGCTATCGCCATATTTGGCTGGCCTATTGATAGGCTGGGTCCGGATATAGCCAGACAGGTTATTGATGGTGGCAGGCACGCCTGTACACAGGCTGGCATTCCTCTGGCAGGCGGCCATTCCATTGACTCACCGGAGCCCATTTTTGGTTTAGCCGTTACCGGTCAGGTTGAAAACAAATATTTAAAGCGCAATGATCAGGCCACGGCCGGATCGAAACTGTTCTTAACCAAGCCAGTCGGCATCGGTATATTAACCACCGCACTGAAAAACAAAATACTCAAACCGGAACATAGCCGGCTCGCTTCT
The DNA here is from genome assembly GCA_029882215.1 of Gammaproteobacteria bacterium. GTDB lineage: Bacteria > Pseudomonadota > Gammaproteobacteria > SZUA-229 > SZUA-229 > JAUVDT01. The sequence goes on along the minus strand of JAOULC010000036.1, from coordinate 7,999 downwards.
GACACCATGTGTATTTTAAACAAGGCCGGTGCGCAGTTCGCTCAGCTGGACATGGTTAGCGCAATGACAGATGTCACCGGGTTCGGCGTGTTAGGTCACCTGGCGGAAATTTGTGAAGGCAGTAAAGTGCATGCCCGGGTTGACTACCAGGCTGTGCCTAAGCTTCAGGATATCGAATATTATGTTGATCAGGGCTGCTCACCTGGCGGCGCTCAGCGTAATTTTGACAGCTACGGCCACAAGATAGGCGCTATGACAAGCCTGCAACAGCAAATCCTCTGCGACCCGCAAACATCCGGTGGTCTGCTGGTGGCAGTAAAGCCGGAAGGGGTTGATAGTTTTCTCAAACTGGCAAGCTCACTGGGGCTTAATTTAACCTGCATTGGCGAGTTAACCGCTAGCAATAGCGCACATTTAATTGAAGTATATTAATTTAATATGAATGAGCTGCCTCAAATTAGTGATTATAAAAAATTATTTCTAAACAACACTGAAATGATGGATGTCCGGGCACCTGTCGAATTTTCACAGGGTGCATTTCCCAACACCTGTAACCTGCCCTTAATGAATGACGAAGAGCGTGAAGCTGTTGGTCTGCTCTATAAACAAATGGGCCAGAAAAAAGCCATTGAGCTGGGCCACCAGCTAGTCTCGGGAGCTATCAAAGCCCAGCGGGTCACAGACTGGTCCGGCTTTGTAAAAAAGAACCCCAGGGGCGTACTCTATTGTTTCAGAGGGGGCTTGCGCTCAAAAATCTCACAACAATGGATTTATGAAGAAACCGGTATAGTTTTTCCCAGAGTTGCCGGCGGTTATAAAGCCCTGCGACGTTTTTTACTGGATGAACTTGAAAAGAACACCGCACTTATTCAGCCCGTTATTTTAGGCGGACGAACAGGTAGTGGAAAAACAATTCTGCTGAATAAAGTGACGGCTAAAGTTGATCTTGAGGGCATCTTTAACCACCGGGGCTCCGTTTTTGGCAAACATGTCAGCCCACAGCCATCACAAATTAACATTGAAAATCAGCTGTCCATTGAGTTATTAAAATTGCAGCATGCCGGTATCAGCCACATTCTTTTTGAGGATGAAGCACCCAACATAGGCTCACGTAATATACCGGCCGAGCTTTTTGCAAAAATGCGGCAGTCACCCCTGATTATGCTGGAAGAAAGCGTTGATGACCGGATTAATATTATTTTTGATGAATACATTAGCCATTCATTACAGCAATACATTGCTGTTTATAATGAAGAGCCGGGTTTTTTAAAATGGTCGGATGAACTGCTGCTTTCACTATCCAAAGTTCAGAGACGACTTGGCGGGGAACGCTATAAAGAGCTTGAGCATATTATGCAGCAGGCAATAAAAGAGCAACTGAACTCCGGTAACGCTGACAAACACCGGGAATGGATAGGCAAGCTTCTGGTTGACTATTATGACCCTATGTACGACTACCAGCTAACCAAAAAAACGGATCGTATCATTTTTCAGGGCTCGCAAAATGAAATACTCGAATTTCTAAAACAGCACTGCCACATCAGTTAGCTTGGCAGGACACAGTCATTGAAAATGACTACGGCTTGTTCCTGTTAAATATTAACACCCCGGCAAAGAGTCCGGCTGATACCAGAATCAGTGGTGCCAGCACCAGCGGGTCGAGCAAGTCATATACCGAACCCGAACTTGCCGCCTGCTGAATCATTGTGACAAAAACATAGGATTTAATCCCGACACCGATAAAAGATGCTACTACAAAAGCCGTGGTATTCACTTTCAATATACCGGCGCTGTAGTTGATAATAGCATGCGGGAATGCAGGCATAAGGCGCAGTGCCAGTAATGTAAAAAAATTATCATTTTTATGCAACACTGAATAAACACGGGAGCTTTCTACTTTAGCAATCCAGTCTTCGGTAAGACGCTGCGAAAAGAAGTACGCCGTAATCCCCCCCGAAGCAGCACCGGCAGCCAGTATTAAACTGGCTAACAGAGGCGAATACAGTGCAGCTGCGACCCATAAAAAAGAAGACCCTGCCAGGGCAAAAGTAAATAACAGCATCTGCATCAACACCAGAAGTATCATCAGCCACCACTGATCAGCATAAACTCTGGCCACAGAAATAAGCTGCTCGGGCTTGATTAAGCCTGACAGCTGCAGACCAATACCCAGTGCAATCAGCACGAGCAGAACAAAAATTTTATTACGGTATTTTCTTATCAATGTAACTCACATATTAATTTTGTAAGCCGTTTACTGAAGCAGACGAATAAACTGCTGAAGATAAGGCTGATAACAATAGCATAACAAAACGCTATGCTCGGTTGTAGTATGACTTTACTACAAGCGATATTTTTATATTTATCACTCACTAAAATATACGCCTTTAAAGTAATTATCCGGATCAACACAGCGCAGCAAACTCATATTTTATCTGGTAATAATTACTCTTACGCACTAAAGTAATCGCTATGGATCAACAAATAATACTGTTAGAGATTGCAGCCATACTGATTGCTGCCAGATTGTTTGCCGAACTTGCCAGCCGGGTAAAGATACCCACTATTATTGGTGAGTTAGTCGCAGGTGTTATTTTAGGACCCTCACTGCTTGGCTGGATTGAACCCAGTGAAACATTAAAATTTCTGGCTGAGCTGGGAATTATTTTATTGTTGTTTGAAGTTGGCATCCAAACCCAGCTGGATAAACTGATTAGCAGCGGTTCAAAAGCGGCTATTGTTGCTGTGAGTGGCTTTGTTCTGCCTTTTATTCTCGGTTTTATCTCCAGCTACTGGCTGTTCGAGCTTCCGCTTATCGTTTCATTATTTGTTGGAGGCACACTCACAGCGACCAGCATCGGCATCACAGTAAGAATATTATCCGAGCTTGGTAAACATAACAGCGTGGAAGGGCAAATTGTTCTGGGCGCAGCGGTTATCGATGATCTGCTCGGGGTTTTTCTGCTGGCAGTTCTTTATGATTTCTCCAGCAGTGGGCAGGTCGACCTTTCTAATATAGCCATCATTGTTTTTTACGTCAGTATATTCTTTGTACTTGCACCTGTTTTAGCCAAATTAGCCACGCCTTTTATCAAACACCTGCACCGCCATACCACTATTCCCGGACTCATTCCCACCACACTGGTCTCCATGGTTTTAATATTTGCATATCTGGCACATTTATCCGGAGCCCCCGACCTGCTCGGGGGCTTTGTAGCCGGTATTGCCTTATCCCGGCGCTTTTTTCTGCCAATCGGTACATTTATTAAAGCCGACCCTGAGTTTTCTATCAGTGTACACACACAAATGAGACCAATCATACAACTCTTTACACCTATTTTTTTTGTCATGGTAGGGCTGTCACTTGATCTCAGGGCTGTTGAATGGGGGTCCCTGTTCATCTGGGTTTTCTCTCTTGCTACTTTATTCATCGCCATCGCTGGAAAGATGATGGGTGCCTTCCTGATAGATGAAAAAAACAGCACGCGACTGGCTATTGGCATGTCTATGGTCCCGCGGGGTGAAGTGGGACTTATATTCGCAGAGATTGGGCGCAGCGGTGGAATTCTTGACGACACTATCTATGCCGGCATCATTCTGGTGATTGCATACACCACGATTGCATCACCTATCTGGATAAAGCATTACTATCAGTTAGTTGAAAACAAATCTAAAAAAAAGCCCGCTAACCTCCCCTAAAATCTGCAAAATGTTAGTAATAAGCACTTAATTAGCCTAAATGAGCTAATTTTATGTTTTTAGATTATGCTCACATAGGTTACACTTAGTCACAGAACACTAATAATAATTTTCGAGGATTAGATTTTGAAAACAAATAATAATGATCGCATTTTAGTAAAACTATTATTAACTCTATTTACCCTCAGTCTATACGCCTGTGCTTCCAGCCCAAAACCAGACGATCAAATGTATTCAAATGAGCCTGTGATTGTCTCTGAAAATATTGAGCCACCAACTGAATCAGGAGTTTCTGCCCCGGTTGAAATGGAAAGTTTCGTCGAGCCTCCGGTAGAAGAAATGAACGGGATTGTACCAGGTGAAGAACTGGCACCACTAACAATCAGTAGCGCTCCGCTTGATTACTTTACCGTCCAGCTTGTGGCATCGAGTACGGCAAACGGCTTAAATGCTTTTGCTGCAGAGAACGGCTTATCAAATGAACTGACCGCACAGGTGACCGTTAATAACAAAGTATGGAATGTTTTACTGCTTGGTATTTATCCCACTTTAGAAGAAGCAAAAGCAGCCCGTGATGGTATCAAATCACAGTTAAATACATCACCATGGGTCAGAACCATCGGTTCACTTCACTAACTCAAGCTCCGTAAACGAATAAACGATTCACTTTTCATTCTTAGTGTCATAAAAAAAGGCTTTCATTTTGAAAGCCTTTTTATTGCCTGATATACCGCCCGACTAATACCGACCACCGGTTTTATTAATATAGTTTGATAGCTCCTGGGTTTCTGTATTCATACGCATCAGGTTCATATGCGTAAGTCTGAACAGCCCCCGCATCACCTTATACACAACATCAGCATGTTCAGCCAGCAAGCTCTCAAAGTCATTTGGATCGAGTGTATAGACTGTAGCGCTGCCTTCAGCCCTCAGGCTGGCTTGTCGCGGTGCTCTGTCAACAAAAGCACGGGTTCCGGCACATTCACCTACTTTCATTTTATAAACATCTTTTTGCTTGCCATCGGTTAAGCTACTTACAACCAATTTGCCCGCCGTCAGAATAAACAGATGGTTATCAGCATCACCTTCCTGTACGAGATACTCCCCATCAGATAGTTTTTTAACTTTCATCACACTTGCCAAAAACAGGCACTGATCATCTTCCAGCTCCTGACCTAATACAGAATCAATCACTGCCTCACAACTGGCTGCTTCAGTCATTATTATTTTCTCCGTGGTTTGTCATATAGTATATAGCGTCTTGATAATAAATTTTACAGGGCTAAGGTGCCAGTCGCTGGTATTGCCAGCTCTCATCATCACCCTGTTCACAGACAAACTGGTCATGTAAGCGACTGTCTCGCGCCTGCCAGAACTCAAAACTGGACGGTTTAACACGATACCCCCCCCAAAAAGATGGCAGCGGAACTTCGCCTTTAGAAAATTTATCTTTCATTTGTTCAAACAGGGTATCGAGCATTGCACGGGTCGTAATGACCTGACTCTGATGGGAAGCCCAGGCACCGATCTGACTACCTCTTGGTCTGGAAGCAAAATATTTCAGCGAATCAGCGGTAGCAATTTTTTCGGCTGTACCAGTTATCTTTACCTGCCGACCCAGAGCCTGCCATGGAAATAACAAACTCACTTTAGCATTGCCTGCAATCTGCTGCGCTTTACGGCTTGAGTAATTAGTAAAAAAAACGAAGCCGTTTTCGTCAAACATTTTTAACAAGACCATTCGTTGCCAGGGCTGACCATTCGCATCAACTGTGGCCAGACTCATGGCTGTAGGTTCCGCCATATCGGTTGTTAATGCCTGCTGATACCAGGATTCAAACTGCGCCATCGGATCTGCCAGCAGATCACTCTTAGCCATTCCTTTGAGCATCAGCTCTGTGCGTAATACTTCTGCTTTCATAATCATATTTTGTGTTACTAATACTTCAGTATAACCCCGCTCACTGATCTGTGAATTGATTAAAATCACTTTTCTTAGCGACATGAGGCATATCAGCACAAGCATGCCGTAGCATGCGTTTTTTAATCACACACTGGCACTACCATTACCTCATAAGCTGACATATAGTCCTGATAATAACCTCACAAATAACCCAGTATTTTAATCAAGAATTATCTTATCCCGCCATCAGATAATTGAAATTCCATGCCTCAACAGTTAGCGGTAAGATCGGCATTGAATTACCAATAAGCCTGATGGCAAATAAATTACCCCCATGTGAGGAACGCAATATGTCGGAACAAACAGATGCAGAAGTAAAAAAAGGTATGAAACTAATGGTTGTTGTTTTTTTAGTACTGTTTGCAGGTATCGTATTTACCGCACGTACTATCGTTTCCTAAGCAGCTTACGTAAAAAGTCCGGCGAACTTAGCCGGACTTTTTACTATCAGGCATTTTGTAATGTCTTCATACTTTTTTAAACCGCTTTATGAATCAGGCGGTTAACAAGCGGAGCGACAATGACAATAATACTGATCAGTAACATCAGCGATGTCAGTACTATCAGTGCTTCTGCCATAGTAATCCCAAATAATAATTCCGGAGTATAACCACAAGCTTCCCATACTTTAAATACCGCTGGAAACCACTGATCAAGCGCAAACCATCCTGGTAATCCGGATTCCATATTACACTCAGCAAACACAAAGCCACGCTCAGTACCCAGCAATTGATATGAGCGCTCAAGCAAACCGCCGGAGATGAGTAACATTAGTAACTGAGAGCTCAAGCGTACGAACGTGTTTTTGTAAGCGAATATCGCGCCAATGGCAACGGTAATAACTGCTAACACCCAGACCCGTACATGAATACACAATACACAGGGAAAGTAATCCAGCACATACTGATAAAACAGCGCCATCGCTTCAAGAGTCAGCCCGAGTAGCAGCCATGCTATCCAGTAGTAGCGGCTTTGACTAAGGTTTAAAATTTTATTTAACATAAATCCCCCTCAAATCTTTTACTCATGAATAAAAAACTTTTTTAAATCTTATACACTATTTCACAAGCCGGAATGTTAAATTAACTCTCTCATCCATATGACGTGTTGTTTTCGCTATCTGATGCAGCCAGTGGTGCTGTGTTTCAGCCTGCATGATTAACAGACTACCATGCGCTAATATGATGCTTTGTTTCTGTGATTTGTCACGTTTATGCTTTAACTGAAAGTTTCTCTTCGCACCAAAACTTAACGAGGCAATTACAGGGTTACGACCCAGTTCTGGCTCATCATCCGCATGCCAGCCTACTCCATCAGCACCGTTTCTATAGCGGTTAGCCAGTACGCCATTAAATTCAGCAGAGCACACGGTTTTAATTCGCTGTTTTATTTCTGTTAAAATCGCAAGCCACGGCAAACCCTCTGAACGCAGGCCTGAATACTCATAGCTTTTTCCTGCATCTGCATACCATGCGCTTAAACGCGGTATTTTATGAGTCTTACCATATAAATTAATTGTCTGTTGTGACCACGCTACCTGACTTATTAATTCATTCAGGTAGTGATCTGCTTCAGTTTGATCAAAAAAATAAGGATAGTAGCTGATCTCGGCATCCGGCAGCACAATGTTATGGCAGGTATTTTTATCTGCAAAAAGATCGTTCACACTGCAGTCGCATTAAAGCAGCGGAGGGCCCGGACTAAATATTTAAAACTGAATCGCTGAGCCGGTTTTAGTTCGTGCATGATTGAATGAGTCAGGCTTATTGATTTGAACGGATAGCCGATTCGATCTGCTGCAACTTAACCTGCCACTCTTCACTCAGCGTCTGATTATCGACCATCAGCTCCATCAGACCATAAGCAAGCTGACGAGTTGCCGGTTCCATATCTTTTAACTTAGACAGCAGGTACATATGCCCCCCTTTTTGAATATCGAGGGTTTTCATTAATGCAAACAGTAATAATGACTGACCTGAGTGAGGCGCCGCTTTAATAATTTCATACACACTATCCAGTACTTCATTTGACATAACTTATCTCTTTTTTCACAATCACTAACGGTTGATATAACCCACACAGACGACATCATTATTTTTTATCGGCTGAATGTCTATTCGTTCTTTTTTTAGCACCAAAAGGTTTTTTTGCTGACATCGATTTGTCGCCGGACTGATCTGGCTGCGCTTTGCCTCGCCTGCCGGTAGTAGCCATACTCTTTTTGCTTTCTGTTTTCTGCCCGGGCCTTTTGCGAGACGGTGCCTTTTTTGCCTGAACTTTCTGCCCCTGATGCTTATGTTCATGGGGTTTGTGGCCATGAGCATTTTCAGCTGAACG
>JAOULC010000134.1 GCA_029882215.1 Gammaproteobacteria bacterium | reverse complement strand
ACAATGAGAGAACTTCAACGTCACTTTCTTCAGGAAGTTCATCGTCATCATAGAGTGGAATTTTATATAACACCGGGACGAACGAATCAGTAAAATAAATTGCGTTGTCCGTTACGATGCCATCATTGATAAAACCACCTTCAGCACCAACATGATATTTTTTTACCATAGCGCCATCTGTCGCATCATAAACGGTGATGTGACCAAACAAGCCGCCCGCGACGTAAATATAATTACTGCGTTTGTCATAGGCCAGGCCTACGGCAGAAGAATTGTCTGTTCCTTCAATAAATACGTGGCCTTTACCGGTTCTTAAATCGACTTTGTATATTGCACCATTCGCGAGCGATCCTACATAAGCCGTATGCCCTCGACCGGTTACGACCCCTTCTGGCTGAAAGCCGGCTGGAACAGGAATCACATCTGGAAAAGCCATTGAATTGTGCCAGCCATGATTGCGCCCTTTGTCACCGTGGGACTTTTGCATTTCATGCTTGTGTATTTCATGCTTGTGTATTTCATGCTTGTGTATTTCATGTTCAGAAGTTTCATACGAGTAAAGCGGCATTGATGCAATCACACTCGCTGTCGCTATTAACACGCCGAGCTTGTTCTTCAATTCATTTTTAAATCTATTTTCCAGTTTGTTTTTTAACATGCTTATCATCCTTTGAAATTATGTTAATCGAAAAGTCCAACTCCTTTTATTTCAGAAAAAAATTAGCCATTAAAACAGCTAACAATTCCAAAACCGCAAACTAAGTTATGTAAGATAAGACTAATATTATTTAGTTCATCCTTAATTTCTATTTTCAGGCTATCAATTTAGACAAGCTAACGCTAGCCATACTGATTAAGCCCAAACTTAATATTTCACTCACTATTTTTTTATCGAACCGGTCACAAACTGAATAATTTATCTGCAGAAACTGAGAATAAGTCCGCAATAATCTAAAGGTAGCCATTATAAAATGCGGAGTGAGCATGCGTAAATATCCTCAGTTTTATCGAAATTCACTGTTTGCCATATTAGTATCTTTTGCTTTTTCAGCCTGTACGCCTGATGAAGAAAAAATCGCGACAACCGCTCCGTTTGATCTTCCACCTCAAGAGGCATTTCTTCTTGATTTTAGCGCCTTAGAGTCAGCCTCAAGCAAGGCGATAACTGATTCGTTGAGTTATTATGACTACAGCGGAGCTCCTATGGGTAAGGTGATACAGGATTATTCTGATAGCCAGCCTGGCTACGCAGCCCTGAACAGCATTTCGAACTTTAATTTTTCTGCATTTCGTGTGGGTGCCTGGAATCTGATTTCCGTTGCCGTCATGGCGATACCAACAGCATCTTTTCTTGAGGCCTTTAATCACCAGCCAACAGCGACAGCAGATGGTAAATGGCAATGGTCTTATTCTGTTACCGTGTTGTTGCAACGATATGATGCGCGACTTGTGGGTGCGATTGTCGGTGACCAGGTTGTTTGGGAAATGTATCTCTCACGTGGTGATGGCGCGTTTACCGATGTTAACTGGTATTCAGGCACTCATAATTTAACAGCAACATCAGGCAGCTGGACCTTACGCCAACGAGACAATTCAACAGAAGTTGTTTCTGACATTATTCAGATTGACTGGGAGCGTGACCTGACCACAGGCACACGACGCATTCGTTACACGAATTTATCTGACAACGGTTATATTGAAAACGGAATCAGTGCTGACGCCAGCTACGATGCGTACTTTAATATCGACAACAAAGTACTTCCAGCAATGATTAATATTGAGTGGAATAGCACGGATAAAAATGGTCGCGTTAAAAGCAGCAATATAACTGACCCGGGACATTTCGGCCACATTGACTGGAACTGCTGGGATAGCGCAACTGCGGTAACACCGT
>JAOULC010000079.1 GCA_029882215.1 Gammaproteobacteria bacterium | reverse complement strand
CTTCATTTCGCACTTCGCACTTCGCACTTCGCACTTCGCACTTCGCACTTCGCACTTCGCACTTCGCACTTCGCACAAATAAGTTTGGCACATCTCTTGCTCTTCTATCTGTAACGACAGGAGCAGCTAATGAAGTGTCAAAAAATTATTCTATTCATTTTACTTACCGGTTTTGCAATGACGGCTACGGCTCAGCGCTTAAAAGATATCAGCTCTGTGCAAGGGGTCCGCAGTAACTATCTGGTCGGTTATGGTCTTGTTGTTGGTCTGGATGGCACCGGTGATCAGACCAGCCAGACACCGTTTACGGTACAGAGTTTTAAAAACATGCTGCGGCAATATGGGGTCGAGATACCGGCAAATATTAGCCCGCAGTTAAAAAATGTTGCCGCTGTTTCATTGCATGCCGAATTACCGGCTTTCATTAAACCAGGCCAGTCGATTGATGTCACCGCCTCTTCGTTAGGTAATGCAAAAAGTTTGCGTGGAGGCAGTTTGCTGATGGCACCGCTTAAAGCGGCCGATGGAAAAACCTATGCGGTTGCACAGGGTAATCTGGTGGTAGGCGGTTTTGGTATATCAGGCGCAGATGGCTCTAAGGTGACGGTAAATATTCCCAGCGTTGGACGTATTCCGGGCGGAGCAATAGTGGAGCGTGCAGTACCTAACCGCTTTGCAACAGAAGAAAGAATTACGCTGAACCTAAATCGAGGTGACTTTACAACTGCAAAAAGAGTTGCCGCCAGTATTAATAAAATTCTTGGTCCAAAAACCGCCGTTGCTCTCGACAGTGTTTCGATCAGCGTTTCAGCACCGGCGGAAACAAATCAGCGGGTAGAGTTTTTATCATATCTTGAAAGTTTGCCGGTTGAGCAGGGTGAAGCTGCGGCAAAAGTGATTGTTAATTCAAGAACAGGAACCATAGTGATCAGCTCGAGTGTCACAGTTATGCCGGCGGCGGTCAGTCACGGTAGTCTGACGGTGACAATCACCGCCGAGCAGCAGGTCAGTCAGCCGGGTGCATTATCAGCCGGGCAAACAGTTGCAACACGCAAAGATAATATTGAAGTGGCACAGGAAGATGCACGTATGTTCCTGTTTAACGCCGGCGTTTCACTGGATGAACTGGTGCGTGCTGTTAATGATGTTGGTGCAGCACCGGGTGATCTGATTGCCATCCTGGAAGCCTTAAAGCAGGCGGGTGCGCTGAATGCACAACTGGTGATTATCTAATGGGCATCAACACTGAATCAAACATCAACTATAACGACTTTAATAGCTTAAGTCGGCTGCGCGTTGATGCGCGTAAAGATAGTCAGGGGGCTTTGCAAGAAGTTGCCAAACAGTTTGAATCGGTGTTTGTGCAGATGATGATCAAAAGTATGCGTGATGCCAGTGTTCCTTTGCAGGGTGATTTGTTTCATGGTGATCAGAGCAAAGCCTATACCGATATGTATGATAAACAACTGGGGCTGGAATTAACAAAATCCAATGGTATCGGACTGGCAGATGTGATCGTTCGCCAGTTATCACCGCAGCCAAATATCCCGAAGCCTGACACGTTTGTTGCAGGTAAGTTTAATCAGTTGCTGCCAGCAGTAGATAGCAGTAAGCAGAATTCGTCAGTGATTAACAATCCGGCTGAAACAGTTTTGTCTGATATTAAAACATCTGCAATCGATAATGATTCTAATTTTACTGTTAATAGAGTGCAGCAGGCTGCTCACTGGAGTACTGCAGAAGACTTTATCCGTGACAGCTGGCCACATGCGCAAAGAGCAGGGCAAGCTTTGGGTGTTGATCCGAAAGTGATTCTTGCACAATCAGCACTGGAAACTGGCTGGGGTAAAAAAGTTCATATCAATGCTCAGGGTGAGAATAGTTACTGTGTCTTTGGCATTAAAGCCAGTGCTGACTGGGCGGGTAAAAAAGTGCAGTTTAATACACTGGAGTTTCGTTCCGGAGCGATGACTCAGGAAAGAGCATCCTTTCGCTCTTATGATTCATTATCTCAATCCTATCAGGATTATGTACAGTTTTTGCAGGCTAATCCGCGATATGAAAATGTGTTAAATGCGGCAACACCGAAAGAATATTCTGAGCAGTTGCAAAAAGCAGGCTATGCAACCGATCCTGATTATGCAATAAAAATTGAGAGAATCACCGAGAGTGAGTTACTTAACAAAGTGGTTTCTGAACTAAAGATTTCATCAAAGGAGTCGCTAGTATGATTAATATTGTGCATAAAAATCATACACAGCGGGTAGTGGCATCATATGGCTGATATATTTAATACTGCTGTTTCAGGTTTGCTGGCTTATCGCAGTGCAATCACTACGACATCGAATAATATAACCAATGTGAATACGGAAGGTTACAGTCGTCAGCGTGTTTTGCTTGAATCCAGACCCGGTGAAGTGACATCAGCCGGTACAATTGGCACCGGTGTTAATGTCGCATCCATTGAGCGCCTGTATAGTCAGTTTGATAATCTGTTAATTAATCAGTACCAGTCAAGCTCAAGCCGGCTAGAGGTGCTGGGTGATCTGGCAACGCGAATTGATGATGTGGTGGCAGACCCCGATAGTAACCTGACACCTGCAATGGACGGATTTTTCTCGGCTATTAATGATGTGGCCAATGACCCGACATCGATCTCACCAAGGCAGGTTCTGCTGGGTGAAGCAGAAGTACTGGTTGAGAGATTTCATTTTTTATCCCGGCAAATGAATCAGCTTGATATGGAAGTTGATACCCGGCTCAGTTATGTTGTCAGTGATATCAATGCGCTGGCCAGTGATGTGGCAAATTTAAATAATGCGATTGTGCAGAGCACGAGTTTGTCCAGCACGCCACCCAGCGATTTGCTTGATCAGCGTGATTTGCTGTTAAAAGAGCTGTCAAAAAAAGTTGAAGTGAAAGCCGTTGAACAAAGCAGTGGTGCTATCAATGTCTTTATCGGTACCGGGCAGTTACTGGTTTCCAGTGGCAAGACCTTTAAGCTGGAAGTGAATGTTGATGAGGCGCAGCCAGATCGTTACAGTGTCTATCTGAATTCAGGTTTTTCAACTGCCGATATCAGTAAAAATCTGACCGGTGGTGAGGTTGGCGGTCTGCTGGATTTCAGAAAAAATATTTTAGATCCAGCCATGAATCGTCTGGGCAGAATATCCATTGCGATAAGTTCAGTGCTAAACGAGGTGCACCGTGCGGGACTCGATTTAAACGGTAATGTGGGTGATAACTTTTTTGCTTTTGGTACCCAGTCGCCACAAATTACCAATAATAGTGCGGCCGGTGATTTATTGGTTGAAGTCGGTTCCGGTACGGCCTTAGCAAACTCCGGTTATCGTCTTGAATACATAGATGATGGCGTTAATCCGGCAAATTATAATGTCTATCGCTTGTCTGATAACAGCGTGCAAAATTTTTTAGCAACGGCTGCACCTTTTGTTGTTGACGGATTGACTTTCACACCGTCCGGTACGCTGACTGACGGTGAGTCGTTTGTGGTTAATGCCGGGCCGCCGCTAGCACAAGTGCTGGCACATGCCGATAATTCAGTATCGGGTGATCTTGAAGTTCAGATTAATGATGTGTCTGCGTTAACCAATTCTAACTATCTCGTTAAATTTGATTTTGGCCGCTATACCGTTACCCGCCTGAGTGATAATGCAGATGTCACACCGCCTGGCAGTGCGCCTTTACAAGTTGATGGTATGCTGATCATTCCAAACAGCGGCGTGGTTGATGGCGACTCATTTTATGTGAGGCCAACAAGAAATGCAGCGCTTGAAATATCAGTAAACGTTGAAAGCCCTAACGAAATTGCAATGGCTTTTCCGTACAGGGCGGAGTCTGATGTTAACAATATTGGTAATGTCGATATTGAAATCAGCGGTATTGATGCGGCGCAACTGGATTTTATAAGTCGCCCTGCTACACTGAGCGGAACAGTGGCCACAGCCGCTTTTGATTTTAGTGCCAGCAATGCCAGTTTTGATCTGACCATCGACGGTGTTACACGAACTGTTAGCGTTAACCTGGATGCCACCACAGATTTGAACGGTGATCTGGCAACGGATGCACTCGATACTGTGTTTGCAGTGCAGTCCGCCATTGATGCGGCTTTTTCTACTGCAGGTGATCCCTCTGCTACGGTTGCACTCAATGGTAATAATTTAAGTATCAGTAGTGATTCAAGTGGTGCCAATAGCAGTCTGGCAGTTGCCAATTCTGATGCGGTGGCCATTGCCCAACTGGGTATTGATACACTAACCGCTACCGGCGATAGTTTTACTGCCAATATAGTGTTTAAAGACGCTGTTTTGCCAGCCACGGGTATTGTGTTTGATGTATTGGATACGGCAGGCAATCCGCTGACTGATAACACCGGAGCGCTGTTGCAGGATGTCAGCTACGCGCCTGGAATGTCGGTCAGTGTGGGTGCCTGGACGGCTCGTTTAACCGGTAATGCGGTGGCAGAAGACCGCGTAAGTCTGAGTAAGAATAACGATGCAACGCAGGATAATCGCAATGCCATTGTGATGTCACTGCTTGAATCACAAGCCATTTTGGATGCAGGTACTTCCAGTTTTTCTCAGGCTTATGGCGCTTTAATAGCGGATGTGGGCACGCAAACTGCGCAGGTCGCCATTAATCGCGATGCTGAAAATGTACTGCTCAGTAATGCGGTGAGTAAAAGAGAAGAGACCTCTGGTGTTAACCTTGATGAGGAAGCGGCCGATCTGATTCGTTTTCAGCAAGCCTACACAGCCATAACTCATGTGATACAGACAGCCAGGACTGTGTTTCAGTCTCTGCTGGATGTGGTGTAAGGAGAGATTATGAGAGTATCAACCTCGTTTTTTTATTCGCAAGGTCTTAAGAACATGCTGGATCAGCAGAGTAAATTGCTACGTGTTCAGGATCAGTTAGGACAGGGTGTAAAAAATCTTTCGCCATCAGATGACCCGAGTGCGGCGGCGCGGGTGCTTGGTCTTAATCAATCGATTACTAAAATAGAACAGTATGGTGAAAATGCTGTCTATGCAAAGCAACGCCTTGAGTTAGAAGAGTCGACACTGGATAGTGTGAATCTGGTGCTGCAGAGAGTGAGGGAGTTAACCGTCCAGGCTGGCAATATCGGCACCGGTGATATGCAAACACGAAAGGCCATAACGGCAGAAATAAAACAGCGGATTGATGAATTGCTGGATTTAGCCAACTCACGTGATGTTAACGGTGACTATTTATTCTCAGGCTTTAAATCACGCACCCAGCCTTTCTTTGCCGATGGCGCAGGAAACTATATTTACAACGGTGATCAGGGACAGATGGATGTAAAGATAGGCAATACACGCAAGGTTACCGTTAGTGATTCCGGCGCCGATGTGTTTCAAAAAATACGCACCGGTAATGGCACGTTTGTAGTGGATTCAGGCCTGAGAAATGATGGCACAGGTATTATTCGTCAGGGTTCTGTTATTAATAGCAAAGATTATGTTGCACATGACTATATGTTGCAGTTCCGCCCTCGGGATGAATTACAGTCGGCAAAATTTAGCGCTACTACAGCGCCTTTAAGTATAAATTATACCGGCACTACCTTCGATATCAGCGTTGACGGCTCAGCGGCAAGCCCTGTTACTTTTGATCAGGACATGACCGGTCAGCCACCGCTGGTTATTGCAAAAGCGGTTGCCGCTGAAATCAATGCCGACCTGGGGCGTGATGTGGTTAAAGGTGCGGTTGACGCAAACGGTAATATGATAATAGAAACACTGGAAAAAAATGGTCAGCGTAGCAGTCTTACGTTTTCCAATCTGGGGGGAGCAGCCGCCAGTTTGGGTTTAACAGCAATAAATGTTAGCGGCACAGATGCGCCTGTAGAAGGCACACAATATTTTGATGTGATTGATTTAAACCTGTCACCCGGCACGGTTATCTCTGCCGATATAGGCACACTCGGCGTTGATATTTATGCAACTGATCAGCCGGCGGTTATTGCCGGTACGACTGACTTATCATTAGGTGCCGATTTTGATACCGCCGGGCCGACTTCCATTACCTTTAATGTTAACGGTGAAACGCAGACCGTTAAGTTAAGCGGCATACACAATGCGGCGAATGTCACCGGTTATATTCAAACAGAAATTAATAATGCATTTGGCCCAAGCGTACTCAGTGTCAGCCGTCTGGCAACCGGTGAAATGGAGTTCGCAACGGCAGAACAGGGTGCCGATATTGATCTGCGCGTGGTGGGTGTTGCCAATAATGTGACCGGCTTACCGCTGGCTTCGCCGTTAAACTATGCCAGTGGTGTCGACCAGAATAATTTAATCAATGTTTATCTGGATGGCAGTAACACACCACTGGAAATTAAATTAACCGCCGGGACAAATATTACTGCAGCAACCATTGCCGCTGAGATTGATGCAGCAACCGGCATTAATGCCAGTGCAACGCTTAACAATGAAATTGTGATTAATTCCGACCGTTTAGGCCAGACAGCAACAGCGAGTCTGGTTTTTCAGGGGAATGCGCTGCAAACGCTGGGTATCAATATTGTTAACACAGTAGTGGGGCTGCCCGCGCGTGAGTACAGTGCGGAAAGCAGCTTTACCTTTGACGGACATGAAGTCAGTATCGAGGGTGAGCCCAATGGTGATGATGTCTTTAGCGTTAAAGCCAGTCGTCATCAGGATATATTCAGCAGCTTACAAAATCTGGTGAATGATCTGGAAAATCCGCCCAATGATGAAAATGCTCTGAGCCTGCTGGCACAGCTTAGTCAAAGTGTTGCCAATACCATTGCCAATATTTCGCAGTCACAGGAAAGTATTATTAACACACGCACCGGCATCGGTGCCCGTCTGCACAGTATCGACAGTCAGGAAAACCAGAATTTTGCGGAAAGCAACCAGCTGCAAAAAGTGCGTTCGGATATCATCGATCTGGACTATGCTGAAGCGATTTCACAACTGAATTTTCAGATGACGGCGTTACAAGCATCGCAGCAAAGTTTCGCTAAAGTTCAGCAGTTATCACTGTTTGACTATTTGTAGTCATAGCAAAATCAACGGACACAGAGTAAACATTCATTTGTGAAAAGCCATAAATCAAATCAATGCTGATAAGTCGTTACTGCTGCTGCCAGCCAGGGTTCGTAATACTCGTGTGACACTATATAGAGTTAATTGGATATTGGCTGTGTGGTCATAGTCTACGGTATTTATCAAATGTTTGGTCTAATGTTACCCAATCCCAGCTATTTTATGGGTGTAAAAATTGTGTCTTGTCTGCTTTTATAGTGGTTTTCTGCTGATTTTTACGTGATATGTATATATAAATCAGTAGCTTATAGTTTTTTATCCCACCTCTGTTTTTTTCTCAAATAAAGCTAAAGTTCTGTCAATGGCGACCGCTACCTTATTTAACGAAGATCCATCCATTGAAATTTCGCTGTAGTTTAAGTTTAAACACTTCTGTTGACTTACTAAGCGACGGAAGATAACCAGGAGAGCAACATGCCTCAAGTCATTAATACAAACTTCGCGTCATTGAACGCACAACGTAACTTAGGCCGTTCACAGAATGAACTGCAAACATCATTGCAACGTTTGTCTTCTGGTTTGCGTATTAACAGCGCAAAAGACGACGCAGCGGGTCTGGCGATTTCGGATCGTTTTACTTCGCAAATTCGTGGTCTGGGTCAGGCATCTCGAAATGCTAATGATGCGATCTCATT
>JAOULC010000133.1 GCA_029882215.1 Gammaproteobacteria bacterium | reverse complement strand
GAAGTGAAGAGCTATTTAATGGTAATAAATCCCGCAGTTGTTTTGCCATGAGCTGACCTAATAAGTGAGCAATGGCCGGTTGGCGGTGAAATTTCATTTCTTGTATGAGCCAGACAAGTGGATTTTGGTAATGGTAAATACTGATCGTGTGATCAAAAGAGGTTTTATGTTGTAAACATTGGCCGCACAATTGCTCTGGTTTTGTATGAGGTAAAGGGATACCACATTGAAAGCAGCTGGATTTGATTAACAACAAATCTTTTTGGCAGTTGAGGCATAAATCTAACGCTGAGTTAGTTTCAGAAGGTCTGGTTTGCCGGCATAGTATGCATCGCCTTGGATAGATGATCTCCAGGATTCGTTTAATCATTCCCTGATTTTCCATGAAAGAAGTTGCGCTACATGGCATAATAGCTCGTCTGGTGGCTGACAGCCACAATATAAACCCAAGTAAATAATGACGGAATTTTTGTGGAAATAGTTACCTATACTAAAACGATCACAGGTGCGCAGTCTCGCCGTACGGCTGCACAGTTTAACTGGGGTAATATAGTGGCTGTTTTACTGCCTTTTCCCTTGATGATTTTTTGGTTTGGTGCATCGATGGTGATCTATGCGATGAATCGTCATCACCCCGTTGAAAAGGTAGGTGAGTACACTCAAAAAGCGGCTTATCGTTTTTATTTTATAACCGGCTTTTTAGTTATTATCGGTACTTTAATCCCCGGCGGCAGAGAAAGTCTTTGGTACTATGCCTATCTATGGCTGGCTGGTATTGCGATTATGTTGCCGTGGACTTTTTATGATTTGAGACGCATTCGCCGGGACGATTGGCAGGATGTGGAAATTACTGTTGAAGAATATGTAGGAAATGAAGATGACTGAATTATCATTGCGTCATAACTGGCAAATTAAAGAAATTTCAGATTTACTAGAAATGCCATTTAATGACTTACTTTTTAAAGCGCAAACAATTCATCGGCAGAATTTTAATCCGAATGAAGTACAAATCAGTACACTATTAAGTATAAAAACGGGTGCTTGCCCGGAAGATTGTGGTTACTGTTCACAAAGTGCTAAGCACGATACCAGCCTAGAAAGAGAGCGCTTATTACCTTTGCAGGAGGTCATAGAGCAAGCCACGGCAGCGCGAGAAAATGGCTCATCACGTTTTTGCATGGGAGCTGCCTGGCGCAATCCGACGGATAAAAACCTCGATAAAGTCATTGAAATGATCAGTGCTGTAAAAGCATTGGGAATGGAAACGTGTGTTACTTTGGGTATGTTAACTGCCGATCAGACTCGTCGTATGAAAGAAGCCGGGCTGGACTATTACAATCATAACCTGGATACCTCTCCAGAATATTACGATAAAGTTATTACTACTCGCTCATTTGATGATCGTTTAAATACACTGGAATATGTTCGTGATGCCGGTATCAATGTTTGCAGTGGCGGAATTGTGGGTATGGGTGAGTCTGAAAAAGACCGTGCCAGCTTGTTACAGCAGCTGGCTAATTTACCAACTCATCCACAAAGTGTGCCCATCAATATGCTTGTTCAGGTTGAAGGAACGCCTTTGTTTAATGCTGATAAGCTTGATCATCTGGAATTTATTCGTACCATCGCGGTGGCCAGGATTATTATGCCGGAGTCGTATGTGCGTTTGTCAGCTGGTCGTAGTGAGATGAGCGATGAGACACAGGCTTTATGTTTCTTTGCCGGCGCTAACTCAATTTTTTATGGTGATAAGTTATTAACCACAGAAAATCCTGATGAAAATCATGACCTGAATCTGATGAAAAAACTGGGTATAAGTCCAAGCCAGTATCAGGCTGTGAAGTCGACTGAGCAATTAGCGTCATAGTTAGTTGTCAGAAGTGAGTGTCATTTGTGAAACCACTTAAAGACTCATTAGAACAGAAAAAGG
>JAOULC010000035.1 GCA_029882215.1 Gammaproteobacteria bacterium | reverse complement strand
AGAGAAAAAAATAAAGCAGAAGAGGCGGCTAAAAGTAAAAGTATGTTTCTGGCAAATATGAGCCACGAAATTAGAACGCCAATGAACGGAATAATAGGTCTGGTCGATCTTTTGTTTAAAACACAGCTGTCCGATATACAGGAGCAATATCTCAAGAAGATTTCATTTTCCGGTCAGATAATGATGAATGTTATTAACGATATTCTTGATTTCTCGAAAATTGAAGCCGGCAAGATGGATATTGAATCTGTGGAGTTTCAGGTAGGTGATATTATAGAAAATATAATATCCGGCATCCAGGTAAGGCTCGAAGATAAGGATATAAAATTTCGTGTGCTGACACTACCCGGTGTGCCAAAAGCTTTAAGCGGTGACCCGCTTCGTATCAGTCAGGTGTTGCTGAATTTATGTGGCAATGCCGTCAAATTTACTAATGCAGGTATGATACGGTTAATATTTGATTATAAGAAAACAGCTACTGCTGAATATCTTGAGGTTGAAGTCATGGATACCGGTATCGGTATGAGTCCGTATCAGCTCGATAATATTTTCAAATCATTTACTCAGGCGGATGGTACTACCAGCAGAAAATATGGTGGCACCGGTTTAGGATTAACGATTGTTAAACAACTTGTCGGACTAATGGGCGGGCATGTCTCGGTGACTTCGGCGGAAGATGAGGGTAGCTGTTTTAAAGTCAGTATGAAGGTTAAGTCAGTTAGTGAAGTAAAAGCGATAGAGCCGGTTGAGTCTGACAGTTCAGCTTTGTATTATCTGTCACAAGGCCAGCCTGCATTTATTGATGAACAGGAATTTATAAGTATAGACAAAAAACCAGAGTTTGTTGGCTGGCAGGAATTAGCTGAGAGGGTAATAAATAGCAGCCCTCATGTTATTTTGCTGATTGATGTGCCGGATAGTCTTTACCTGAAAGAGCGGGCTGATGAAATAAGAAAAATACTGAATCATGGTCACTCGGTTGCTTTTATAACAGATCTTAACTCCGGTAATTTATCGAGTGAGTTATATTATAAATGGAAAGTTCCTGTGTTATGTCATCCGTATTCGCCGGCCGTGTTTAATTCGTTCTTTTCTTTATTATATAAAAGAGAAGTCAGTCAGCCCGCCAGTATAGAGAGCGGGGAAGAAAATAAGACCAGCTTTAACGGGCATATTTTATTGGTTGAGGATAATGAGGTTAACCAGTTAGTTGCAGGGCAGATGATATCGCTCTTTGGACTAACATATGATGTGGCTGAAAATGGTATGCGCGCAGTTGATATGGTCGTTAACGGTGGTGATTATGATCTTGTCTTTATGGATATACAAATGCCGGTTATGGATGGATATGAGGCAACCAGAGAAATCCGCAAAAAGGGTTATACGAACCTGATCATTTGCGGGCTTTCGGCAAACGCAATGGCTGATGACTATAAAAAGGCTGAATCTGCGGGTATGAATGACTATTTAACCAAGCCACTTTATTCAGATGCTATGCAGGGTATTCTCGTAAAATACTTATAGATTTAATATTCATTGATTTTTCCACATAGCGTATGGCCGATATACGGCTTATGAGTATCTTCACCGCTATCTTTCATTTCATTAATCTAAACATACACAACGGGCCGGCTAAAGGCACTGTCTTGTACACAGCTGACAGTTTACTGTTGATCATTATTTCAGATTATTTAACCAGTCTGATATGGCTTTTATCATCTCCTTGTTGCCTTTGGCATAATAATGATCTGCTGCCGGTATCATTTGCTGTTTTGACTGTGGGTGGCCTGCCTTGGTTATTAACTTTAGGCGTTGAGGTGCCAGATTAATGACGGCTTTGTAATCCTCAGAACCGTAAATATCCAGAATCGGGATAGTCATTTTTGCATACGGGAATGATCGCAGCATCGGCTGTTTGTAATCAGTTGCTCCTGTGCCAATACCAACATAGGCGGTGAGTTGTTTGTCGCTTTTTTCCTCAAGCCAGTGCATTGCCATGTGGGCACCACAGCTATGAGCTATAAGAATGATGTTTTTTAAACCCTTTTGCTTAAGGTATTGAATGGCAGCGTCAATACGGGGGGCAGCCTCAGGAAATATAGGCACATAATCGTAATATTTTGTGTCCTTAGGTAAAACCGGCATCTGTAGGGACAGTGTGTCCCATCCATATTCTGGCAGAGCAATTCGCAGGGGCTGAACGACAGTTTCCCAGTTTGGGTGTAGTCCGCGACCATGCAGGATAATAACGCCACCGTTAGGTTCTTCCGTTGTGCTTTCCATGTGTATTGATAAAAAAGAATGATTGTTTGCCTTTAGCAGGACCGGGTCACCATCCATTATTGAATCAACAATTTCATCATGCAGTCTTTTTTCTCTTGCCAGATCAGATGCCATGCTGTTATTGACTGTGATGAAAAGTAAAGTAATAAAAAAGACAATACGTGGCATCTATGGTACTCCGTTGATAGCTGGTTAGCCTTTATAATTATTGCGTAATGAAATTCTGTAAAACAGCTGCGGTCTGTTAAGCTATATAATAATTAGTATTATAAACAATCGGCGAATAATATAAGATTATGCGTTTTCAGACTAGTGGCTTGTTAAGTGTTTTACATTGATGTGCGTCAACAATTAATACAAAAGTAATTCGCTAACAAATAGCTTAGACAGTCAGAGCGCATTACAATCACAGCAGACTTAATGACTGTTGTGTTTGTAGTTTAGGGATTTAACTATATGCTGATGTGACGATCTCGTTAGGCAGGGGGGAGAGGTGCTGCTAACATGACTGTCCGTGTAAGGCTTAGAAATCCGTTTTGATTATCTTTCTGCTTTGAGATTTTTCAGGTAATTATTAGCGCCGCCTTCCATGAAGTAATAGGCACTAATATTGTTGTCTTCGAGATAATATTGCAGCCAGCGCACCTGCTTTCCTGCATCATCATAAATCAGCAGAGTTTTGTTCTCACCGGCGGCCCTTTTAAGCATGTTTTCAAGTGTTAGATGATCATTTATTGGCAGGGCCATCTCCTTGCCAATAAATAAAGACACGCCCTGACGCTGAAGCCGGTCACGTATATCAATTGTCACCGTATTATCAGCATGTAGCATTTCGCTGAACCGGGTGGCACTAATGACATGATCCTGAAATTTTTCTTTACTGATAAGCTTATCGGCGGAGTCCATGGGTTTACCGACCAGAACAGCAAGATCCGGGTTGTTTTTAGCAAACTCAAACACACCACCATCATAGACAAGAATATTTTCTATATGGTGTTCCTTGCATTTTAGACCTGCCAGATAAGACTGTTCGCAAGTTCTTCCGTTACAATAGAGTACGATTTGTTTATTAACGTTTTGCTGTCGCAAGGCTCTCATATTTTCAACGAAATTAGGTTTGCCACGGGAAATATTCAGTGCATTTTTAATATGAATGGTTTGATATTCATAAGGCGATCTGACATCTACAATAATGACATTACTGTATATTTTTTTAAGATCATAAACAGTGATGTAATCTAGTTCTGGAAATATTTTCCGGTTCGGGAATTCACTGTTAGCGGCCATTGTTCCGTTGCTGACAGTGAGCAAGCACAAAAGCAGGCAGAGCTTTCTTATTGATATCAACATATAGAGTCACCTGTAAAGGTTAGTGATTGTTGTCGGTATTTAGTTTTAGTATTCCTGGTCGCAATTGTTGTGCCATCAATCAGATATTAAAGGTGTTAATGCTGAGTGCCTGAAGTGATAAGTGATTGAGCCTTTAATGAAGCAAAGTTGTCCGGCGCGTGAGGCATAGTATGTCCGTCATGTCATGACGAGCATGTCATGACAGGCATGTCATCCTGATGAAATAATAAAGCAGAGTGCTTAAGATTTGTTTAAACAGTTTCAAAACAGACGGCGACTACGGAGTAAGTTACGATAAAACAGCTCGTAAATTTTAAAAGTCCGGTCAAGAACATGAAAGCAGATAAGTATTCGATCAGTTATTTTGAAATGCTCAGCGTGCGGGCAAAATCTGAAGAGTAAAGCCTGTGTCGGTAGTACGCGCTGCTGATGAAAAGAATATAAGTATATCTGGGTGAACCTGTCGCCAGGTAAATATCGGTATTAAAAAAGGTCTCTTAGGTAATTAAAGTAAAAGTAAAAGGCTGTTCGGATATGATGATCGTGGATGCTAATAAAAGAGCAGGTTCAGGTGACAGAGTATTTGTTCTCCGCCACCTTGAGACTTCAGTTTCGGTGTAATACGAAAATTCTTAACGTGGTTTACTTAAAAATCTCATTAAAAAACATTTGCATCTTTTTCCAGGACTGCTCATCGGCTTGTTTATTGTAAGCCAGTGGTATTTTAAACTGACTGCCAAAAGCATCGGCCTCAGGATTTGTAAAGGCATGCTTTGCATCCGGGTAATTTACAAACTCAAAATCAACTTTTGCATCTGTCATTTCCTGTTTAAAGGCTTGAATTTGCTGCGGCTTTACAAACGGGTCGGCAGCGCCATTTAATACCAGTACCCGGCCTTTAATAGCATCTGTTTTTGCCGGAGCGCCTTCGCCAAGACTGCCATGAAAACTGACCACACCGTCAAGTTCGACGCCGCGTCTGGCCATTGCCAGCACAATACCGCCACCAAAACAGTAGCCGATAGCCGCGATTTGCTTTTTATCAGTTTGTGGCTGGCTTTGTAAAAGTTTATAAGCCGCCATAAAACGTTTTTCTGCCAGATCCAGGTTTTCTTTTAAAACTTTAGAAAACATACCGGCATCTTTCGGGTGGCTGGCTTGTTTACCATCACCATACATATCCAGAGAAATCGCACTATAACCGGCTTCAGCCAGCATCCGAGCGCGCTTGCGGGAGTAATCATTATGCCCCCACCACTCATGCACAACAATAATGCCCGGGCGAGGCGTTTTGTATTTATTGTCGTAGGCGAGATACCCCTTAAAATCCTGACCATCTACACGGTAGCTAACAGATTCGGTGACCACCACTGCCGATGACTGAAAAGAAATCAGTGATAAAAACAGAAAGCATAAGAGTTTATTGATATTCATTTTGGCATTCCTTTTATATAAAAAATTAGTACTGAATCAGACATTAACTATAGACCTGTTTATATTTATTGAGAAGAGTTTTGTAAAGCAGACAGAACAGCCCGTGCCGGTACCGGTTAGCAAAAAAACTCGCAGATAAAAGGAAGATATTAGTATGTGCAGTCGTCAGTTTGAATTAACCCGGACCAACGGCGTCACTATCTCTGTGACCTTTCAGCAATCCTTGCCGTCATCCCGCAGTCATTAGGCCAGAATCCATAACACAAACAGAATAAAGACCGCATAAAGTTTAAGGCAGGTGATGATCTGTCACTAAAACATAAAGGAATGTGCTGTTAATGAAATGAGTGCTGAGGTAGTATCGAATACACAGATATCGAATAATAAGAAGTTAGGGGTTGTCCTGTAGAAAAATAGCGATGGATGCTGTATGGACGGATTAATCAAAAGCAGATATATCAGCACGGTTCGTCCGGTAACTATATGTTGTCACTGATGTTGCTCATTTCAAACGTGCAGGATTTCTGTAATAGATTACTTACCCCGCTAATTACTAATCGTGATTTTTCTCCTGCTGTTGACCAGACTATGCAGGAGAGATCGCCTTCGCTTATTCACTCAATTATGTGCCTGTTGCCAGCAAGTAAGCACAGCAGTTTTTTGATTTTGTTACTTATGCATGGTGTTGCACATGCAGGTGTACCGCTGGTTTTGAATGATGGGATTCAGCATCTAGGGCCGCTAACAAAAGTGCTCTACGATGAAAGTAATCAGGTATCTGAAGCTAATATAAACGATGTTGTTTTCCTCGAGAATACTTCCCGGTTGATTAAGTTACATAACACAGACGGTCAATACTGGCTGAAATTCACGCTTAAAAATAATTCAAATGCTGCGCAAGAACGTATTCTGTCAATAGACTACGCGCATGTAAAAAAACTGCTGCTCTATCAGATAAAAAATCACTTACCTGAGAAAACTGGTTTAACCAGCGCCGAGCAGTCTTACAAAGAAAGAACCATAGCTTCGCGCTACCCCTCCCTGCGATTATCAGTACCGGCATTTAGCGAAACACAGTACATTGTTAAGTTGCAGCTTGGGCATATTCCGCTGGAGTATGCCGTTAAGCTTTATCCGGTTGATCAGTTTTACAAAAGCCAGCTCGAATCGACGGTGTTTTTTATTTTGTTCACCGGCTTCCTGCTGGCGTTGCTGATTTATAACCTCAGTCTCTACTATAGCTTGCGGCTACCGCAGTTCCTTTATTACAGTACCATTCTGTTTTTGGCGATTCTGGTAAACCTTGGCTACGAAGGTTTCCTGTATATGTTATTTGATGGCTTAGCGGTTGACTCGGTGTCTGGCTTTATAGTCAGAATTGGATCAGTAGTGGGTATTCTGTTAATTCAGTTTACACAGAACACGGTAGCGCTAAAAAGGTATGTTCCACGTCTTAATCGCTACGCCAATTTTCTGAAAGTAATTCTTCTGATCCTGCTGATAATTAGTTTTTCTTTTGTAGAAGTCCAGGCAGCTGCCGATCCGCTTTTATTAATAATTTCGCTGGCAATACTCGTGCTATCAGTGCGTGTGTATCGCAATGGCAACAAGGCCGCACTGTATATTGTAATGGCTATGCTGTTTTTTTTAACGGGTGGCGTAAGCGATTTTTTTGTCTTCACTACACAAGACTCAGTGATGGAGGTGTCGTCATTTGAAGCAGGGTACCTGGAGTGGTTAAGGAATTATTTTTATTATATTTGCCAGGCTATGGCTTATTTTTTCATGTCGATGGCGCTGGCTTTTTTTGTACGCCAGCTACGTGATGAAAGAGATGTTGCTCAGCAAACTTCAGTGGAGGCGCTGGAAGAAAGTAATCGCCTGAAAGACAATTATGCACAGCAGCTGGAAAGTGACATTGAAACAGCCACCACCGAGTTGCGCCAGCAAGCTGAATTACTTAAACAGCTGGACAGACAAAAGTCGCTTTTTTTTACCAATATCAGTCACGAGTTTCGTACGCCACTGACGTTAATAAAGGGGCCGGTTCTGGGCATGGCCGGCGGTGAATACGGTGAACTTAATGACAAGGGAAAACTGGCGACGGACATCTGCTGCCGAAATATCGACCGTCTTTCCCGCTTAATTGATGAATTGTTAATGCTGGCCGAAGTTGAATCCGGTGCCAGCAGACTGAAAGCCAGTTTTGCTGATGTTAATCAGTTCTGCCGGCGTACTGCTGCTTTATTTACCCACACCGCACTGGAAAAAAACATTCAGTTCATTTTGAATATTCCGTTAACAGCATTGCCGTTATATTTTGATGCAGCCAAACTGGAGAAAGTGCTCTGCAACCTGTTATCCAATGCGTTTAAATACACACCCGAGGGTGGCGAAGTGGTTTTTTCAGTTGCCGGTCACTCAGTGGCGGACAATAAAGATGAAGAAAAAAGTACCGGCACTTTTATAGATATCACGGTAGAAGATAACGGACCAGGCATCAGTGACAGCGAACAGATGAAGGTATTTGACCGTTTTTTCCGTACCAGTCACAGCGATGAGTCTGCCGTTGAAGGCAGTGGTATCGGTCTGTCACTGGTAAAAGACCTGGTTACCCTGCACGGCGGTGGCGTCAGTGTTCAGGCAAAAAATGATGCGCAGGGTCAAACCGGCAGTTGTTTTACCGTCAATCTGCCACTGGGTAAGGCGCATTTACATGAAGACGAAATTCAGATTCATCATTCGATTATGACAACGCAAGATACTGTCGCCTTAAGCAGCAAAAAGCAGACGGATCATGATTATGATAAAACGCTGCTGGTGGTAGAAGATAATACGGACATGCGCAATTTCGTGGTCTCACTGCTCGATCAGGATTACCGCATTATTGAAGCGGTGCAGGGTAAGCAGGCGCTGCAGAAATTAAGCGAACACAGCATCGACCTGCTGATCTCAGATATTATGATGCCAGTTATGGATGGTATCCGTTTGTTAGAAAACATTCGCAACAGCGAAACATGGCACGAGCTTCCGGTCATTTTATTAACCGCCAGGGCGGCGGATGAAGATCGCATTCAGGCACTACGCGCACGTGCAGACGAATACCTGGCCAAACCGTTTAACGCAGAAGAACTTAAACTGAAGGTGGCCAACCTGTTGCGCCGCACATCCACTCAGTCTCCGGCCGTGAGTCATAGCGAGAGTGAACGGCTGCCAGCTAAAGTACTAAGCGTGGAAGCTTATAGCAGCAAGTTTCTTAATAGTGCACGCGAGTGTGTGCTGCTGCATCTATCCAGTTCAGACTTCGATGTGACGGCTCTGGCAGATGCCTTGCACATGAGTCGCTCTACTTTACAACGCCGCATGGAAACCGAAGCGGGTGTCACCGCGGCGTTATTTATTCGGGAGGTACGTCTTCAGCAGGCGCATGAACTGCTTGAAAACAGAACCTATAGAACCCTCGCCGAAACGGCTTATGCCGTGGGCTTTAGTCACCCTGGCTACTTCTCTAAACTGTATAAAAACTATGCAGCGACACATGCGTAATCATCGTTTCGCGTTAACAATTTAGTGTCTGCCACATCTCACTGAGGCCTAAGTAAACACGGGCTTATCGTCATTAAACTGGCACAAATTTGTCAATTTCTAGCACTATCGGGTCAATCGTTTCATGCCCCATGTACTTTCTTACCAGCCTCAAACAGTATGCATGTAATCAGTATCACTATTCTCTGTGAGAAACATTGATGTTCTAACGCAATAATTAAGGAAAGATTATGTTCAAGGTCAGTAATAGAGTATTAAATACATACGCCCGCTGGCAGACTGCTGTCAGCTGCGCCTTACTAATATTTATGCTGAGCATAGGCGCGGCTACCCCTGCGGTTGCGGTAACAGGGTATCCGCTTATCGATAGCCTGACCGGTGCTTTTGGTGACGCGAATGACTTTATGAAGGCTGAGATTACTCGCCTGTTTAATGAATCGGGTATTGAAGCGGCAGCAAATCAGGCCAAAACCACACTGGATGGACTGGCCGAAGGTGCTGTACCTGTGATTGATGACCTGGCTAACCCGTATCAGGAAAATGCTCAGGTAGCCATCAGTCAGGCGATGAGCAAGGTACAAATTGCCACTGATATTCTCAATAAATTTGCCGGCGAAAGCGCTATACAAATGATTGAATTTTTAAAAAATAGCCCGCTATTTGCCGGTGCCGATTTTGGCATTACCACACCAACCGGGCGAATTCGCATACGCGTACAAGGCACAGAAGTGTCACTTTGCAGCACCGTTGTGGGCCCGTTGGGCTCAGTTATCGTCAGTGGTATCAGTAATGCTGAAAAACTGTGTAACTTCCCCGATGCACGCATGGCTAATCCGACCAAATCACTGATTGCCTTTACCTATATGGCAGCGGGTCATACACATGTTCGCACCACTCAGGTTCTTGTTCCTAACCTGGCTGAAGACTTAACCTTACTGCCTGCACCGATTGATGCAGCAACCTACGTAAAAACAATCGGTGGTCAATGGGTACAGATTCGCCTCGCTGGCGCAGACCCTGCATCGGTTATGCTGGAAGCAAAATTTGAAGTCGGTTTAAAAGGTAACGTCAGCTATGTCGTTGATGTAGAAGCGGAAGGTGAAGCGGCACTTAAATTAAGTCTGAAGCCAATTTATGCAGCTGAAGTGATTCGCAGCACCGGTGCCGTCATGCTGAACAAAGCGACGGCGCTTGGTCTGGACATGAATATCGCTAATCAGGCTGCTAATACCGCCGCTATTTTAAAGGCTGGCCTTCAACATCTCTCAGATATCGAACCACTATACGAAGAAGGTTTTGGTGATATTAGTATCGATGTCAAACTCACGGCCGGTATCGGTGCAGGCGTCTGGGATACCGGTATCTCAGTGGTCTCTGC
This sequence comes from Gammaproteobacteria bacterium, assembly GCA_029882215.1. Lineage (GTDB taxonomy): Bacteria > Pseudomonadota > Gammaproteobacteria > SZUA-229 > SZUA-229 > JAUVDT01. The sequence continues at coordinate 20,286 of JAOULC010000035.1, read as the reverse complement.
AAACAGCACATTTAACCTGACTTATCCTCTGGGCAAGCTAATCACATTGAGAGCAGGCTTACTTGAAGAGTATCTGGACATTGCAATGGGCATGGCTGAGGTCAATCTTAAGCTCGGTACTTCTGTTCTCGAAGGTAAACCTGATTTCGCCACTTTTATAGACAGTTCGAAACAGGCATCATCTGATTTTGTTAACGGTGTAATGCAAGAATTATTAGCTGCCTCTGCGGTTAGCGGTTTTACGACGGAATCAACCTTAAAACTATCGATAGCTGGCGATGCAGACAAAGAAAGTATTGCACTTTATGAGTCCGGCCTTAAGCTTCCTGTCGGTGATATTTCACAAAGTCTTCAGGATAATCCCAATGCGTTTGGTGATGCCTTTTCTGCTATCACCTATCTGCTGCAAGCAGCCATCGACCCGGATGTGGTCATTAGCGATCAAACCTGGGCTGATCTTGAAACCGTCATCGTACCAGGTATTGAATTCACACTGAAAGTCAGAGACCCGGTCACACTGCTCATGTTCGGTTTCAGCGATGCTGACCTGCTCGAAACCATACAAACCATTGCCAGCATCAGGACGATTTTAATCAGCGTAGTGAACAGTAGCGTCAACGAGTCGTTGAACGATATACGCACCGCGATTGAAAACGTTGTCACAACAGCGATCAGCAATGCGGATGATGCTGTGATTGACTGGATTAATCATGCCAAAATTGAAAACTCAACATCCTTTGGCACCAATGGTGCGCTTGGTGCCGAAGCGGTTGCAGAACTGGGTGCCAGTATCGGAATAGAAGGTCACGTATCAGGTAGCATGTTCCTGCTATTACTTGACCTGCCCATCTATCAAATTCCAGATGATGCAGATAACCCTGAAGAACGAGGCTTGTTAGCAAAAGCCGCCATGCCCATTAATATGAGCCTTGATGCGGGTGCATCTGTCGGTGAAGGCGTAGAGTTAACTGTCGATGCAGGTGGTGCAGTTAGCCTTAACCTGTTCGAGCTCACCGCCAAACACTGGGAAGGTGATCTACCAACAGCCGCCTTAATGAAAGTTGCCGGTTTCTCAGTGCTTGAATTTGATGGCGTTATTAATCCTGATGAATCACTCGCCGGTTCTGGCTATTTAATGTTACCGATGGGTGGCATTGTTAGTGCCGATTTTGCAGTCGACCAATTAGGTAATGTGACTAGCGGTACGTGGAGCGGTGGTCTTGAGCTAGGCCCTCTGGGTAACTTCCCGTTTATTGTGGGCACGCTGGATAATGATGGTTTACACGGAACCATCAACATTAATCTGCTTGGATCTGGCTTTAACGCCAACTTTATTCTTAATTCAGCCGGTTTACTGCTCGGAAGTTATGATGGTGCTATTACCATTGGTGGTCATGAACTTGCAGCAGCCAATATTTATCTTGCCACGGATGGACAATTCAGAGGGCATTACGAAGGTGATATTGAGATCAGCGGATTCACCGCCGTCTCTAATCTAGACTTTGATAACAGCGGCTTCGCCGGTAGTAGCTATATGAATGTACTGGGCTCGGAGCTGGTAGCAAACGACATAGTGATCACCCGATCAGGTACTGTCTCGGGCACGTTTAGCGGTGACATTGTCGCCGGCTCGCACACATTATCAGCCGCATCATTACGTGTGGTGAATGGCGGTTTAATTGGTACTGCCATGATGGATTTGCCTGGTGTGGGTACTGTAGAAGTTGATCTACGGGTTTTCAATGGAAAAGTTACGGCCTTCTATCAGGGCGACCTGTTCAACGGTTTAGTTTCACAGGCGAGTTTTGAAGTTACTCATACTGACGTTGTGATGAGTGCTAACATTAATATATCGCAATTCCCGGACATTAGTAGTCAGGTACTTGATCTGGTTATCCTGGCAGCGCCATTGGCACAGCAAGGACTGGCAGAGGCAGAAGATGCTCTGCTGGCTGCACAGTCTGCTTTAGCCTCAGCGGAGCAAGAGCTAAACGCAGCCAGTGCTCAGCTGACTGCTGATCTTGAAGCTGCACAGCAAACTTTGCTTGATAAAATGACTGATGTGCAAACGGCTCTTCAGGAACTGAACGGAGTTATCACACAGATTAATGCGTTAAACGCTTATTATCAGGGCTTAATCAGTGCTGCACAAAACCAGGTCAATAGTGCGCAAGATAGCTATAACGATGCTAACAATTTGGTGAACTATTATAACCAGCAAATTAGTAATCTCGACGCCTGGTATAACAATTTATCCCTTTATAACAAAGCGAAACAGCTTGCTTATTACACCGCAAGACGAACACAACTTCTTGGCTATCGCGCAGCAGCAATCAGTGCCCGCACTGCGATACAAGTTACCCTCAGTGCGGCACAGTTAGCATTAAATGCGCTTAATTCAGAACTGGCAAATCTGCTAAATCCATTAAACACATTAAAGCTAGCCTTACAGCTAAGTTACAACACCGCTAATGATGCATTAACCATCGCACGGCAAGCGCTGGCAGATATTGAAGCCAGTATTCTTGCGGACACGGTACTTAGCCCCTTATACGATGCGCTAGATCTTGCAAGAGCAGGACTGACAGGCGCACAGGAATTAGTTAACGGGCTGAGCGGTGTGATTGCGATGAGTGAGTATTTTGCAACACAAGGAGCTGATGCGGCATTTACGGTACATACAGCAAATGTAACGGCTGGTTTGAGTACATTAATGAACAACAGCAGTTTTGAAATTGATGCACGGGTGACTTTCATGGGACAGCAAGGAAATATGAGATTAATGTTTGCCCCATTAGACCCGGTTAATAGCATGTATCAAGCCGTCAGCTCATTACAGAAAGGTACGCTGATTTTAGCGAGTAACGATGTTATCGCTCCGACAGTTGTTGCTGAGCAGCCTGCTGAATGGATAGCAGAGCAGACGCTGATCCAACTGACTGCCAGTGACAATACAAACGGTAGCGGTGTCGCATCAATCACCTATAGCGCAAGCGGTGCCCAGCTAATTTCTGAAGTGACCATGGCCGGTAAAGATGCCTTTGTATTAATCAATACAGAAGGTGCCACCACACTGAGCTTTTATGCCACAGACATTAGTGGTAATGTCAGTGAGGTAACAACCCTCAGTATTAATATCGACAACAGCGGGCCTCAAGTAAGTGTGACGCCATCTGGTATTAACTTAGGTGTCTATGGGGTGGTTATCAGTGCACAGGACCTGCTGGGATCTGGTATCAAATACATTGCGGTTAGTGCCAGTGGTGCTGAATTCTTTGCCGAAAGTATCAGCCATACAGATGAAATCGTCATCAGTTTAACGAGAGAAGGTATTACAACTTTAAACATTACCGTAATGGATGAGGCCGGCAATACAACTACCATGGCATATGATGTGACAGTTCCCCGGTTGATTGATGAAAATGGCATGCCGGTTTCTGATCCGGTTCCTGTTCATACGGTTGACAGTAATTCCAGCGGTGGTGGTTCATTGACTTCACTATGGATGTTGTTGTTAACATTAACGTTAAGCATAAGAGGCATGCGAACACAGCAGGGATAATGCTCTGACGAGTATGGTATTTACGACAGTGGCCTGCCTGCAGGCCACTGTCGTTTTGTTTTTAGTGAACGATCAATTAAATTTAAAGTTCAAATTCTTTCGTCATCGACAGATAGCTAATCTCATCATCGGCGAACTCACCCACTGAGTAAGTCACAGCGAATTTAAAACCTTTGTAAAGCTTGCTGACGGAAATATCGTAATCATAATAATCTGTATTTAAATCATCGATTTTTACCAGTCCGTAGTGCAAGCCGATGCTGACACCGCTGTCAGTTTCATATTCGGAGATCAGTTCATAATACTCGTAATCAAAACCCTGAAACTTACCAACCGAGTAAAATATCAGGCCGGCTTTACAAATACAGCCGATATAAATTTCACTGGTATCTTCGTCAAAATTGTTGTCGGAGTAATTGAAGCTGGTGTAACCCACATCAAATCCAAGATTGTCTGTCGCTTTCGTATAGCCCGCATATACGTCGGCTTCATAACCAGGATCAACATTTGAAGCCCAGGTGCCGACATACAAACCACTTTTATGCTCATAATCAAAGCCGACCTGAAGCGCAGGTTTATCACCTGTCTGGCTAATACCGTTAGTGACGTAATTACTTGTCAGAGTGATATTGGCTGTAAGTTCAGCCATGGCGGCTGATGTGTTGAACAGCACTGTCATTATAAAACTTGCATGCCAGCGTTTAATACCGTTCATAGAAATCCCTTCTAAAATAAGTTTACATTTTTTATTTTCGGACATTCAAACTTGTCCGGACTTATTTGGCTCACTATATCTTAAAAAGGCAACTAAATAGAATAATAGGGGAGCACGTTTAATTACAATCTTCGCCAGTGTGTTTTATTAGGTTTTCGTTAACTATGTCAGAGTCCTCTTTCACCGGCTTTATTAATTACCAAACAGGTTGAACAGGTTAAAGGAATTTGTATAAGGAACGAGTCGGGCTGAATTGGTTTTTTGCTGGATTAAAGTCAGATAAAGATCCATATTATGATCTGTCACGTTGTTTTCATTGAGCATTGCTTCTGTGAATTTTGTCGCCCGTAACATACTGTTCATGCCTTCGAGTATCGAGTAAGTGTCATCTGCTAACAAGATAATCTCCTGACCGAGATGCCAGTAAATACCCTGCAAGTTCATATCTGTCGGGTCAAAAGGCGGGACTAGTGGCACAATGTCTTTTTCTGTCACCATTCTGATTATATTCAGGTTTTTAAATTTATTACTGCCGCTGCTGTTAGTCACTTTCGGCTGGCCAAAGGTAATGATCTGGCTGATTTTATAATCATCAGTATTCAGGTGCATGGCCAGGATCAGTGCGATTGCACCGCCCATACTATGTCCTGTGGTACTGATGAGGTAACCGGATTTAATCAGCGGACGGATGTTTTTATATATGGCCTGTGCAGCCTGAGCGAAGCCGTCATGCAGGTAAATGCCGGTATGATGATCGGGAATTAATTTAACGGCGATATCAACCATTGCATTTTCAATATTTGAAGTACCGCGCACAGCGATGATTTGTGTTTTAGTTGCATCATTGGTGAGCAGAAAGTATGAAACCTGGATTTCAGGGATGTTATGGTGCAGGGTTAGTTCGTAGTTTTTTTGTAAACTCAGGCGGTTTATCTCTTGCTCTGACTGATAGGCCGCTTTTGCAAAAAGCGCATAATCTTTAATACTATTAAAATCAACATGGTTTTGTCCTGCCTGGGTTGTCGCGCTAAAACCACAGGATAATAGAATAGCGATCAGGATGCTGATGAGGTGAGTGGGACAGGGTTTACAGTGTATGGTCATTTCGTGTTTTTAAGATTGTGGCAATAAACAGAAGTTTAACGCATATATCATCACAATAAAGCATCATTACATCTGGTTGTGTTATTAATAGTTTATCTCTGACTCGATTTATCTCTTTAATCATGCGTCTTGACGGCGATGGTTTCTAATGGGAATCACTTTTTAACAAGTGAGGCGGATAATCATTAGTTTCGGCTTAAAGCTGCCAGAGGTTCAAATAATGATCAACCTTCAAGTAGTTTAAAAATAATCCCTTAGTCAGCTATAAGTGTGATATTTTCCGCTCATGCAAATTTAGTGTTCTGAACGCAATAGCGTAGTGCGGAATATGCAGGCAGTATTGCTATTTGGATTGACGGGCTGCTTGTGGCCTTGTTGTGGGCTTTTCATCATCGCAGGTTCTTGAGGACCACTTATTGCATAAACCGCTGTTGTGTGACTTTATGGCACATGCCGGAGCAGAATTCAAAAAATAATTTAAAACTTAAGGTAAGTGAAAATGACTGGTATTCGTAATTTTTTAATTAATATATTTATTGGCGGCTTTATTGTGTTGCTGCCAGTGATTATTATTTTTCAGATTTTACAGTGGCTGTATTCAATTTTTGAGGAGAGTAGTCGTCCTTTAAACACTTACCTGGTTTCTGAGTTTTCAATCGATGCATCGCTGGCAATTATGTTGAGTCTGATCAGTGTTGTCATTGCCTTTTCAGTTATTGGCATGATTGTTAGAACCCGGCTTGGTAACAGCTTATATGAAGTTATTGAACGAATGATCCTGTTTCGCATACCCGGATATAAAACGGTTAAAGAGCTTACGGATCAGATCAGTGGCAAACAAAAAGGACTGTTTCGTAAAGTTGCGCTGATTAATGTCGGTCATACCGGTGTATCAGCGACAGGATTTGTTGTCGATGAATTTGATGAAGATCATTCAACGGTATTTATACCGTGCGGCCCTAATCCGACGACTGGTTTTATCCTGCATGTGAAAAATGAAGATATTACAGTTGTTGATGTGCCTGTGGAAAAAGCAATGAAAACAATAATTGCCTGTGGCTCAGGATCATCCAAGATATTTTCTGTATCTCAGATTTCAGCAATAAACCAGAAATAATTGAATAACCGGGATCAAGCACTCTAGTATATTCACTGATTCCGGTTAATTTATATCTGCATGAACAGCTGCAGCTGGCCGGCTACTGTCTGGTCTTTATTGTTTCGATTTGATAAGCGGCATGGCAGGCAACACAGTTGTTCATCAATGTACTCATTTGCTTTAAGGTATGCTCTTTGTCCTGTAACTGCTCGGCATCCATGGCCAGCAAATCAAACTTTTGATGAGTATCAAAGCCGAGCTTTTTAAATGCCATCGGTAATTTCCCCATCAGACTTGCCGGAACACCTTGCTGGGCTGCACCGCCAGAAAGCCGGGCCTGTTCACTGATAAGCTTAAAATCAGCCTCACTAATACCGCTGCTGATTTGTTGAATACTGCTTAAAAAGCTTCGCATTTCTGCCAGTACCAGATCCCGTTCAGAAGGGTTGAGCTGAATCGCAAGCCGGCCATCCGCGCTACTTTTAGTATCACCGGCGACCATAAATTTATAGCCCGCTCCGGCGATAATCAGAAGCAGCAGACTCACCACTAACCAGCATTTTTTGCACATGATCTTTTCTCCGTATATTGATTTGCCGCTATTTTATCTGCGAATGTATTGTTTTAATATTGGAATCATCAGGAAACAGTATCCCAATGGTGGAATAATGGATATCAATACACTGCATTATTTTTCAGTGATAGCAGAGAAAAAGAGCTTTCAGGCGGCATCACAATTACTGGCTGTACCGCGTTCGACGCTCAGCCGAAAAATTGCCGAACTGGAAACGGCGCTGGGTATCCAGTTGCTTAACCGCACAACAAGGCAGGTGTCGTTAACAGAAACGGGTATGCTGATTTATCAGCAGTGTCAGCGTATGGACGATGTTTATGAAAGCATTATGGCTGTGGCGCAAAATTCCAGTAGTATGCCGAAAGGCGTTTTGAGGGTATCAGTGCCAGTGACGCTGGGGCGTTTGGTGTTTGCTCGCTGGATGGTCGCGTTTAATAAGCAGTACCCGCACATAACACTGGATATCTGTTTAAGTGACAGTTATGAAAATCTGGTTGAAAATCAGATAGATGTTGCCATTCGTGTCGGCGACCTGAAAAGCTCCAGTCTTGTCTGCAAAAAAATTGGTATGACACCGCGCTGGTTAGTGTGTTCTCAGGCGTTTGCCCGTCAACATAAACCTGAAGAGACACGGCAGCTGAATGAATTACCTTTAATCAGCCTGAAAACAGATCAGATCCCCGGCGACCGCTGGCGATTGTCACGCAAAGGGCGCACTGAGTTGTATGACATTAAACCGGCAATACAGGTTAATGACATGATGACGCTACTGGAGATCGTACGTGAGGGAGCAGGTATCGGCATGATTCCTTATTTTGTTGCGAAGCCTTATCTCAGTCCGAATGAGCTGACTCGTATCATGCCGGAGTATGAGGGAGAGCTGGCGACATTTCATTTGATCTATCAAAAGCGGGACAATATGCCAAGGAAGATACGCGTGTTTATTGAGTTTATCAGTCAGGCTATGCGGGATGAGGCGTCGTTACAGACAGGATAATTTTAAATATCATAACTCTCAATCAGCTATTAGGCGATTGCTTGTGTTGTCAGATTAATAAAAGGCTTAGGTTTAATACCTTAAGATTTTAATGTCGATAAGATATTGATTAATAAAGCGTGCTATTTTACTCTGCAACAAGGATGTACCAGTAGAAAAATAAAATCATACTTTCACAGGGAGTGAAAAAATGCACGTTGTTAATCTTCTTAATAAGCTGTCGCTTATTGTTATCTCAGTTATCATGTTCAGTGGCTGTTCTCCAAAGTCCGCTAAAATCGTAAAAAAAATACCTCAGCGCTATATCGACCGTCCCTACACCTTGCCAACGGGTAATAATAGCTGGACGGTTTCGGCACTGCAGCGGCATACGAGTTACACGGATACTGCTGAGTTTGCCGCCAGTGATGAAAAAGACTTTTTGCTGAATCCACTGGGCTGGGAGAATCCTATATCAGATAATGTGTCGGTTGAAATCACACCGTTGCCGGGAATCCGTTATCAGGTGTTAAAAACAGATAATAGCTGGCTGGGGGCCAGGCTAGACACCGTGTTATTTGTGACGATGGCTGAAATTCAATATCATTATAAACTGAGTGAAAATATTGCACTGGTTCCACAGCTAAATTATATCGATAGTGACTTTATCTTTGCCACTGGCAGCCAGCAGACTGCTGGTTTTAACTTAATATATCAGGCAAATGACTCGGTCGCCATCATTGCAGGTGTGGAGCGCGCCAGACAGGAAATAGAAGATGATTTTTTCTCCAGCTTCTTTGGCAGTGCATCGCCAGAAATAGATATAGACTATTTAACGGTGGTCAAACTTGGCTTTAATTATTACCTGAATAAAAGCTGGGATGTGTCGGTAAGCTGGCGAGAAACGACTTATGACGAAATCACTGAGGATAAATTACAGCATTTAGTGCTGGAAACGCGTTATTTTTATTAGCTAACCTGAGTTGCACTGAACGGATAGAGTCGTTCTACAAGCGACTGACGATCATGCCGGTGCTGCTGAAAACAAAGCTAAAACCGAATGCCAGCAACCGGCTCTGAAGTTTTAGCGGCTTATAAAAGAAGCACGGCTTTTAAAGCAATGTTATATTCCTGCCTGACTAAGATAATCACATTTAAATTATGAAGCTATTCCACATACTCGCCATTTTAATTTCCCTTTCTGCTGTTTTCAGTTTTATCAATTACCGCTTTTTAAAATTACCCACGGCGATTGGACTGATGCTGATTGCCATGCTCGCTTCGCTGGCCTTGTTAATACTCGGGCCGTTTTCGTTAGGTTTGCGCGAAGATGTCGCCGTGTTACTGGCCTCGATTGATTTTGACGAAACACTGCTGCATGGCATGCTGAGTTTATTGCTGTTTGCCGGTGCGCTGCATGTCAATCTGGATGACCTGGCTAAACAACGCTGGGTGATCACTGTGCTGGCGACGGCAGGTGTGCTGAGTGCCACCTTTATGATCGGATTTATGGCGTACTGGTTCTTTGCAGTATTAGGCATTGAGGTGCCGCTGATTTACTGCCTGTTATTTGGTGCATTGATCTCGCCGACGGATCCTATCGCCGTGCTGGGTATTCTTAAACAGGCCGGTGCCGCTAAAACACTGGAGACCAAAATCACCGGTGAATCGTTATTCAATGATGGTGTGGCCGTTGTCGTGTTCCTGGTACTGCTGAGTATTGCAACCGGTGAGAGCGAGGTGACAGTATTATCGGTTGCCGGTTTATTTGCTCAGGAAGTGATTGGTGGTGTCATTTTTGGACTGGCTATCGGCAGTCTGGCCTACTGGATGTTAAAGCAGGTCGACGACTATACGGTAGAAGTACTGATCACTCTGGCGATAACGATGGGAGGCTATGCACTGGCGGAGTGGTTGCATATTTCAGCACCGATAGCGATTGTTGTCGCCGGCTTACTGATCGGTAATCACGGCCGCAGATTTGCGATGTCTGAAAAAACCCGTCTGCATCTGGATAATTTCTGGCTATTGGTGGATGAAGTTTTAAACGCGGTGTTATTCGTCCTGATAGGTATGGAAGTGCTGGTACTGAGCTATCAGCAGTCTTATCTATGGGCGGGTTTAATAATGATCCCGTTAATTCTGCTTGCAAGGCTGGTCGCTGTCTGGGTACCGGTCAGTATGATGCGCCGTCACCGTGAATTTAGCCCGATGGCGGTATCGATACTGACCTGGGGTGGTTTGCGTGGCGGCATCTCTGTGGCATTAGCCCTGTCGCTACCTGCCAGTGAAGTGCGTGATGCCTTACTGACGGTAACCTATATCGTGGTGGCATTCTCTATTATTGTGCAGGGACTGACCATCGGCCCGTTAGTGAAATTTGCCAGTAAGAAAAATCAGGGATAAAGCTAATTACTGGGTTCAGCACCGCAGCTTACAAGTGATTGTAATTGTAATATCGTGCCTTTAGCAGTCGTGAAAAAGTAAGGGTTCAGATGAACATGAAGATAGCTGGTTTTTTTGTACAGCAAAAGCGCAGGGCATACAGCCTTCAACGGCGGGCAAAAAATCAGCAGCGTCAGGCTATATATGACAGACTGTGGCTCACTCTTTCAGGCTGGCCACACTTTTATTTCAACTACGTTTTTGCCGCAAGCTTTGATAGCCATATAGCAGCACTCTGCCAGATCAGGGATGCGCAAGAATTTCGTCAGTCACTGCTGCAATTGTTTGAACTGCATTACCTTTCTGCACTAATGAGTTTTAACGCCTCAGGCTTAATGCTTAATGACATTCAACAGCAGCATTTTTCAGATATGCAATATGGCTATCAGTGCCTGACTGAGGCCGCTTCTGATAGCGCGTCAGGTATTATCAATAACACCTTGCACGAGATGCTCTATTATGATGTGACTTATAGCTGGAGCAGCCAGCCTTTATTCGGGCCGTTCAGCAGCTACTACAGTGCCAGGGCACTGCTTTACCAGGTGAAACGAGAGCTGGATAAAAAAGCAGATTTAATTTAAATCTGCTGTCATTAAAACAACTAAAAAATATTACAATAAGCAAAATGATAATATTTTAAGAAAAATAAATTATTTCAAACAGTCAAAGCAGGTAGCGCATGAATTCGCTGGTAAAAATCATTACACAATATTTTCCTCTGTGGGCTGTACTGCTTTCGGCTGTTGCCTATTATTTTCCGCAGGGTTTTGTTGACCTAAAAACCGCTATCGTTCCATTGCTGGCCGTCATTATGCTGGGCATGGGGATGACCTTAACCGTTGATGACTTTAAGCGCGTTGCAGAAAAGCCCGGCATTATTTTAATCGGCTTGTTGCTGCAATTTTTAGTCATGCCATTAACCGCATATATAGTGTCGCTAAGCTTAGGCCTGCCACTGGCTATATTAACAGGCATGATACTGGTCGGTGCCAGTTCAGGTGGTACCGCGTCAAATGTTATCTGTTATTTAGCCAAAGGTAATGTGGCCTTGTCCATCACCCTCACACTGTGTTCAACACTGCTTGCCGTGATCGCTATGCCGGCACTCACCTGGCTTTATTTAGGTGAGCGTGTGCCGGTGCCGGTATGGGGAATGTTATATACCGTATTGAAAATTGTTATTGTGCCGGTAGTTGCTGGCGTATTAGTGAATCATTTTGCCGGCGAAAAACTAAAAACGGTTAAACCATGGTTGCCGGCTGTTTCAGTGCTCGCCATTGTTCTGATCATCGCCATCGTGGTTGCACTAAACCAGCAACGAATTGCCGAAATAAGTCTGTTAATAGTCACCGCTGTCATATTGCATAATTTAATCGGCTTATTAAGCGGTTACTGGGTCACAAAATGGCTGGGGCACAATCAGCAAACCTGCCGCACATTAGCCATAGAAGTCGGCATGCAAAACTCCGGCTTAAGTGTCGCGCTTGCGATTAAATACTTCTCACCGCTTGCCGCACTACCCGCAGCCATTTTTAGCATCTGGCATAATATCTCAGGCTCGTTACTGGCAAGTGCCTGGGCAAGGACCCGGGAAAAGGCAAATGATAAATAATGTCAGGCTCCCCGGCGTCTTTATCGCCTAACCAGGCCCGTCATCCCGGCAGTCATTAAGCCGGGATCCATAACATAAACCAGCCAAAGTCCGGCTCATGAATTAACCAATAAAAACACAGACCCGGTGCTATTAATAAAGTGAGTGCTGAGGTAGTATCGAATAAAGTGATAGAAAAAAGTACAATCATAAGCTTGTCGTGGGAAGAAGCTGAAGAATGCAGGATTGGCGGCTGAAACAGCATCAGGCGAATCAGGATGATACGAAATGCCATCATCAAAAAAGGCTCTGACATCTATGATTCTGAAAGATTTAACGACACGAGACAGCATTGAAAAAACAAACACTTACCGCATGCCTGCTAACGGGCTTGATATTTCTTACTGCCCGGCCCGGCCTTGCTGAAAAATACTCGGCTCGTCAGCATGAAGCACATGAGCACGGCAGCGCTCGCCTGATGATCGCGAGCGAAAAGAATTCATTACAGATGGAGCTGCTTAGCCCGGCAATCAACCTGCTTGGTTTTGAACACCGGCCGAGAAATAAAAAGCAGCGTGATGCGGTAGATGAAGCAATAAAAACCCTGAAGTCTGCTGATGAGATTTTCAGCATCCCCCTGGCCGCGCAATGTACACTTGTACATGCAGATATAAAAACCTCACTGACTGAAGATGAACATGACGAGCACGAAAAACACCTGCATCATGAGCATAATAAGCACGAAGGGAAAGCGGCGGAGCAGCATGCCGGTTTCAGCTCAGAGTATGATTACCAGTGTGCAAACCTGCCGGCTCTTAAGCAGATCCGGCTAAAACTGTTTGAACGGTTTCCCGCGACGCATAAACTGGATGTACAGATGATTACAGATAAAGGCCAGAAAGCATTTGAGCTTGATCGTGATCATCCGCTCATTAGCTTCTGATTGAGTGGCTGGAATTATGCAACAGACCGAAACAGTCATCGACCTGCAACAACTTCGCTTTCGCTGGTGTGACAACCAGCCATGGACAATCGATATTGATTCGCTGCAGATCAAACAGGGCGAGCGCGTCTTTATTAAAGGCCCCAGCGGCAGCGGTAAAACGACTTTACTGAATCTGCTGGCGGGTGTGCTGACTCCCCGGCAGGGACATTGCCGGATTCTCGGGCAGCAGCTGGCACAGATGAAAGCCTCACAACGCGATGCCTTTCGTGCCGACCATATCGGTTTTGTGTTCCAGCAGTTCAACCTGTTGCCTTATCTTTCGGTGATCGACAATGTGACGCTGGCCCTGCAGTTTTCCAGTCGCCGGCGTGATCGTGTCACTCACCCTGAGCAGGAAGCGGTGCGGCTATTAGATCAGCTCGACATGGCAGAGCCACAGCTGTTAGCGCAACCGGTTGCTGAGCTCAGCGTTGGCCAACAACAGCGTGTTGCGGTTGCAAGAGCATTAATCGGCAACCCTGAAATCCTGATCGCTGATGAGCCAACATCGTCACTCGATGCCGACCGGCGCGAAGCATTTATCAGTCTATTGCGCCAGGAGTGTGAGCAGTGCCATAGCACGCTGATATTTGTTAGCCACGACCAGTCGCTGCAGCAATACTTTGATCGCAGCATTGACCTGCGCGAGATTAATGGCGCTGCGTTATCCCAGTCGTTCTCAGAGGCAGCGCAATAACATGGCGATTGTTAATCTTGCGCTGAAAAGCCTGTGGAATCGTCGGCTGACGGCAAGCCTGACCCTGGTTGCGATCAGCCTGAGTGTCGTGCTGTTGCTCGGGGTAGAAAAATTGCGCAACGAATCGCGGCAGAGTTTTGCCAACACGATTTCAGGCACCGATTTAATTGTGGGTGCGCGTAGTGGCAGTACGCAGCTGCTGCTCTACTCGGTATTTCGAATTGGCAATGCGACGAATAATATCTCCTGGAAAAGCTATCAGGAGCTGTCGAGTCACTCGCGCGTTAAATGGAGCATCCCTATTTCACTTGGTGACTCGCATCGTGGTTTCCGGGTGATGGGTACCACGGCGGGTTATTTTAAATATTTCCGTTACCAGCAGAAACGCCTGCTCAGCTTTGCCGAGGGCCAGCCGTTCAATACACTCTATGAAGCAGTGCTGGGTGCTGATGTTGCCAAAGAGCTGGGTTATACACTTGCGCAAAACATCGTTATTGGTCATGGTGCTGGAGCAATTAGCCTGGTCCGGCATGACGATAAACCCTTTAGCGTTGTCGGTATCTTAAACAAGACCGGCACACCGGTTGATCGCACCATCCATGTTAGTCTGCAGGCGATTGAAGCCATCCATATTGACTGGCGGGGAGGGACAAAACTGCCCGGCTTCTCAATCTCGGCCGAACGGGCTGCGGCAATGCAGCTGCAACCGAAGTCGATTACGGCCTTTATGCTTGGCCTTAATTCACGCCTCTCGACCTTTCAGGTGCTGCGCCAGATTAACCAGTACAAGCAGGAGCCACTGCTGGCGATTATACCCGGCGTTGCGTTACAGGAATTGTGGGACATGATCGGTTTCGCTGAAAAAGCCTTACTCGCGATTTCCGTATTTGTCGTGCTGGTGGGCCTGACTGGTATGGTCACTGTTATACTCACCAGCCTGAATGAGCGTCGCCGCGAAATGGCGATTCTGCGATCGGTGGGTGCAAGGCCGGTGCATATCTTCGGCTTAATACTCGGCGAGGCCGTCACGCTCACGCTGATTGGCAGTGGACTTGGCCTGTTACTGCTTTATGGCCTGATGTTTTTCGCACAACCGCTGATCGAAACTCAGTTCGGACTTTTTATTAATATAGGCTGGCCATCCGCTCATGAATTCCAGCTTCTCGCTGCCGTCATTATTTCTGGCGTACTGGTTAGCATAGTACCTGCCTACCGCGCCTATCGTTACTCACTCGCCGATGGCATGAGCATACGCATTTAACGAGGACAACCATGTTACGCAAACGATTATATAAATATTCACTACTCACTGTTGTTTCTGTTGTGCTAGCCAGTCATTTGAATACAACTCTGATGAACCAGGCCATGGCCGCCGGGCCTGCAGCGAAAGCCAATGAGAAAGCCAATGAGAAAGCCAGTGAGCAGGCAAAAGAGCTGGACTGGTCTGACCTGGTACCGGCAGACTGGCAACCTGAGAAACTTTTTCAGGGTATCAGTCTGGAAGGCATTGAGGATGATGATCCGCGTGCAAAAGTGTACCTGGAAAAAATGCAAAAGATCTGGGCTGAGGCACCTGTTGTCACCAAACTTGATGGCAAGCTGGTTAAAATCCCGGGTTATGTCGTGCCACTTGAAGATGATGGCACCAAGGTAACCGAGTTTTTGCTGGTTCCCTACCACGGTGCCTGTATCCATGAGCCACCACCACCAGCGAACCAGACCGTGTACGTTAAAACCGGAACAGCCGAAGCAAAGATCCGCAAAATGTTCGACACGGTCTGGGTTACCGGTATTATGCAGCTGGAAAAAATTGACCGTGAACTGGCAACCTCAGGTTACACAATAAACGCGATCAAAGTCGAACCGTTTGAATAATAAGCCCGGTCAAAGCAGTAAACGGGGCACAGTGACGCTCTCCAGATTTAAAGAGCTTAGAGAGTTTTGTCATCACGACACAAACTCCTGTCATTCCGGCAGTGTTTAAGCCGGAATCCACAACCCCAAAACCACCAGTCCTCATCCGTCATCCACAGCAAAAACCACACGCTAAAGGGGTCAAAGTGAACCTGCCCCTTAATATCCCTAACCTTAACATTCTATATAATGGTATTGAGATGTAATTAAATAATGGTTTCGCCAAATAAAGGCAAACCATTTTCAGCTATCTGCTGGCGTAAACTGGCATTTATAAAAAATACAGAGACACTAAGTGTAATGTTTTTACAGTGCCGGTGAATTACAGACATCGCTTCATCGCGGCTGTGGTATTTGTTTCGGGTTTCAAATTTTCCTTTGCCATCAGACACGCGCCATTTATTTTTAGATTTAACAAGATTTAGCCACGGCTCACGTGTTTCAATCCCGGTACGTTCAACACAGCTATTAAAAGAGCGGCCTAACCGGTTTAAAGATTGAGGGATTTCAACGTCGTAATGACGTTTGATCGCAGTCAGGTTCTGGCTGTATCGTGTTTCCTGAATGTCACCGTCTGCCCAGGCAATACCATCAAAACCATTTTGACTGGCGCGAATAAGCATGAGCTTAACGGCCAGGGCTGGCCATTCTTTTTTAAACGGCGCGTTAGCAATTTTTCCCCAGTATGAATTATCGTAGCCATGCACATGACCATTTTGATGCCAGTCACTTTGGGTCTCTTCAATGAATAATAATTTATTGCCCTGTTTATCATGCCGTGTCGTCGTGCGGATATGCAATAACACATTGTGATCAAAATAATGTGCACCAAAAAATATACGCGGGTAATCTGGCAAGCTAACAATCCATTCCCTGTAATGTTCACCGCCAAACAGTGAAAGGTGATCATAATGGGTGTTAAACTTAATGCCGCTGCGTAAATCTATGTATGCTTTTGCGTGAGCATCTGCCGCGCTTTTAGCAGCATCACTGTTATCAAAATATAGAGCCTGAGCATCATTATTAACAATCGCTCGGCCATAAGGGTCCAGTGCAAACCAGAACTTATTCATCGCCATTTTGTGTGCATAAGTGAGCGTTTTAATAACACCAACACGGTAGTTAAAACGTTCATCAACATAACGAAGAATGCAGTGGCAGCTTTTATCGAGTTTTAATGCAGCCTGGTAAACAGCCTGGTGTGGCATGTGATGTGCCACCTCTTTAAAACCAAGTCCACCGTTAGTTCCCCAAATCTGTTCACAGCTTAAGCTTAAGCCCAGGTCAGAAAAGTTAATTGCATCAAGAATTTGATCTTTAGACAGTATGCAGTCATCCGTTTGAGACAATAAAAACGCTGACAAACCAGACCAGCAGATTTCTTCTTCTCGAAGCCCGGTCTGTTTCATATTGTTTACTGTAGCTCGCCATTGAGAAGCAGAGGCGCGAGACATTGCTAATGCCTGAATGCGTTGCCTTAATAAGCTGTATAAAAATTGAGGAGATGAATTGTTTTTAGACGATAACTGGGTTTGATGATCAACCAGACGTCTGCGAGCAGTTTCAATACGCATTTTCTGTGCTGGTTGTGCAATCCAGCTTTGCAATTCACTCTTATCTTCATCACTCCAGTCATCGGCAAGGTGAATGTCTGCGAGTGTATAACCAGAAAAAGTGTAATCGTATTCAGTCCAGCCTCGTTTAATGTTGCCATCGGCATCACGCAGCCGGTAAACCACATCCACCAGCACATATAAAGCCCTGTGCCCGGCATCTGGAGCAGGTCCTTTATGTCTCAGCGCATTAAATTTGCTGCGGGCGGTAGAAATATCCACCGCCCGGCCACTGGCTAACAACAACATAAACAAAATCCTGGGGGGGAAGTTGGTTTATAAAGTATGTCTGTCTTACTAACTAATATAATGAGATATGAAAAACCATTCAACCATGAATATTGTATGGAGTTTAATTGAAGAAAAGTAGGGGCGGCACACAGTTTGCCGAGTATTAGTGAAATCTGTGTTCTGCCCTCGCTTAATTGTGAATCATATAGCATCAATGGGTTTCGAAAACTGGGAAATAAAAGGGCTCATCCACAACCCTGAGACCGCTTCATGAATTAATCACTAAAAACACAGATCCGGTGCTATTAATAAAGTGACTGCTGGGGTAGCATCGGACAAAGCGATATAAATAAGAACAGTCATAAGATTGTCATAGAAAGAAGGTGAAGATCTTAACCGTGATCTGTCGACTAATGTCTGAAGTCCATTGTAAGTGAATACCATTTGTTAGCGCTTTTTTGATCTTTGCATAATAAGTGATGACTTGTATCTTTTTCTGAAAAACCGCTGAAATAACTATAATAATAAATTTGAATTGAAGGGATCCCATGCAAAAGAAATTACAGACTGTCACCTCAACGCCTGCCTATGTGATAAACCGAAGCCGTACAGATACAAGTTATACAGTCTGGCAATTTAATCCTGACAATCCTGAGCTTTTGAGCCGACATGTGTCACAGCAGCAAACGGCGCTGGATAGCGAGAAGTATCATCTCTGTACTGTTGGCGGCTATCTGCTGGCCTACTCGAAGCAAAGCGGGGATGATGCTTATGATATCGATTACTCCGTGTTCAAATTTAATCCTGATATTAACAATCCGTTAAACAGCAAGGTGCATCAAAAAGGTCACTGGAAACGCAGCAAATTTATCAGTTACAGTAATCATCTGACATGGAATAAAAAAGAACCTGTTAACCTGCAGCTGATTCCAATGACCGGTTACGTATTGGCATACACGCCAACGTCTGCCAGAACGACCTATTGCCTTTGGAACTTTGATCCCGCACTTGATTCGCCTGAGAACAACGACCCGCTTGCAAATTCAATCTCTACCATGGATGCGTTTTCTGTTATTGGCGGGGATAGTCGGTTAATTCCAGTCGGTAATTATGTGCTGGAATGGATGCCTGCTGAAACATCTTCTTTTTATCGGCTCTGGAGTTTTGATCCGCAGACGATGACACCGTTAGCACTGCCAGCAATATCTGAAGGCACATGGGCTGATATCGATAAAGCTCATCAATTACTGGTGCTTGGTGATTACCTGCTCGACTGGGTGCCGGGCGACCGCTCATATCGCCTTTGGTTGTTTGACCCCCGGCAAACAACAAACCCGTTAGTCGGGCCGGTGCGTAGCGGAACGCTGCCGTCGGCGTTTGATGTGGACGGGGTGTTAACGCCGGTGCAGACTGAAACGCCAGTCTGTAAAGATAATACCAGAATACCCGGAACTATGGACTTTATGCGCGACAAAATAAAACATGTTGTTGTTTACATGGTCGAGAGCCGTTCCATGGACAGTGTTTTAGGCTGGCTTTATGAAAA
This sequence comes from Gammaproteobacteria bacterium, assembly GCA_029882215.1. GTDB lineage: Bacteria > Pseudomonadota > Gammaproteobacteria > SZUA-229 > SZUA-229 > JAUVDT01. The sequence continues at coordinate 1,234 of JAOULC010000035.1, read as the reverse complement.
CGCTGAAGAAAAAATCAATTTTATTAATGGTGAAAAAGAATTCGCGGGAAGTAAAGAATCGTACTTTAATAAAGCTGATAATAAAAAGTTTAATGTTTATAAATACAAGCACGGTAAGTTAAGTCAGGACTACGATCTGAATGCGCCGGCGATGGATCCCTACCACGGCACGCCGGATTCTATTCATCAGCAGTACAGTGACGGTTACGCGGCTTACTTTGCCGGTAAGCAGCCAGACATGGGCGGCTTTGTGAAAAACAATTGCAGCGCAGATGTCATGGTGACACTCACGCCTGAACAACTGCCCGTTCTGAACGGGCTTGCTAAGTCGTATGCGGTCAGTGATCAGTGGTTTAGTGCCTTGCCGGGCGGTACCGATAGTAACCGGGCGATTGCGTTAACGGGTTCGGCATTTAATATTACCACCACACTGGAAGGCAACCCGCAATACGAAAACTTTGCTGACAGACCCCACCGGCAGTCCTTATGGAAAGTCTTATGGAATTACGGCTTCAATGACTGGAAAATTTACTGGTCAGTGAAATGGCTGGATGAAGTATTTACCTATCAGCTTTATTTAAAGGGCGATATCCCGTCTGTGGATAATAATGTCAGCGACGGAAAAACAGATTATATTGCACCGATTGAACAGTTCAAAACAGACGCAAAGAACAATCAGTTACCTAAGTTTTCTTTCCTTGAACCGGTCTGGATCGCGCCTTCGGGAGCCACATCCTATCATCCGGGTGGAAACCTTGTTCCTGCTGAGAAAGCACTCAATGAAATTTATGAAGCGGTGACGAACGGCCCGGGCTGGGAGCAGACGGCACTGATCATTACGTTTAGTAAAGGCGGTGGTTTATATGACCATGTCGCCCCGCCTAAAACCATTAAGCCGTGGCCTAAGGACATCAACGATGGTTTCAGTTTTGATGTGCTGGGGCCGAGAGTGCCGGCGATAGTGGTTTCAAGTTGGGTTGATCAACAAACGGTGTTTCGGGCGCCCGGCGATACGCCATTGAGTGCCACCTCGTTAGCGGCGACGCTGCTCGAATGGTTTGGTATACCGAAGGCGCGCTGGGGGCTGGGTGACCGTATTCCCGAGTCAGAAACATTTGAATTTGTGTTTGAGCGTAAAACGCCGCGAAAAGATAAGCCTCGTTTCACTCCGCCCTATGATCAGACGCATCCGAAACCGCAATCTTCTAAATGGAAAAAACAAGCGGGCTCGGCT
>JAOULC010000132.1 GCA_029882215.1 Gammaproteobacteria bacterium | reverse complement strand
AATGGCAAGTCGATAAGTCAGCTGAAGAAATTATGTCAATGGGCACCGCGTTTTTTAATTATCTCGGATTGAAATCCCGCACCAGTGAAGTTGAAGGGCACCGTTTGATAGCAGCTAAAAAAGGTGGCATCAATCGCTGGGGCTATATATTGACCCATATGGGAGTCATTATTATCTGCATTGGTGCGTTATTTGATAGCAAAATACCGATGATGATCTCTGAATGGTCGGGTAATTTAAAACCTGAAACTCGCAATATATCAGCCTCAGAAGTGCCTGATATTAGTCGTATTGCACCCGGTAATGCCTCATTCCGAGGTAATGTGCAGGTGCCAGAAGGCGGTAAAGCTAATATCGTTTTTCTTAATGTACGTGATGGCTATGTTGTGCAGGAGTTGCCGTTTGCTATCGAATTAAAAGACTTCCGAGTTGAGCATTATTCTACCGGCGCACCCAAATCATTTGAAAGTGATCTCATCATTCATGATGATCAGCTGCAAAAGCCACTAGAAGCTACCATAGCGGTCAATCATCCGCTGATATACCGTGGTTTTGCTCTCTATCAGGCCAGTTTTGCGGATGGTGGCACAAAGCTGGATCTGACTTTATGGTCGCTGGCAGACCAACCCGGCAGTGCTATCAATAAGAAGACAGCTATTTTCAAAAACTTTAAGCTGACCTCTGCAGGCGAAGTGCTGACAGCAGAAATGATTGATTTTCGATTATTCAATATAAATGAGGTCATGCAGCCAGACGGTTCAACAAAACAAACCAATATCGGCCCCAGCATTAGCTTTAAACTAAGGGATGCCTCCGGTGTTGCTAAAGAATTTGTAAATTACATGCTACCGGTTACATCAGAAGGCGTTACGAGCTATCTGAGCGGGGTTCGTTCAGATCCGACTCAGCCATTCCAGTATTTGCATTTACCGGTATCCGAAGGCGGCGTAGGCCTGTTTATGCAGCTTTTACAAAAGCTGTCTGATGAGAAGACGGTTGAAACAGCTGCAATTCTGACCGTTAGCCGGACTATGGGCAAAGCCTTAATAAAAGATGAAAAGCTAGCGGCGGACATCAGTGGTTCAATGCTAAATCTAGTCGCCTTGTTTATGAGTGGTGGATATGAGGCGGTGGTTAATGATGTTAAGACGCGGGTGCCAGAGGATAAACAAAAGGAAGTGATTGAAACCTATCTTAAGTTACTACAGAGTGTTATTGGTACGGTTTATGAAACTATGCTCAATGAGGAAGGTCAGAGTTCGTTAAAAGAAGCCGACTGGCTCTGGTTTGATATGGCGCTACAGGCTCTTAATACCTTGCCTTATTATGGAGCACCGTTATTTGTTGAAATGAAATCATTTGAGCATATTCAGGCTGCCGGAATTCAAATAACGAAATCTCCCGGGCAGAACATTGTTTATTTTGGCTGTGTGTTACTAATGATTGGTGTGTTCTTTTTGTTTTATATTAACCCGACACGATACTGGCTCTGGGTTGATCAGGAAAATAATAAAACGCGTATCCTGCTGGCGGGCGTAAGTCACCGCCATACCCGGGATTTTGAAAAACAATTTGATAAAACTGTTGATGATTTTGAATCAGCACTCAACAGAGAAAGAGGTGAATAATGTCGGTTTCTGAAAACCAGATGTACGCAGATTTACAAAAACCTAGTCTAATGAGTCAGATTAGTGGAAAAGACTGGGCCTGGTTCGCTTTGTTAACCGCCGCTGTCAGTTGTGGGTTGGTCTTCTATTCATCAATTATGGACAGCTATGAAGTCGGAATATTAATTGGTGTCGGTTTATTAACGGCCTTTGTTGGCTGGTATTGGAAAAGCAGTGTCCGTTTTGCGATTAGTGTGGCCGTGATCAGTCTGTTTGCAGTCTGGTTATATGGTGCGAGTCTGGCTGCTGCCGAACAAAACTTCTTTT
>JAOULC010000078.1 GCA_029882215.1 Gammaproteobacteria bacterium | reverse complement strand
ATATAGTGCTGCGGGTACTGGACCGGCAAAAAGGCATAGTCGAAATGCAGAATATGGGTTTGCGTGACGAAATGCTGACCCGGCTGCAAATTATGATGTCACGCCCGGAAGGCATATTGCTGGTGACAGGACCGACCGGCAGCGGTAAAACCACCACGCTTTATTCTATGATTACAGCGATCAATAGCCCGGATATCAATATCATGACGCTGGAAGACCCGGTTGAATACCCGCTGCCGATGATCCGGCAAACTTCGGTAAATGAAGCGGCGAAGCTTGATTTTGCAAGCGGTATTCGATCGATGATGCGTCAGGATCCGGACGTGATTTTAATCGGTGAAATTCGTGACCAGGATACAGCTGAGATGGCGATGAGGGCGGCAATGACAGGCCATAAAGTATTTTCCACATTGCATACCAACTCTGCGATAGGCGTTTTTCCGCGGTTAATTGATATTGGTGTGTCACCTGAAATACTGGCTGGCAATATTATCGGTGTCATTTCACAGCGACTGGTGCGCCAGTTATGTCAGCACTGCAAAAAAGAAAAACAGGTCGATGGGATGGAAAGAGCCCTGTTTGGTTTTGATGAGAGCGTGGCAACAATATATGAATCAGAAGGCTGTCCTCGCTGTAATTATGTCGGCTATAAAGGACGCTTTGCGTTAATGGAAGTGTTGCGCATGGACAGCGATCTCGATGAAATGATCGTCAACCAAAGCAGTATGAATGACTTTTCTCAGGTGGCAGTTGAAAAAGGCTTTATCAGCATTCAGGATGATGCTGCACGATGGGTGGCAGACGGAAGAACCAGCTCAGAAGAAGTGACACGTGTCATTGATTTCACCGGCCGGCTCAATTAATGCAATGGCAAAATACAGATATAATTCAATAGATGAAGCGGGCCGGCGCGTAAAAGGCATTATGATTGCAGACAATGTTGAAGATGTTGACTTGCAATTAAGAAATATCAAGCTCGAACTGATTTCAGCAAAGCGGCTGAAAGAAAGCAAGTTTTTTAATGCCTCTGAAAAAGCATTAACAAGAAAAGAGCGCATAATTTTCACCTTCCAGCTGGGGCAGTTGCTGTCTGCAGGCGTGCCGTTGCTCGAGGGGCTGACCGACCTGCGTGACAGTTTCACAGAGCCACATATTAAAGCGATGCTGTCATCGTTGCTTGAGTCGATTGAAGGCGGTGAAAGCATGTCTCAGGCAATGAGCAAATTTCCTAAATCGTTTAACAACGTCTATGTCAACCTGATTGAAGTCGGTGAACAAAGCGGAGAACTTAATAAAGTTTTAGAAGAACTGGAAGACATGCTGAAGTGGCAGGAAGAGCTCAGGTCACAGACAAAACAAATCATCATGTACCCGGCTATTATCGGCAGCATTATGTTGCTGGCCTTTATTGTTTTGATGATCTTTGTGGTGCCACAAATGCTGTCTTTTATGAACCAGTTTGATAATGAACTGCCGTTTTATACAAAAGCGTTACTGGTGGTTTCAGACCTGGTTGAAAATTACTGGTATCTGATCATTGTCTTTCCTGTGGTCTGTGTCGTCGCGGTTAAAATCGCCGCCAGACGCTGGTATCGTTTCAGGTATTTAGTGGACAAATACAAGTTAAAACTGTGGCTGATTGGGCCGATTATGCAGAAGATAAAACTCGCCAGGTTCAGCAATAATTTTGCGCTGATGTACAAAGCCGGCATAACGGTACTTGACTCAATGAAAGTAAGCAAAGGGCTTCTGGGCAATACGGTACTGGAGCAGGCAATTGATGAAGCCTATGAGATGATATCAGAAGGCGAAATGATTTCCATTGCGATCGATAATACCAGGGTATTCCCGCCGCTTGTCGTAAGAATGTTCAGAATCGGTGAAACCAGCGGTGAGCTGGATGTTTCTCTTAAAAATGTTAAGTATTATTTTGACCGGGAAGTAAAAGAAGCATTGGCCACAATAGAGCCGGTGCTGCAGCCGATGTTGATTTTCGTGCTGGCATTGATTCTTGTCTGGATACTGGCTTCTGTATTCGGGCCGATCTATGACTCAATTGGTACCTTAAGGTAAGCTCATGCGACAGGTATTTTTTATAACCGATGACCGAATGACTGCGATGCTGTGGCAGGGTAAGCAGCTGATTGCGAAATACGAATTTGAAGACACCGAAACAAACCTGGACGATTTAACGGACTACCTGGAAAACAGTAAAAACATTCCGGCATCCATCATTCTCGATATTCTTGAAGAAGAAGTGGTGCTGACGACAATTCCCCATGTCGCTGTGCATGAAAGAAAATTTTTAATAGAAAGAAAACTGGCAAGGTTAAATCGTTCATCATCATTTTTCACAGCCAATATCATCGGCCGGGATGATGGCAAAAGAAGAGATGACCGGCTGCTGGTGTCAAGCCTGACATCCGATAAGACGCTGCTAAAGTGGCTGGATATCATTAATGAACGCAAGGTTCTTGTAAAAGGCATCTACTCCCTGCCCCTGATTGCAGATAATGTACTGAAAGTGCTGAAAATAAAAAAAGGACTGACACTGATGGTCAGCCGGCAGTCACGTGACTTTATTCGTCAGAGCATCTATAAAGACGGCAAATTATTTTATAGCCGAAACATACCGTCATCGCAGTTGTTCGATATAAATATATTTACGCAAGACCTGAAGAAAACAAGAAAGTATCTTGAAAATCAGAAACTGTTAAGCACCGGTGACAGCATCAATGTCCTGGTTTTAGCCAGTAACAAATTTTTTAACCAGTTAGAAGGTGTTGATGAGTTATTGCAGGATATGAATTTTTCGTACGCCAGATACGATGATTTGAAAAAATCATTAGCGATCAGCTCGGTATACAATATCAGTGGGCGCGAAATTTTCTCTTCACTTTTGCTGGGTGCATTGGTCAAGAATCACTATGGCAGAAAGTCAGATCTGCAACACTATAACAATAAGAGAAAAAATACCTGGCTCAATGTCTCGTCCATAGCGGCGGCTGTTGTGCTGGTTATGGTCTCGCTCAAACTGTATATTGATGCTGAAGTAATCAGCCAGAGAACCGTTGGCGTGCAGGAGCAGGTTGCAGGGCTTAAATCTGAGAATGATAAGCTGGAAAAAAACTTATCAAATCTGCCGGCAACGGCAAGAGCAATGAAACTGTTCGTTAATAACGTAACAGATATAAAACAAATATCGGCCAACGGTATTGATAAGGCAATGATAAGGCTTAGCCAGGTATTCAACGCATACCCCGGCATTGATGTGAAGGAAATGAAGTGGGATATCAGTGCTGATGATGCCAAAAAGTCACGCAAGACACGCTCGCGTAATCAAACAGCCGACAATATGGCTGCTTCAACGAAAAACAGGCAGCTTGTTAATATCGTTGCAGTTATTGATACTAAAATGATGAGCCGGCAGCAAATAAAAGCCACTGTCGACGGTTTTGTAGCCTCTATAAAGAAAATAAAAGCGGTGGCATTTTTAAAGATAACTAAAGCGCCGCTGAACACTGATTCAAACAGCACGCTCAGTGGTGTGATCTCTGACAGTAATAAACAGCTGTCAGAGTTTTCCTTCAGCATCCTGATGGAGAATGAATCACATGCAGGCTAAAATAAATCAATACAATCAGTTGTTTGCCAGGGGCGCCGTGTTGCTAACGGCCGCTGTTGTGTTTTTTGTCTTTTATCAAAGCTACGAATCCAAAAAAACCGCTTATGACAGCCTGAGTTCACAACTGAGCACACAGGTGCAGCGTTTCAAGACCTTAGGCGATACAACATTGCTGGCATCAGAATATGAAAACAGGTTTAACGAATTTATGCCGGTGAATCAGTATGCCACCGAGGATCGGATATACTGGCTGGATGCTTTGCAGTCCATGCGCTTAAAACATAAAATACCGGCGCTAAACTATACTTTCAGTCAACGTAAAGCCTATGATTACAAAGATGGGCTGATTAAAGACAAAGGCTTAAAAGTCAGTGTTACCGATATCAAACTGTCAATGAAGTTAATGCATGAAGCTGATCTGGTGTCTGTGTTAAAAGACATTAAGAAAATAAAATCATCGATTCATGTCGTTAGCTCATGCGACTTAAAACGCTTAACAAAGGCAGGCGCTGCGAAGACTGCCGCATCCGTTGCCAATATCGATGCTGTTTGCCATGTAAAATGGTTTACATTCAAGGTGATATAGATGAAAGCTATTATTTATATTGTTCTGCTTAGTATCTGTGGTTCAGGCGTCGCCAGAGCTGAGAAAAGTCTGATGCGGCTTTTTTTCTCGCCGGCAGAAAGAGCGGAAATAGAGGCGGGCAGATTAAAAATTAAAAAAAATATAAAAAAGGACAAGCCAGCGTATCGCAAAGCTGATGCTATTGAAATTAAAGGCTATCTGAAACGTAAAGACCAGCCAGATGTGGTCTGGGTTAATTCAAACAACACCCTGAAATCCAATAAAGTGTTATCTGACGCCAGGGTGCTTAAGGTTCAGAAAGACGGCAAAGTCAGTATCAGAATTGATGGTAAAGGCGTCGTAAAATTAAAGCCAGGTCAGTTAGTGACACGAAGCCATAAAAGCGTACAGGATGTATATGAAAAACATAAAAAATAACAGCAGTCAGCTGAAAATAAAAAATCAAACCGGTGCGGCATTGCTAATAGCCATGGTGGTGCTGGCATCAATGGCTGCGTTTTATTTAATTGCAAACTCTGGTGCCGTTTCTCAAAAGCACCAGCGCGAAGTTGATCGTATAGGATCTTTAGCAAAGGCGAAAAAAGCACTAATAGCGCACGCCGTAAATTATATAGATAATTACAGCACAGGTGGAATTAAGCATGATGGAGAAATGGGGTTTTTACCTTGTCCTGACAGGTCAGCTGGTGGCATAGCTGAAGGCTTGCAAGATGGAACTTGTGGTGCAGCTAATATTAATACCATTGGGCGCTTGCCTTGGCGCAGCCTTGATTTGCCGCCGCTTTTTGATGAGTCTAATGAATGTTTGTGGTACGCAGTGACTGGCTATTACAAAGCTAATCCCAAAACACAGATGTTGAATGAAGATACAAATGGCATGTTGACGGTAAGCAATGCACAAGGAACAGTTATTTACGGTAATAATGCGGCGGATCGTGTTGTTGCTGTTGTTATAGCGCCCGGTGAAATTGTTCAGGGGCAGACACGTAATACAGTGGCAAATACCGAACGTTGCAAAGGTAATTATACAGTCTCAAATTATCTGGAAGGTGATGGCGGGATAAATAATAGTGTCATTGATACCGTAAATCCAGATCAGACGGATACATTTATAAAAGCAGGAACAGGTTCAGATGAGGGCATGAATCCGTTTAATGATTTATTGATTACAATTACTAGAGATGAAATTTGGGACGCGGTTAAGAGACGGAGAAATTTTCGTTCGAGCTTAGAGAATCTGACAAAATCGATAGCAGACTGCATAGCGACTTATGGCGAAGCCGGCACTATAAAGAATTTACCCTGGCCAGCTGCAGTTGACTTAGCTGGCGCTGATTATCGCCTGGATAGCAGTTATGCGGATACGACAGCGCCTGCCAGTTTATTAGGGCGCTTGCCTGAAAATGTTGCAAACAGCGAAGCCCAGCTCGATGCAAACGCCACTGGTGGTGGCGATACAGGAGGAGTCAGTGTAGCTGGCCCGCCTGATTGCTCGGCCTGTAAATCAAAATTTGATAAGTACCTGGAAGAGCTGGCAGAGGAGTTGGCAGATTTCAGGTTAGATGTTGATGAAGCCAACGCGGATTATCAGCTTTGTCTGGCCGACCCGGATAAAACGCAAGCCGAGTGTGATGCTGCATTAGCCGATGATCTGGCCGCTGCCCAAACTAAATATGATGAGGAAGTGGCTGATATCGCCGCTGATGAGCTACAGGACTATACAGACTGCTTACTACAACACCCTAACACCTGCTCGTCTAATGGGGGAGGTACAGCGGGTCATTGCAACCGTTGTCTGAATGATTTTAATGATGCATTAGATCAAGCAGTTAGTGATCGTGATAAATCGTTAGGAGATATCCCCGGAGAATTCGTCAGTTGTACTAATAAACCCAATGCAGATATAGCAGCGTGTGAAGAGGAGCGTGATAAAGACATCGCCGATGCCAATAAAGATTATGCAGAGGATGTGGCCGAGGCGCAGGCACTATATGACCTTTGCACAACAGCAAATAGTTGCCCGGCATCGGGCGGAAGCAAAGGCATTGAGAATATTCTAAATAACTGTCTTGCGACGGCTGATTTTGATTTGTGGAGACACTGGAAAGATCACTTTTTTTATGTCGTATCGGGCAGTTATGCGCCTGACTCTACTGAGGTGTCATGTACCGCGGCGGGCGCAGAATGCGTGTCAACATCAGGCGAAAGTCATGCTGCAATAGTAATGTTTTCAGGAGCGAGGCAAAACGGCTTGACACGAAACGATCCTGTTTCTGGTGATATTGATTCGAAAATTGATATCTCGAATTATCTTGAGGGTGCAAACGTGGGTGACTACCCAAACCCACCGGATCCGTTAGGTAATCGAAGTTATGACCCCAATGCAGCCTCAGGCGATAGTAAAGACTACCTGTATTGTATAAATGACTCTAACCCGCTCGTCACAGGCCCTTGCCCATGAAAAAAAGCGCTGGTTTTACTTTAATTGAAATGTCGATTGTATTAATCGTTATTAGCTTGATACTAGGCGGAGTGATTAAAACAGTAGGTGTGCAGCGCCAGCAATTAAAACGTGATGAAACACGACAGCAATTAACAGTGATAACGGAAGCACTTCTCGGATTTGCATTAACAAATGGTCGCTTGCCTTGTCCTGATACGGGGGTTGATGGTCGTGAGGACTTTGCAGGTGGAGCGGCTCTTGCAACCTTGATTGATTGTGATGATGAAGAAGGCCTGTTGCCCCATGTGGACATAGGGGTTGGTAATAATGACGTATGGGGCAATCGGTTTATATATCGTGTGACAGGTAGCGGGATTGAAAGCTTTGCCGATGATGTGCCATCACAGGTAGGAACACCACAAGCTGCAGCTTCAAGTTTCAGTATTGATTCTACTTCGCCAAATCCAGCAATAGGAAATATTACCATTAATGACATGAATGGTAATAGCATTGCACTTCAGGTACCTGCGGTAGTGGTTTCATTAGGTGAAAATGGTGGCAGGCAAATGGCTTGTGGAGCGGCATTAAGCCTGGCTGAGCAACAAAACTGTAATGGTGATACTATTTTTATAGATAGTTTTTATAGTAATCAGGCAGGCCAGCAGTTTGATGATTTGCTTGTTTGGCTACCGCTTACTGTGCTCAAAGCAAGAATGATTGAAGCAGAATTACTGCCTTAGAATAAAATTTGGAAATCACATAACATGTTACCTTCAGTTATTACCATCGCGCGTTTCAGTTTACTGGAAGCAGTACGAGGAAAAGTCATCTGGATTGTAGCGGCTCTGGTGTTAGTGGCGTTAAGCTTTTCCCTGTTCATCAGCCAAACGGCGTTAACAGAAACACGTCAATCACAAGTAGCATTGATGGCAGGTTTTTTTCGTTTAACGTCTGTTTTAACCATAATTTTTTTTGTAGTGGCCAGCATTGCGCGTGATTTTCAGGATAAATCTATCGAGTTACTGTTTTCAGTCAATATTCATCGTTATCAGGTTTTTCTGGGAAAGTTTTTAGGGTTTAGCATGCTGGCTTTTTTTATCAGTTTTATTTTTTTTACCAGTTTAGTTTTGTTTGCAGAGCCAGTCTCGGTATTAATCTGGTCATTATCGCTTT
>JAOULC010000077.1 GCA_029882215.1 Gammaproteobacteria bacterium | reverse complement strand
CCAGCATGCTCAGCATTGACTGTGTGATGACCAGCTCGCCTACCATATTGATTAGATCGTCAATTTTATCTATGCCTACACGTATCGAACTACTGGCTGCGGCTGACGATTTTTCTTTTTTATCGGCAGTTTTCGTATCTGCAGATGCTGTTGCTTGTGGCACAGAAGTTACTACCTTCTGTACTGCTTTAACCGCTGATGCAGCCGCTTCAGAAAGTGTTGAAATAGCAATATCACTCTCATCCTCCACCCAAGAAAACACTTCATTAATGTCTTCTTTACTCATATTGCCTTTTATCTCAACATCCCAGGACAAGTACATATCTTCAGGATTTAAATTTGCAAAATCGGGGACTTTACTGGTATCCACACGGCCAGTTAACTCACCCAGCTTTGCAAGTTCCCGCAATATTCTTGCCGGATCATTTCCAAAGTGCATAAAATTTTTATGCGGTGCAAAACTTACACGCCAGCCGGATACACTTTTATCTGCGCTGCTTTCTGCCGACTGATCGCTAACATCGGCTATTTTTGTTTTTTTAGCAGACGGAACACTCGCTGCTGTACCGTTCAGAATTTGTTCAAGCGCTGTATAATTTTGTTTTACTTCTGCTTCATCGACATCGCCGCCGTCGCTCGCAGCCGTCATCATCATTCTCAGACAGTCGACAGATTTAAGCAGGATATTGATACCTTCTCGTGTCAGTTCACGCACACCATCACGCACCTCATCGAGCAAGGTTTCCATAATATGAGTAAAGTCTGCGATATTCTGAAAGCCGAATGTACCGCTTCCGCCTTTTATAGAATGAGCAGCACGAAATATACTGTTAATTTCTTCACTATCAGCTTCACCGTTATCAAGGTTTAATAACCCCGTTTCCATAACATCCAGTCCCTCGAAACTCTCTTCGAAGAAAACCTGGTGAAACTGTTCCATATCAATCGACATACTGATTCCGTCTAGGTCTTATGTATTAACAATAAACACTAACTAGCCAATAACTTTTTTGACGACAGCCAGTAACTGATCCGGGTTGAATGGTTTTACAATCCAGCCGGTAGCACCTGCAGATTTACCTTCAGCTTTTTTATCGGCTGATGACTCAGTCGTCAGCATTAATATTGGAGTGAATTTATAATTTGCTTCTGTTCTCAGGTGGCGGATAAATGTAATGCCGTCCATTACGGGCATATTGACGTCCGTGATGACCAGATCAAATTTTTTGGTTTTTGAGGCAGCGAGCGCCTTTTGCCCGTCTTCCGCTTCTACTACTTCATAACCTGCACCTTTCAGGGTGAACGCAACCATTTGTCGCATTGATGCAGAATCATCAACTGTTAATATCAACGCCATATTTACTACCCCATTTTTCCTTACCGGTCTAATTTCCAACCAGCTTTATTCAGTGATTTTTTTAAAAAATTGATTAAATTTCAATTTGTTTTCCGTATTTCAAATACTATTTATGCTTCCAACTCTTGGTATAGTCCATGCTTTACATTTCTGCCACATATTTTCTGTGTATATAAAGATAATTCACATTCCTATCACAATCAGACATATACGCTCACACCAGACTCTATGTTGACAGACGATACCACCTCCGCTATTGCCGTTTCGCCATCATCAGCATCCGTTGCCAACTCATTTGATGCTCTTGAGAAGTCTGAACCGGATGACTCACCCTCCTGACTTCTCTTTTCAATATCAACCTGGCCCAGTTCAACCCCCTGTTGCTGTAATTGCTCTCTTAATCTTGGCAGCGACGCCTCTATTGCATCTTTTACTGCCTGATGATTGGTTATAAATGAGATGTTAGCCTGATCATCATCAAGTTGCAGCCGGATATTCAGCGGCCCTAATTGAGCGGGATTAAGTCTTAGTTCAGCGACTTGCTGCTGACCATTGTTTAACATCACACTTATCCGCTGCGAAAACTCTGCTCCCCATTGTTTATTATTAACGGCTGTGCTTATTTGCGACTGTAGTGACGATGTTTCACCTGAGCTTCGCAGTGAGTCCGGGCTGTTTACTGAAATTTGTGGCATAGCCTGATCAATTTTCAATGTCTTTCCTGCATCACTCACTGTAATTTCTGTTCTGCTATTTAGCTGACCTTCAACTACTGATTTCTCCACTTTAATAAAAGTGTCACCCATTTCTTTAAACTTTGTTTTTCCCTCATCAGTACTGATCTCAGATTCAGTTTCAACAGACGGGCTGTCTGCTACAGGCACAGATGCGAAAGTAGATTGTGGAAAATTAGTCGCAGGCACATCTGAAATACTGCCTAATATATTCAGCGGATTATCTTCTGTGCTTACGATTTGCTGTGCATGGTCTAGCTGTTGCTGAGCTAGCGGCAATTCGTTGCCAGTCAACAGGAGATCGCTTTCCTCTATAGCTCCGCTATTTGAACTAATCAGTTCACCTAATTCCATCGTCGTATCAGTATCTGATTTATTTTTTTGTGATGGCTTGCTTGCAACAGGCGGCTCTATCTCTTTTTGTATTTCGTCCTGTAAATGCTGACTAAATGGTTTAGCAGGCTCTGCAAGCAAGTCTTTATCTTTGGCAGAATCGACTATCTTCTTCTGTAAAGGCACTTTATCAACTGACATACTGTTATTCATGGAAGGCATACTCGATTTCCTAACTATTAACGACCAGCACAACAACATTGCGAGTTGCGCAATTTCTTATTGCCATATCAGGATAGGGAGCAAAATACAGGCCAACTATTGATAAGCTGTATCGCCTGACAACTGATTTGTTATTCTTCTCAGGATATATGAATAACTATCAACTCGAACACGGAGTAAGTCTGAGTCATGAACGCGTTAGCACATCCATCTTCACTTTCAGTTAGTCACTTTTATGATGAAAACGCTGTTGAGAAAATTCTTCAAGCTCCATCTGTTCCAGATGTAAAAGCTGTTTATTTTCATCGTGCTGATATTTTTCAACCACATTTTCTAAAGCCTGACTACGCACTCTGTGTTGTAACCATTGCTGTTTCAGTATGTCTCTTTGCTGGCGACACATATGAATCGTTTGATTTGCCTGTCCGATACCTTTATTTAATTTCGCTAAAAACGCCTGATAGTCCAGCATCTGACTCATGGAGCCCAGTTGCTGGCTCGCCATTTTATAACGTAAAAGATAGTCCTCTCTGAAACTTTCAAGCTGTTGCAGTTGTTCTTCACTGTCGGTCACACGCTGCTGTGCCTGAACAAATATGCGCGCAGCATCCTGTTCCTTATTTTTTGCATGCATAACAACAGGCTGTAATCGTTTTGATCGTTTCATCAGTTCACCTTAAGTTAATAGCGTCACTGCGTCTGTAAACTTTAGAAATTTATGGCTTTAATTATGTCTGAAGTATAGCTTTATTTTCTGACATTTCATTGGCAAGCATTTGCAGCTGACGTGCACTACTTGTCATATCGACCGATTCATTCATTCCTTGTTTTAAAAACTTATTAATGTCTGCATGAAGCCGTATTGACAGATCGATCAGGGCATCAGAACCGGATTGATAGGCTCCTATATTTATCAGATCGCGATTTTGTTGATAAACAGAATAGAGTTGTTTTATAGCCTGCATCGACTGCACTTGCTCAGCACTGACAACCGATGGCATAACACGGCTAACCGAGGCTTCAATATCTATCGCCGGAAAGTGACCTTGTTCAGCTAACTTACGTGATAAAACAATGTGCCCGTCAAGGATTCCCCGCGCTGAATCAGCGATAGGATCATTGGTATCATCACCTTCTGTCAGCACGGTGTAAAAAGCCGTGATGGATCCCTGACCTGCATCACCGTTACCTGCCCGTTCAACTAGCTGGGGTAGTTTTGAAAACACTGACGGCGGATAGCCCTTGGTGGCCGGTGGTTCTGAAATAGACAAACCGATTTCCCGCTGAGCCTGTGCAAATCGACTCAGTGAATCCATCAGCAGTAACACGTGTTTGCCCTGGTCTCTAAAATGTTCTGCAATACTGGTAGCCAGCATGGCACCATGCAAACGTATTAATGGTGGCGCATCCGACGGAGCGGCAACGACAACCGCGCGGCTCATACCGTCATCGCCTAAAATTTCCTGTACAAATTCTTTTACTTCACGGCCACGTTCACCGATCAAGCCGACGACTGTAATATCAGCATTGGTATATTTTGTCATCATACCGAGCAATACACTTTTACCAACGCCGGTACCGGCAAACAGCCCCATCCGCTGACCACGGCCAACACTGAGTAAGGCATTAATAGCCGCAACACCAACATCTAACTGTTTTCTTATCGGTTCACGCAATAACGGGTTGATCGCCTTACCAACCAGTGAGACCTCGTCGTCATACTTAACCGGTCCCTTACCATCCAGTGGTTCACCGCGGCCATCAATGACCCGACCTAACAACCCGTTTCCGACTTTTACATGACTGGTGTGGCCGCTTGGAATGACCCTCGCATTAGGCACCAGTCCTCTGTTTTCACCCATTGTCATCAGAAAGGTTTTTTCGTCAGAAAAGCCGACCACTTCAGCTTCAATGTGATGACCATTCGGCGTGACAATATCGCAACTGGCGCCGATTTCTGACTGACAACCAACCGCCTCAAGTGTTAAGCCAACCATCCGTACAAGCCGCCCTTCAACCACTGGATCTTCAAGTTCAATACCTTCACGGCGCTGTTTTAAACGCTTAAGAAAATCCTGTTGCCGGCTCTTAGTCTTAGTCATTATCTGTCTCAGCTTCACTATCAGCTTCTGCAGGCTCATCATCAGCGGTTGCCGACAAATTAATATTGTCTTCATCCGGCAGTTCAAGTCCGCTATACAACTGACGGGTAACTGCCTGCAACCGTTTTTCAATACTCATATCCATACTGGAAGATTTACTTTCAATAATACAGCCACCCGCTGCAACACTCTCGTCAGGCTCTACTTTCCAGTCCTGATCAGCCACATCGATATCACTTTCTTTAAGCAGATTAATGTCATCCGGGTTTAATTTTATCGTGGTTTTTCGTTGAGCTACTGGCAAGCGCAGCACGGACTGCTGAATTAAATGCGTGATATGGGCAGGATCATTAGTCAGCTCATGCAGCAGTATTTGTTTGCAAAAATGAAACACCGTATCGGTCAGTTGCTGTTCGATCTCTGTATCGAGATCTTTTAGTGGCTGAGATAAAGTGTTAATACACTGCTGCAACTGCGCGGCATTTTGATTTAAGCGTGCACGTTCATCCCGCAGCTGGGTTTCTAAAAAGTCTTCACTGTCTTTAGTGCCCTTTTCATAAGCATCTTTATACGCAGCTTCATAGGCTTCATCATGAGCCAGCTTCTGAATATCTTCTATTTGTTTTACTGTTAAATAAGTGGGATGATCCTGCTCATGTTTAATCGCTTCAATTTGTTTTTTAATCCGGCTTTCAAATTGCTTAACATCATCAATATCAGTTTTTCTTTCTGCCGTCACTTTCGGGCTAGAAGCAGCCGCTTTTATCTGCGGTAAAGCCCAGGTGACAGCATCGTTAAACTGTTGTTTGTGTTTTCTTTCATTTAGATCAGACAAATTCTTCTCCGCCACCACCTAACTGAATATCACCGTCATCGGCCATTCGTCGTGCAATCGCGATAATCTCTTTCTGTGCCGCTTCCACTTCACTTAATCTGACAGGTCCTTTGACCTCCATATCTTCTTCCATCATTTCTGCAGCGCGGGATGACATATTACCCAAAAATTTTGCTTTAACTTCCGGGTCTGCACCTTTTAATGCCACCACCAGACTCTCGGAAGAGACCTCTCTTAACAGCGCCTGTATTCCTCTGTCATCAACTTCTTTAAGATTATCAAAGACAAACATCAGATCATGTATCTGTTCTGCCATATCCTGATCTGCTTCTGATATTGTGGCTGAGATTGCCTGCTCGATACTGCCATCCATAAAGTTAAGAATATTGGCAGCCGTTTTAATACCGCCAATACTGGACTGCGAAACATTTGAACTGCCTTCAAACTGTTTCTCCATAATTTTATCCAGTTCCTGTAATGCAGCCGGCGCAATACCATCTAGATACGCTACCCGCATTAATATATCCGGGCGGGCTCTTTCCGGCAGCAAAGCCAGTACCTCGGCAGACTGATCAGGATCAAGATAGGACAAAACAATGGCTATGATTTGCGGGTGTTCCAGACGAATAACTTCAGCAACCGAACGGGCATCCATCCACTTCAGTGCCTCAAGACCGCTGCTACCACTGCCGAGTAAAATACGGTCAATCATATTACCAGCTTTATCCTCACCTAATGCACTGACCAGCATTGAGCGAATATAATCTTCTGAACCGATACCTAATGCCGTTTGATCACCGACAGCGCCCATAAACTTATCCATCACACCGGCCACCATCGGCTTGGTGATATTAGACATTTGTGCCATTGCACTGCCGATCGCCTGAACCTCTTTTGGGTTCATGTGTTTGAGTACTTCTGAAGCTTCATTGGTTCCAAGTGTCATTAATAAAATAGCGGCACGCTGAACACCTGTTAACTCTGATTTTTTTTCATTTTCTTCAGCCATTCGCCACCCACTCTTTTACAACTTTAGCCACACGTCTTGGGTCGTGCTCGACCATTCGTTGCGCAAACTCTATTTTATTATCATGATCATCGGGCATGGGAATTTCTTGCTTACCATCAGCAACAATTTCTCCCTTTTCATTTCGTACGACTTCGCCTTCCAGCCCCTCTTCATCTTCATCTTCATCCGCGGCATTAATAACAACAGGTGGCCGGTAATTAGATAAGTTTTTCAGCGAGGGCTTGAGCACGCCAAAAATAACGTATAAAACCAGTAACGCACCGCCGGCTTGTTTTAACACCGGTAAAAACCAGTCTTTTTCATAAAAAGCAGTCTCGATAGGTGCAATAACTTCTGCGTCAATAAACGACTCACTGATCACATTAACCCGGTCTCCTCGCTGTTCACTAAAGCCAATTGTTTCCTGTACCAGTAATGTTAAGCGCTGAATTTCTTCCGCATTTAATGCCCTTCTAACCAGCTTAGGTTTAGTATTTGTTGCAGCAGCCGGTGTTGCAGGCTGACCGGCTGCAGGCGGTGCTGCCGGAACAATTGCATCATCCGGTAATAAAGCATGATCAACCAGCACGGCTACGGTCAAACGTTTTACCGCACCATTACCACGCTTTGTGTGACTGATAGTACGATCCAGTTCAAAATTTCTTACTGCGTTACGCGAACTATTAATAACATCGGTTTTTGCCGCCCCTGCTATTTCAGTATTCTCGGTCAGGTTCGCATTATCCGGTGGCTGATTTGATAATGCACCGGGTATGCCTTCCGCATCGGTTCCACTGGCTTTTCTGTTTTCACTGGTCTGTTCACTTCTGACAATCCGTTTTTCCGGGTCATAATTTTCTGATGTGGTTTCAATCGCATCAAAATCAACCAGCGCATTCACTTCTGCGCGGACTTTGCCGACACCAATAATGGGGGTCAGTAACATTTCAATACGTCTTACTAAATCCATTTCCAGCTGACGCGTGTATTGATACTGCTTGGAGCTCATCGCCACGCCATTTTCTTTACTGCTGGCATCGGATAGCAGACGACCATTTTGATCAACCACGGTGACTTGTTGCGCCGTTAAATAAGGCACGCTTGATGAAACCAGATGAACAATAGAGGCAACACTTGAATTATTGATACCCTCTCCGCCCAGCAAATCAACCACAACAGACGCACTGGGTGAAATTCTGTCGCGCACAAACACCGACTGTTTAGGTAAGGCCAGATGTACGCGGGCACTGCGGATATTTCTTAAGCTACTGATGGTTCTGGAAAGTTCGGCTTCAAGTGCATGGTGATAACGTGCCGCTTCAACAAACTGACTGGTACCAAAC
>JAOULC010000131.1 GCA_029882215.1 Gammaproteobacteria bacterium | reverse complement strand
CACCAGAAGCACTCACATCATCTTCAGGCCGGCTTGCAGCAGCGTACTTTTTCAGCTCTGTTTGCAAAATGCTCATAGATAAATCCCGTCAATACTTTTTTCAATGCTGACAGGATATTGAAAAAACAGCGACAGAATGAGGGGCTATTAATGCAAATTAATATTATCGGAAAAATAAGCGTCGATATTAACCGAGTCAGATAGCTGCATATCTAAATATTCAAAGGTTGGAAAGGTATTGCTGCCAATAAACTCAAACGGCGTTGAGCTGGCTGCCTGAATCAATTTGACTGCTTCAAATGAAGCCTGGGAACCGGCCCGGGTTTCCTTAAGCACTTCAAAAGCCGCGGGACCTACCACCACCAGATTAACCACCGACTCAAACACGCCAGAACGATTAGCAATCAAGCCTTGAATAACCGAAACAGGTGCCGATCGATCAATAACCACACCTTGCAGAGATTCAAAAGCAGCACTCAACGAATTTGAAACGGCAACCAAACTGGTGCCGATAGAAAAAACAGCCGATTTTCCAGAAGATACCCCGTGCAAAGATTCAAAGACAATGCTCATTGCCTGGTCAACATTAATATCAGAAGAAAACGAAGCCGGCAGGTTTTGACTCGTTGTTTGATCAATCGAGAATGCGCCGGGTAACGATCGACTAACAGCAACACCGGAAAAAGGTATCGCAGCCGGGCCAATCGGCCAGGTTGTAATAGTGTTGCCAAAAAAGTCAGTCGTGAAGAAAGCAGATAGGTCAGTGGCTTCGCTGCCATCCTCTAACACAGTGCCTGCCACAAGCGTTAAATCTCTAAGTGATAACGTTGCATTTAACGGGTCTTCAAAATTAGCGGCACTAAAAGCAATGCTGTCTAATGCAGCCGGACTTCCTTCTGTTCCCGTTGCTGCTGATGTCACTATCGTAGCACCGGTGTTCGGGTATTGACCTTTGCTTGATGAGTAGCAGTTTGTTAATGTAGTTGTTGCGAGGCTACTGGCGCTAAAGCCATAACTGTACCCAGCCAGCGAAGTATCAGCACCGGCTAAACAGTTTCTGAAATTCGTATGGCCACCATCCCCCTCAGCATAAAATTCACTGGCGTATTTGGAAGACGCGCTAGCCTCAAGTCCGTACACCAAACACGTTTCCAGCGCGACAGAGCCAAAGGTATGACCCATTCGCCATCCGTATTGATTACCGGTTGTTGGCACAGTATCTCGGCTTACCACGCAGGACTTAAAGAACAGATTAGGTACTGTTGATAAAAAGCCGTAGGCACTACTCCCTGCATTCAGACACTGCATATTAAATGCGTCAACGAACTCAGATTCGATATTGCAACCCGGTGAGCCTGGCCCAGCAGCCAGGTAAGGCAGTGAAGTATCCAGTTTAAGCGCGGTTGTGCTTGTGATGCCTTGTAATACGATATGATTTGTCGCATCCATGGTAATGCCTGTAGAAATAGCAGCGCTCCCTAAATCTCCGCTGCCTACTGCGTGAAGTGTTACCAGCCCACTGGCAGCTGTAACAAAATTACTGGCCGCTTCGGCGATTGCTACATCAATGCAGTGCTGGATAGATGCAAACGGATTGCCGAGAGTGCCGTCACCGGTTGTATCGTTACCGGTATCTGGGTTTGCGTAATAATCTGATAGTAGTGCCATAATTAAATAATCATATCAGTCAGCGCCAGTTGCGCCGTTGCCCAGTCTGTATCAGCCCAGCCGCTAGCAATGCAGTCAGCTAACACTTGCGGGGCTTTTGCAAAATCAAAACTGTACCTGCATCTGCGCGTTTGCACGATCGGCAATGACGGATCAGCAGACACATCGAACACTGATGTATCAAGCACATAACGTGCTTCATCTAAAGTGTCGAATGGAATATTGCGAATAACAATTATCCAGTACAAATCATTACCTGGGTAGCCAGTTAAATCTTGATAGAGATATAGTCGCGAAATATCATTAGCAAACGCGCCATTAACTGACTGTTTAAATACG
>JAOULC010000130.1 GCA_029882215.1 Gammaproteobacteria bacterium | reverse complement strand
AATAATAACAATGACAAGAAAGAGTAGACCGGCATAAAAAAGCCCATCATGGATGGGCTTTTTTTGGCTCTGATAGCCAGTTATGGCGTGCAGGTTGCCCCATCACAGAGTAAAAGCTCGGTTAAAATAGTTTGTGTTTTCAGTGTGGAAACGGTGTCTGACAGGTTGCCTCCATTAAAATAGCTTTGGGATTTAACGCTTCTGACCAGGCCAACATTAGGGCAAAGCGTATTGATCATGTCATATGCACCCAGCTTGCTTGATGAGCGGTGTCTTGCTGTTTTAATGCAGCCGCTATAGTTGACGCCGTTAACGGTTACACTTTGATTGCTCGAGATTAATGTTGTGGTTTGTATCACGCCACTATCGGCAGGTGTAGCCGTAGTTGAATGTAAAGCAGAATCAGAACCAAAGGTTTTACCTTCTTCCATGCTTTCAGTTCTAATCAAAACGCCTGGTGTCATTGTACGTGTTTCAGCAACAGCCAGTGTTGTAGGGTTGTGTCTTTTATACTCAGTAAAGCGTAACTCGGCGCCACTGTTATCTAAGGTGATCGTGTTGTACTGAACTGTTGAGCCCGTTAGCGTACGGTTACGCGTATAGCTGACCTGGCCAGCAACAGAGCGGTTAAAAACACGCACTTCCCGATCATATTCACCTTCAGTATCCTGCACGCTGAATACCTTAGTGCCAATCGAGGAGCCACTATAGTCTCTAAAGCTGTGTGTTGCCGGAACCAGCGCAGAAATCTGGCTGACGAGTGCGGCAAAATTGCTGTTGACCTGATCAGCATCAGCGGTAGTGCCGTTAGAAAAAGTATGCGGTACGGCGTCGCCAGGCGCAGCCACCGTGGAGCCTGAAAGTGCAATCGCTGAGATTGCGATGGCTAGAAATGTTTTATTCATTGTGTTTTCCTTTTTTATAAATAAGTTGCTGTTAATTTCTTAGTTATTCCAGTTATCTGTGCCCCATTGCATTTCGCCCCAATTACTTGATGAGGCCGGGGGTGGGGTTGGTGCTGGGGGATCGGACGGGCAGCCGATTAAAACAAAGATGCTGCTGAGAGTAAGTACCTGGATAATTTTTTTTATGATCATCATATGCTCTGCCTTGAGAAAATTAATTTGGCTGTAAATTCTGTTTAAACAGAATCAAATAATAACATTAGTTTAAAATTTCAAAGAATGCTATTTAATATTTACGAGAACTATTTCACAAAATTTCGTTAGATGAGGCAGGTGTATAAGAGTTTTAGAAATTGTTAATATTATAAACAGATTTAACATTGTTTTTGATCTGAACCGATATGCACAGTATATGCAGGAGCTCAGGCATAGTAATAGAGCGTATTAGAAACAATGCGGGCGGATATGTTTTAAATCCGAAGTAGCCAGCAGACGGTATGCGTTCAGCGCTTGCTAAATGTAAAAAGCCATGATGATTAGATCAGCTTGAAATGTCGCTAACGGCTATCAATAATGCCTGCGTGGCAACACGGCAAGGCATGTTTTTTAAGCATAAGAAAACGCCGGTATTTATGCGGCCTGTTTGTTTTGAGACGATGATATTGAGCATTGACCCCATGCTGATCAGTGACGAGCTGTTGACGACATAACTGGCTGATAAGTATAAAAAAGCTGAAAAGCGCAGAATTCTGCAGTGCGCTAAAAGGCAGGCAAAATCATGATAACGATATAGTAACCAAAGCCACTTTAGTTTATAGTGGCGGCCTCAACAATCAAGGTATCTGGAGAGAACCGGCAAATTTAACAGATTTGGCGGTCACCGAAGGCGCAACTCGCCCGGAAACGCTCAGGTAAAAGGACAGATACTCTATCGTTGGCTCTGGAGAGCGGTAGCATCCCATTATTAGCGGGATAGATACCCACCGAAGGGGAAAGTCGGCTTTGATCCGTGATCAATTGCTGGCTGTATCTCTCAGGTATCCCGGACAGAGGGGCGGTACTCATTTACTTAATAAATGCGGAGTATCGCTATGAGCCAACACACAATTC
>JAOULC010000129.1 GCA_029882215.1 Gammaproteobacteria bacterium | reverse complement strand
CTGGAAGCCAGTGACCGGGCATTTGGTTATCGGCTTCTGTTATTCTGGTTGCAGCAGTTTGATGTGCAATCGGGGCAGTATATTTCTTATCGTGATCTTGATTATCAGAATCTGATCAGCTGGCTTGAGTTTGTATCCGAAATAGAACCGGAAAGTCAGTATCCTATGTTACTGGCCAGCCGAATTTATTCACGGGTCGCAGACGAGAACAGAGTCAAAGCGATTCTTGATTATATTTATATAAAGTTCCAGCAAAATCCAGCCAAAAACTGGCGCTGGTTAGCCGAGGCCACGGTCATCGCGCGGCATACTTTGAAAGATCAGGGCTTGTCATTGAAATACGCCACCGCACTGGCAAATTCCAGTAATAAAGAGATCCCGCACTGGGCCAGAGACATGCGGCTGATTATTCTTGAAGACATGGGTGAAACAGAGCAGCTTAAATTAATAGTGGGTGGTCTGATTGCCAGTAAAACAGTCACCGACCGAAATGAAATTCGTTTTTTAGATCTTTTATTGCAGCGTTTACAAAATAAAGACAAATAAAAGAACAAAAATTAAAAAATGCTTCTACAATCAGAGCTATATACGATATTTTTTATGGTAGTCAAGGCATTACCAGACATATATGAAGAGGATTCTTATGAAAAAACAACAATCAGGCTTTACCTTAGTAGAGATTGCCATCGTCATGGTCATTATCGGTTTGTTACTGGGCGGCGTGCTTAAAGGCCAGGAAGTGATTAACAATGCGCGCATCAAGAATGTAAATAATGATTATAATGGTGTATCTGCAGCGGTTTATAGTTATCAGGATCGATACCGTGCATTGCCAGGTGATGATTCAGCAGCCGATGCTCATGTTGGTGTCATTACAAATGCAAATGGTGGCGGAGGTGGAGTGATTGATGGAGCATTTGATGCAGTTTGTACAGCACCTATTGCAGCAGCAGATGCCGAATCATGTAAAGCATGGAGCCACTTAAGATCGGCCGGTTTAATATCAGGTGCTGGTGCTTCAGGAGCATTACCAACTAATGCATTTGGTGGCGTCATGGGTATAGAGTCTGATGCCGAGACTATAGTGGGTCTAGTGGTTGGCTTCTCAACAGTGCCTCCTGAAGTTGCTCAAATTTTGGATGTGCAAAATGATGATGGTGCAGCTGATACTGGCGACGTGCAAACGTTAGGAACGGGTCCTGCATATGCCGATATGGTCAATGCTGTTTCAATGTACTTTAAGTTCTAATAGATTTCACCTAATAAGAAATGGCGAGTGTGTTACTCGCCTTTTTTATGTCTATATTAATATCACAGCTCAATAAGTCTTACAAAACTCAAAAGGTTATAAATAATATATCTTTTGAAGTGAAGTGTGCAGAAGTTTTTTGTCTGGTTGGAATTAATGGTGCAGGTAAAACGACATTATTAAAATGTATTTTAGATTTTCACAAAGCAGATCAGGGCACGATTATTTTATTTGGGAAATCTTCCCGATCGACAGCCGCCAGAGATGAGCTGGCCTATTTGCCTGAACGGTTTCTGCCGCCTTATTACCTTAATGGCCAGCAGTTTTTAAATTATATTTTTTCTTTGCATAAAACATCGGTTGATCAAGCATCTGTTAATCAGATGCTAGACAGTCTGGATTTGTCGCATGATATTTTAAAAAAATCGGTGCGGGATTTTTCTAAAGGCATGGCGCAAAAACTTGGTCTGGCTGCCTTATTGTTATTAGATAAAAAATTATTGATTTTAGATGAGCCCATGAGTGGTCTTGATCCTAAAGCCCGTGCTTTAGTAAAGCGACAGATGAAGCTGGCTAAAGAAAAAGGTAAGACGATCTTTTTTAGCAGTCATCTACTGGCAGATGTCGAAGAGCTGAGTGACCGCATTGGAATTTTGCATGAAGGTACGATCGCGTTTTGTGGCTCACCTGAAGAATGTAAACAAAAATACCACTCGAAAAATTTGGAAGATGCATTCCTAAAGTGTATTGGTTAACAAAGTTTGTAGTTGTCAGTG
>JAOULC010000034.1 GCA_029882215.1 Gammaproteobacteria bacterium | reverse complement strand
TATACTGGATAAAGTGAGTGATGATGTGGCTACTGTTAATGAACCTGTTGGCATAATAGAAAGGTATCCGGATGAACCTGTGAGTATGCGAGATCAGTTAAGGCTGCTGCCGGGTGATGTAAGGCCCGGTACCTGGTTCCGTATAACAATGGAAAATGAGCGGGTTCGCAGGCTGAAGCTTTCTATCATTATTATTGAAGAAGCATTGCTGGTTTTTGTTGATCATAATGGTGATTGTGTGACGGAAAGAACCGCGCAGGAGTTTGCGGAAGATTTAAAAAATGATAAAGCGCATCTTATTATGAATCATTCAGTGTTTGATCATGCGATGAGCTCGGTGTTTGAAGCAATAAAATAAGCCTCTTATTTTATTGTTTGTTTCTTTAAAGGTTATTGGATTTTAGTAGTCGAGCCAAACATAGGTGTTATGTGCTCGAACTCTAAATAACAGTCAAAGGCGGTTGTCTTTTGTTGTTTCAAGTGATTTTATTTGATAGCTTAAAGTCGTTATCTAAAGTGAGAGTGCCTCTTAAATTTATTTTCTTAAACATGTGATTTGGTATGTCTTCACTTAATGGACCGATGTGAAACAAGTTTTCATTGCACCATGTTTCTGTATCTAAATCAGTTGGCATGATGCTGTGTGAAATAGATATGTCTTTCCCGTTATCATTTAAGGTGATTTTTCCACTTATATATAGATTTCCAAATGATTCATAATGTTCAACTTCGTTTCCGTTATCGTCGACCAGTTTTATATTGTGGGCTATGAGCTCTTTTTCGCACGCTATTTCGCAGCTACCTGGCTTATATCCTTTGAAATCGAATTCGACTTTATGAAACAACAAAAGTATGCACATAGTTATTTTATTTGATAGTGCATAAATTGAGTTCTCATTGAAAATTATTTTGTTTTTTTTTAAAACATTAATAAGTTCGTTTATCATATCGCTTTGAGTAAATGCAGGATTGCCGTTGATAAAACTCATTGCGTGCTGAATAGCATTAAATGTTTCAGATGATAGTTTTCCTTGTTTGTAGGTGGCTATTTTATTTAGATTATCATTTCTAAAGCCGTTTTCAATTCTAGATATAAGTCTATGTTTTGTAACATTGAACTTGTTTCTAAGAATTTCTTCGTCAATTTTACCTATCTGAAATTTTATTAAACGCTTTATCCAAAGAGGAAATGGATTGCTTAAATCAAGAGTTTTTTTTGGAGAATTGTATTCTAAGAAAAATTTCATTCTTAAATACATTGTTTCTAGTGATTGATTGGAGATGCCTTTGTTTCGTAAGTCGTTGTGAGCTACGAAATCTGATATTTCTCGAAATACTGGAAATTCAATAGAATAAGCTCTTAATTTCATAAAAAGGATATCGATATCATTTTCATCAAATACTCCAGTTTCTATTTTTCTAATTAACTTTTGAGTTTTATTCCTCTCGATTTCTCTCATCAGTAATTCCTGTTACATTAGAGTGCAATGGTTGAGTAGGGTATTTGTAGCCTGCTTTGTTTTTTATATTGGGCATTAATCAAGGACAAGGTATCGTATACCGCTGATGAATCAACTCAATCTCCTTAAGAACATCTTCACCCAACACAACATCAACACTCTCAATATTTTCCTTTAACTGCTCCAGCGTCGTCGCTCCAATAATATTAGCGGTGGTAAAACGTTGCTGATTCACAAACGCCAGAGCCAGCTGCGTTGGTGTTAAATCATTTGCGCGGGCTAGCTCGGCATAAGCGGCTGTCGCTGCGATGCCGTTCTCATTGCTGTAACGGGAGTAATCAGGAAACAGGCTCAGTCTGGCATTATCGGGTTTTTGATCATTAAGATATTTACCAGTGAGCATACCAAAGCCGAGTGGTGAGTAAGCCAGCAGGCCAACATTCTCGCGAATGGCCATTTCAGACAAGCCGACATCAAAACTTCGGTTTAACAGGTTATAGGGGTTTTGAATGCTGGCAATTCTTGGCCAGTTGTATTTATTTGCCAGCATCAGATATTGCATTACACCCCAGGGGGTCTCATTTGATATGCCGATCTGGCGGACTTTTCCGGCTTTAACGAATTCATTCAATACAGACAGCGTTTCTTCAATGGCGACAATCTCTTCGTTGTCATCATGCTTATAACCCAGAACACCGAAGTAATTAGTACTGCGTTCCGGCCAGTGCATCTGGTAAAGGTCGAGGTAGTCAGTCTGCAGTCGCTGCAAGCTGGCATCCAGTGCCCTGCTCATGTGGTCTCTATTCAGGCGCGGGCCGCCACGTATGTGATCGACCCAGCCGGCGCCGGGGCCGGCCGCTTTCGAGGCAAGGATGATATTATCGCGGTTATTTCGCTGTTTAAACCAGCTGCCAATGTATTGTTCGGTTAAGCCTTGTGTCTCCGCTTTGGGCGGTATGGCATAGAGTTCAGCGGTATCAAAGAAGTTGACGCCATAGTCCAGTGCCATGTCCATTTGCTGGTGGGCTTCCGTTTCTGTGTTCTGCTGACCAAAAGTCATGGTGCCTAGACAGATCAGGCTGGTTTTTATGTCGGTATTGCCGAGATGTTTATATTTCATAATTTTTTGTAAATATTTTGTTTCTAAACGCGAATTTCGATGAATTTATCCTAAACTTAATGCTATCTGATTACTAGTGGGTATTGCGTCGTGAATGAAATGGATACGGAAAAATTATTAACACCCAATGAGGTGGCTGAGCTGTTGCTGGTGTCACCAACAACGGTCAGGTTCTGGGCACAGAAAGGATCGTTGAAGGCATTGACAACACCGGGTGGTCACCGGCGGTTCAAGTATGAAGATATTGAAGAGTTTGCAGAGTCAAGAGGCATGAGTTTGCGTGGTAACCCGGGTATGACTCGTATTCTGATAATAGATGATGAAGCTGAGTTTGGGAGCTTTCTGGTTGATTTCTTGAGTAAATATAAGAATGTGGAAGTTGAGCTGGCGAGTTACAGCTTTGAAGCGGGCTTAAAATTCAGAAGTTTTAAGCCTCATGTTGTTTTGCTGGATATTATGATGCCGGGCATTAATGGTTTTCAGATTTGCCAGATGATGAAAACAGATCGTGCATTAAAAAACATCCGGATTATCGGTATGACGGGTTATCCCAGTGATGAAAATGTAGAGCAGATGCTATCAGCAGGCGCTGAAGCTTGCCTGAAAAAACCCATTGATACGGCTGAATTATTGTCGGTACTGAATCTGAAGTCGGGCTGATAGTGCTTTGATGGCCTGAAAATACAAAAAAGCCGGTTATAAAACCGGCTTTTTTTATTCTTTCGTACTGCATCAAGCCTGATGCAGACAGAACACTCATTATGCTTAACGGGATTTCTTAGATTTTTCCAGCATGTCATGAATGATTGGTGTCAGAATGATTTCCATCGCTAATGACATTTTGCCACCCGGTACAACAATTGTGTTACGGCGAGACATGAATGAACCGTGGATCATGTTGAGCAGATAAGGGAAGTCGATATTAAACTTCTTAGGGTCTCTGAAGCGAATAACGATCATGCTTTCATCTGGTGTTGGAATATCACGCGCGATAAACGGGTTTGATGTATCAACTGTCGGTACACGCTGAAAGTTGATATCGGTGCGTGAAAACTGCGGTGTGATGTATTTAATATAGTCACGCATACGACGCATGATGGTTTCAACAATGACTTCTTCTGAATAACCACGTTCCGCATTATCACGGTGAATTTTCTGGATCCATTCAAGGTTTACAATGGGCACAACACCAACCAGCAGGTCTACCTGTGATGCAATATCGGACTCTTCGGTCTTGATGCCACCGTGCAGGCCTTCATAAAACATCAGATCCGTGTTAGCCGGTACATCCTGCCACGGTGTGAACTGGCCAGGACTAAGGCCTTCGTATGGTGCTGCTTCTTCTTCGCTGTGCAGGTATAAGCGGCGTTTACCGGTGCCTGATTCGCCATAGGATTTAAACAGGTCTTCTAGTTTATCGAACAGGTTACCTCTTGCACCGAAGTGACTCAGAATAACGCCGTCTTCTTCGGCTTTTACTAGGGCTTCTTTCATTTCTGCGCGATCATAGCGGTGAAAGCTGTCGCCTTCGATGACTACCGGTGAGATATTTTGGCGGCGGAAAATTTGTTCAAAAGCTTTCTTTACAGATGACGTTCCAGCGCCAGATGAACCGGTAACAGCAATAACAGGGTGTTTTACAGACATCGATGTCTCCTAGATGGTTTAAGTCTTACAAACTTTTTGCGAGCCCCGTCCAGGCTTTAAAGCGAGTTATGACAAGGCTGGTGAATTTTTTGCCAGCTTTTTTAGGGGTGCTCACCTATGGCTGGTCATTTATTGTTGTTTAAAAAAGAATCATTATCCCTTGGGGTGCTTGTCTTCGCAAGCTGCCCCATTTGGGATATAGCGTCTAATGCGTGTTATTGAGTAGTTGATGAGCGTGTTTTAAGGCATCTAGCCGGCTTGAATACTCATGACCAGGCAGTAAATGAGCCATAATGCCTTGTCGGGTCAGTACGTCTTTAACCATGTTTCTGGCACCGCTGATAAAGATATGATGACCAGCCTCCTGTGCATCCAGAATAATGTCTTCAATGGCAAGCGAGGAGGTGAAATCGATAATCGGTACGTCACTAAGATCCAGCACGAGTGCTTCGTAGTTATCAACCGATGAAACGCGTTTGACCATCGACTTGGCAGCACCAAAACTCATTGGACCACTAACATGGAATAATAATATGCGGCCATCAGCTTGCTGCAAGTACTGGCTTTCCTCGGCTGATAGCGGGTGTTCTTGCTCAGGGTGAGTGATGGTTGATGTTTTTTCTAGCTGCAGATCTGACATGCGCTTCATAAAGAGTAAGCTGGCCAGAGTTATACCGCTGCCAATGGCGATGATCATGTCGATAAACAGAGTAAGTAATAACACCAGAAACATAATCACGATGGCTGGCTTTGGCGACTTATGCAGTCTTTTTATGTAATCCCAGTCGATCAGATCAAAGG
This sequence comes from Gammaproteobacteria bacterium, assembly GCA_029882215.1. Taxonomy (GTDB): domain Bacteria; phylum Pseudomonadota; class Gammaproteobacteria; order SZUA-229; family SZUA-229; genus JAUVDT01. Next base: position 27,400 of record JAOULC010000034.1, on the reverse strand, counting down.
CGACTTTGATTAAAATAGCAGCAAGTACAGTGTGCGGGATGCTGGCTATAAACTGGCCAAATAGCCAGACAATAATGATGATAATGGCGGAGTGAAAAATACCGGACAAGGGAGTCTGGCCGCCATGGCGCACATTCATAACGGTGCGCATGCTGGAGCCGGCACCGGCGAGGCCGCCAAACAGTCCGGAAGCAAAATTGGCAATTCCCTGACCGATCAGTTCGCGATCTGAGTCATGTTGGGTGCGGCTGATGTTGTCAGCCACTAACGAGGTGATTAGGGTGTCTATAGTGGCCAGTACTGCCAGAGCCAATGCAGATTTTACGATATCAGTAAGTAGTTCGGGGCTATAAACAGGCCAGTGTAGCTGCGGCAAACTAATGCTGACTTCGCCAATGGTTTTAATCATACTATCCGGGAATAGAAGTAGATATATGATGCTGCTAACCAGCAGCGCGGTGAATGGCGAAGGGATGTATTTACCGATGGTTTTTGGCTGGAAAAATAGCAGAACCAATGCAAGTACGCCGATCAAGGCGGTTTCTGTTGCAGGGTGGGCGAATACAGAGGGGAGCTGTAATAACGCATTCCAGGTAGTGTCGTGGCTGGCGTGGCCCAATAGTGGCGCGATCTGAAGCAAAATAATGGTGACACCCAGTCCGCTCATTAAGCCAGAAATAACCGGGTGAGGAATCATATTAATGTACTGGCCGACTCGGAATACGCCGAACAGGATTAAAAAAAGTCCGCCGAGCATCACCACACTAAAGCCAATCGCCAAACCGTGAACCGGATCGGCGCTGCTGTATTGCATAAAGATAGCGGTCATTAATACCGTCATCGGGCCGGTTGGGCCGGAAATCTGGCTGGCTGTGCCACCTGTTAGTGAAGCGAAAAAGCCAATGAAGATAGCGGCATAAATACCAGCCATCGGGCCTGCGCCGGATAAAACACCAAATGCAATTGCCAGTGGTAGTGCGCCAATGGCTGCTGCAAGACCACCGCTTAAGTCGCCTTTCAGGTTATTAAAGTGCAGGCCATTGATGATATTCATAAGCTGATTTCCCCGGTATTTTCTATCGATGGTATCACTTAGTTTTGTAGTAGGGAATTAGCATGCACTCGCAGGCCAGAGACAGGCGAGTGCATGGCCTGTGACTGGTTGATACAAAAATGATCACTGTCGCAAGAAAAAAAGTATGGGGTTGAGCTTTGTAAGTCAGACTGCTCGTTAGCAGACGATGAAAACCTGTGAACGGTGTGAGGTTATTTGTGCTTTAGTGAAAAAAGAAGATCCCATACGCCATGTCCGAGTCGCTGACCGCGGCGCTCAAACTTGGTTACCGGGCGGTAGTCCGGCTTTGGGCTGTATTCGTTTATAGCCGCGTTATTGATAAATTGCGGGTGCTCTTCCAGTGTCTTCATCATCTGCCTGGCGTAATCCTTCCAGTCGGTGGCGAAGTGAATCTGACCATCTTCTCGCAGGAGTGTGGCCAGGGTGTCGAGAAATGCTGGCTGGACGATACGGCGTTTTGTGTGTTTTGTTTTATGCCAGGGGTCGGGAAAATATAGCTGTACCCGGCTTAAGCTGTGCTGAGGAATCTGCTGCTGTAAAATATCAATGGCATCATGATTCATTACCCTCAGGTTTTGAACCCCGCTTTCCTGTATTAAATGCAAAATATGCCCGACCCCGGGGCGGTGTACTTCAATACCAATAAAGTTAAGCTCCGGGCTTTCAATCGCCATCTGCACCAGCGACTCGCCATTACCAAAGCCAATTTCAAGCACTACAGGCTGGTTATTTCCAAAGAGGCTGTTGAAATCTAATGGCTCGGGACTGTAGTCAATGCCAAAAACAGGCCATTGTTCATCCAGTGCGCGCTGCTGGCCAAGCGTCAGGCGGCCCTGACGCAGAATAAAACTTTTGATGGTACGGCGGATTGTTTTGGTCACGATAAAAATACTGGCTTGGGTTTAGAAAAAGGTACCGTCAATAGGTGAAGAGGCTGAGGCGTAACGTTTGCGCGGCATGCGACCTGCTTTAAAGGCCTGACGGCCAGCAATTGTGGCGTTTTTCATGGCGTGTGCCATCAATACAGGGTCTTGTGCAGCGGCAATTGCGGTATTCATTAAGATACCGTCTACCCCCAGCTCCATTGCGATCGCCGCATCCGATGCGGTGCCCACACCGGCATCAACCAGAACAGGTACATTGGCATTTTCAACAATTTCAAGAATATTATACGGATTGCGAATCCCCAGACCTGAGCCAATGGGTGCGGCCAGTGGCATGATCGCGACGCAGCCTGCTTCTTCAAGTCGTTTCGCCATAATTGGATCATCATTGGTGTACACCATGATTTTAAAACCATCTTTAACCAGAATTTCTGCGGCTTGCAAAGTGGCTGCAACATCAGGGAATAAAGTTTTCTCATCGCCAAGTACTTCCAGTTTGACCAAGTCGTGTCCATCCAGTAATTCACGTGCCAGACGGCAGGTGCGCACTGCATCATCTACGTTATAGCAGCCGGCGGTATTCGGTAATAAGGTGTATTTGTCGAGAGGTAATATGTCGAGCAGGTTTGGCTCGTCTGGGTTCTGGCCAATATTGCTGCGGCGAATCGCAATCGTGACGATTTCTGCACCACTGGCTTCGGTTGCCAGTTTGCTTTCCTGCATGTCTTTGTATTTACCGGTGCCAACCAGCAGACGGCTGTTGTATTCAACGCCGGCGATAACTAACGGATCATTCATTTTAACGGTCTCTGTGTACTTTAATAGATAGGAAGAACATTAGCATTTGTCTGTGTTTAAGCAGCCGCCGCCAATGGCATGAACCACTTCGACTTTATCGTTTTCCTGAAGCTGGTGATGCGGGTGCTGACTACGAGGAATAATATCGAGATTCACTTCAACAGCAAGTCGCTTTTCTGTTAATCCAAGCTGCTCAATAAGGTCACTAATGGTGCATTGATTTGCAACTGTCCGGGTGCTGCCGTTGAGAATAATATTCATCGTGTCGCTCGCTTCATGAGGCAGGCATTGTACACTAAAGAACACTACTATTTATAGGGGCGGTTATGTGTTTTAGGGAGGCGTGAGTATTAATGAAGAGGGTCGGTTAAGCGGTTTTCGTAGAGCTGACTGCTTCGGCAACCGCTCGTAGCATGCGGTGTTGAAAGTTGATCACCTCATAACTGTCGCTTTCAGCGCTCATCAGTGTCGTCAGTAGTGAACTAAGCTCGGTGGCAAATAACTGACAAAATGCATCACTTAAATTTGATGGCTTAACCTGTTCGGCGAGGTTTAAAAGGTTATCAAAGTCATCACTTTCTCTTTCTATGATCTGTCCCAGTCGGTCATCGAGGATTTCACTTATTTGCTGAGCGGTCAAATCAAGCTTTATTTCATATGATCTGGCCTTACTATGATCTGCTTGTGTGAACAAGTTGGAAACCTTTTTGCTATTCATGACGAATAAAGTCCTCAGCGATAGGTAGTCATTATGAATGTAATTAAGAGACTGAAGTCTAATTCACCGTGAGCAGAGAAGTGTTTACAAACTATGGCCAAACTGTAACAAATTTGTAAATCATATAGGCGCTGTCAATTTGTCAGAGAGAGTATCAATTAGTGTATTAATAAGGACATTACTTTCTATCTGCAGGAATATTAGCAATAATGCGGTTTTTATTAGTAAAAGAGCGTGCTGACTAGCTTTCAGCATGTGGGATGATATTTAGCACTATGGCAGACTGTATTATTGTCGGCGCGGGAATCAGTGGCGTTTTAACCGCGTTAGAGTTAGAGCGCGCTGGGGCAAAAGTTATATTGCTGGAAAGGGCCGAGGTTGGTAGCGAGTCGTCCTGGGCAGGCGGCGGAATTATTTCACCTCTGTATCCCTGGCGTTATCCGGATGCGGTGACTGAGCTGGCCCGCTATGGTCAGCAACATTACCCGTCATTGCTTGATACCTTGCAGCTGGAAACAGGTATCGATCCGCAGTATCAGAAAAGTGGTTTGCTCATTCTTGATCAGGATGAAAAGCAGCAGGCCATTAAGTGGGCTGAAAAAAATAATATTGAATTACAGGCACTGAGCGGTAACTTGCCGCTGGAGTGTGAACCTGCACTAAACTCACAGACTAAAAATGCGCTGTGGATGCCACAGGTTGCACAGCTGAGAAATCCGCGGCTGGTAAAAGCTATGCGTGCGGTTATTAACAGCCGGCGAATTACCCTGCATGAGCAAGCAGCGGTTAGCGGGGTGCGTATTAAGAATAATAAAGTACAGGGTGTGAGTGTCGGAGAAAAACACTTTGAAGCCGACAATGTTTTGATTACCGGTGGCGCCTGGAGTGGCCAGATTTTAAAACAATTAAAAATTGAGACAACGATTCAGCCAGTAAAAGGCCAGATGATTTTGTTAAAAGGAACGCCGGGGTTAGTACAGCGAATTGTGTTGTCGGCGGGTCGTTATATTATTCCGCGGCAAGACGGCCGGATATTAGTTGGCAGTACCCTAGAGTACACAGGTTTTAAAAAAGAGTTGACTAATAATGCTAAAGAAGAATTATATCAGTCTGCAATAGAAATGATGCCGCTGTTGTCGGGTCTGCCAATAGAACATCACTGGGCCGGCTTACGTCCTGGCTCTGATAACGGCGTGCCTTATATTGGTGAGCATCCGGATGTGCAGGGTTTGTTTTTTAATGCAGGTCACTTCAGAAATGGCGTTGTGCTGGGGCCGGCTTGTGCAAGACAAGCCGCAGATATTATTCTAAAGCGCGAACCGCTTTTAAATCCACTGGACTATAGTATAGAAGCGGAACATTAGATATAGTACTCGAAGTATTGTCATTAACTCCGTTTGTTTACGGTTCAATGGCTTGTCAGGATGACATTGTAAAATAAACTGACAGGTCATAGCCGCTTATCTGCGCTTGATTCTCGCCTGATAACCCTGTCAATATATTACTCAAACCATGTGTTATAAAGTAATTATGAAAAAATATATTCAAGCTTATACGTTGCTCGAGGTACTGATTGTTATGGCGATCGTTGGTATTGTTTCGGTCGCTGCTGTGCCATTTTTAAATAATGTGCAGCTCAACTCAGCACTTACTACAGCGAATAATGATCTGGTTGCCGCTTTTCAATATGCAAGAAGTACTTCTATTCGCTTGCAGGACAGAGTGGTCGTCTGCTCGAGTAACAATGCAAGTAGCGAAACGCCTACTTGTGGCGGTAATGTTGTGCCATGGAATGAAGGCTGGGTTATTTTTCATGATGCAGATAATACGGGTGATTTTGATGGCGGTGTTGTCGATACATTATTGTCGGTATCTGGAAAGCCAGCGTTTAGTGGATTAACAATTCAGGTCGAGGCTGCAGCGAATATATCCGGTTATGTTTCTTTTGCCGCGCCGGCCGGAGAACCTATGGATAGGACCGGTGCTAATCAGTTCGGCACATTTAAGATATGTATGACGAATGATACTGAGCATGCACGGGCAGTTAGACTGAATATCTCAGGGCGTGTTGCATCTACTCGTGACATTAACTGTCCATAGGTTCACAGATTATGAAAAAAATTATCAATATTAAAAAGCAGGCCGGCTTCAATTTAATTGAAGTGTTGCTGGCTTTTCTGATTTTATCAATAGGCTTGTTAGGTGTTGCGGGTTTGCAAACCACAGCGGTTAAAGCAAGTCAGACGGCAATGCTTAAAAGTATCGCCATCACTAAAGTGTCCGAGATGATTGAGCGTATTCGTGCAAATTCAGCGGCAGCGATCACAGACTATGAACTGGCACTGGGTACGGTTGGTATTGATAAGGGTTGTGATACACGCAGTGCCACAATACTTGCGACTCAGTGCAGTCCAGCAGATCTTGCGTCAAATGATTTGTATCAATGGGAGCAGTCGTTAACCAATGGTGGCTTGCCGGACAATACAGATACCGATGCTTCAATAGTGATTGATGATGCAGCCGTACCACCGATTGCAACGATTACGGTTTACTGGAAAGAACGTGGTGAAAATATGTCGTATTTCTCAAAGATACAGCAAATACCAGGGGCTAATTAAACATGAGAAATCTTTCGCAATCACGCTCGACAATAATGGGCTTTACCCTAATCGAGTTGTTAATTTCGATGGCTATTGGCACATTTTTAATAGCGGGTGTCTTTAAAGTTTTTTCAAATGGCCGTGTCGCACAGGGTGCAATCGAGCTGCAAACTCAGTTAATAGATGATGCGCGCTTTTCTTTGCGCACACTTTCTTATGATCTTCGCCATGCCGGCTTGTGGGGGCGCACTAATAACGATTCAGAAATTGCCGGTGCTGTCGGTGTGGATCCGGCCTTTGGCCGCTCGCGTGAGCTGACAGACGTTTACCCGACGCTAGCCGGTGATTGCGCAGCAGACTGGTACCGAAATCTGAATGAGTCGTTTTTTGTTTCAGAAAACAGTAACCCCTATGCCGATACCTGTATCCCTAGTGACCAGTATGTGCCAAACACAGATGTGCTGGTGGTAAAGTATGCGCCACCGGCGCCGATTGCTGATGCGGATCTTGCAGCCAATGTTGTTTATATTTATGCCAATAGCTTTCATGGTGAGCTATTTATCGGCCCGACTGCTCCACAATTTAGCAGAGATATAGCTGATCTTGTACCGCAAAATTTTCGACTCAAGGCGCGGACTTATTTTGTAAATAAATTTACCGACTTTGACGGCGATAATTATCCTTCGTTACATCGAGTGGAGTTAGCGATCGGCCCCTCTCTTACTAACACGATGCTGATCCCTGGGGTTGAAGACCTGCAGGTACAGCTGGGCTGGGATAATGATAATGACGGCTCCGTAGATATGTATGTGGACGGAAACAGTGCATTGATGCAAGGTGTTGAAAAGATTGATCTTAGTCAGGTTAAGTCTGTTCAGTTCTGGGTGCTGATCAGGGCGCAACATGCTGATTTATTGACCGATGCTTCGGGCACTGCTATTGAAACTCAAAGCTTGAGTCTGGCCGGCAGGCCGGCACAATTATTTGACGATGGTTTCCGACGCGTGGTCATGTCAACAGTGGTTAAGTTACAAAACAGAATGCATAAAAAAACGGCAACCGGAGGATGATGTGAAGTTTCAACAACAAAGAGGTGTTGCTCTGGTTCTGGGTTTGGTAATGCTGCTGGTGCTAACAATAATGGGTGTTTCAAGTATGAGTAATACCACGCTTGAATTAAAAATTGCCTGTAACTCACAGACTCATAATGATGCTTTTCAGGCCACGCTATCATGTATCAACACATCTATTTTGCAGGTTGACAGAGGCGGTACGTGGCCACAGGCATTTGATTGCGCGATAGCCGGTACAAATACCACGGCAAGTACGTCAGTGGATTATCTGGGCTGTCAGCGAATATACGGCGGCAGTCTTGAAAAGGCTTCGTTTGAAAATATATACAGTGTCCAGTCAACGGGTATTGCAAACGGCTGCGGTGGTCAGGCCACGAGCCGAGTTGTACAGGCAATTGGTCTTAAGAGTGCTCAGGATTGTACTGCGGAATAAGAATGTTCGAGGATGAGTTTCTAATGAAAAAAATTATTTTATCTGTGCTGACAACACTTGCGTTAACAGTAAGTATTCATTCGGTAAGAGCGTCTGAAAACCTGAAGATGATTGAAGGGGCCATTGAGTCAGAGGCTTTGAGTATAAAAATCAGCAAAGACTTAAGCGGTATCATCACGGGCAAAGTGTGCCAGCGTTGTGAAACACAGGTGCTTAAAATCACACCTGCTACCCAGTTATTTATTGCCGGGAAAAAAGTGGGGCTAACGCGAGCTACAACACAGTCGGGAAAGCCGGGTGTTGCATTTTATGATTTAAAAACGCGCTTAGTGACAAGAATAAAGATCTACTAATAGCCGGGTAAACAACAGAAGTAATGCAGCAGAATTCGAGGTACAGATGAAAACTTTAAATCAAAAATTGGCGCGATCAGTAATTACAATGCTGCTAAGCATGCCAATTGCAGCGACTGTGCTGGCAGAGGACATTGAAATTTATGTCGGCAACGCGAGTACTGCTCCCGAGGTTAAGCCAAACCTGATGTTCATTATTGATACATCGGGCAGTATGGATGCGGCTGTGGCAGTACGTGCTGATTATGATGTCAACACTGTTTATAGTGGCTGCTTTAGTGATACCAGAGTTTATTATTCCACAGGTGCCTTGATTACGAGTTGTGGAACTAAAAATTATTTTAATAAAACGGCCTTAAAATGTAATGCCGCGATGAACCCTTTGTACAATACTGTGCCACCTGTTGAGACTACCGATCCGGCGATTGCCTCTGGCTGGTACCAGGATCGTGTTGCACAGTGGAAAGATGTTACCGGTACGAACAGAGATGAGTGGGATGATCTGGCACAAAGTCAGATTGATCGATATGTTGAATGTAAGGCCGATTCAGGTGTTCATGGTTTGTCAACTACGGGTAATCTGTATATTGCCAACCGAGCAGAGGGACCTTATACCGCCGCTCTGGCAAATAGTCTGGATTGGAATGCTGTGAGCCGGGGTTATGTTTTATATTCGGGTAATTATTTAAACTGGACAAAGACAAATACTGATGCGGTTTCTGACCGTATAACCGTTGTTAAAGAAGTAACCGCTGATGTGGTTACCAGTACTAACAATATTAATATCGGCTTTATGCGTTTTGATAGCGCTAATTCACAGGGTGGCCCGGTGCGATATCCGGTTACTGATGTGACAGCCGCTCGTGGCAATTTTTTGCCGCTGATCAATGCACTTAGTGCATCCGGTGGTACACCGTTGTCTGAGGTTTTATATGAAAACTATTTGTACTGGTCGGGAAAACCGGCCGACTATGGATTAACGTCGACACCAACTAACTCGACCGGTGTTACTTATAATGTCGGTAGTGTTAAGCACTATGTATCACCGATTGAATACGCCTGCCAGAAAAACTTTAATATTTATTTGTCTGATGGTGAAGCAACGTGGGATGGCGATGCAGACTCGAAGATCGCTTTGTTACCTGGCTTTGTGGCGGTGACCGGTGGCTGTGTTGATAATTGTCTGGATGAGCTGGCAGAGTATATGCATCTTCATGATGTATACGATGGTCTGGCTGATTTGCAGACGGTCTCTACCTATACAGTAGGTTTTGCGGATGATTTTCCTTTACTGGAGAGCGCGGCTAACCGCAGTGGTGCGAGTTACTATACTGCGGGTGATGCCATAGAGTTGGCAGAAGTATTTAATCAGATTATTGCTGAGATTTTATCGGTTAATACAACCTTTTCATCGCCGGCGGTATCGGTTAACGCATTTAACCGAACAACTCACCGTAATGACTTGTATTTCACATTGTTCAAGCCTGCTATAGGCCCGCACTGGGATGGTAACTTCAAACGCTTCAAGCTGGTTTTTATTGATGGCATACCAGTCATAGAGGATCAAAAGAACCAGCCTGCCATTAATCAGATCACAGGCTTCTTTGATGATCAGGCATACAGTTACTGGACAGATCCTGTAGGCTTGCCAGATGGCGGTGAGGTAACATTGGGCGGGGCTGTTGGTGAAATTAATACACGGACGGTTTACACATATACCGGCGCGGCGACAGCAAGCAATGTCGCACTGAATGTTGATGCGAACAAAGTACTTGAAACAAATGCGTTGCTAACAAAAGATTTATTAAACATTACAGCCAAGGATGATGCATACAGAATCAGCCTGATTCAGTGGATGCGTGGCGTGGATGTTAATGATGATGACTCTGATAATGATGCCACAGATGCCCGTCAGTTTATGGGAGATCCGTTGCATTCAGAGCCCGGACTTGTACAGTATGCCGGACCGGATGATGAACCCGATATAACCGCTTATGTAGCGACTAACGATGGTGTATTGCATGCCATTGATACGCGTGATGGTACAGAAATATTTTCCTTTATTCCGCAAGAAATGCTCGGACTGCAGGACACCGTATTCAGTGATGTCGCCGGCAGCGGTAAAGCCTATGGTCTGGATGGCTCTGTGAGCTCACTGGTCATCGACAATAACTCTAATGGTGTGATTGAGACCGGTGATAAGGTTTATATTTACTTTGGTGAACGTCGTGGTGGCCGTAATTATTACGCCATGGATGTCACTGACCGCGCAAACCCTGTGCTTATGTGGATTATTAAAGGCGGCACCGGTGATTTTGTTGAGTTAGGTCAGAGCTGGTCAAATATTCAGCTTAAGAAACTGCAGATTGGCGGATTAAAAAGACACGTAGCCGTATTTGCCGGTGGTTATGATCTGGATCAGGATGCTAACAGTGTCAGAACCGTTGATGATGTAGGCCGGGCTATATACATTATAGATGCACTGACTGGCGCAAGGCTATGGTGGGCTGGCCCTACTGGCTCTGGGGCTGATCTTGAAGTGGCAGACATGCAGTACAGTATACCGGCAAGACCTAAGGCGGTTGACGTTAGTGCCAATGGCTATCTGGACAGAATCTATCTTGGTGATATGGGCGGACAAATCTGGCGGGTAGATATTCAGCCAGGTAAAGGTGCTGCAGATACTGACCTGAGTGCTTTGATTGATATCAATCGCGTGGCTAGCCTATCGGGTGTAACAGCTGCAGATAATCACCGCTTTTATTATCCACCCGATGTGGCGATTATCGAAGAGCCAGGTAAAGCGGCGTACCTGTCACTGGCAATGAGTTCCGGTTATCGTGCGCATCCGTTAAATACGGACAATCATGATAAAATTTATATGTTGCGTGACCCGTATGTGTTTAACAAACCGCCCGCAACAGATCCTTATGGTTCCGCTGGGACAGGCATTGTTGAAAGTGACTTATACGATGCCAGTAGTAACACCATCGGCCAGGGGTCAGCAACAGCCGCTGCAACCGAAGTGGCATTATTAAATGCCGCATCAGGCTGGTATATAGATTTGAAAGAATCAGATGGCAGTTATGTTGGTGAGAAGGGGTTATCAGAAGTGCTGATTATCGGAGGTCTGGTTGTGGCAACAACCTATGTGCCACTTGAGACCAACTCTGCTGATGCCTGTAAACCAGCGGATGGTACCGGATATGTTTATTTCATGTCAGTAACCGATGCGACACCGAAATTTAATTTCGATACGCTGGTCGATTCAACAGATAACTTGACGGCAGAAGATCGCCGCAATAAATTGGTTCGTGGTGGTATACCACCTAACCCTGCGCCTATTTACACCAAAGACGGCAGTGCGATTATCGTCGGTACAGAACCGGTACAGAACCCAGATAATGATCAGGCGAGAAAATTATTCTGGTATGAAGATACATTAAGAAATTAAAGAGAGATTTACTATGAAACAAATGTACACAAAAGGCTTTACCCTGATTGAGGTCATGATTACGGTCGCAATTATTGCAGTTCTCGCCACTATCGCGATGCCGCAGTATCAGAACTTTATACAAAAAACGGGGCGCGCAGATGCAACCAGTGCATTACAAAGAATGTCTGATCTGCAGGTGCAATATGTTTTAAGAAATAATGCAGGGTCTTATACAACGAATGTTGCATTAATTGGCGGTGCAAACACAGAGCATGGCTATTATACCTTGTCTGTTGTTAGTGCCACGGCCAGCACTTATAAATTACAGGCGGTAGCTGATCCGGCTGGTCCACAGGCAGGTGATAAAGAAGGAGCCGTGGACTGTACAGTATTAACCCTGACAGATGCTTTTGTAAAAACCCCGGCTGAGTGCTGGGTTAAATAACTAAGGATTAATTATCGGTTATCGAAAACCCCCGCCAGTTATGCTGACGGGGGTTTTTTTAACGTAATTCTTTAGGTAAAGAAAAAACGACATTCTCATTAAACTTTTCACCACGATCCGGGCAATGAGCACCATGTAACTCGAGAAAGTTAATGACTTCAGTCACCAGGTTTTCAGGTGCTGAGGCGCCGGCTGAAATACCGATATTGCTGCTATTTTTCAGCCAGTCGAGATTGATTTCCGATGCATCATTAATTAAATAAGCGGTTGTACCCAGTTTTTCAGAGAGTTCTCTGAGGCGGTTTGAATTCGAGCTGTTGGGTGAGCCTACCACAAGGATCAGGTCTGTATCAGTCGCCAGAGTTTTAATGGCGTCCTGGCGATTTTGTGTGGCGTAGCAAATATCATCTTTACGCGGTTCTATAATGTCGGGGAAGTGACTCTTTAAAGCCCGAATGATATCAGCGGTTTCATCAACGGATAAAGTGGTCTGGGTTACATAAGCCAGCTTTTTATTGGCGGCAATGTTTAATTTTCCGATATCATCAATCGACTCTATCAGATACATGCTGCCACCGTACTGGGTATCAAAACGACCTAAGGTACCTTCTACTTCAGGATGACCGGCATGACCGATCAGAATGACATCATGTGAGGCTTTAGCATGGCGTACGACTTCCATGTGTACCTTTATGACAAGAGGGCAGGTAGCATCAAAAATTTGCAGGCCTCGATCGCGGGCTTCATCTTCAATTTTTTTGGCAATACCGTGGGCGCTAAAAATAACGGTTGCACCGTCCGGTATTTGATGCAGTTCTTCAACAAAGACCGCGCCTTTTTCTTTCAGGTTATTGACGACGTGTGCATTGTGTACGATTTCGTGACGGACATAGATGGGTGCACCAAAATTGGCAATAGCACGTTCAACTATTTCAATGGCGCGATCCACACCGGCACAAAATCCGCGAGGTGAGGCAAGTGAAATTTTAATATGTGGCTTAGTCATTATTAACCTTTAATATTTCAACTTCAAAAACAAGATGGTTGCCGGCTAGCGGGTGGTTAAAGTCTACCGAGACCTTGTCATTTTTTATGTCAATTACTATGCCATTAATATCATCACCGGCCGGTGTATCAAAAGCAATGACCTGGCCTTTCTCCGGTTTTATATCATCCGGAAAATCAGCGACAAGAATATCGTGTATGTTTGACGGATCACGCGGGCCATAGGTTTGATCGGGTGAGAGTGTAATAGTTTGTTTATCGCCTGCTGAAAGATCCAGAATTGAAAGCTCCATGCCTTCAGTGAGGGTGTCTTCACCCATAGAAAATTCCAGTGGCTCATCGCCAAAGCTGGTTTCAAGCTCAGTACCGTCTTCGAGTGAAATGCGGTAGTGTAAAGTAACGTGGCTGTTTTGATTAATTTGGTGAGACATTTCGTTAGTGTTCTTTTTTATCGGGCTGCTGAAGAAATGTAGTGACAATGAGTAGCATCACGCCACCACTGATGGCCATGTCAGCAACGTTAAAGGCAGGAAAGTGATGTGTTTTATAATAAACATCAAGAAAGTCGATAACATGACCAAACAGAAAGCGATCGATGAAGTTTCCAATGGCACCGCCAAGAATAAAGCTCAGTGCAAGAGATTCGATTTTGTACTGTGATTTTTTTAGCCAGAAAAAGAGTACAACACTGATAATGCTGGTCAGGATCAAAAAAAACCAGCGCTGCCAGCCACCGGCATCACTTAAAAAACTAAACGCCGCGCCCTCATTATAGGCCAGCGTTAAATTAAAAAATGGCATGATGGCAAGGCGTTCATAAAGCTGAAAAGAGTGCTCAATGAGTTGCTTGGTCAACTGGTCTGTTAACACAATCAGTGTACTAACAGACAGCCATTTATATAAAGGAACTTTGATACTATTCATTGCTTATGCAAACTCTCTTTGTTCGCCATTGCCGTCGACATTTTCAACACAGCGACCACAAAGTTCATCGTGTTCTGTGTGCTGACCAACATCTTCGCGGTGATGCCAGCAGCGAGTGCATTTGGCGTGTGCAGAGGCACTGGTTTTAATCCATACGGTTTGATCGTTGATCATCACGGCCTCGGTATTTTCAGGCTGAGAGTCAGCAGTGTATACCCGGGCATAGGAGGTGATCAGGACAAAACGCAATTCATCGCCCAGTGCGTCGAGTTGCTGCTTCAGTGCCGCATTGCAATAAAGATCGACTTCAGCATCGAGTGATGAGCCGATGGTTTTGGAGACGCGCAGAGGCTCAAGCTGTTTGCTGACAGCAGTACGTACTTGCAAAACCATATCCCAGAAGGCATGGCTTAGTGTGTCTTTATCTGTCAGCTCAAATAAATCTTCATACCAGTTTTTAAGGTGCACCGACTTACCGTTATTAGCTGGAATAGAGGCGGCAATGTCCTCAGCGGTAAAACTTAAAATAGGTGCCAGCCAGCGACTCATAGCTTCGATAATATGATAAAGCGCTGTTTGTGCAGAGCGGCGTGCAATACTGTCAGTATGAGTGGTGTACTGACGATCCTTGATAATATCGAGGTAAAACCCACCAAGTTCATTGGTGCAGAAGTTATGCAGCTTTTGATAAATCAGGTGGAAATTATAGCTCTTGTAAGCATCAATGATTTCATTTTGCAGTTTGGCTGTGTGCGAGACGGCCCAGCGATCAAGCGCCAGCATGTCGCCGGGATTGATCATGTCAGTTTCAGGGTTGAAACCATTAAGATTGGCCAGTAAGAAACGTGCGGTGTTACGAATGCGGCGATATGAATCGGCTGTGCGTTTGAAAATTTCATCGGACACACTCATTTCTGCCGAGTAGTCTGTGGATGCAATCCATAAACGTAAAATATCAGCACCGAGTGCATTGCAGACTTTTTGTGGCTCGACTGTGTTACCAATCGACTTCGACATTTTTTTACCTTTGGCATCAACGGTAAAGCCATGTGTTAACGCTGTTTTGTAGGGTGCTTTGCCGTTGATAGCCACACCAGTTAATAGTGATGACTGGAACCAGCCGCGATGCTGATCAGAACCTTCTAAATATAAGTCGGCCGGTGACTGTAAATAATCACGTGCCTCAAGTACGGCTTGATGGGTGACACCGGAATCAAACCAGACATCTAATGTATCGACCACTTTATCGTAGTTAATGGCATCGTCGCCCAGCAGGTCTGAAGGCTCTAAATTGAACCAGGCATCAACACCTTCCTTTTCGATCAGTAAGGCCGCTTTTTCAATTAAAGCCGAGGTATCAGGGTGTAGTTCGGCTGTGTCTTTATGCACAAACAGCGTGATAGGCACGCCCCATGTGCGCTGACGGGAAATACACCAGTCCGGGCGGTTGTTAACCATGCCCTCAATACGAGCCTGTCCCCAGTCGGGCAGCCAGTTGGTTTCCTTAATGGCGCGGTTGGCGTTATCACGCAGGCTGTTTTGCGTCATGCTGATAAACCATTGCGGTGTCGCACGGAAAATAATCGGTGTTTTATGACGCCAGCAATGCGGGTAGCTGTGCGTTATTTTTGTGTGATTTAAAAGTACGCCGTTTGCTTTTAATTTTTCCAGCACAATCGGCCCGGCTTTATTAACGTGCTGACCGCCGACCAGTTCAGTATCGGCAATAAAAACACCGTTGCTGCCAACCGGGTTGTAAACTTCTAAATTGTATTTAAGACCTACCGTGAAATCTTCCTGACCGTGACCCGGGGCGGTGTGTACGGCACCCGTACCGGCGTCTGTGGTGACATGATCGCCTAAAATTAACGGCACCTTGCGATCATAAAACGGGTGTTGCAGCAGCATGTTTTCGAGCTCTGCACCTTCACAGCGGCCAAGCACCCGTGCCTGATCTTCACTGTAGCGTTGCACAGCTGTCTCATAGAGCGCTTCTGCTAAAATCAGTCGCATTGGCGCGAATTCAGTATTGACCTGCAGCAGTACGTAAGTCAGTTCCGGGTGCAGTGAAACCGCCATGTTAGCTGGCAGTGTCCATGGTGTTGTGGTCCAGATAACCGCTGCAACATCACCTTCGCCCTGATCGGTACCAAAGGCTTTTAAAACTTGCCCGGCATCAACCGCTTTGAAAGCAACATCAATCGCATCGGATACTTTATCCTGATGCTCAACTTCCGCTTCGGCCAGCGAGGAGCCACAATCCAGACACCAGTGAACCGGCTTTGAGCCTTTATGCAGATGGCCGTTATCAACAATTTTGCCCAGTGCGCGAACGATGTTGGCTTCAAATTTATAGTCCATTGTCAGGTACGGGTTATTCCATTCACCCTGCACACCTAAACGAATGAAGTCATTGCGCTGGCCATCGACCTGTTTGCCGGCGTATTCTCGGCATTTCTTACGAAAGGTTGTGGCATCGACTTTGACGCCGGCTTTACCGACTTTTTTCTCAACCTGTAGTTCTATCGGTAAGCCATGGCAGTCCCAGCCCGGTACATAAGGCGCATTTTTGCCGCTCATGGTTTGGCTTTTAACAATAATGTCTTTTAAAATTTTATTAACGGCATGACCGATATGAATATCACCGTTTGCATACGGCGGACCATCGTGCAAAATAAATGGCTCACAACCTTCACTTTTCTTACGTATCTGGCCGTACAAATCATTTTCTTTCCACTGAGCAAGAATCTGAGGCTCGCGTGCAGGCAGGTTGCCGCGCATTGGGAAATCTGTATCGGGGAGATTTAGGGTGTGTTTATAGTCAGCCACTTGGGGTTCCTGGTTTATATTGAGTTGGTTGAAATAAAAAAATCTTTAGCGCTGTCGCAATCTAGCTGTATTTGAGATTGTAACGCATCCAGTGATTCGAATTTCCTTTCTTCGCGTATTTTATGCTGAAAATTTACACAAACATGCCGTCCGTAGATGTCTTCTGCAAAATCGAATAAATGCACTTCTAGCTGGATATTGACGCCGTCTACGGTCGGCCGTTTACCAATATTAGCAACACCCAGAATTTTACGCTCAGCCATTTGCATTTGTACGGCGTAAACACCGCTTAAAGGAATATTGCGGTGGAATAATTTGATATTGGCAGTGGGGAAGCCGATGGTACGGCCACGTTTATCGCCATGAGCAACGCGGCCACAGATATTATAGTCATGTCCAAGCATTTGCGCCGCCAGTGGTAACTGTCCGAGACTGAGTGCATCGCGGATGCGGGTGCTGCTGATGCGTTCCTGCAGGTGAACCTGTGTGGCGGTATCTTCTACCTCAAAGCTATATTTCTCGCCGGCTTCTTTTAAGGTCGTAAAATCACCGTTGCGGCCTTTGCCAAAGCGGAAATCATCGCCAACCAGTAGATATTTAATATTAAGCTGATCAACCAGTATCTGAGAAATAAACTCATCGGCTGTCATTGCGGCCAGCTGACGGTTGAACTTAAGACATAACAGAAAGTCTGTCCGGGTTGATTGCAGGGCGAGGAATTTTTCCCGCAGCCGGTTCAGTCGGGCAGAGCTTTTTTCATGGCTAAAGTATTCATGCGGCAACGGTTCAAAGGTCATGACCCCGGCCGGGCAATTAAGGCGACGGGCTTGTTCGTGTAGGTGGCGGATAATGGCCTGATGTCCTAAATGAACGCCATCGAAGTTACCAATGGTGAGCGCGCAGCCTTTGTGCTGGGAACGTAGATTATGAAGACCGCGGATAAGATACATATTTTAGTAGCGTTCAGGCTTAATTAATGTGACTCAAAGTCATGATTATACGGCTTTTTCAAGTTAAAGGCTCGATCAACCGCTGAGAAAATCCCTGAGTCAGACAAGATTTAGTGTTTTAACTGAGCTGGTCGTAAACCGGATAATAAAAGGCTGATCAAATAAACCGTGGCCGCAATTACTATGCTGATCAGCAGCTGAAACAGGCGCTCTTGCAGTGACCAGTTTGACCATATTTCGAGTGCTGGTGACCAGTAAAGCAGAAAACCGGCGAGTAAACTGTTGGCCAGAATTAGCTGCAACGTCAAACGCCACCATCCTCTAAGGGGCTGGTAGATTTGCTGGCGGCGTAAAGCAAATAACAGCAGTGCTGCATTCAGATAAGCCGAGGCGGTGGTAGCCAGTGCAAGACCAACGTGTGGCGCCTCGTAAGTGTAATAGACCATGGGCACGACAAATAAAATATTCAGTCCCATATTGGCAATCATCGCTTTGACCGCGATCTTCATCGGTGTTTTTGTGTCCTGACGGGCATAGAATGCCGGTGCCAGTACTTTTATAATGATAAAGGCCGGCAGACCCAGTGCGTAGGCCATCAGACTAAGGGATGACATGTAACTGTCATGCAGTGTGAATTCACCGTATTGAAATAGTGTTGCCAGTATCGGTTGTGACAGTAGTAATAGCCCCAGAGCGGCGGGGGCTGCGATCAGCATCACCAGACGTAATGCCCAGTCCAGCGTACGATTAAAGTCTTCGCTGGATTTATTGGCATGTTGTTTCGACAGGCTAGGCAAAATCACCGTGGCCAGTGCAATACCAAACACGCCCAGTGGGAATTCGACCAGACGGTCAGAAAAATAAAGCCAGCTGACGCTGCCGGCCATTAAAAATGAAGCAATCACTGTATCTAGTAGCAGGTTGATCTGCGCTACCGAGGAACCAATGATGGCCGGTAACATCAGTTTGCTGATCTGTTTGACGCCTTCATGGTCTCGTTTAAGCCGGGGTCTGGGTAATAGACCAAGTCGCAGCAGGAACGGAATCTGGAAAGCCAGCTGGGTGAAACCGGCTAGCGCCACACCCCAGGCAAGCGCGATAACAGGACGATCAAACAATGGCGCAGCCCATAAAGCGGCGCCGATCAGGCAGATATTAAGGAATACAGGTGTAAAGGCCGGCACCGCAAACTGGTTGAAACTATTGAGGATGCCACCCGAAAATGCCACTAAGGAAATAAAGAAAATATACGGAAAGGTGATGCGCAGCATATCGGTGGTTAATGAAAAACGATCCGCCTCATCAATGAATCCGGGTGCAAAGACCATGACCACGAGCGGCGCAGCAGCCACACAAAGGGTGGTGATCAGCAGCAATACACCGCCCAGACTCCCGGCAACGTGATCCAGTAAGTCGATTAAAGCGGTGCGGGAACGGGTTTCTTTATATTCAGAGAAAACAGGTACAAAAGACTGGGCAAAAGCGCCTTCAGCAAACAACCGACGTAAGAAGTTGGGGATTTTGAAGGCAACAAAAAAAGCATCTGTACCGGCATTTGCACCAAAGACATGGGCAAAAATAATGTCTCTTGCCAGACCCATAAAGCGGGAGATAGTGGTCATTATGCTGACAATGGCAGTAGAACGGAGCAGTTTCACGTAAATTTCAAGTTATCTATATGTTGGAGGATTTATTGTCTCGTCATTTTATGCCACACAGGCGCTGAGGCACAGGCTTTTATTTTTAGCCGCTGTGCTAAATACTTACCGCTGATTTGTATAGCGATTTATTCGATTGTGATAAATGGCTATGGAGTTGAGTCATTAGAGATAAAAGCTTTTGTTTTATTAGTTTGTTAATGCGGTTGAAATATGGGTATAAAGCTGGCAGAATACGCGATCTTAAATTTCAATGTGAATGGAGACTTCCATTGGCTAATTCTGCACAAGCTAAAAAACGCGCACGCCAAGCTGAAACCAGACGTCAGCGTAATGCTGGTATGCGTTCTATGTTTCGTACATACGTTAAAAAAGTTATCTATGCTGTAGCGGCTGGTGAGAAAGCTACCGCTGAAGACGCGTATAAAGCAGCTGTTCCTGTTATTGATGGTATGGTTTCTAAGGGCCTGATCCATAAAAACAAGGCTGCTCGTCATAAGAGCCGTCTTAATGCTTCTGTTGTTGCAATGTAATTGCTGATACATGTAGTGTTGATGTAAAAAAGCCGGTCCATGGTAATTCAGGGCCGGCTTTTTTATTGTCCTGATATTGCCTTAAGTTAATTACTTCAGTGATGTGGCCGGTATAATTTCAGCCATAGTCTAAAATCACTTTACATAATCTCGCGAGTTAAAAATGAAATCAAACCAATATGATTTGTTAATAATTGGTGGCGGTGTGTCTGGCACGGCCCTGCTTTATATGGCAGCAAAGTACACAGATATTAAGCGTATCGGGTTGATTGAGAAGTATGCCGCGCCTGCCAGAGTTAATTCATTATCGAGTAATAACAGTCAGACGCTACATTGTGGTGATATTGAAACAAACTATACGCTCGACAAAGCCTTAAAGGTTAAGCGTGCGGCGAGCATGTTGCGAAACTATGCAACGGCCCAGGCTGACATAGACCACATTATTTTCAAATACCCGAAAATGGTTTTGGCTGTGGGCGAGAAAGAGTGCGAGTTGTTACGAGAGCGCTTTAAAGTATTTTCAGCGCATTATCCGAATCTCAAGCTACTGGATAAAAAAGATATCGCGAAAATTGAACCGAATGTTGCTATGGTAGACGGGCATTTCCGTGAAGATGAGGTGCTTGCGCTGGGTTCAACCGATGAATATACCGCGATGAATTTTGAGGCCTTATCCTGCTCGTTTGTGCGGGAGGCGCAGAAAATTGAAGATAAAGAAGTGGATATTCATTTTAATGAAATGGTCAGCCACATTAAAATCGAAGACGACCGGTTTATCATAGAAACCAATGGCACTTGTTATCAGACCCGTTCACTGGTGGTGTGCGCAGGTGGTCATAGCCTGATGATGGCGCATGAACTGGGTTTTGGTTTGCATTATTCCTGTTTGCCGGTTGCGGGCAGTTATTATTTTGCGCCGCAATGTCTGAATGGAAAGGTCTACACCGTGCAAAATGATGCATTACCTTTTGCAGCTATCCATGGTGACCCGGATGTATTGGTGCCGGGAGAAACGCGCTTCGGGCCAACGGCAGTTGTGCTGCCTATTCTTGAGCGTTATAACCTGAAAACAATGCCTGACTTTTTTCAGATTTTTCGCTTTGACAGCAAAGTGGCAAAAGTACTCTGGGATTTGTTAAAGGTGCGCGATATTCGCAACTATATGTTTAAAAACATGCTGTTTGAAATCCCGTTGATCCGTAAAATTTTATTTTTACATGATGTCAGAAAAATTGTGCCTTCGCTGAAATTCAAAGACCTGAAGTTTGCGAGCCGTGTTGGCGGTGTGCGCCCTCAGTTAATTGATAAAGTAAATGCCAAACTGTTAATGGGTGAGGCAAAAATCAATACCGGTGTTGGTGCGATTTTTAATATGACGCCTTCACCGGGTGGAACCTCCTGCATAGAGAATGCAGAAATTGATATGCGAACAGTAGCGGATTTTCTCGGCTGTACAGTCGATGAGGATGGCATTAAAAAAGATCTTCTGGGTGATGATGAAATGCATGTGAATGAAGATTTACCTGGCAGAGTTTTTAACGGACATCAGCCAAAATAACGAAGTATAAAACTGGTTCATGATTCAGGCATGAGCCTGTTTTATTCAGCGGCTGCCTGTTCTTGCGACTAAATAGAATCAGGATTTAACCTGCTTGCCACTGGTAACAGTCTCATAGGCTGCGGCACTGATAACAATAATGCCACCAATAACTGTTCTCCAGTCCGGCATTTCTGCCAGAAATATTGCAGCAAACAGTGTGCCGTAGACCACCTGCATACAAGCGACCAGACTGGCTGTTTTTGCTTTCAAGTGTAACAGACTGTTAGCAAACAGGGTGTGCGGCAGAGCCGTGAAAACTATGCCCAGTAGAAGCAATTGCAGCCACTGCGTCTGATTAACCTGAGGGATGATTTGCCCTGCAAAAGGCAACAAAAGAATAAACACGACCAGTGTCTGATAGAACAGGGCATGTCTTGCCGGGTAGGCTTTGAAATAGCGTCCGTGAATGATGTTTCTCATGGAAAATAGTAAGGCTGAAAATACCCCCCAGAAAACGCCTAATGTGGTCTGATTGTCGATAGAGAATTCAGGTACTAATAGATAGATACCAAATAAGACCACCACAGCACTGAGAATGTCTTTAATATGTGGCCGCTCACCATGGAAAAAGGGCTCAATAAAAACCGTAATGACGGGGTATGTGTAAAGCGCGATGATGCCGATAGCCACGGATGAAATTTGCATGGAGTGAAAATACGTCACCCAGTGTGTTGCAAGGAAAAAACCCAGTATGCTGGCAATCAGATAATCGCGCTTACTATTGAGCAAAAGCGACTCTTTCAGATAGATGATATAAACACCGATAGCGATAACAGCGAACACGCTGCGCAGCAGAGTTATTTCAATAGCAGACAGTGTAATAAATTTAGAAAATAGCGCTGTGAGTCCAAAAATAAATACAGCGCTATGGACAGATAGCAGGCCTTCAAGGTGGTTTTTCATTTAAGGATTCCGGTTGATTAAACGCTATTCTAACTTAGATATTGAGTGGCTTGATAGCGGATTATCAGATAATTTTGAACAGGTATTTTGTGAGGTTGTGTGGACGTTTTTGATGTTGTTGTAATAGGTGCTGGTGCTTCTGGTTTGATGTGTGCAATGACGGCAGCTCGGCGAGGCCGTAAGGTGCTGGTACTCGAAAGCAGTAATAAAATCGGTAAAAAAATACTTATGTCTGGCGGAGGTAGATGTAATTTTACCAATTATACAATTGAAGCCGAAAATTATATTTGCCATAACCCGCACTTCGTTAAATCTGCGCTGAGTCAGTACACGCAGTGGGATTTTATCGCGCTGGTGCAAAAGTATGGAATTGAGTTTCATGAGCGTGAACACGGTCAGTTATTTTGTAATGACAGCTCTAAAGAGATTTTAAATCTGCTAAAGACCGAGTGTGACGAAACAGGAGTGGATATACGTCTGCGTTGTGACTGTAAAAGCGTTGCTTATCAAGACGGTTATTTACTGAAAACCAGTCAGGGTGAATTTCATTGTCAGTCACTGGTTGTGGCAAGCGGTGGTTTATCGATACCGACTCTGGGATCGACTGGCTATGGTTATGAGCTTGCACGACAATTTGGTCATCAGGTGCTGTCAGTAAGAGCGGGTCTGGTACCGTTTACCTTTAGTGACTGGTTTAAATCCCTCAGTGAAAAGCTCTCTGGCATAGCGATAAGAGCCACGGTTAAAACTGCGACGCAGAGTTTTAGCGAAAATATACTGTTCACGCACCGGGGTTTAAGCGGCCCTGCTGTGCTGCAAATATCAAATTACTGGCAAGAGGGGCAAGATGTAAATATAAACTTATTACCTGATGCTGATGTGACAGAGATGTTACTGGATCTGAAGCAGCAACGTGCGAAATCTTTACTAAAGAACCTACTAGCCAACTATTTACCAGTAAGCCTGATTCTTGAGCTGGAAAAAAAATTCTGGCCTGAGTATGCCGGCAAATCTATTGCTGAAATTCCTGATGTCGCACTGAAAAAAGTCGCGAGCAGTATTACAGATCTAAAATTAAAGCCGTCGGGAACAGAGGGGTACAGAACAGCCGAAGTAACTTTGAACGGTGTTGATACAGCAGGAATTTCTTCAAAAACAATGGAGTCAAAGCTCAGCCCGGGAGTATATTTTGTGGGAGAGGTGCTGGATGTTACAGGGCACCTGGGCGGATATAACTTCCAGTGGGCCTGGTCATCGGGTTATGTTGCAGGTGCTTCAGCTTGATAACATGCTATTATGGTTTTAGAAATTTGAGGTGATGGGTAATTAATAATATCCAAATGAGTCTGGAATAAAATAAATATAACCAGTATGCACGGGTATAGGCAGTGATCACAGTGCATGGTGAGACAGGAGGTGTTAATGTTTTTTTTGTTTGACGCAGCTTATAAAAAAACGATCGTATTTCCTATTTTTTCTCTCTGGGCAGTTTCAGTCGGTATATGCGCGGGAGAAGTCCGGACACCGGATTTTATTGCAGATGTAGAAATAGTCAGCGCAGACGGTGTTATTAACTTAATCGAGCAGACAGATGAGGTAATAATAGTGGATTCACGCATCAGTGGTGACAGGAAACTGGGCTATCTTGAATCATCAGTCAGCTTGCCGGACAGTGAAACCAGTTGCAGCTCGCTAGCTAAAATAATACCCGATAAAATGCATCCTGCTTTATTTTACTGTAATGGCGTTAAATGCGGACGTAGTGCAATTGCAATAAAGGTGGCGAAGAAGTGCGGTTATAAAAAACTCTACTGGTTTCGCGGGGGATTCGAAGAGTGGCTGGAGAAAGGTTTTCCCTTTTTAAAAAAATAAATGAAATACTATTCGATGCGCACCAATTTATTAATGACCATTCTGTTAATGGGCTTGCTCAGTGTGGGTTTTACACTAATGACCGGTGAGGTTTATTATCAGCAGACACTTGATAACAGACGGCAGATGTTTACTCAGGTGATCGAGCTGGAAATACACCATTTGTGGGATAAGCTGAAGGATGAAACAGAATCACTGGCATTGTCAGTTCAGTCGGACAGTGATTTCAAAAGAGTTACTCAGGCAGCAGAAAAGCAACAAGTTGAAAATTATCTGGATGAGCAGTTTCATCGTGCATATGTAACACTTGGGGTGCTGGATCTTAAGAAGATTATTATTTACGACGAAAAACTGAATAAATTATTTGAGTCAACAAATAGCAGTGTTGTGGAACAGAATGGTCTCTGTGCTTCGCCAGTTGCTGATGCAAAAAAACGACAGGGAGCAGCACGATTTAAGGTGATTCATCAGTCCTGTGTTTTCAACGGCGAACTGCGTTTGGTGACGCTGGTTCCTGTCGGTGGTTTGCGCTTAAAAGGTTATTTGTCGGTTATCGTTAATCCGCTGATTAATCTGGCTAAAGGTGAAAAGGGGCTGGGGATAGCCGTTCGCATTACTAATGAGAAGCATGATGAGCTGTTTCGTTCTGTAAGCTGGCCTGCTGAAGACGAAATGCATAAATTTATGCTCGTGCGCTATGAAAATCATGCGGGTAATGTAAAGCCGCTGGCTAATTTTTATTTTGCAACCGATGTGTCTTTGCTCAAGCAAAATCTGTTCAAAAGCAGAATCGGGCTGATTAGTTTTATTGTTGTCAGTACGTTAGTGGCGATGTTTGTCGCACTGGTGTTCTATCGAAGAACAATTATTTGTCCGCTGGAAAAAATCAATGGCTATATGAAAAACATTCGCAGTGACCGGCGTTTTTTGCAGGATGAACTGGCGGTGTCTGGCAGTCAGGAACTGGTCAGTCTGGCAAATGAGCTGAATGGCTTGACGGGGGGACTCAGTGATTTATACGCTGAGCTGGAAGTGGCAGCCTTTACCGATATGCTCACCGGTATTCCCAACCGCGCCCTATTATTTGACAGGCTAAAACAAATATCACTGTTAGCCAGGCGCGATCAAGCCCGTTCTGAATTTATGCTGATGATGATGGATCTTAATAAATTTAAATCGGTTAATGATGAGCTGGGTCATTATATTGGCGATGAGTTATTAAAGGCGGTGTCAAAAAGGCTGAAACGGGCACTAAGAAACTCAGATACCGTAGCAAGAATAGGCGGTGATGAATTTTCAATTATCTTATATGCTGTTAATGAAAAAGAGTTTGCAGTCTCGGTGGCTGAGAAAATAACGGCATTTATGAATGAGGTGTTTAATATAGACGGGCACGAGATTGAAGTTGGTATCAGTATTGGTATTGCACGGTTTCCCTATGATGGTGATTCGAGTGAGGTGCTGATGCACTGCGCGGATATGGCCATGTATCACTCAAAGCGAAACAAAATACCTTATGTCTTTTATGATGAAAAGATGAATAATGAAGAATTAACAGCTTAGCTCTTTTATATTGTTCTGCCAGCAGAGTTTACTGTTTATTAATCAATACCAGATTGTCGCGGTGAATCAATTCCTTTTCATCAATGTAACCCAGAATTTGTTCAATTTGATGGCTGGCGAGACCTTTAATTTTGCCGCTTTCTGTGGCGCTGTAATTAACAAGACCACGGGCGATTTCATGCCCGTCCTGATCCAGGCATGAAATCAGATCGCCGCGTAAAAAAGTACCATTGACGGCTGTGACACCGACGGCTAACAAGCTGCCGCCATTTTCCTGTAAAACCTTTGTGGCACCGGTATCAAGGCTGACTGATCCCTTTGGTCGTAAGTGTCCGGCCAGCCATTGCTTGCGTGCTGCCAGTGGCTCAGCTGATGGGGTTAGCAAAGTACCGATGTTTTCTGCATCTCGCAGCCGTAATAAAATATTTTTTTCAGTCCCGCTGGCGATAAGTGTACTGCAGCCAGAGCGTGAGGCTCTTTGGGCTGCTGTTATCTTGGTGCTCATCCCGCCCATTCCCAGTGTGCCGGCACTGGGGCCGGCCATTTTTAATAATAGCGGGTCGTCGGCTTCGGCCTGTTCAACCAGCTTGGCTCCTGCCAGTTCCGGTGCTCTATCATACAGGCCTTGCTGATCGGTAAGAATGACCAGCGTATCGGCTTCTACAAGGTTCGCCACCAGTGCGCCCAGTGTGTCATTATCGCCAAACCGAATTTCATCGGTAGCGACAGTGTCATTTTCATTGATGATCGGGATGATGTTAAGACTGAGCAGTGTTTTTAGTGTGGTACGCGCATTTAAATAACGTTCCCGGTTTGACAGGTCATCGTGAGTTAATAGTATCTGCGCGGTATGAAGATTGTGTTTGCGAAAACAGCTTTCGTAGGACTGTACTAAACCCATTTGGCCGACAGCGGCAGCGGCCTGTAGTTCGTGAACTGCTTTGGGGCGGCGGTTCCAGCCAAGCCGTGCCATACCTTCTGCAACCGCACCGGATGAGACCAGAATGCACTCAATGCCAGACTGTTGCAGGCGGGAGATTTGCTCGCTCCATGCCTGTATGGCTTGCTGATCTAGTCCCTGACCTTTGTTGGTAACTAAGGAGCTGCCAATTTTAATTACCCAGCGTTTCGTCTGACTCAGGTGTTTCCGGTTCACGTTCACTCTCTTCAATAAAATTCATAAGGGCAAACGTCAATTCGTTAGTGCCTGCGCCGCTGATACCGGAGATTTTAAAGACTGGACCGTCCCAGTTCAATTCTTTTATGATGCGATCACAGATTTCATTTTGCTCATCATCGTTCACCAGGTCCAGTTTGTTCAGTACTAACCAGCGAGGCTTGTCGCATAGTTCAGGGCTGTAGAGTTCGAGTTCATGCAGTATTTTTTGTGCATCTTTAACCGGATCGGCTTCATTTTGCGGGGCAATATCAATCACGTGTAATAAGATATGAGTGCGCATCAGGTGCTTTAAGAAGCGATGACCAAGTCCTGCACCATCGGCAGCGCCTTCAATCAGGCCAGGTAAGTCGGCAATAACAAAACTGCGCAAAGCATCAACCCGAACAACACCAAGATTAGGGTGGATGGTTGTAAAAGGGTAGTTGGCAACTTTAGGTTTGGCTGATGATACGGCGCGGATAAGCGTCGATTTACCGGCATTTGGTAAACCCAGCAGACCAACATCAGCCAGTACTTTTAATTCCAGCTTTAAATCGCGTCGTTCACCGTCTGTGCCGGGAGTTGTTTT
>JAOULC010000128.1 GCA_029882215.1 Gammaproteobacteria bacterium | reverse complement strand
ATTTGGTTATCGGCTTCTGTTATTCTGGTTGCAGCAGTTTGATGTGCAATCGGGGCAGTATATTTCTTATCGTGATCTGGATTATCAGAATCTGATCAGCTGGCTTGAGTTTTTATCAAAAATGGAGCCACAAAGTCAGTACCCGATGCTGTTAGCCAGTCGAATTTATTCACGGGTTGCCGATCAGTACAGAGTCAAGGCGATACTGGACTATATATACATAAAGTTTCAGCAAGACCCGGATAAAAACTGGCGTTGGTTAGCAGAAGCAACAGTAATAGCGCGCCATACATTAAAAGACAGGGCGTTATCATTGAAGTATGCCAGTGCACTGGCATTATCTGGCAGCAGTCAAATCCCCTACTGGGCCAGAGACATGCGACTGATTATCCTGGAAGATATGGGTGAAACAGAACAGGTAAAACTGTTAGTCGGTGGCCTCATAGCGGGTAAAACAGTTACAGATCGTAATGAAATTCGGTTTTTAGAACTTTTACTGCAGCGTTTACAAAATAAAGACAATTAAAAGTACAAAACTTTAAAATTGCTTCTACAATCAGAGGTATATACGATATTATTTAGGGTAATCAAGGTATTACCCAGCATAGATGAAGAGGATTCTTATGAAAAAACAACAATCAGGCTTTACCTTAGTTGAGATAGCCATCGTCATGGTTATTATCGGCTTGCTACTGGGCGGCGTACTCAAAGGCCAGGAAGTGATTACCAATGCACGACTAAAAAATATCAATAATGAATACAATGGTGTATCCGCGGCGGTATACAGTTATCAAGATCGCTACCGTGCCTTACCGGGTGATGATGCAGCCGCTGATGCGCATGTTGGCGGTACGGTTAGTAATGGTACGGTGGGTACGCAGGGTAACGGTCTTATTGAAGGTGCTTATGATGCAGATGCAGCAGCAGCTGTTGCGCTAGCGGCATCAAATGCTGAAACCTTGCTGGCATGGCATCACTTACGGGCAGCAGGACTGATTAGCGGTGCTGCTACAGGTGATAGTTCAAATGACACGCCGTCAAATGCTGTGGGTGGTATTACAGGTATTGAATCTGGTGAAGGAAATACAACGGATTTTATTCCTGGGCTTGTTGTTGGTTTTTCTGCATTAGCGCCAGATTTTGCACAGATTCTCGATATACAAAATGATGATGGTGATGCAGATTTGGGCAGTATTGTAACGGGCACTACCGGTACTACTTATGCAACACATATTTCAACTGGCACCTTACAGGAGTTGTTTTTTGGCTTTTAATCATACCATCTAATCATGTCAAGGCGGGTGTTACCCGCCTTTTTTAATATGCCGATCATAATTTCAAACTGCTCAAAAGCATACCGCAAGCGTCCGGTTTTAAATCAGCTGAGCCTGCAGCTGGATCAGGGCGAAATCTTTAGCCTGATTGGTGTTAACGGTGCAGGCAAAACAACCTTAATTAAATGTCTTTTAGATTTTCACACAGCTGATCTGGGTGAGATTTCATTGTTTGGTGTTGTGTCTGCTTTAACATCATCAAGAAATGAATTGGCTTATTTGCCGGAGCGGTTTCTACCTCCTTATTATCTCAATGGACAACAGTTTTTAAATTATATTTTTGCGTTGCACAAATCAGAGGTTGATGATGATCTGATTGGTGCGATGCTAGATGCTATGGATTTGTCGGCTGAAATATTAAAAAAACCGGTACGTGATTTTTCTAAAGGCATGGCACAAAAACTTGGCCTGACTGCCTTATTGCTATTAGATAAAAAACTATTGATTTTAGATGAGCCGATGAGTGGGCTGGACCCTAAAGCACGGGCGCTGGTTAAAAAACAGCTGAGGCTGGCTAAAGAAAAAGGTAAAACGGTATTTTTTAGCAGTCATCTATTAGCGGATGTTGAAGAGCTGAGTGACCGTGTTGGTATTTTGCATGAAGGTACGATCGCGTTTTGTGGCTCACCTGAAGAATGTAAACAAAAATACCACTCGAAAAATTTGGAAGATGCATTCCTAAAGTGTATTGGTTAACAAAGTTTGTAGTTGTCAGTGTTTAGTTTGCAGTAAAAGATAAAAA
>JAOULC010000127.1 GCA_029882215.1 Gammaproteobacteria bacterium | reverse complement strand
AAGCGTTGCATTGTTGGATACGCTGTAGATAGATGGTACTACTTTGGTGATACCGCTCGCCGCTATGATGTTTCTTTCGCTGTGGTGCAATAAAAGCATAATATTAAAAAATAGATTGTAAGACACCTCCGGTTTTGTCATGGTTACATGGTTTTCAATACTGATCTGTGAAAATATTATTACGAAAAAGAATCAGCGCTATGAATACAATATCAAACCATCAGCGTATTAACGCATAATGGAATTCTGAGGATTGTTTAGCAGGGAGATATGACGAGGATGTTGCTTATTGCTGTTATATAAAGAGGTATTTGGATTAAATGATACAAAGTGACGCCCGGACAGTCGAACATCTCATTGAAATTGAAGCATTAGATAAACTATTTGGCAGTATTCGGAAACAAGTCCTGACTAATCATATAGTACCCGCGGTGGTACTGCTGGTGATGTGGACCGTTGTTGACAGGGATTTCCTTCTCGCCTGGGGCGTACTGATGTTTATCGGTATCTGGGCAAATTATTTTATTGCCCGGTCTTATCTGCAGCAGCCTGCACCCGTCACCGAACCAAAAAAGTGGGGGCGACGAATGTCAGCCGTCATGCTGTATTTTGGCTTGCTCTGGGTCTATGCCATTTTTCTGTTTCATATTGAAGGATCGGTAGGGCATCAGGTTTTTCTTTCTACAATAGCCATTGTCTTTAGTCTTGGTTCAGTCATGGTCGGACTGTACTGGTTCCCCATGTTTTACCTGTTAGCAGTACCGGTTTTAACTGCACTGATCATCCGTCTGGCAATGGAAGGCAGCGTCGAATATATCTCATTGTCGATATTAGTTCTGTGGACACTTGTCATGAGCGGTGTTATGGCAAGGATGCTGAATAAAACAGTGCGCTCAGAAATGCGTCTTCGTTATGAAAGCAGCGCGCTGGCTGAGGAACTGCACCTGAAAACGGTAGAGTCAGAACGGGCAAATATTGCCAAATCGAAGTTTCTGGATTCGGCCAGTCATGATCTCAGACAGCCTTTACATGCACTGATGTTAAATACGACGATACTGCTGGAACGTAACCACCATGAGCAGGATATTCGTGTTATTGATAATATTATCAGATCAGTTCACTCGCTTGAAGGCCTGTTTGGCTCCTTGCTGGATATATCAAAACTTGATGCCGGAGTCGTCACGGCCAATAATTTTAATTTCAGGCTACAGGAAGTATTCGACAGACTAAAAGTTGATTGTCAGGTGTATGCCGATGAAAAAAAATTAACACTGGATATTCCTTCAACTGAACTTTGCTTGTTTTCAGATCCTGTGTTGGTTGAGAGAGTACTGAGAAATATTATTTCAAATGCTATTCGTTACACAGACAGTGGTCATGTAGGGGTAATTGCTGAGTTAAACGATGATGCTGTTATTTTGACAGTGATAGATACCGGTGTTGGCATAAAAAGTGAAGAAATAAAGCAAATATTTGACGAGTTTGTTCAGCTCGAAAACGCTGAAAGAGACAGGGCTAAAGGTCTTGGGCTGGGTTTATCAATTGTTAAAAGACTGTGTAAGATTTTAGGCTGTGCGATTCAGATTGAATCTTCGCCGGGTAAAGGCTCAGAGTTTTCATTTGCACTTCCGTGCGGTGATGGTGAACTGGTAACAGATAGTCTTTATCAGGATCAAAAATATATACCCAAATTATTAAACTATTTTGTAGTTGTTATTGACGATGAAAAAAATATTCGTGATAGTCTTAAAAGCCTGCTTGAAAGCTGGCAGTGCACAGTGCTGTCTTTTGCATCGGAAGAACAGGCCGTGAAGAAGCTTAGTGAGTATGAATACCCGCCGGATGTATTGCTTGTCGATTACCGCTTAGGTAAGAATAAAACAGGTATTGAAGCGATATCTGCTGTCAATAAACTGTTTGGCAAAGAGATACCCGTACTGATTGTTACGGCAGATACTGCAAGTGAAAGTCTGAAAGAAGTAGAAATCAGTGGTTATCCGCTGTTACATAAGCCGGTTCGTCCGTCACAATTAAGACTTTTTCTACAAAAACTACCTGTTGATAAATAAAATACACCAGTACAGGTT
>JAOULC010000033.1 GCA_029882215.1 Gammaproteobacteria bacterium | reverse complement strand
GGCGGCAACCTGTTATTACTCGATGAGCCAACCAATGATCTGGACGTTGAAACCCTGCGGGCACTGGAAGAAGCGATTTTAAACTTCCCCGGCTCTGTCGTCGTGATCTCGCATGATCGCTGGTTCCTGGATCGTATTGCCACCCATATACTGGCGTTTGAAAGCGACAGTCAGGTGACTTTCTTTGATGGTAACTACTCAGAATACGAGGAAGATCTGAAGAAACGACTGGGAGATGATGCACTGAATCCTCATCGTATTAAGTATAAGAAAATAGACGCCTAGTACCAGCGTCAGCAAAGGGGATTTTTATGCCGCATCAGCGGTTTTAAATTCCCTTTTGAACTTGCAGAACCCCGCTTTAAAGCTATTCTTATTAGCACTGAATATCTTTTAAAGTGGGTTACACATTGTCAGCCAGTTTCAGCAGTACGCCATTAAAAACGCTTGATCGCTTTGAAATAATTGAAGAATTAGGTCATGGCTCCCAGGGTATCGTCTACCTTGCACGTGATCCGCAGCTGGAGAGAAATGTCGCCATCAAGACTTTTCATAGCAGTAATGACTTTAAAGCGGCTGAGCAGCAAGTGTTAACTGAAGCACGAAATATTAGCCGTCTCCAGCACCCTAATATTCTGACCTTATATGAAACGAATAAAAACAAGACTCAAACCTACCTTGTTTTTGAATACATAGATGGCGCATCATTAAAAAAGTTTCTGCAGTTTAAAGGTAAACTGTCTGTCGAACTGGCGCTTGAAATCATGATCGCGATACTCGACGCCGTGGATTATGCCCATGAAAGAGGCATCATTCACCGTGACCTGACACCCTCCAATATCATTATTAGTAATAACAACAAACCAAAACTGATGGATTTTGGCATTGCCGATGTACTGGGCAGACAGTTAAAAGGACAGTCTATATCCGGTTCGCTGCATTACCTGTCACCTGAGCAATGTGAAAATAAGCCGCCTCTTCCAGCCTCGGATATATTTACATTAGGCCTAGTACTTACAGAGTTACTGACAGGAAAACGGCTGATAAATGCCGATAATCAGTATGCCATTATTAACGCCATCGTTAATGAACCCATTAATATTCCGGACACGATTACACCGGCTGTACGTGAAATTATTTTAAAAGCTCTTAGTAAAAACCCGAATGAGCGTTATGAAACTGCTAATGAAATGAAGCAAGCCTTAAAGACCTATCTGAAGGCTGTAAAACCCGATATTGGCGGAATTGATCACGATGATAAAGAAAGCACATTAAAGTTTTTACTCAGAAGAATGCGGCATAAAAAAGACTTCCCTGCCATGCCGCAGCAGATCAGTGAAATAGCCTCAGGCACGAATGACAGAAGTGACGCATCGGCGAACATATTAGCTAATAAAATTCTCAAAAATTACTCACTATCAACCAAATTATTACGGCTGGTTAACTCCCCGGTCTATGGTCAGTATGGCGGACGAATCAGTACTGTTTCCAGAGCAGTCGTTATTCTCGGCTTTAAAGAGGTCAGAATGGCGGCCATGGGATTAATGCTGTTTGATCATTTGCAAAACAGCAGTCAAAGCACAATGATAAAAGAAGCAACTGCCAATTCAATGATGAGCGGTTCTATTGCAAGAGAGCTGAGCACTGAACTTAATGTCGAAGACACTGAAGAATCTTACATCTGCTCAATGTTTCATAACTTTGGCAGATTATTGTCAATGTTTTACTTTCCTGAAGAAGCCAATCTTATCAACAACAGCGTTAGAAATAAAAAAGTAAAAGAAAGTACCGCATCGGCAGAAATTTTAGGTTTAAGTTATGAAGAACTGGGGATGGGTATTGCAAAAGCATGGCACTTGCCAACACCCATCATGCACAGCATGAGAAGCATTACCTCGGCAAATATCAGTAAACCCGAGAGCGATGCTGACAAGAATGTACATCTCGCAAATTTTTCAAATAGCTTATGCGACATCATACAGAACGCCGCACCGGACACTTTAAAAAACGCTGTTGCCGGTTTGTTAGCAAAATATGAAAACAGTATCGACCTGACACCTAAACAACTCAACAGCTATATTTCCAAAGCGATTGACCATGTTCAGGAATACGCGAACATCTTCGGCTTAAATATCTCCGACAGCAGTTTTATGAGAAACATTGAATTATGGGTGTCAGACAAACCGCTTAACCACGACAAAACTGTCACTCCTTCCTCAGGCAATTCCGATAAAAACATTGTCGCCACTTCCAGCAACAGCGGGAAACGCAATGTAGAGTTACTCAACAGTGTACAGGAAATCAGTGACTCTATCATTGAGGGTGCATCACTGAATGACGCCATGATAATGGTAATTGAAACATTATATCGTGGCTTTAATTTCACCCGCGTCATGTTCTGTATGATTAACCGTAAGAACGCATCGGTAGATGCACGCTTTGGCTTTGGTCAGGACATCGATGAATTACTGAAAACATTTAAAATACCCATTCAAAGAGAAGCCGATGTGTTTAATATGGCATTAACCAAGCATCAGGATTATATTATTGATGATATCGATGAGCCGACAATATCAGGTCTGATCCCCGACTGGTACAGAAAGCAGATGTCCACTAAAAGCATGGTCATCTATCCGGTCGTGGTGAATAAAGTTGCAATGGGATTTATTTATGCTGATAACATAACACCTACTCAGCTCAGTAAACATGAACAAATCAGCATTATTAAAACGCTGAGAAATCAGATAATTTTTGCCATCCGGCAAAATAGTAAGGCTTAAGGCTGTCACCAAATATTCAACAGATCGTCATATAACTGTAAGATACTCAGTTTATTCTGAGACCATTCAAAACTAATGAGGGATACATCATGTATATCTATATTAAAGAATGGGCAGATAGAACAGCCACTATTATGATTAAAGATGAATGCTCTCTGTGGACATTTAAAACCGCAGACGAAGCCGCCAGTTTTTGTCGCCACTACTATGATATGCCGGATGTCGAGTTAATACCTTTTCAACGCGCTGTTTTTATACCGGCATACCCGCTACAAAATACCGGTTATGTATCTCAGCAATAAATAAGGAACATTGTTGATTTTAATCCGCATAGAAACGAATTGTTTTTCTGCTGTTATTCAGCACCTGCTGCATTATAATAGTCGCTTAATTCATTATTAACTCTGGCTAATGCACAAAGCAGTACCTTTATTTATCTCACTGACCCTACTCTCAGTCGCCAGCTTTGTTCTGGCATTTTCTGTTGGTAGCATTACGCTAAATGCCGATCAGATCTTCTCTGCGTTATTTCAAGCCGAGCACAACATAGCCCGCACCATTATCTGGGAACTGCGAATACCAAGAGCCCATATCGCCTTTGTAACAGGTGGCCTGCTTTCTCTTGCCGGACTTTTAATGCAGGTGTTATTACGTAATCCATTAGCCGACCCGTACATTCTGGGGATTTCCAGCGGCTCTTCTGTATTTGCATTGACAGCAATGGCGCTGGGGTTAACCGGCTACTGGATTTCAGCCGGCGCTTTTGCGGGCGCTCTGCTTTCAATCCTGCTGGTCTTCGGGCTTTCACATAAAAACGGTGACTGGAACCCGTCCCGCCTGTTGTTAACCGGTGTAGTGATTGCAGCAGGCTGGGGGGCGATGATCAATTTTATTCTCTCAACCAGTCCCGACAAACCACTCAGAGGCATGCTGTTCTGGCTGATGGGGGATATAAATAACATCACACCGGAGCCGGCCAGCCTGTTTGTTTTAATTGCCGGCTTGATCATGACCATGATGATCGCCAGACAATTAAATATACTCTCGCGCGGTGATCTGCAGGCTGTCGCGCTGGGTGTTTCAGTCAAACCCTTGCGCATCAGTCTTTTTTTATTAGCCTCATGCTTAACCGCCTTTGCCGTTATACAGGCCGGCAGCGTAGGCTTTATCGGTCTGATTGTGCCGCATATGTTAAGACTGATCATCGGCAGTGATCACCGGCTGTTAATCCCGGCATCCGTCTTATTAGGCGGCAGCTTATTACTGATATCCGATACCATTGCACGCACCGTCATCGCGCCACAACAATTACCGGTTGGTGTCATCACCGCATTTATCGGGGTGCCTTTCTTTCTGTATTTACTGAACAAAAACTTTGACCGGAATCCTGTCAAATGAGTTTACTAAACACAATAAATTTAAACATTTCTATTGCAGACAAGCAGATCTGCAAGGCACTCAATATTTCATTTGAGGCCGGACAGATATGGGGCTTGCTCGGCAGGAACGGCATCGGTAAAACCACACTGCTGCACACACTTTGTCACTTAAGAGCTGACTACAGCGGGCAGATAAAACTTAACAATCAGAACATTGAGCAGCTGAAAAGAAAAACTATTGCACAAAAAATAGGTATCCAGCTACAGCACACAGAAGATCCGTTTCCATCAAGCGTTTTCGATACGGTCTTAACCGGCCGTCACCCCTATATTTCAAACTGGCAATGGGAAGATGAGGATGACAGAAACAAAGCAAATGCCGCATTAGCAATTGTTGAAATGTCTGAGCTTGCAGATCGCGCGGTTAATAATTTATCAGGCGGAGAACGCCAGCGTGTATCACTGGCGACACTGATTACCCAGGACCCGGAAATATTTTTGCTGGATGAACCAAACAGTCACCTGGACTTAAACTATCAAATAAAACTACTGCAATACCTTACCGATTATGCAAAATCAAATAATCACCTGCTGATCATGAGTTTACATGACATCAATCTCGCGGCCAGATTTTG
This sequence comes from Gammaproteobacteria bacterium, assembly GCA_029882215.1. Taxonomy (GTDB): domain Bacteria; phylum Pseudomonadota; class Gammaproteobacteria; order SZUA-229; family SZUA-229; genus JAUVDT01. Next base: position 28,025 of record JAOULC010000033.1, on the reverse strand, counting down.
CAGTCATTTACTGATGTTAACAGGCGATGGTCAGTCAATAGCGGGCAGGACCGGTGAGGTATTAAATCAGCAAAACTTAACACATACCTTTAAACACCCGATTCATGAAATCACTGACGGCGATAAAAAATACTACCTGCCATCCTGAGTACGAATACTATAGCCCTTTGATATAAAACACTTTTTTACCAACTCCAGAGACCAGCCAGTAAACTAGCTGGCTCCCCCCACCCAGCTGATCTATTGACTTAAGCCTTATTAGAACGTAGAGTTGCGACCTTATTAAACAGGTTCCCTGCATTTATTCGTAAGTCAGGGTTAAACGGGAAACTGGTGAGTTAGTCTTAACGAATCCAGCGCTGCCCCCGCAACGGTAATTGAGTAAAAACCAATCGAATAGCCACTGTGACGATGTCATGGGAAGGTGATTGGCCAGAATATAAAATTATATTCACTCATAAGCCCGGAGACCGGCCTGCTTAAGTAAACCAGAATTGCGGCGGGCGATTCGGGGTGAGCAGTTCCCCACTCATCTCCAAAGCCCCCTGCACTAAATTATAATTGCACGGGCGGTGCATCGGAGAAAAAATGCGTTCCTTAATCACTAACACTCTTCTGCTTTCAACAGCAGGCTTATTATCAACATCAGTTATCGCAGAAACAGTACTGCAACCTGTTGTGGTCACTGCAACTCGTCATGAACAAAATCTTGATGACACATTATCCTCTACAACTTTGATTACACGTAAAGAGATTGAAGCAAGCAGCGCGACAACATTAGAAGAGCTGCTAATGAACGTCACTGGTCTTGATGTAATACAGGCCGGTGCCTATGGTAAAAATACTTCAATTTACATGCGCGGTACAAACTCGAGCCATATATTAACGCTGGTCAATGGCATCAAAACTTATTCAGCTACATCTGGTGGCACAGCTTTCCAGCATATTCCTTTAAGCCAGATCGACAGAATTGAAATCGTACGCGGACCACGCTCAGGTTTATATGGATCAGAAGCACTTGGTGGTGTGATTCAAATATTTACACGTACAGGTCAGGACAAACCGACAGCCAGCTTTAATATTGAACAAGGTTCTAATAACACCTCGAAGGTCGATGCAGGCTTTAGTGGCCGCAGTGGAAAATTAGGCTATAGCCTGTTTGCCAGTCAGTTTGACACCGATGGCATTGATTCAATTCAGCATGCAACTGCAAATGACAAAGATGGCTATGATCAAAAATCACTGAGCTCAAATTTATCTTATGAATTTAACAAAACAATTGCTGTTAACTTTGAGTTATTAAATTCTCAAGGTTCATCGTTATATGATAATTGTTATAACAGTCTTTATGCTCAGTCAGATAATTGTTATGCCGACTATGAACAACAATCATCATCGGTGAAATTAAAATTTACTCCACAAGGTATCTGGGATGGTAGCTTACAAATTGGACATGCTAAAGACCTAAGCGATAACTTCTGGGAAGATACTGCTAACAACACATATCTAACAGAAGTCAGTAGCCTTTATTTCCAGAACAATATTCAGTTATCTGAAAATCACTTACTTGTTGCTGGTATTGACAGCATAGAAGATGAAGTTTTAGCAACGCCATATACAGTTTATGACAAAACACGTGATAATCAGGGTGCTTATCTGGCATGGAATGCCGAGTTAGGCGACACTTCAGTTCAAACCAGTGTCCGAAGTGATGATAATGAACAGTTCGGTACACACGCAACCGGTTCTATTAGTGCAGGTTATAAGATGAGTAATGAATTAAAAATGTTCGCATCTTATGGAACAGCCTTTAAGGCACCAACCTTTAACCAGCTCTACTGGCCGGGCTTTAGTAACCCTGACCTGTTACCGGAAGAATCAGAGAGTGTTGAAATCGGTATTAAACAGAAAATTAATAATGGTCAGTTACAAGTCAGTTTATACAATACAAAAATCGATAATTTAATAGTTTCAGCTGCAAATCTTAATAAAGCAGAAATTGATGGCATTGAATTCAGCGCAAACCTTAACATTGCTGAGTGGGAATTAGTATTTTCTACAGAATTTATTGAGCCTATTAATAAAGACACAACAAATTATGGAAAGATTCTTGTCAATCGCACCCAGCAAAGCACCAGCCTGAATGCATCGAAAATGTATGGTAAAACCGGTGTATTTATATCACTTCTGAATCAGGGCAGGCGCTTTACTGATGCGGCTAACACTAATTCTCTCGATAGTTACACGGTGGTTGATTTAAAGTTAAATCAGCAAATTGATAAAAATATGACAACTGAACTAAAGATTGTGAATGTATTTGATGAAGATTATCTGATCAATGGCGGATTCAATACCTATAACACTTTAGGGCGCTCCGTCTTTATCAGCATGAACTACAAAATGTAACAGGCTGTAAGTGCAAAATAAAGCTTACTTATTCATAGCAATATCTGCACTGATACATACATCAGTGATCGGTATTATTTCGCAGCAAGTAAGTAAAAAAGCACCGGCAGAACACGGACGTTCTGCCTTAAATGTTGAAATCACACAATCTACAAACACAATTACAGAACAAGCACACAGCTCGTCAAAGAAAACAGTTAATAAAACGACTGTCTCCTCTGCCACAGAGCAAACACGGCAGACTATGGCAGCTGTCATCAAAAAAAATAAAAATGATGCAACAAACAACTTAAATTTGGCTAACAACGTCAACATTGATAAAGAAAAAACAGAAAAGACTGAAAAAACCGTCCCGCCTGTTGCAGATCAACCTGTGCAAATACCGGTTAATAACGAGCTTACGACTGATACAGCTAAAGAAATTAACAGCGATTTAGTATTAGCCACTTTACAGCAGGAACTGACAAAATATTTTTATTATCCAAAATCGGCTCAGAGAAAAAACTGGCAAGGGCTTGTTATCTTAAGTTTTACTATTATGCCGGATGGCATCATTCATAAAATTGAGATTAATAAAAGCTCTGGATACGACGCACTGGATCACGCAGCTATAAGTGCACTAAAGGAAATAAAAATACAATCTGAACTGGCTATTGCTTTGAATGGCAATCAGTTACATCAATTACTGCCGGTTAACTACAAACTCACTTATTAACTTAAAAAACTATCAGGATTAACCTATTGAAAAAGATACCTCAGCTGATTTCATTATTAATAGTACTTTATTTTCCGCTAGTAACACATGCTAGTGACAGCAACTGCCCGAGAATCATCAGCCAGTCGCCTTATATTACCGGCATGCTAAACTACCTCGGCATGGGTCAGTGCATTGTTGGTGTCAGCCGCTATAGCAAACTTACTTTGCCACATACCGGCGGTATTTTAGACCCTGATGCAGAAGCCATTGATTCCGTTATGCCTGATTTTTTTATTACTTCCGACTGGACCAGTCCGGAAACGATAAAAAATGTTATCCCTGACTATACAAAATCCATCCGTCTTAAAAGTTTTAATACCATGGCTCAGCTTGAAAACAATATGAATGACATTATTAAGGCGACAGGCTGGCATCAATCTGCTGATAAAATAAAGTACTTTTCCGCTGCCTGGCGAGACAAAGTAAAACAGGTTAAAGGTAATAGCAAAAAAGTTTTACTATTATCATCATGTGGTGGCACACCCTATTCATTCGGCCCAAACTCAAGACTGTATGATTTATTTACGCAGGCTGGTTTTAAAGTGGTTGAAACCGGCGAAAAAATCCGCCACATTAAACTGGGGCAGGATATCGAGCACATCACTGCCCTGCTGGACCGCTATCAGCCGGATTTTCTCTTTACCTTTGAACAGGGTCTGAATAAACAGTGCCAGTTATTAACGCCAAAAGTACCTGTACGTATTATTACTTTTAATGGTAAAGATTTTCTTCATCCGACCGTCGCTATACTTAACGGACTCGATGCATTAATCAGCAAAAAACACAGCTGGCAATAATTAAAACACGGCTAACATTAACATTTTTTAAGTGAATACATTATGACTGACAATACTAACAGCGCAAAAGAGCAGCGTTATTTAAAACGCATGCAGCGCAAAAAAGAAATCATTGATGAAAAAATCGCCCAGGCGACAGAAGAGCGCGGTGTACTGCTGATCCACACCGGCAACGGTAAGGGTAAAAGTTCATCTGCCTTTGGTATGGTAGCGCGTGCACTCGGCCACGATATGAAAGTGGGTATCGTGCAGTTTATTAAGGGCTCATTTTCTACCGGTGAAGAAGCTTTTTTTAAACGCTTTGATGAGGTTGATTATCACGTCATGGGCGATGGTTTCACCTGGGAAACTCAAAACATAGAGCAGGATAAAAAATCTGCTCAGGCCGCCTGGGATGTTGCCGCCAGAATGCTCAATGATGAAAGCTATCAACTGATTGTGCTTGATGAAGTCAATATAGCGATAAAAAACGGTCTGCTTTCTCTTGAACAGGTTTTAAAAGACCTGCAAAGCCGGCCGGAAATGCAACATGTTGTGCTGACCGGTCGCGGTGCAAAAGATGAGCTGATAGAAATTGCTGATACCGTCACTGAAATGCGCGATATCAAACACGCATTCCGCGCCGGGATAAAAGCCCAGCATGGCGTAGAGTTGTAGGTAGTAGCTGCGTGAGCAATGAAAATAAACACCGCTATAGTCAGGCAGAACGCCATGCTATTTCTCGTGTTATCGCTGAGCGGCGGGATGTCAGGCACTTTTGTGGTGGCCATGTTGAGCCTGAAACGCTGTGGCATATTCTCGATGCAGCCCATCATGCCCCGAGTGTTGGTTTTATGCAGCCATGGCGTTTCATTCGCATCACCGATCAGAGCCTTAGGTTACAACTGCATGCACTGGTCGATGCAGAACGTCTGCTCACCGCTGACAGCCTTAACGAACGAAGTACCGAGTTTATGCGGCTTAAGATTGAAGGCATTCTCGACTGTGCTGAGTTACTGGTTGTTGCATTAACTGACCAGCGTGAAAAATATATCCTCGGTCGACGTACCATGCCGGAAATGGATCTGGCATCTGCATCCTGCGCCATCCAGAATATGTGGTTAACCGCCCGTGCAGAAGGATTGGGTATGGGCTGGGTCTCTTTCTTTGCGCCGGATAAACTGGGTAAACTACTCAATATGCCAGCCGATAGTCAGGCCATTGCTATTTTATGTCTGGGCCCGGTCGAACAATTTGATCACAAGCCACTGCTCGAAACTCAGGGCTGGGATAAACGAAAAAAACTTCAGAATCTGGTTTTTGAAAACAGCTGGTGTGAGAACACTGACAATAGCGACTGAAGCATACAACCCTAATAAAATTCCTCGATGGTTTTCATTGAAACCGCATAATGATAATTCAGCTGCTCATCACTATAGCAGTACTCAGCACCAGCCGGACAACTTACTCTGGCATGGCAGATTAACTGGCAAGAAGATAGCGGTTGCTTTCGGTAATTTATACAGCTGTCGAAACTTAACTCCCCTGATGCTAGTGCATCAGCGGGACAGGCTTTAATACAGGGCTTTTGTTGACAACGGATACACGGCGACTCTGAGTCCAGCGGTGATGTTATTGCAAAATCTGTATCGGCCAGCAGCACAGCGCGATAAGCAAACCAGCTGCCCCACTTATCATTAACCCCCACTTTAAAAGGCGATGAAAAATGCCAGCCAGCAAGAGTTCCTAACTGTTGTAAACCGATAACCTGCTCACCAGGATATATGATTTCAAACTGATTATTTGAATAATTCTGCTTAAAGAAAAGCTTAACAACAGTTAATGTAAAATCATCAACCGGATGGTCAGAGTGAATTACCTCAGCGGTAACACAGTCCCACAAACGGCCGCCCAAATGACCAACAACAATTAACTGATTAAATCGATCAGTATCAACACCCGTACATTTAATACTATTTATCAGACTATCTGGTATTGTATTAAGATCAAAGATCGCATGGATATTCAAACCCTTTTCTTTCAGAAGGTCGTCCTTAAATGCTTGTTTAGACTGATTATTATCTTTCATATTTCTATTTGCTATTTACACACTATAATTAAGACATCGTTATCATGACAACGGTTTCAACAATAAAGACTTGTAGTTATAAATTCAATGCTTTTATAATCGACTGATCCCCCTACAAAAACTCAATCAAGGAGAAAAAAATGACAGCTTATACCTGTAATGTGTGTGGAATGAGTATCGGTACAATGACCTGTGGAAAATGTGGTAAAGATCTGGTGCACAGCACAATTACCACAGACTCTGGCGAAACCGTTCATGTATCTGAATGTCCTGATGGCCATGGCAAAGTTAAATCACCCATGTGCTGCGGACAGGATATGGAAGCCGGTTAACAAATACCCGCGATAACAACGACAGACACATTTAGAAGATGAGTGGTTAAACGTGTCTGTCGCTATTTACCACTTTACTGATCACTGTTTTACTGTCACGTGAATTTTTCAGGACAAAAATATAACCTCTTATATTTAACAGCAAAAACCTGACTGCTCAAACGGGCCTGAAGACAGCAAACTCATTTTATTTAATTCGGTAAGCAGAATGACAGGCAACACAGGATGTAGTGACTTCTGACAGCATTTTATAAGCCGGCAATAACTCCCCTTCCTGTGCTTTTAGTGCGAAACGACTAGCTGCTCTATGCATATTCGTTCCCGCATTTTGCATACCTTCCGGCATGAATTTAGCCATGTGATGTGCGCCATGTGTACCTAATGAACTCATCCCCAGACGTTGCTCAGCTATATCGCCTGCCTTGTCTGTTTCGTTCTTACCCAGACTAATAAGAATTTCATTGATAGCTTTCAGGTGATCACGCATATTCGACATCATGTGCTGCTGCATCATTTCCGGTAACTGAATTAACTGCCTTTTGTCATTATCTGCCTGTGATTGCGCATGTGCCGTCAGCAGAAATACAGTCACTGTTAGTTGCCTTATCTTTTTCATACTAACCACCTCAAATTTTAGGTCTTAAAGCGACCACACTTAAACCATCACTTATTACTCAGGGTTTTCTTTATCAACACAGGCCATCACATCAATCACTGTTATCGGGTCTGTGAACAGTTTTGAATTGGGCATCAGCACTTTATTACCGTCACTGTTGAGTTCTGTATAGCGCAGATCAATAGCAACTACCTCACCTTCGAAACCGGATATTTTAATAGTATTACCGACTTTAAAGGGCTGATATAAAAGAATGAGAATACCGGAAAGCAAATTAGAGATAATATCTTTCAGTGCAAAACCCAGAGCAAAACCGGTCAGTCCAAGCCCTGCCACAATGGCTGAGACATCAATTCCCAGCGTACCCAGCGCAGTCACCAGACCGACAATCAGTAAGATAATACTGCTTGTACGCGCCAGCAGCAGTGTCAGATGATTATCCATTTGTAAGCGCTTTGCAGCGCTGCCAATAACCTTCTTAATTATTTTTGAGATAACAAAAAATATAATTAAAATAAAAATGGTTGTAGCTAGTTTTGGCACCCAGACTACAGATCCTTCGATTGCTAAATTTATTATTTTTTCCATCATCGGATAACCTCTTAATCCTGGCTGAACAGCGGGTGTTTTTTAGCGTATTTATGACTGTCATTTATTAAAATTATTTTTTCACTTTTTGTTCCTGTCGACTAATGAGTCACTCCTGACCTTCTCCAGCACTTCACAGACCCGCTTCGCACCCTGTAAAACCCTCGGACCCTGTCTTACAATCAGGTCGGCATTCACGCTATATATGTGATTATTTTTAACGGCATCAATAGACTTCCACTGAAACCACGGATCAACCCAGTCTTTTCTGTCTTCACTCATACCAATGATGATAGCCTGCGGATTTTTCTCAATGACTGACTCAATGCCGACTTTTGGTGCCCGCATAGAAAGCTCACCAAACACATTATGACCTCCACAGAATTTAATCACACTGGATATCAAATGGCCGTTATTAATAGTTCTTAATGGTATATTCCAGACCTGATAAAACACATCAACCGGTTTCAGGTTATTGTATTTTTTCTTCAGCCTGCCCAGCTCCTGAAGATAAACACCGGCAGCTGCCTGAGCGGTTTCTGTTGTACCCAAAATCTTTCCCATATTGATGATATTTGTAGCAACATCTTCAAACGACGTGGGTTCACTTAAATAAACCTTAAAGCCCAGTCTCTTCAGGTCAGCAATTTGCTGTTCAACACCGCCGCTGTTCCACGCAATGATCAGATCAGGGTTTATTTTAACCACCGATTCCATATCAATTTTTTTATACGAGCCGATTCTCGGAATGGTTTTTGCCTGCTCAGGAAAATCACTGTAGCTGACGGTGGCAACAACCTGAACACTGGCCCCGGCTGCAAATAACAGTTCGGTTGCGTGCGGTGCAAGACTGATAATGCGTTTTGCCGGGCTGCTAAAGCTAACGCTGTAACCATCATCATCGGTCAGCGTAAATGACTGTGCAAACGCATTCAGGCTAAATGCAAAGGTGATTATTGAAAATAATGTTCTCATGCTGTCCGTCTTGTTTCTTTTTGTTGTGTTGAATTAATATTACGAAACACCTGACTAAAAACCAGCTCCAGCTGTTGCCATTGCGTTTCTTTTGGCAGTCCCAGTCGAATGCCCTGCCTGTTATCCAGCAGCCTGACCAGCACGGCTTTTTCTGCAAACAGCTGTGCCAGTTGTTCCGCTTGCGTATGCATCAGGGTTTTAAATAAATGCGTACCAGCAGGTTTTTGGCCACTGTAACGAACAATCAGCTGATCCAGTTTTTGCGATGACTGCTGCAAAATCACAGTCATCTGTTGCTGCCAGGCGCGATCCGATAAAGCCAGCTTGGTTATATACCGACTGACAGCGGACAAACTCCATGGCCCCAGGCTTTCTTTGATATTATCGAGCAATGCCTGCTCAGCAAAAACAAAACCGCTTCTGATGCCAGCCAGACCAAAAAACTTACCCACCGATCTTAATACAATTAAACCGGGAGTATGCGCCAAATCAACCACAGAAACCGCCGTCACTTCAGCATCAATAAAGGCCTCATCCACAATCAACCAGCCCTGACGTGTTTGCAGTTGCTGGTGCCACTCTATTAAATGCTGGCGCTGATATAATTCACCGCCGGGATTATTAGGATTAATAATAATTAATACATCGACTGTATTGATTATTTTTTCAAGATCACTCGCCTGATAAAAAACAACATCATGACCTGCTTTTTTCCATTGATAGGCGTGCTCTGCATAACCAACAGCCGGCACAGCCACTTTGGACTTTTCCCGCAGATGCGGTAACAACTGAATAACAGCCTGACTGCCGGCAACCGCCAGTAAATGACCGGTCTGATAATATTGCTGCGCCGCTTTTATCAAACCGTCATCATCTTCCGGCAGACGAGTAAAACAGTCGTCCGGAATCTGTGGGAGTGGCCAGTGATATGGGTTGATGCCGGTGGATAAATCAATCCAGTTTTCAACGGGAATATTAAATTTTTTTGCTGCCTGATTAAGACGACCGCCATGATTTAGCATTAGATCACCTCAATAATAACGGCAAAAAGAATAATAACAGATAACCAGAGCAGCAGACTTTTATTGACCAGCCTCATGGCCTGTTGAATGGTTTTAAGCTGAGGCGCGTCACCGTAACCCAATTGCGGCTTGGCAATCCTTACTCCCTGATAAAAAGCATCACCACCCAGCTTAACATTCAGACTACAGGCCCCGGCTGCCATTACCGGGCCGGCATTCGGACTACTGCATAATGCACCCTGTTCAAAAGCCGTTATCAATACCCGTTTGAAATTTCCAAACAGCGCAAACGTCAGCACGGTTAATCGCGCCGGTATCCAGTTCATTGCATCATCGAGTTTGGCTGCTGCGCGGCCAAACTCAAGAAAACGCTTATTTTTGTAACCCCACATCGCATCCAGTGTATTGATCAGGCGATAGCAAATCACGCCGGGTACACCCGCCAGCAAATACCAGAATATGGCTGCAAAAATCGCATCGTTACTGTTTTCTATCACCGACTCTACTGTCGCGATGATAACCGCCGGCTTTTGTAAACGGCCGGTATCACGGCTCACAATATAGGACAGATTTGTGCGGGCGGTTGCGATATCAGACTGACTCAATGGCAGCATAATAGCGCTGGCATGTTGCATTAAACTTTTGTGACCGATCGCCAGATAAATAATCAGCACATCTGCCAGCCATATCACAGGCTGCTGTGCAAAATAGTTCAGGCCGTAGTGACTGAGAAATAACAGCGGCAAAAGCAAAATAGAAACCGCGATCAGTCCTTTTAAGCGCAAATATTTGCCCCTGTTCATTATTGACTCGAGCTTATCCACACACCAGCCAAAACCTACCAGTGGATGAAAGCGGCGCGGTTCGCCCAATAATTGATCAAGTAACAGGGAAAAAGACAAAATTAGGGCAGATTCAATCATGGTTTAGAAATATAATAGGTCACTTTATAGCGCCCTCGTCCAATGACATTAAAAGACTAATAATAACATGAATACACACACCCTAATGATACAAGGTACGACATCAGATGCCGGAAAAAGTACCTTTGTTGCGGGCTTATGTCGTGTATTACATCGCCGTGGAATTTCCGTCGCGCCGTTCAAACCACAGAACATGGCATTAAACAGTGCGGTTACTGCTGATGGCGGTGAAATTGGCCGTGCTCAGGCGGTGCAGGCTCAGGCTTGTGGCTTAGCACCGCACATTGATATGAACCCGGTTTTATTAAAGCCCAGCAGTGATCAGAACGCACAAATTATTATTCACGGCAAAGCATTAAAAGACATGAATGCGCGTGATTATCATCAGTACAAAACAGTGGCGATGAAAGCGGTGCTTGAATCACACCGGCGTTTATCCGAACAATACGATATCATCATTGTAGAAGGTGCCGGCAGTCCTGCTGAAATTAATTTACGTGATCGTGACATTGCCAATATGGGATTTGCAGAAGCGGTCGATTGCCCGGTCATTATCATTGCCGATATTGATAAGGGCGGTGTGTTTGCACATTTAACCGGCACACTGAATCTGCTCAGCCAGTCTGAACAGGATCGCACCAAAGGTTTTGTGATTAATCGTTTTCGCGGTGATATTTCTTTATTAACACCCGGTAACAACTGGCTTGAAGATCACACAAAAAAAACAGTTTATGGAACACTGCCCTATCTGATGAATTTTCACCTTGAAGCAGAAGATGCTATCAATTCTGAAAATACATTTGATAGCGACAAGCCATTGAAAGTGATCGTACCGGTACTGCCCAGAATCAGTAACCATACCGATTTTGATCCGCTCAGATTACACCCTCAGGTAGATTGTCAGTTCATTGCAGCAGACGCCGACATTCCGCCCTGCGATTTAATCATTTTACCCGGCAGTAAAAATGTACGGGATGATTTTAACTGGCTCAAACAACATGGCTGGGTTCAGCACATTAACAAGCACCTGCGCTATGGCGGCAAGCTGCTAGGCATTTGCGGCGGTTTTCAAATGCTCGGTAAAACCATTCATGACCCTGACGGCATAGAAAGTACCGCAGGCAGTATCGAAGCATTTGGCTTGCTAGATTTTAAAACCACATTACTTGCTGACAAACAGCTGAAAAATGTAAAAGGTCAGCTGGCACAGTCGGCCAGCGAAGTCAGTGGTTATGAAATTCATTGCGGTGTTTCAACCGGCGCTGCACTAAATAATCCTGCACTTGTCTTTACGAACAGAAGCGACGGCGCCATCTCTGCAGATAACCAGATCATGGGCACCTATTGCCACGGCCTGTTTGAAGAACAAACCTCATGTCAGTCGATGCTGGAATGGGCCGGCCTTGAGAATGCACAGGCCATTGATTATTTTAAACGCCGGGAAGATGATATTAACCGCCTTGCTGATACCATCGAACAGCACATTGATCTGGCTGCTGTTTTTCAATTGCTCAATATTACAACGCCCGACATCCACAAAAGCGAGTTGGCATGATTGAATTAATCCTCGGTGGCGTTAAATCAGGCAAGAGTAAACTGGCAGAACAACATGCCAGCGATTCGGCGCTGGATGTGATCTATATCGCAACAGCGCAAAAAGAATTTAATGGCATGATCGACCCGTCAATGCTGGACAGAATCAGGCAGCATGAATTACAGCGCCCTGCTCACTGGCAGCTGATTGAAGAGCCGTTTAACCTTGCAGACACACTCATTAAATATTCATCTGCAAATAAATATCTGCTGGTTGATTGCCTGACATTATGGCTAACAAATTTACTGCTGCATGATGATCCGTCACTGTTAAAACAAGAAACCGATAAACTCATAAACTCATTACCCGCGCTTAATGGCAATATTATATTTGTCGCAAACGAAACCAGCATGGGCATCATTCCTGAATCAAAACTGGCCCGCCAGTTCTGCGATGAAGCCGGTGTTTTACACCAGAAACTAGCCTCACTTTCTGACCGCGTTATTTTAACAGTAGCCGGTTTACCACATGTATTAAAAGGTAGTCTTTAATGAACCCAACCTGGCTTGAACAAGCTTGTATGACACCCAGTCACGATTTTTTCACTCAGGCGAGCGAGCACCAGACGCAGCTCACCAAGCCACCCGGCGCACTGGGAAAACTGGAAGATATCGCCATTAAACTCGCCTCTTTGCAAAATAAAAAATTGCCAGAGATTAACTCTGTACAGATAACAGTATTTGCCGCCGATCACGGCATTGCTAACCAGGGCGTATCTGCATTTCCACAGGCTGTCACCGCAGAAATGATTAAAAACTTTGCCCGCGGTGGCGCGGCAATTAATGTACTGGCCAGAGCCAATCATGCCAGACTGAACGTTGTGAATCTGGGTACCGCCTTCCCTGCCGATAATCTTAAAGGTGTGATCGACAGATCCATTGCAGCCGGTACCAATGACTTTTCTGTGCAGCCTGCAATGTCAGTAGAACAGTGCATCACAGCCTTATCGGTTGGCGCTGAAATGGCTGATGAGGCTCATGCGAATAAAACCGATTTATTTATTGCCGGTGAAATGGGGATCGCCAATACCTCCTCTGCCACGGCTGTTGCCTGTGTGTTATTAGGCAGAAGAGCCCAGGATCTGGCGGGGCCTGGAACAGGGCTTAATACAGATGGCGTATCAAAAAAAGCCGACATCATTAATCAGGCACTGGCGCTGCATGATATTGCAAAAGATGAGCCTCTGGAGGCACTGGAAACCTTTGGCGGTTTTGAAATTGCCGCCATTGCTGGCAGTTATATACGCTGCGCGCAATTAGGCATACCGGTGCTTGTCGATGGTTTTATCAGCAGTATCGCAGCCCTTGTTGCATCACGCATCAAACCCTCAGCAGAAGACTGGTTTATCTACGCACACGCCTCAGCAGAACCCGGACATCAGATTATTATGCGCGCCTTAGATGCTACACCAATACTGGACCTGAGTATGCGCCTGGGAGAAGGCAGCGGCGCAGCGCTTGTCATTCCTATCATCAAAAGCGCCTGTGCTTTGCATGCCCAAATGGCGACCTTTGCAGAAGCCGGTGTTTCTGAGAAAAGCGAATAAGCATGTTTGTGGATTTGTTAAGACACGGCGAAGCAGAAGGCCAAGCCTGTTTTCGTGGCCACACTGATGATCCGTTAAGCAGCCTCGGCTGGCAGCAAATGCGCGCGGCTTTACAAGAGTACCAGACAGACTGCGTTATTTACTCGCCTTTAAAACGCTGTGCCGAGTTTGCCCGCCAGTGGGCACAGCAGCAACAACATTGCGCACATGAGATGGCAGAATTTATGGAAATGAATTTTGGCGACTGGGATGGCGTAAGCGCCGAACACATTCAGGTAACTCATGCTCACGAGCTTAATGCTTTCTGGCATGACCCGCTTAATAACACACCGCCTAATGGTGAGAAGCTGCTGGATTTTCAACAACGTATTGTTGCTGGCTGGGAAAATTTAATCTGTGAACATAGTGACAAAAACGTGCTTCTAGTGACACATGGCGGCGTTATTAGAATGATTATCGCTCATGTTTTATCAATACCACTCTCTCAGCTGTTATCAATAGAATGTCCGCTGGCTTCAATGAGCCGGATACGCATCAGCTTTGATGAAGATGAAAAACAGTACGCCAGTTTAGTGTTTCATGCAGGTGCCGTTAAATGATTCGCCCGATATTGCTGGCCGTGCAATTTTTAACCCGCCTACCCACTCCAAATCTGGCTGCGATCAGTGATCGCGAAATCGGTTTATCTCAGTACTATTACCCACTGGTCGGGCTGATGATTGGTGTCATACTCAGCCTCAGTGCGCTGTATATCACACTGCCCTCCAGTCATTTGCTGGCCGCTATTGTTCTGACAACCTGGGTGATGCTGACCGGTGCGCTGCACCTGGACGGGCTGGCTGACTGTGCCGATGCCTGGGTGGGTGGTTATGGCGACAAAGACAAAACACTGGCCATCATGAAAGACCCGCAAAGCGGGCCGGTGGCCGTTACTCTCGTGGTTTGTCTGCTGCTATTAAAGTTTAGCGCGATTGAAGCGGTCATCACTCAACAGGCATGGGCGGCATTGATTTTATCACCGGTTCTCGCACGCAGTCTGTTGCCCCTGCTATTCCATACCACCCGTTATGTGCGGAGCAGTGGCCTGGGGCAGGCGTTAACACAACACAAATCCAATACAAGACACCTTTTAATGCAGCTACTGACGGTAACTTTAGCAGTGAGTTTAATGGGTATATCTGCATTAATTGTCATTTTTGCCGCTTTATCGGTCTTTTTTATTATTCGCCAGCTCAGTATCAAGCGCATTAGCGGTATCACCGGTGATGTCGCCGGTACCCTGGTTGAACTCAGCGAAGTCATTGTTTTGATAGCCTTTTTAAGCCTGTAAGCACGGCATAATCGCATCTCTAACAGCCACAATGGCCAGCGAATGGTACACAAGCCGGCTCAATTCAAAGAAAAATCATACAAATAGCTAAATTTATTCCAAAAATTCAGTATTTCACGCCGATATATATACTATTTGCACCTGTTTTTCCTGTAGAATGTCCCCCTTCAAAAATGGATGAGTGGGCTAGCGGGAATAATCAACGCTGCTACACTTGAATGCAAGTTTCCCCGGATTGGTTTTATTCGAGCTGGACACATCGCTTCAATAGAAATCCATCTGGAACCTGGACCATCAGAGTCAGTGATCAAATGAGACTAACTCAGAGTATGGATGCCAGTATTTTAATGCCAACTTCAGAGTGCAAAAATGACTGACCTATCGCTTTACAGAAACATTGGAATCTTCGCCCACGTAGATGCCGGTAAAACAACAACGACTGAACGTATCCTGAAACTGACCGGTAAGATCCATAAGATCGGTGAAGTACATGATGGTGCATCGACTACTGACTTCATGGAACAGGAAGCTGAGCGCGGTATTACTATCCAGTCTGCTGCCACAACTTGTTTCTGGAAAGATCATCGTTTTAACATCATCGATACACCAGGACACGTTGACTTCACTATCGAAGTTTACCGTTCATTAAAAGTACTGGACGGCGGTATCGGTGTATTCTGTGCCTCTGGTGGTGTTGAGCCACAGTCAGAAACTAACTGGCGTTATGCTAACGAATCCGGTGTTGCCCGTGTTATTTTCGTTAACAAGCTCGATCGTATGGGTGGTGATTTCTACCGCGTAGTAGACCAGGTTAAAAACGTATTAGCGGCTAACCCGTTGATTATGGTTCTGCCTATCGGCATCGAAGATGATTTCACCGGTGTGGTTGACCTGCTGACTCGTAAAGCATGGGTCTGGGATGGCTCTGGTGATCCAATGAATTACCAAATTATCGAGCCACCTGCTGATATGGCTGACAAAATCGAAGAATACCGTGAAATGCTGATCGAAACGGCTGTTGAGCAGGATGATGATCTGATGGAAGCGTATCTTGATGGCACCGAGCCTTCTATTGAAGAGCTTAAGCGCTGTATCCGTAAAGGCACTATCAATCTGGACTTCTTCCCTACTTTCTGTGGTTCTGCATTTAAAAACAAAGGCGTTCAGAATGTTCTGGACGGTGTTGTTGATTACCTGCCAAGCCCGACTGAAGTTATTCCACAGCCTGAAGTTGATCTTGAAGGTGAGCCTACTGGTAAGTCTGCGATCGTTGACGCCACCCTACCTGTACGTGCACTTGCGTTCAAAATCATGGATGACCGTTTCGGTGCCCTGACTTTCGTTCGTATCTATTCAGGTACAGTTAATAAAGGTGATACTTTACTTAATACCTTCACTGGTAAAACAGAGCGTATCGGCCGTATGGTGGAAATGCACGCTAATGACCGTAATGAAATTGATTCTTGCCAGGCGGGTGATATCGTCGCTTTCGTTGGTTTGAAAAATGTTCAGACAGGTCACACGTTAGCTGATGTTAAAAACCCGGCAACACTTGAGCCTATGGTATTCCCTGAGCCAGTTATCTCTATCGCGGTAGCACCAAAAGATAAAGGCGCTTCTGAGAAAATGGGTATTGCGATCGGTAAAATGGTTGCAGAAGATCCGTCGTTCTACGTTGAAACTGATGAAGACAGTGGTGAAACCATCCTTAAAGGTATGGGTGAATTACACCTTGATATCAAAGTTGATATCCTCAAGCGTACTCACGGTGTTGAACTGATTGTTGGTAAGCCACAGGTTGCATACCGCGAAACAATCACTCAGCAAGTTGAAGACTCTTACACACATAAGAAACAGTCTGGTGGTTCAGGTCAGTACGGTAAAATCGACTACATCATCGAACCAGGTGAACCTGGCTCAGGTTTTGTGTTTGAATCTAAAGTAACCGGTGGTAACGTACCTCGTGAATTCTGGCCTGCCGTTGAAAAAGGTTTCAACAGCATGATGGGTACTGGTGTACTGGCCGGTTACCCGGTTCTGGACATTAAGTTCACATTAATGGACGGTGCTTTCCACGCGGTGGACTCATCAGCAATTGCTTTCGAAATTGCGGCTAAAGGCGCATTCCGTCAGACCGTTAAAAAAGCAGGCCCTCAGATCATCGAGCCTATCATGAAAGTTGACGTGTTCACGCCTGATGACAACGTCGGTGATGTTATCGGTGACTTAAACCGTCGTCGCGGCATGATCTTAGGCCAGGATGCCGGCCCTACCGGTGTTCGTATCAAGGCACAGTGCCCGCTTTCTGAAATGTTCGGTTACATCGGTGACCTGCGTACTATGACATCGGGTCGTGGTCAGTTCTCTATGGAATTTGATCATTACAACCCATGTCCTAAGAACGTTTCTGATGAAGTTATCAGAGAAGCTGAAGAACGTAAAAAAGAGAAGTAATATTCTCTCTGTTGCCCGGCTCAGCCGGACAACAGACGTGCAAAAAAAAGCCGGGGATTTCCCCGGCTTTTTTTTGCACAGTTATATTTACTTAACGACACTGATTATTCAGGCAACAGCCTGACATCACTTCTCTGAATCTGAAAAATCATTGCATAAATTTACTGTTTCTATTATCCAACTGAATAAGGCTTACATCCGCAATAATCGTTTTACCTCTTCGACTTCAGCCTCAGCCTCAGCCAGTATTTCATTAATCAGTTGCGGATTCTGATGTTCAGGAAATAATTTATGGAAAGCCGGTACCTGGCCAGGTGTCGGTATATCTTCTAACTGATGATGTAACAGACGATAATAAATCTGTGCGGCCAGTATGACATCACACATATCTGCTTCACCGGCAACATCCCTGCCCCAGTTTTCGGCATTTTCAACAACACTGACTAAATCGGGTGATAGCAACCAGTTATTAACCACCATACTGCCAACAGCAATACGCAGATCCGAGATTATTTCTTCAACCTGATCCATACTATCAACCGCAATATCACTTTGATCAATGTAAACCAGAATTGGAATAACACCGATATCGTGCAGCAGACCGGCAAGTAGCAAATTATCGGCTTCTAAATGTGTGGCTTTGTTAGCCAGTGTGTAGGCGATAGCGGCAACTTCTGTACTGTGATCATACAGACTCTGCATTCTTTTATTTAATAATGGCGAAGTCGCAGTAAAGAGCTCTTTAATCGAAAGGCAAAGTACAAGATCACGAGTAGTAGTAAAACCCAAACGAATAATGGCCGCGCTAATACTCTCTAACGGATTAACACCTCTGTTTATCGGGCTGTTTGCAACCTGCATAAGACGTGCAACGATCGCCGGATCGGCCTCCAATATGCGGGAAAGACTTTCGGCCGTAACATCCGGATCAGAAATAGCTTCTTTAACTTTTAATGCAATCTCAGGGATACTGGGTAACTCGAGTTTTCCAAGATTATAAGCATGTAAGATAGAAGCAAAGAGATCACCCTCAGCTTCGGTCACTTCAAACGTTTCAACTTGTTCCGCTGTAAGTAATGCCTGGTTAAAAAGTGTATTGAAGTACTGCCGGTCAAAGCGAACAATGGTGGATGGTTCTTCGGCAACGGCTCTTATCTTATGATCTTTTTCTGAAAATACCGGTTGCTTTGATCTGTCGTTATTAGCTGAAATTTTAAACGTTGAATAGTCTTTAGTAATCAGCTCCAGCCGGCCTGACTGCAGATAAATTAACCAGCGGTACTCATCAGAAGAATCGAGTGTAAACCCTCTGCTAACATGAATAACATGTGCTTTATCCGCCAGGCAGGTTCTGTCAGCAGAGGTAAGCTCGTTCAGAGGTGAAAGCTGTGCCAACCATTGTTCGTCCAAGAAAATGCCTTTAATGACCTGACTAAGATAAGTATATAGAGTAAATATAGTTTAATCAGTCAGAGAGCACAATAAACACTGAGGCTGTTGAATATATGACTGTTAAATGGTTTTAGTAAAAGGTGAATACCAGCTGCTATTTCAATTATTTATTATAGTTTCTGTTCAGTGTTCTGAGGCGATGTAATTTTTCACTGATTTTTATTTCTAAGCCTCTTTCATTGGGATGATAGTACTCTTGCTCCCCCATTTCATCGGGAAAGTATGTTGCGCCCGGGGCAAATGCATCAGGCTCATCATGAGCGTAACGATAGCCTTTGCCGTAATCAAGTTCTTCCATGAGTTTGGTTGGTGCGTTTCTCAAATGCATGGGTACTTCAAGTGTGCCACATTGTCTTGCCGCCTGTTTAGCAGCTTTTAATGCAAGATATGATGCATTACTTTTAGGTGCAGAAGCGAGGTAAGTAATCGCTTGCGCCATTGCCAGTTCGCCTTCAGGTATGCCTTGCCGCTGCACAGCATCCCAGGCATTCAACGCCAGTTGCAATGCACGAGGGTCAGCATTACCGATGTCTTCACTGGCAATGGATACCATTCTTCTGGCAACATAAAGCGGATCGCATCCGCCATCCATCATACGGCAATACCAGTATAGAGCTGCATCTGGATTACTGCCGCGAACAGATTTATGGAAGGCAGAAATCTGATCGTAAAAGACCTCGCCCCGATTATCGAACCGACGCAGGCCCTGTGTACAAACCGCTTCGATTGTTTCGCGGCTGATGACTAGTTTGTCATCGACGATTGAAGCAAGCTCAACTGCGATTTCGAGTAAATTTAATGATCGTCTTGCATCACCATCGGCAGCTTTTGCAAGCATTACTAGCAATTCATCTTCAATTTGAATTTTTTGAGATGACAGTAGCCGATCACTTCCAAGTGCATGCTTCAAAACCTGAACAAGACTTTCCTCAGACAGGCTCTTTAAAACATAAGTTTTAGTACGGGATAATAATGCATTATTTAATTCAAACGAGGGATTCTCGGTGGTAGCACCAATAAAAAAAACGGTGCCGTCTTCAACAAAAGGTAAAAAAGCATCTTGTTGTGATTTATTGAAGCGATGCACCTCATCGACAAATAAAATAGTCGGTTTCTGATACATGGCCTGAAATTGTTTGGCCTGCTCAATCGCATGACGAATGTCTTTAACGCCGGCCAGTACCGCAGAAATACTCAGAAACTGTGCGTTGCAATAATTTGCAATCATCCGTGCCAGTGTTGTTTTACCGGTACCCGGAGGCCCCCAGAAAACCATGGAATGCAAGCGTTCGTTTTGGATAGCAATGCGCAGCGGCTTATCATCAGCCAGAATATGTTCCTGACCAATGTAATCTTCGAATTTTTCGGGTCTTACTCTGTCGGCTAACGGTCTGTAGGCCTGATACTCTGACATTGACTAGGCACCGCCAATGACATCAGCATTTTTTGGAATCACGAATTTGAAACGATTGCTTTTAAATTTTACAGCCGTCTTGCTGTTGGTAAATTTAATCACCGTGGTTTGACCAAAACCGTCAATCATCTTCAGACTGTCGATTAAGTTATTTTTCATACCGATTAAAATATTACTAAACTCAGAATCAGACTGTTTTGTCGTCAGTTCCAGCCAGCTAACCCCGTCAATCACATCCAGTGTGACGATATTAAAATCATTATCAATATTGGTTTTATTAAACAGTAACACCATTGAGGTTTTGGATAATGCCGAATCTACCGGCTTGATAGTGACCTGCTCCAGTTCACTGTCATACATCCAGATGACTTTGCCATCAGACATAATCACCTGATGATACGGCTCTTCATAATCCCACGAGAACTTACCCGGCTTCTGCAATGAGAAACGACCGGCTGAATATTGTAATTCACTGCCTCTGTCATCAAATAAACTCTGGCTAAAGGATGCGCTAAAGTTCGCGGACTTTTGCATAAAATTTTTCAGCTGCATAACGCCGGTATTCTCAGCCTGCGACAGCTGAACCACGCAGGTCATTAAGAAAACAACCGATAGTATTTTGTTCAGGAAATTCTTCATTATTTTATTCATTAAAGTTAAATATCAACAGGAGGCGGCGCGAGAACTTCCCGGCTACCATTTGACTGCATGGATGAAACCACACCCGATGCTTCCATTTCTTCTATCATGCTCGCTGCACGGTTATAACCGATTCTCAGTCGTCGCTGCACATATGAGATTGACGCTTTTCTGCTTTCGGTGACAATTTTTACCGCCTCATCATAAAGTGCATCACTGTCACCGTCTCTTTTTGCCGGTGCTTCGCCTGGCAGCATACCAGCTTCGCTATTATCTTCTAATATTGAATCAATGTATTCCGGTTTACCCTGCTCTTTGATATGAGCAACAATTTTATGCACCTCATGATCATCAACAAAGGCACCGTGTACCCGTTCAGGAATATTCTGCCCCACATTCATATACAGCATATCGCCATGACCAAGTAATTGCTCTGCGCCCATCTGATCCAGAATCGTCCGTGAGTCAATTCGTGAGGAAACCTGAAAAGCAATCCGGCTCGGAATGTTGGATTTAATTAAACCGGTGATAACATCCACCGAAGGTCGCTGAGTTGCCAGTATCAGGTGTATACCACAGGCCCTTGCCTTTTGTGCAAGACGCGCAATTAACTCTTCTATTTTCTTACCCACCACCATGATCAGGTCGGCAAATTCATCAATCACGATAACAATATATGGCAGGTGAGCCAGCTCTTTTGCTTCTTCACCTTCTTCAGCATCTTTACGCTTAAATAACGGATCCTTTATCGGTTCTCCGGCAGCCGCTGCATCATTGACTTTTTTGTTATAGCCAATGATATTTCTGACACCTAATGCAGCCATTAGTTTATATCTTTTTTCCATTTCTGCGACACTCCAGCGAAGTGCGTTGGCGGCGTCATTCATATCGGTGACAACCGGGGTCAGCAAGTGCGGAATACCGTCATAAACACTCAGCTCGAGCATTTTTGGGTCAACCATAATGAGGCGAAGATCTTTTGGAGTGCTCTTGTACAACAGACTAATGATCATGGTGTTGATACCCACGGACTTACCGGAGCCTGTTGTACCGGCGACCAATAAGTGCGGCATTTTTGAAACATCGGCCACCACCGATTTGCCGGAAATATCTTTACCCAGACCAACTGTCAGTGACGATGACGCTTTATCAAATTCTTTTGATGTCAGAATCTCACTGAGGTAAACAATTTCGCGGTCTTCATTGGGGATTTCCAGACCAACCACCGATTTTCCGGCAATGACTTCAACCACGCGAACACTGGGTACCGATAACGAGCGCGCCAGATCCCGCGAAAGCGCGGTGATTTTGGCGGCTTTAATACCCGGTGCCAGGTCCAGTTCAAAACGGGTGATAACAGGCCCGGGATGCACCGCAACCACCTGTACGTCGACACCAAAATCAGCCAGCTTTAATTCAACCAGTCTTGATAAGGCCTCCAGCGCTTCTTTAGAAAAGCCTTTGGTGGAATGCTTGGCTTCATCCAGCAGTCTTAACGGTGGAATGGTGGTATTGGGTGATTCAAACAGCTGAATTTGCGACTCTTTAATCGCCCGTTCACTGACTTCCGGTTTTTTGATGACCGGCTCAATACGAACCGGTTGTTTGCGCTGCTCTTCTTTTATTTTTTCTTTTTTGATGACTTCTTTTCTGGCCTGTATCGCAACCGCGCCGGCTTTTTTGACTTCTTTCGATTCCTTAATGCTGGTGAATTTGGCTTTTATGCCATCATAAGCATTGATGCAGATAGCGCCGAGGCGGTCCATAATACCGATCCAGGTCAGCCCGGTGAATAAGGTAATACCGGCCATTAACAGCGCCAGCAACAACAGAGTGGAACCCAGCAGGCCAAAAATATTGATCAGCTCATCCCCCAGAAAGCGGCCTAAAATTCCCCCTCCATCCAGCGGTAAGATGCCTTTTTCAATATAAAAATGCATACTTGCCAGCGAGCAGCCCGATAACAGCGTAAAAAAGAAACCCAGCCAGCGCACACTCAGTATTTTGTAATCTGCGCTGTGATCTTCTTTTTTACCGCGCAACACCAGCCATCCGCTGTAAGCGATCATTAAAGGAAACAGATAAGCCAGATAGCCAAACAGATAAAGGAAGACATCAGCCAGCCAGGCACCGGCATGTCCGGTGTAGTTATGCACTACATCACGCGGGCCTGCATGTGACCAGCCCGGATCATCTGGGCTATAGGTGATCATTGCAGAGATTAGAAAAAGGGCAATCGCGAGCAGTATATACAGGGCACCTTCTCTCGCTCCACGTCCAATATGCGTGGTTAGCCGAGGCAGTGATTTTGCCTCTTTAGTACGCTGAGCTTGCGCCAAAGAAAATCCCCTAAAAAGTCATATTTGTAAATATTAAAAGCATAACGATTATCGCAGAAAATTGCAGTAAAACTTTGTTTTTATTGTCTATTTTCTCTAAATTCATCAATTAATGCAGGGTGAATAATCGCCCCTGACTGTATATTAATGGCCTTTTTAATGACTTTGTCATCTAAGCCCCCCAAACTGGCTATTTTAATGACCGATGGAAGGATTGCAGCGGACAATACCTGCGAGGCCGTGCGGGGTACGGCACCCGGCATATTGGTGACACCAAAGTGAATCACACCATGCTCGACATAAGTGGGGGATTCATAAGTTGTCGCTTTCATCGTTTCCACACAACCACCCTGATCAATCGCGATATCAATGATCACCGCGCCTTTTTTCATCGTTTTAACCATCTCTTCAGTCACTACTTTTGGTGCATGTTTGTCGGCTAGCAAAACAGCCCCTACCACTAAATCAGCCGACTGAATTTGCTTGCCAACTAAAACCGGGTCATAAACCTGAGTGCTGATTCTATTGCCCAGTTTTTTCAATCTGGCCAGTTTCAGTACATCAATATCAAAAACACTGACATCAGCTCCGATCTTATCCGCCAGTAACACCGCTGCCTCACCCGCACGGCCAGCACCGATCACCAGCACATGACCATTATCTGAATGATCGACACCACCGAGCAGCACGCCGTTACCACCCATAGGCTGATGCAGCAGATGGGCACCGATTTGAACCGCCAGGCGACCCGCTATCTGGCTCATCACGGCTAAAATGGGGCGCTGATTCTGCTCATTGACCACGCTTTCAAACGCTATGGCGGTACAGCCTGAAGCCAGCAGCCGCTGCACCAGTGCTTTATTTGCCGCCAGATGCAGGAATGAAAATAAAATATGCCGTGAGCTCAGGTACTTCAAATCACCTTCAACTGGCTCTTTGACCTTAACAATCAGCTCAGATTCTGCATAAAGCGACTCGGCAGCTTGGGCAATACGACAACCCTCCGCGGCATACTCATGATCCTCATAACCACTTAATAAGCCGGCAGATTGCTCAATCACCAGCTCATGCCCCTGCTCTATTAATTCAGCGCAGCCAGCGGGCGTCAGTGCCACCCGCCCTTCCAGGGTCTTAAGCTCTTTGGGTACACCAATCTTCATTTCTGACTCACTCCCTGACCCTAACAGTACAATGATTATGGCACTACTGTGCAACAGTACAAGCGACTATAAATCAGTCATTTAAACTAACAATTGAGCCGATAAAGAATAACAATTGAATTTAGCCTCTGATGTCGCGTCAGAGTATTATCAAAATGAGGTCGTGAATGCTAATATACACGCATAATTTTCTTATGATAATAACGCATAAATCTACTGGGAAACCCTGCTAATGAGTGAAGTAAAACATTGTCGTCTTTTAATTTTAGGCTCTGGCCCTGCTGGTTATACCGCTGCTGTTTACGCTGCCCGCGCCAATCTTAACCCTGTACTGGTCACAGGCATGGAAATGGGTGGCCAGCTCACCACCACCACTGAAGTCGATAACTGGCCTGGTGATGATGCCGGTGTTCAGGGCCCGGAGCTGATGGAACGCATGAAAAAGCATGCGGAACGTTTCGGTACAGAGATCATATTTGACCACATCCACACCACCAAGCTGGATGAGAAACCATACCGCTTAATTGGTGACACGAATGAGTATACCTGTGACGCATTAATCATCGCAACCGGTGCCAGTGCCCGCTACCTTGGCCTTGAATCAGAAGAAGCCTTTAAAGGCAAAGGTGTTTCAGCCTGCGCAACTTGCGATGGTTTCTTCTACCGCAATCAAAAAGTGGCTGTGATCGGTGGTGGTAACACCGCGGTTGAAGAAGCGCTTTATTTATCAAATATCGCCTCTGAAGTGGTGGTGGTTCATCGCCGTGACCAGTTCCGTTCTGAAAAAATACTGTCTGACCGTCTGATTGAAAAATCAAAAACAGGCAATGTGACGATAGAATGGAATGCGACGCTTGAAGAAGTACTGGGTGACAACTCCGGTGTCACCGGTATTCGCATCAAGAGCACCGAAGATGGCAGCACCAAAGACATCGAGACCATGGGCTGCTTTATCGCCATCGGCCACAGCCCGAACACCGGCATATTTGAAGGCCAGCTGGAAATGAGCAATGGCTACCTAAAAGTTCAAAGCGGCAATGAAGGCAATGCCACACAAACCAGCATCCCCGGCATCTTTGCTGCCGGTGACGTCAGCGACCACATCTACCGTCAGGCCATCACATCGGCTGGCACCGGTTGTATGGCCGCACTGGATGCGGAAAGGTATCTCGACGAATTAAAAGATTAAAAAAAGTTTGCTGTGGACAGTACGCAGTTTACAGTAAAAAATAAAGACAAAAAGGCCGCTAATTCAGAAATCAATTAGCGGCCTTTTTATTTACGATTTATAACTTCTCATAAAAATGACAGTAGTGCTGTAAAGACAAGACATAACTTAATATCAAATAAGGAGGATACAACAGGGCATTCCTGCACTTCCATGTGCGGCATGACATTAGTACATCCTGCACGTCATAAACGGTGCCTTTCGATTTTAGGTTATAACACCGTATTAACAGTATCTTATTCAAATAACTAAAACTGTCAGTAGCGTAGCAAAGTCAAGGCATGATTAAGATTTAAGCGAGGAGCATATATTAATATGTGACGCAGTTTAAATCTTAATCATAACGCAGGATTTGCTACGCTAATGGCAGTTTTAAGAGACCCAGACTCGGGCATTGCGAAACATCCGCATCCACGCCCCGTCTTCACTCCACTCATCAGGATGCCATGAGTTTTGTACCGCACGGAATACACGCTCAGGATGCGGCATCATAATCGTTGCGCGACCATCCTCTGTTGTGAAGGCGGTTAAGCCCTGAGGTGAGCCATTAGGATTTGCCGGATATTGTTCGGTGGCTTCACCCTGATGATCAATATAGCGGGCTGCTGCGAGTGCACTGTTAATGTCTTTTGAGTATTCAGCGCGGCCTTCACCGTGTGCAATCGCGATCGGCATTTGTGAGCCGGCCATGTCTTTAAAAAGAATCGATGGAGATTCAACAATTTCCAGCATACTGAATCGTGCTTCAAACTGTTCGGAATTATTACGCACAAAATGCGGCCAGTTTTGCGCACCCGGAATCAGGTCTTTTAAGTTCGCCATCATCTGACAACCGTTACAAACACCTAAACTAAAAGTATCTTCACGTTCAAAATACTGACTAAAGTTTTCCCGCACTTTGTCATTAAACAAAATGGTTTTAGCCCAGCCTTCACCGGCGCCCAATACATCACCGTATGAGAAACCACCGCAGGCGACCAAACCTTTGAAGTTATTCAAATCAACACGGCCCGCTAAAATATCGCTCATGTGAACATCTTGTGCGCTGAAACCGGCACGGTCAAATGCTGCGGCCATTTCAATCTGACCATTAACACCCTGCTCACGCAACACGGCAATTTTTGGTCGTA
Organism: Gammaproteobacteria bacterium; assembly: GCA_029882215.1. Taxonomy (GTDB): domain Bacteria; phylum Pseudomonadota; class Gammaproteobacteria; order SZUA-229; family SZUA-229; genus JAUVDT01. Next base: position 1,255 of record JAOULC010000033.1, on the reverse strand, counting down.
CACCGGTATTAATAAACGGTGCGGCAACATCTTCATCCAGATCAAAACTCAGCGATGCATACAAACCGGTTGCATCATCATTACTGATATTATCGAATTCCTGTTGTGCGCAATCGGCGTTATCACGGATTGACTGAATCTGATAACTGGTTTCTGACCAGGCTTTTTGCAGTTCAACACGGTCAAGTTTAAGCATTGAGTAATTGTCTGCAATAAATTCAATATTACTTGAATCATTCACAGCACCGATGACATTCACAAAACCGTCTAAACCATTGGCCGCAAAACAGTCCATGACCGCTTCAATATCAGTCACTTTAACCTGAACAACCGCACCTAATTCTTCCGCGAAAATAGCCGACGCGGCATCCGAGCGGCGCATTAAATTATCAAGCTCTACGGTAACACCACACTGACCGGCAAAACACATTTCAGCGATGGTTGAGAGCAGGCCACCATCTGAACGATCATGATAGGCTAATAATTTACCGTCATTATTTAACGTCTGTATTGATTTAAACATGCCTTTTAATAATGCTGCATTTTCAAGATCCGGCGCATCATCACCCAGCTCTTTATAAACTTGCGCAAGCGCTGAGGCACCTAAACGATTTAAACCGGCTGACAAGTCAATTAAAATCAGGAATGTTTTACCCTGATCGGTGCGCAGCTCCGGCGTTAACGTTTTACGCACATCGGTCACCGGCGCAAAACCGGTAATCACCACGGATAACGGCGATGTTACGGCTTTGTCTTCGCCCTCATCCTGCCACACGGTTTTCATTGATAAGGAATCTTTACCAACCGGAATAGCGATACCCAGCTCAGGGCAAATTTCCATACCAATGGCTTTTACTGTATCAAACAAACGCGCATCTTCACCCACATGACCGGCCGGGGCCATCCAGTTGGCTGACAATTTTATATCAGACAATTCTTTAATGTCTGCCGCCATAATATTGGTGATGGCTTCGGCTACAGCCATACGGCCAGAGGCAGGTGCATTTAACAATGCAATCGGTGCTTTCTCACCCATTGCCATCGCTTCACCTTTATAGGTATCAAACGATGAAGTGGTGACAGCAACATCGGCCACCGGAATCTGCCACGGGCCAACCATCTGATCGCGTGAAATCAAGCCGGTGACACTGCGATCACCAATCGTGATTAAAAATGATTTGCTCGCCACACCCGGTAAGCGCATCACACGAAAAGCGGCGTCAGTTAAATCAAGTTCACTGGTGTCGAACATTTT